>NZ_CBTJ020000024.1 GCF_001051235.1 Candidatus Competibacter denitrificans Run_A_D11 | reverse complement strand
CCGCCGCGCCAGCACCCGCAGCAACTCCCGCTGCGGCGCCAGCGGCACCAGCGCCGGCTCCTGCGCGGCAGAAATGATCGAGTCGTCGTAAACAGTCATCGCGTTTTGTTGTGCTAATCACCACGGGCCGGTCCAAGCCGCAATGGCTTGGCCGGCCTCGCTCAATCGCCTTCGCGTGGCCCCAACAAGAGCCGCAGCTTCCTGCCCAGGTCCGCTTTTCGGTAAGGCTTGGCCAAAACATCCGCGCTGGCTACTTGGTGGCCATCACCGATAAGCGCGTGCTCCGTGTATCCTGAGGTGTAGAGTACCGGCAACGTGGGATAGCGGCGTTGTGCCTCCATAGCCAGTTTGACGCCATCCATTGGGCCGGGCATGACGATATCGGTGAACAGCAGGGCGACATTGAGAGTCGTCTCCAGGATCTCAAGCGCGCTGGCGGCATCGGCGGCGGCGATGGGTTCATAACCCAGTCCGCGCAACGCATTGACAGCGAACAGGCGGACGGCGGCATCATCTTCGACCACCAGGATAATTTCACCATGGCCTTTCGTCGCACCATGAGCAACATGTGGGTCGGGTACCGCTTGCGCCAATTCTTGGATAGGAGGCAGATAGAGCCGGACTAGGGTGCCTTGATTGATCTGGCTATGGATGGTGATGTGCCCACCTGATTGCTTGATCAGGCCATAAACGATGCTAAGCCCAAAACCGCTGCCTTTCCCTGTTTCTTTCGTGGTGAAGAACGGCTCAAACGCCCGCTCCAGCACTTTGGGTGGCATTCCGACGCCGGTATCCTTAACCGCCAGCATCACGTAGGTGCCAGATTCCAGATCAGCCTGTGAGTCGGCGTAGTCTTTTTCGATCAGAATATTGGCGGTTTCCAGGGTGAGCTTGCCCCCTTGGGGCATCGCATCGCGGGCATTGATGACCAAGTTGAGCAGAGCGCTTTCCAATTGATCGGGATCGATCAGCGTATGCGCCAAGTTGTCCGCTAACAGGGTGTCGATTTGGATCGTAGCGCCCAGCGTGCGCCGCATCAGATCCAGCATTCCGCGCACCAGTTTGTTGAGATCCGTCGTTTGCGCCAACAGGGGCTGACGGCGTGAGAAAGCCAGCAAACGACGAGTCAAATACGTGCCGCGATCCACCGCTTTCAGTGCTTGCTGAGCCAACTCGTGTAGCCGAGGTTCATCGGTTAACTGTTCGTGTAGCAATTCCAGATTGCCCATGATCACCGCCAACAAATTGTTGAAATCATGGGCAATGCCGCCGGTCAGTTGACCGATGGCCTGCATCTTCTGTGCCTGGCGGAGCTGGGTTTCGGCTTGCTTGCGCTTGGTGATGTCGTGTGATACCACAATGGCAGCAGCCTTGGCATTAAACTTCACATCGAGCGGTGCAGTCCGGGATTCGAACCAGCGCAATCCTGATGCGGTTCGCAGTTCATATTCCGCGACCTGAATATGCCGAGTGGCCAAAGCATTGCGGATAATCGCCAGGAAAAAATCTGCCATTTCCTGTGAATGGACTTCGTGCAGGAGCCGGTCCCGGATGGGGGTGAGGCCGATAGCGGTTGTTTTCTGCTGTGCTTCGCTTAACTCAAGATAATTGTTTGATTCGGAATAGATATTTTTGTCGCTCTCCGAATCGCGCGCAGAGGGGATTCCGCTGATTGGGCGGGCTTGTCCCGGCGCCAAGACTTCGCGGTAACGACCATCTTCATCCACGACGAATACCAGATCGGGAATCGCCCGTGTCATCGCCCGCAACCGTGCTTCGCTTTCGCGTAGGGCGATTTCAGTTTGGTTGCGGTTGTGAATTTCGTGGGTCAGGACTTGATTGACTCTTTCTAAGTCGGCGGTACGCTCGGCGACCCGCTGCTCCAGCAAACCATTGGCTTCACGCAGCTTTTCCTGAGTTCTGTGCATTGAACTGCGCAGCTTATTAAACGCGCGTGTGAGTTCATCAAGTTCGTCGTTGCCGCTTGGGGGAAGATCGACGTGCAGGCTACCCGTAGCCATTTGCCGGGTCGCTGCCACCAAGGTGGTGATCGGGGCGGCTAAAGCGGTGGCACGTTTTTTTGATAGGAGGTAAGCGAAGACCAGCATGGCTAGAATCATCAAGCCGAGCACCCAGACCGTGAGCGCACTCGCCGACTGTGCAGTCGAGATTTCTGCTTCTAGTTGCTGTTTGGCTTGCTTGGCTATCGCTTCTGCCAACGCGATGACTTGATCGGCCAACGGAACGACGTCTTCGGACATTGCCCGCAAGGCGATATTCCAGTCGGCCGACTGGCGTAGTTGGGTCAACTGAGCGGTTGTGCCGGTGAAATCTTTCAGCTCTTGGGCAATTGAGCTAACCAACTGCTGTTGGTTAGGAGCCAGTAACGGATCAATGAGAAGAACATCCGCTTGTGACCGCAAGGCTTGCAACGTCTCCTGCAAGAGTGGGATATAACGCAACCCATCAGTGTCCAGTGTTTCCCGCACCAACAAATGCGCGGTCGCCAATCGGTGGCGCGTTTCTCCGATCCGGGCGAGCAGGGCTTTCCTTTCTGTGCCCCCTTCCTGAGTTTTTTCATCCTCTATCAACGTATTGAGTAATGAGTACAGCGTTGCCGTAATGGGTTCGACGGTTCTCAGATAGAGCAATCGTGCCGGTTCATTACCAGGTGTGCGCACCGTATCCTGTACTCGCGCCTGAGACTCGCGCAAGGCGGTTAGCAATGGCTTAAGTTCCTTAGCCGGCTGGTGATGCTTGCCATCAACAGTGACGGTTGGAAAATTTTCTAAGACTTGCAGCGCAGGTTGAATTTGATCGCGCCAGGCGCTTTGCCAGCTCTCCAGGAATCGCTGGTCGTCGGATCGTACCCAGCCTTGTAAATTGGTTAGCGACCGACGTACTCCGGTGAGCAACTGAAAGGATGCTTGCGATAATGGCGCGCTCTCTTGCGCCAGATGGATCACCGTACTGCGTAGATCGTAAGTGGCGAGCAGCGCCATGCCCAGCATCAGTAAGCCGACCGACGCGACTAACAGGTGTGAAAACAACAACTGTTGAATCAGTGATGAGCTTTGTTCAGTGCGCCGGTCACTGCCCACGGTCGTCGCCCAGGCCCGCTAGCGAGCACGCTCCAGCGGCAGTAAGGCCACTGGGTCGTTGGGGAGGAACGACGTTGGCTTGACGGTGAACGCATCAAGGTCGTTGGTGAGAGTGGTGCGGTCGAGCTGAATCGGGGAGATGGATAGCGCGCCGGAATGCAAGCAATCGGAGGTGGCGAGAAAATCGACTGCCGACAGGCCAAAAACCATAAGCCGGAGATGGAGTATCCGCCGCATTGTCGCCGCCTGGATGTATCGATGACGATATCTTAATGTTTTTATAATTAAAAATAGCGAGTGAGTAAAGAAAAAATTGGTTGTAGAGGTCTATTAAGCGCCAAGCGCGCCCCGTAGCTGCGCTAGTCTGACCGGCTTCACCAGGATACTGACGGATGGTAGACCTTTGAATTCCGCTAATATCTTGGCATCTCTCGCATAGTCCGGGCTAAATCCCGTCGTGATGATCAAATCCGATGCATAACCTTGCTCCAGCAACCAAAGCAAAAGCTCGTTGCCATCGATATCCGGGATCACCATATCCAAAATGATCTTATTGGGCTGAAAGCTGGCAAAGCCTTTCTGAAAATCCAACCCGTTGGTGGTTACCATCACTTCGTAGCCGATATCAACAGCGACCCGGCGAACAAACTCGCCAAATTCTGCTTCATCGTCAACTATTAGCAGGCGTTTAGCGTTCATAGGCATCAGGTCCGTAGCATTCGGTTAGAGAGGGGTACGTAGGTTTACGAGGTTCACCGTCATTCATGGTGCGCTGCACAATTATCCGCCCTGATGGGTTGTCGTTCAAGTCTACCGCTGCTTCAAGCACATTCTAGCCGATGAAATGGGCTGACCGCTGTCCGGTGGCATCTGTTCTATCGATCAATGAGCGGGTGTCGGTGCCGATGATGGATGTCCGGGTAATGCGGATGGGCGTGTTGGATCGAGGCGTGAGCATGGGCATGGGCGTGCGGTTCGCCGGGTGGATCGTCGGGTTGGTGGACATGTTGGTGATGGGCGTCATGCGTGTGTCGGTGAGCATGAACCAGCGGATCATGGCTATGGAAATGGTCGTGCCGTTCGGTCAAGTGCAGATAAATGCCGATCCCCATCAATAGAGCGGCCAGCAGCACTTGCGGGGTTAATGGTTCATGGAGTAAGAGGATCGCTAAGGCCGCGCCCATGAACGGCGCTGTGGCGAAATAAGCGCCGGTACGAGCAGCGCCGAGCTGGCGCAAAGCCAAGACAAAGGCGATCAGACTGCCGCCGTATCCGATGGCACCGATCCCGCTCGCGGCTACAGCCAGGCTCACTGGTGGGAAGTCATCGCCTAAGCTAGCGGCCAGGATGAGCGTAATCGGCCCGGCGACCCAGCCTTTCACCGCCACGATGACCAAAGGGTCGGCTACAGCCAATTTACGGGTCAAATTATTGTCGATAGCCCACGCCAGACAAGCGCCGATCACTGCCAGCGCACTCCAGCGGGGAGCACCGATAGGCCCCTGCCAGGATAAAATAACCGCACCAATTAGGATGGTGAGCGCGCCCAAGGCGATGCGGCGGTCGATGCTTTCATGAAAGATAAGCCACGCGATCAGGAGAGTGAAAAAACTTTCCAGATTCAGCAGGAGTGCCGCGCTAGTGGCGGGTGTGGTCTGTAATCCCGCCATCAGCAGGATAGGCCCGATCACCCCACCCGCGATGACGACCGCCCCCAGCCAAGGCCAATCCGCAGTGGCTAGCGGCGCCTCTGTGCGACGGATCTTAAAAGAGGCGCGTACCGCCAGCAGCAGGCCAACCCCGAAGCCTGCTCCCAGATAGAGTAGTCCCGCCAGGGTAGTGGCGCCGATTGCCCCAAGCAACAGTTTGGCGAACGGGATACTGGCGCCAAACAGGACAGCCGCCGCCAAAGCCAATAGGGCACCCAACAAGCGTTCTGGCATGATTGAACGTTTAGTGGCTTATCGGTTGATGAAGGGGGCACCGCGTATTGTGGAAAATACGCTGATTTACGGCGGTGCAATGTCCTGTGAGAAGCTTCGGTCCAAGTGATCGATAGTGGTATACTTCGCACTTTTCGCGGGCCGCAGAAGGTTCAAGTAGCGTGATTCCGCGACCATTTTTTCGTCATCAGGTAGCGAGTAGCAGTATGACAGAGAACCGATATCTTCTGAACGCCCAATTGGCGCAGATGCTCAAGGGCGGGGTCATCATGGATGTGGTCAACGTGGAACAAGCCCAGATTGCCCAGGAGGCGGGTGCAGTGGCGGTTATGGCGCTGGAGCGAGTCCCGGCCGATATCCGCAAGCAAGGCGGCGTCGCGCGCATGTCCGATCCTGGCCTGATCAGAGCCATCAAGGAAGCAGTGACTATTCCGGTGATGGCCAAAGCGCGGATCGGCCATTTTGTTGAAGCACAGATTCTACAAGCCCTCAAGATTGACTATATCGATGAGAGCGAGGTGTTAACCCCCGCTGATGAAGAATGCCACATCGACAAAACTCAGTTTGCCATTCCTTTCGTTTGCGGTGCTCGCAATCTAGGGGAAGCGGCACGCCGGATTGCCGAGGGTGCGGCGATGATTCGCACCAAGGGCGAAGCCGGTACCGGTGATGTGGTGGAAGCGGTGCGCCATATGCGGACCATGAATCGTGAGATCCGTCAACTGGCGGGCCTGCCGAGCGAAGAAATCATGGGTTTCGTCAAGGCCAATGGAATTCCCTACGAGCTGGCGCTGGAAATCAAAAAACTGGGGCGATTGCCGGTGGTCAATTTTGCGGCTGGTGGCATCGCTACGCCGGCCGACGCCGCCTTGATGATGCAGCTTGGCTGTGATGGCGTGTTTGTCGGTTCCGGGATCTTCAAATCCGCCGATCCGGTGCGACGGGCGAGCGCCATCGTTAAAGCGACCGCGTTTTACAACGATGCTGAAAAGCTATTGGACGTTTCGATGGATCTGGGCGATCCCATGCCAGGGCAGAGCGTAGCCAGCATGGCGGGCGAAGAGCGCTTGGCGGGACGTGGCTGGTGATGGCCGCTGACGCCGGTAGGCTCGGCGTCCTGGATCTGCAAGGCGGCGTGCAGGAGCATCTTGACCATCTGCGACGGATTGGGGTGGCGGCCCAAGCTGTGAAGCGGGCTACTGAGCTTGAGGGATTGGCCGGGCTGATTATCCCCGGCGGTGAGAGCACCTGCCTAGCACGGCTGCTGGATATCTTTGGCTTAAGCCATGCGATCAGTCAGGCGTACAGCGGGGGCCTCAAGCTATGGGGTACTTGCGCCGGGGCGATTTTGCTGGCTAGCGAAATCACCGATGAACCGCCGTTTCTGGGCCTGATCGACATGGCCGTCAGCCGCAACGCCTTCGGTAGTCAACTGGATAGTTTCAACCGTGTGGTGGAAGTCCCGGCGGTGGCGGTGGAGCCGGTGCCGGTGACCTTCATCCGTGCCCCCAAGATCGTGCGGGTTGGTGCGGGTGTCAGAGTTTTACTGCAATTGGACGATTACATTGCCGCCGCTGAAGATGAGCAGATTTTGGTGACGGTTTTTCACCCGGAGCTGACAGCCAATCTGGCTTTCCATCGCTATTTTGCCCGTAAGTGTGGCCTAACTCCCAGCGATAACGACGCCGCTAATCTCGATCCCGACTGGACTCCGCAAAGCTGGATGCGCTTTGCGCATCATTCCTAAAAGCTGCGCGATGAGTCCCTCAGGGGTATCGTGCAAAGCGGCTCCTTTCAGGCTAACCAATGGAGCAGTCGAATGATCGCCGGGACCAGCAAAGCGGTCAACAGCGCGTTCAAGCCAATCGCCAGACCGGCGAAGGCCCCGGCTAAACCGCTGATTTGAAAAGCCCGTGCGGTACCGATACCGTGCGCGCCCACGCCCAGCGCGAACCCTTTCACGGCATCGTCGCGAATTCGCAACCAATCCAATAGTGCGGGTCCGGCTACTGCACCGATAACCCCAGTCAGAATCACGATCACCGCCGTTAGTGACGGTAAGCCGCCGATCTTCTCAGCGATGCCCATGGCGACCGGTGTCGTCACCGATTTGGGAGCGAGCGAGAGCACGGTGGGCAGCGAGCCACCCAGCCACCACGCAATCCCCATGGCTGAAAGGATTGCTGTCAGCGAACCAGCCAGCAAACCGAAAGCGAGCGGTAAAAACAGTTGCCGAACTCGTTTCCAGTGCAAGTACAGGGGGACTGCCAGCGCTACGGTCGCTGGGCCGAGGAGGAAATGAATGAATTGTGCTCCGGAAAAGTAGGTTGCATAGGGAGTTCCGGTTAGCAGCAACAAGAGCGCAAGCAAACTGATCGCCAGAGCTACCGGGTTCAACAGCGCCCGCCCGCCGCTGCGCTGAAATAACCATTGCCCGGCTAAGTAAACCAGGAGGGTGATGGTTAACCACAGCAGGGGCGAAGTCGCCAAATAAACCCACATGTTGATGAGATCAGTCATCCGATGGGTCCGCGCCATTTCGGTGCATCAGGACATGCATGACCAAAGCGGTCATGGCAATCGTCAGGATCGTGCTCAGCAGGACGGCTATCGTTAGCGCCAGCCATTCTTTCGCCAGCAGCGCCCCATATTGAATGACACCGACGCCAGCAGGGACGAACAGCAAAGAGAGGTGCGATAGCAAAGTTTGCGCCGTCGTGCGCAAGGATTCGGGCAATGCGCTATGCCATTGGAGTGCCAAGAACAGCAACACCATGCCAATCACCGGCCCTGGTACAGGCAGGTGGCCCACTTGCGCGATGGCCTCACCGAGCAACTGAAAGGCCAATAAGACCGCCAGAACGGCGATCACGGTTTAAGTCCCCTTTTGGTTTTACGGATTTGCGGCATAGGCGACGTTAAGGCCGAATCTCAATTGGGGTACCGTCGCGGACGACCCGCCAGATCTCTTCAATTTCGTTGTTGGTCACAGCAATGCAGCCGGCCGTCCAGTCTCTTAACAGGTGGAGCCGACCCATGGAACCCATGCCGTTGGGTAAACCATGAATCATGATATCTCCGCCGGTAGGCCGTTTTTGGGCGGCGGCAAAAGCAGCATCTTGCCGGCTAGGGTAGGAGATGTGTAGGGCGCGGTGATAGGCGCTGTTCTGTTTGCGAGCGTCGATTTTGTAGTGGCCTTCGGGTGTTTTATTATCGCCCTGGAAGCGCTTGGGTCCGTCGGGTTGCCGGCCGAGAGCGATATCGTAGGCTTTGATGGGCCGGTTGCCGAAAAAAAGAGTCAGGCGGCGAGCCTTTTTCTCTACCACAATCCGATCAGCCGTTGTGTTTGGCGCGAGAGGCTGATCTGGCCAACTGGGCCGGTGAATCCTGGCGCCCAACGTAGCAACCCGATCATTGGGTTGTTTGCCAACGGATGGATCAGTCGCTGTCGGTTTTTGCTTTTCCTTGATGGTGGAAGAAGCGGGAGGCGTTACAGGCGTTACTGACGTGGCAGAATGGGGAACGGTTGGTGCCAGAACGTATTGGTAGATGGCGATGCCGACACTAAGGCTGATCAGGGCGAGCACACCGAACAGAACGATGCGAAATTTCATGGCCGATCAAGTAACCGATCTGTAGAGAGTGGCTGCGATTTTTACTTCGACTATCGTTGAAAAAAATGGGATCGTCAACCGCTACTCTGGTGACCTTCATCAAGGTCTTTTACGGATGGTAACCAGCCTGTTGCGGGTGCTATCAAGCTTTGTGGATCTGATTTTAAATCAAGAGACTCTTGAGCCATTGAGGTATTTCCGACTATTCTCATCCTAATATTAGTCTTTGGGTCCAGCCCTGAGGTATTGCGATAAAACACTTGAAAAACATTGAAATAATGCGATGCCAAGATGATGTCTTTGCGTGAGATCCGCTATCGGTTACGGCACGATTTTCAGTTGGCGGTGCTGTCATCGATGGCGCTGGTAGCGCTCTCTATCATCACGCCTTTCACAATTTATCGGCTGCTTAAGGCTGATTGGATGATGACTATAGTGGACAGCGTGCTGATCTTAGCCATCATCGCCACTGTGCTATACGCATGGTACACCGGGAATGCCCGCCGTTCTTGCCAGGCTTTAATGTATTTCGATTTTGTCCTGGGTATCGTAGGAGTCCATTTGTTTGGCACGGCTATTTTAGGGTGGGTGTATCCGATGTTGGTCTCCAATTTTTTTCTGGCGTCTCCCCGGCACGCAGCGCTAACGGGCATCTTATTTCTTTTAATGTTATTGATTATTGAGCACCAGATCTTCCCTTCGCCTTTGGCTGGGTTTACCTTCATGGCCACTGGCCTGTTAGTGTGTTTTTATACCTATGTGTTTGCCCAACGTGCCGAATTGCAGTACCGACAGTTGGAAGACCTGGCCTCGCGGGATACGTTGACTGGTGCCTTTAACCGGCGCACCTTCCAGCAAGAGTTGCAACGCGCTTATCAAGCTTTCCAGCGGGATGGGACGCCTTATGGACTACTGGTTCTCGATATCGATCACTTTAAGCAAATCAATGATACCTGGGGCCACGATGCGGGCGATGAAATTTTGGTCCGCTTGGCCCAGTTGATCGAAGGTTCCGTGCGCAAAACAGACCGATTTTTTCGTTTCGGTGGTGAAGAATTCGTCCTGCTGGTTTTTCCGACTAATCTCCAAGCTTTAGGGACAATGGCCAGTGATACCTGCCTCCAAGTGGAACGTGAGATCATCTATGAAGGTAAGCCGTTGACCGTCTCGATAGGGGGGGCGGTCCTGTGTCCGCAAGAAGCGCCCAGTGCCTGGTTTGCCCGAGCGGATGCAGCACTTTACAGCGCTAAACATCAGGGACGTAACCGAGCGATTATCGACTGTTCTTACGAAAGCATCTTGCCCATCGATGTTAGCGCTTCAGTGTAATCCATGGATTCTCAAGTGTTCTCTGCGGGGGCCTTATTAACTCTTGCCATTTTACTCAGGCCGAGGGCTAGGTTTTTGGCTACACTACCCCCTGCTTTTCAGCCCTGATAGCGCCATGTCCTGCCAAGAAAGTGCCTGCCTTATGCCTTTCTGTGCCCAGCGGGTAGGGAGGTTTTTTTGTTGACTGCGTTGCTGTGGTTGATGGCCACCTTGCTCGATCATGGGTGGGGCGAGCCACATCGATGGCATCCGCTGGTCGGGTTTGGCGGGTTGGCTAACCGGGTTGAATCTCTTGCCTATGGACCGCCCCAAGCGAATCCTGCTGCACGTCGCCTGCGTGGCATCGGTGCGGTGTTGGTGTTGCTAGCCCCTTGTATGCTGGCGGCTTGGCTGTTGTCTCTGGTGCCGTTGCTGGGTCTGGCCGTCGCTTTAGGGGCGCTTTATCTGGCTATCGGGGTCCGCAGTCTGACCGAGCACGCCGAGGCGGTAGCGGACGCTTTACGCGCCGATGATTTACCCCTAGCACGCGAGCGGGTCGGCAGGATCGTCAGTCGTGATACCGCTGATCTGGATGAGGATCAAATCAGTCGGGCTACGGTCGAGTCGGTGCTGGAAAACGGCTGTGACGCCATATTCGGCGCACTGTTTTGGTTTGCGCTGGCCTGGACACCGGGAGTCGTGGTCTATCGGCTGGCGAATACGCTTGATGCGATGTGGGGCTATCGCACGCCCCGATATCTGGATTTTGGTTGGGCCGCTGCCCGGCTGGACGATGTGCTGAATTGGATACCGGCCCGGTTGACTGCATTGAGCTATCTGCTGGTCGGTGCTAAGCCGGCGCTCGCTTGGCGTTGTTGGCGCGAACAAGCCCCATTTTGGAAAAGCCCGAACGCTGGCCCGGTGATGGCAGCCGGAGCCGGTGCGTTGGGATTGGCCTTAGGCGGCCCGGCCCGTTATCACGGTGAGTGGATTGTACGCCCTGTATTGGGAGAAGGTTTGGCGCCACGACCGGAGGATATCGGCCGGGCAATCATTCTTGTGCGGCGTTCTCTGGGGTTGTGGCTGGTGGTGGGCGTGATCGCGGGGGTGGCGTTTGCTTGAGCACGGTGGAGCGCTGCGCGCGGCAGCGGCCTGCTACGGCATTCCGTTGGTGGAGTGGCTTGATTTATCCACAGGCATTAATCCGAATGGTTGGCCGGTTCCCGGACTGCCAGCCACCGTCTGGCAACGGTTGCCGGAGCCGGAAGATGGCCTAGTAGTGGTGGCGAGCGCTTATTACGGCACTGCTCATCTGTTGCCGGTGGCTGGCTCGCAAGCCGCTATTCAGGCATTGCCGTTGTTGCGGCCTTGCGGTCGGGTCGGCGTCCTGCATCCCACCTACGCCGAACACGCCTATGCCTGGCGGCGAGCCGGTCACGAGGTCGAGCATTTAACAGTTGAACAGTTGGCGGTGGCCTTGGATCGGTTCAACACGGTGGTTGTGGTCAATCCCAATAATCCCACTGGCCTGCGCTTTTCACCGGCCGTTTTGCTTGACTGGCGTGAGCGCCTGGCCGCCCGTGCGGGTTGGCTGGTGGTCGATGAGGCTTTCATGGATGCCACACCAAACGACAGTTTGGCGAGCTATGTCGGGTTACCGGGCCTAATCGTTCTGCGTTCATTGGGGAAATTCTACGGGTTGGCCGGGGCGCGGGCAGGATTTGCCCTGGCGGAACCGGCGGTTTTGGAACGGCTGTCCGAAACATTGGGCCCTTGGGCAGTGAGCGGCCCTGGTCGCTGGGTGACAATGCAGGCGTTGGCCGATGTGCCTTGGCAGCAGCAAGCGCGCCTCGCTCTGGCGCAGGCCAGTCAACGGCTGGCGGATTTGCTTCATGGCCACGGCTTGACAGTGGCTGGCGGTACGACCCTGTTTCAATGGGTACCACTGGCGGAAGCAGAATTTTGGCAGGCTGCTTTGGCGCAGCGCGGTCTTCTGGTGCGACGCTTTACCGATCCACTGGGATTACGCTTTGGCCTACCGGATTCCGACGTCGCTTGGCGGCGTTTGGAACTGGCGCTGGCCGCTGTGCGGGCCGAGCGGCTGGGTGGCCTTTGATGTATGGGCAGATAAGGTTGGATCACACAAGACCATGATAGACGTATTGAACTCAGAGCCGCTGCGGTCCCCGTTGGGTGAAATTTTTCTGGTGGGCGCCGGCCCTGGCGATCCAGAACTGCTGACCCTAAAGGCGTTACGGTTGATGCAGGCAGCCGATGTGGCAGTCTATGATCGGCTGATCGCGCCGGAAATTTTGGCTTTACTGCCTGCGCACATCGAACGGATTTTCGTCGGCAAGAGACCGGAGCATCACACCCTGCCGCAAGAGGAAATTAACCAATTGCTAGTTGATCTAGCCCGGCAAGGCCAGCGAGTGTTGCGGCTCAAAGGCGGCGATCCTTTTATCTTCGGGCGCGGTGGTGAGGAAATCGAAACCCTGATGGCGGCTGGTATTCCGTTTCAGGTGGTGCCGGGGGTGACGGCCGCTGCCGGTTGCGCGGCCTATGCGGGCATTCCGCTGACTCATCGCGATTATGCCCAAGCGTGCGTGTTTGTCACCGGTCATCTCAAGGATGGCACGCTGGATTTGAATTGGCCGACGCTGGTACAGTCCGGGCAGACCGTGGTGTTTTACATGGGCCTGAAAAGCGTCCTGCATATTTGCCAGAAGCTGCGCGAGTACGGTGCGGCGAGCGATCTGCCGGTCGCATTGGTGGAGCGGGGCACGACCCCGCAGCAGCGAGTTTTTTGTGCGACGCTGGCTTCCCTGGCCGACGTGTTACGCGATGCCGGTGTCCATTCTCCCGCCTTACTGATCGTCGGTGAGGTGGTCAAATTACGCTCACGGCTGGCTTGGTTTGAAGGCAGTTGAAGGTTTTTCGATTGGGCTATTCAGCAAAAACCCGGCCTTAGCCGGGTTTTTTATTATGGGCGAAAGCCACCCTTGTTGGGTATCTCACTCACACCCACTGGCTTGGGGTTGAAGATAGCGCTATCGGGTTTATTGGGCGGTCGCACGGGTTCTGGAAGGGCAGAGGGTGGCGGTGGCCGTTGGCATTCCGGCCAGGGTTGACAAGGGTACGGAGTGGGTAACGGGGGTCTGGGGGGATAAGGCCCGTAAGGCGGATAAAACCCTGGAGGTGGGTAGAGGATAACTTTTTTGCTATTGTCCTCCTCTTTTTGCTGCTGTTGCTGGCGTTTAAGCAAGTCGTTTTTGAGCCGCTCGTTTTCCTGTTCCAACTCGCGCAGAGCCTGATCCTGGCGCGCATCTTCGGTGGCCCGCCGTTCGCTGGCCATGCGGTCGGCGAGCGCGTTGATCCGAGCGATTTCGGCGGCGGAATCAGCAGCGTTGGTTGGTGCAGTAGAAGTTGGGGCGATATCAATGATCTGGCTTTGGTTGGCATTTTCCGGTTGTTTTGCGCCGTAATGCACCCGCCCGTTGGCGTCGGTCCATTTGTAAATCTGCTGTGCCCACACCGTGCCGATGATGCATAGGGGCAGCACAAGGGAAAGAAGTAGCACAATCGGTTTGCAGGAATCCATGGGCACCTCTTGGCGGGCAGGGGATGTAAATCATTAGAACAAGATAAGATTTATCCGTTCAAGTCGTTGGCTTTAGGTGAATACTGCTATCCGTTTTATTGGTATGTACATGGTAGCCATGGTACAGAGTTGCTAGAATCGCCGGCCTTGTGCGTACCCTAATCTGAAGGAGCGATTTTGGACATCCTGTTAATTCTCAAAGCGTTAATTCTGGGGCTTGTCGAGGCCGCTTCGGAGTTTTTACCGATTTCCAGTACCGGTCATCTCATAATCGTGGGAGATTTTTTGGATTTCACCGGTCCACGCGCCGAAGCCTTCGAAATTTTCATCCAGTTAGGGGCGATTCTTTCGGTGGTCTGGATTTATCGGCAGCGCATACGCACCACGCTGCTGAATTACACCTCCGATACCCAAGCGCGTCGGCTCGTCGCCAATCTGGCCATCGCGTTTATTCCAGCCGCAATTCTGGGGTTTCTGTTTCACAAGTACATTACCCACTATCTATTCAATCCCGTCACCGTCGCCGGCGCACTGGTGGCGGGCGGCATTGCGATTTTGCTCATCGAACGCTACGCACCATCGGGAAGGGTCCAATCGGTCGATCATATGACCTGGAAAGACGCCTTAACGGTGGGTGTGGCGCAAAGCGTCGCGTTGTTTCCAGGCGTGTCGCGCTCTGGCGCAACCATCATGGGCGGAATGTTGGGCGGTATGTCGCGCTTTGCCGCAACGGAGTTTTCGTTTTTCCTGGCCATTCCGACCATGTTCGCAGCAACCGGCTACAGTCTGCTTAAGGAGTGGAGCAATTTAAGCCTTGCCGATGTCCCTATGTTCGCGGTTGGCTTTGTCGCCGCTTTTTTGGGTGGGTTGGCGGTCGTCCGTTTTCTGCTGCACTACGTGAGCCAAAATAACTTTGCGCCATTCGCCTATTATCGGATTATCTTCGGTGGCTTATTACTGCTGTATTTTCATTGGCATCCATGGGTGGGCAAGGGCGCTTGATCCAGTAACTTGGGTTGTCCTCATCACGCGGGATTTGCCGGGAAAAATCAGCGTACCGACTACCAAAGTGCGTGATCTTTAAGAAATGTGGCGCAGAGCCGCCGCAGCTACCGCTAGCGCCACTATCCCAAATACCAATGCCCAATCACGGAGTCGAAACCGATAGTCCGCCAAGGGTGTGCGGGTAGGGCCGCCAAAACCGCGTGCTTCGAGCGCCTCGGCAAGATCATCGGCGAAGCGCATTACGTCAGCCAACAGCGGTGCGAGCAAGGCGGTGCCGTTGCGCAGCAGGTAGACCCCATCCAGCCGGATACCTCGGCTTTCTTGTGCCTCGCGTACCTCGCTGACCAACAAAGCCATCATCGGCGTGAAGCGCAGCGTGCCTTCCAGCAAAAATACCGCTGTGGGCGGTACGCCGCTAGCTTGCAGGGATTCGCCTAGCTCCGTCGGCGGGGTAGTAGCGAAAAACAGCACGCTGACTGTGACCAGCCCCAGCAGTCGCAGAACCGCGCTGGCAGCCGTTATCGGGCCATCGCTCAAACCGACGATGACTGCGAATAACACCAGGGTTGGGGACAGCAGCCACAATGCGCGGCGCCATGCTTCACTGGCACGCATCACCAGCACGGCAAGCAGCGCGGTGGTATTGAGCAGCAGCAAATCCGTCAGCTCGGTGGCGAGCAGTATCCCGCTGAAAGCCAAGAGATAGACAAACAGTTTGGCGCGGGGATCGAAGAGGCCGGTTGGGGCGGGTAATGGGGCAAGCGATTCGGCATCGGGCGCGATCATATCAAGCCGCCATCGCTAACGTGGTCGGCAAACGGGCATGACGTAAGACTTCAGGCCGAGCGAGGACAGCCGTTGGATGCGCGTCAACGGTGATGCGCCCATCCGCCAGCACAGCCCAGCGCCCGCACAGTGGATAAGCCCACGCCAGATTATGGGTTGCCACCATGATCGCCACGCCGTCGGCAGCGCACTCACGAAGCAAAGCAGACAGGATCGCGCGCGCGCGGGCGTCTTGGCCGGCGGTGGGTTCGTCCAGCAACAGGGCCTGGGGCCGAGCGGCAAGCACGGCAGCTATCGCCACCCGTCGCTGCTCACCGGCGCTGAGCAACTGCGGTGGTCGTTCGAGCAACGGATCAAGGCCGAAACGCTCGCTCAATTGTGAGCACCAGGCTGGATCATGCCGACCGAGGGCGCGCGGGCCGGCTGCCAGCTCGGCGCGTACTGTAGCAGCAAACAGCATTCGGGCCGGTTGCTGTATCACCAGGCCAACCACCCGCGCCAATTCGGCCACCGGCCGTCGGCCGATAGGTTGGCCCAGCACCCGGATGTTCCCTTTCTGACTCCGCAACAACCCATTACCATGCCGGAGCAAGGTGCTCTTGCCGGCCCCGTTTGCGCCCAGCAGGGCGACGATTTCCCCCGCGCTCGCGCTCACGCTGGCTCCCCGCAGAACCGGTCGGTTCTCACGCTGATACCAGATATCGTCCCATTCCACGACCGGCTTGGAGAGGGGGGCTGTCGGTGTGGGTGTAGAGACCGGCGGCGCTGTTGCCAATTCCCAAGCCGAGAGATCGCCGGCCATGATCGCCGCTGGTGGCCCATCTGCCACAAGTCGGCCCTGATGCAGAACCAGCATACGATTGGCGACGCCGGTGATCTCTTCCAACCGATGCTCGGCCACTAGTAGCGTGACACCGGCATCATGTAGGCGGCGGAGTAACTCTCGCAACTGGCCGGCACCCGCTGCGTCTAAAAAGGCAAATGGCTCGTCCAGCACCAGCAGACGGGGCTGCATGGCCAACACGCCGGCCAGCGCAACGCGCTGTTGCTCGCCACCGGACAGTGTGTGCGGCGCCCGTTCCAGCAGGTGGCCGATATCAAGCCACTCGGCGGCTTCGCGGACTCGGCGGGCGATGCTCGGCCGATCCAGACCTTGGCAAGCGGGGCCGAAGGCGATGTCCCTGGTGACTGTGGTGGCCAGGCATTGGGCGTCCGGCCGTTGCAGGACCAATCCGACTGCACGGCTCATCTGGTGGGGTGGGGTTGCGCGCGGGTCCATTCCAGCCACTGTCAAAGTGCCACTGATCTCGCCGCCCTGTAGATAGGGAATCAAGCCATTAAGTAGTCGGCACAAAGTGGATTTGCCGGAACCGCTAGCGCCGGCCAACACGACAAACTCGCCAGGCGCAACGCTGAAATCCACCTGCTGGAGTGCGCGATAACCGGTCATCGGATAGCGGTAACTGACGTCACGGCAAGCAATCAAAGCCTCTGCCATTGCCGTTTAGTGCAGATAACCCAAACGCCGCAATACTCTAAGACCAAGGACGCCTAGGGCGGCACCCACCATTGAGGATAATAAAAAGGGCAGGATCAATAGGCTCAGGGCGATATCCTTGCCCATCAGATAGGGGGCAACCAATAGCGCGCCGACAGAGGCGCCGATTAAGCCGGTACCGATGATTTCGCCAAGCGCGGTAAAGTAAATGTTGTGAGTGTAGCGATAGGCCAGCCCGGCCAGAACGACGCCGAAAATACTGCCCGGAAACGCCAACGGAGTGCCCAGACCCAAGGCATTGCGCACCAGTGAGGTAACCGCCGCAACAGCTAATCCCCACCACGGTCCGACCAGCGCACCGGCAATGACATTGATGAAATGCTGGCTTGGGGAAACTTTAGCGATGCCGGTGGGGATACTAAGCGGTGATAAAGCGACCGCTAAAGCGGCCAACGCCACGCTGTAAGCGACCAAGCGGGTTGATGGCGTTGCTACGGCGGCGGAAGTCTGGACCATGGTTTTGGTTTTCGACTGGATAGGTTGCGTTTGCACCCGGCTTGGGCTAGGGCAATAGTAATGGTTATTGCCGGTCCTGTCTTGTCGGAAACTATACGCCTTCCTTTTTCAATTGAGATTTGACATGGTCAGGCAATAATAAAGAAAACCGACACGACGGTCGGGTTTCTTTGCTTTATGGGGAACTAGACTGATTGCTTACGCCGACGCAGCGCACCCAACCCAGCCAACCCTAATCCCAGCAGCGACATGGAAGCCGGTTCTGGCACGGCAGGGACAATCGTCGTTTTGGCATTATCGGTATCAAGGTTAAATTGGTATGCGTTTTGGGCCAATCCGTTGCCACCAAAATCTAGCTTAAACTTGGTGAACACATCACCAACAGGTGATGCGTTACCAATCGCTAACGCATCAAAGTAAGTTGCGGTAATAGCGATATTGGTGTTGCTGAATCCGCTGAAATTCAGCCCATTCGCCGAACCCGGTGTACCAGTGTTACCACCGCACCACTGATTATTATTACCACAGATATCGAATACGGTGTTACCAGGTACCCCATCAAAGAGCAGGCTTCTCAGAGATCCCCGGCCCGCCACATCAAAATTCAAGTTCCAAGCATTATTGAAAGAGTCGCCGAAAAGTTTGAGCGTAAAATCATTACCGTCTCCCCCTCCAGGCTGTGAGGCCAGGGTCACACCGCCGGAGCTGGCACCAATATCACTCCAGTTTCCACTGAGGGTTTGGAGCGCTGAGCCGTTAAAATAAGTGGCGGTGATCAACATTCCATCCATGTTGGCGCCGGTAGTTGTAAAACCTGTAAGACCACTTGTAGTCTGAATAGCGCCTAAGTTAGTGACCTGAGTGATAACAGCTGCGCTTGCAACGCCAGAGCCTAAGCCTAAGCCAAATATCGCAGCGAGCAGCACTGAATTTCTGATAGAAGTTGTCTGTTTCATAAAGTATCTCCTTACTCCAAACCCTAGTTAAAAACCCAAACCCTCTATAAATATCGAGGATGTACTTACATGAGCATTTTTTATGCCAAAAATTTAGATTAAAGAAGTATCTATTTTATTACAATAACTTAGATAATAAATTGCTTGTCGTTATTCTTCAAAATATGTAGGAACTGTAAAATTTCCTGACACCCTAACCGGCAGTGTTTTTCTTAAGATTACAAATTATGTTTTAGCTAAATTAAAATATGTTATTGATTTAAAATAAAATATACTGATATTAAGTAAAGAATTTAAGGGACGATTTACTTTAAATAACTGTAAAAAAAGCTGACACATCTTCCTGCCTATTATGTTATGTCGATGGCGCGGTCCGGATAGGTGGCATAAAGTTAGGAGTTACGCAGTTGGGTCTCTAACGCTCTGATTTTAAAAGAAATCGACCTGTGCAGCAGACAACAGAAATCTTCTATTAATCAATCACTTAGAATTTCAACTGCGTAACTCCTAAGCTGTAAAAAAAGCTGACAGTAATTTTATCCCTTGGGCTGGTTTGATAGCCGCAGAAGGATTCGCTGTATCAGCGCAGCGTGGCCACTAATAAAATCAAGATCACGCAAAACATCGGGGGCGGTCAAAGCCAGTGATAGGATTTGGACACCATCTGATTGAGTTAAGAAGCGTTTGACTGTGGAGCATTGACAGTATCGCCTAAGTCCGGCTCGCTGCAATGTTGCAGGATGCTAGCCCGTGCTGTATCGCGCAGCTGTATCACAGACTGCCAATCCTGACCTTCGGGGTATAGGGGGGGTTGTACGATCACCTCTAGCGGGTTGCAGCGTGGCAACCAGGAACCGGCGCGCAGCATGGAGCGGGTACCGCGAATGATCACCGGGATGACCGGTACTCCGGCTTGAGCAGCGGCCACGAAAGCGCCCAGGCGGAAACTGCGTAGACCCGGTATCCGAGTAAAGGTCCCTTCGGGAAAGAAGGCCAGTGATTGTCCTTTTTTTGCCGCTTCAGCGATCTGTAGCCCCTCCAGTGCGCTGCGCCGCGCGTCGAAACGTTCGACGAACAAAGTACCCATCCGCTGTAAGGGCTGGGCAAGCCAAGGATTATTCAATAATTCCCGCTTGGCGACGTAATGAAGGGAGCGCGGGATCATCGCGATCAGGACATAAGCATCCAGGTAACTGGCATGGTTAACGACCAGCACACAAGGTCCTGCGGGCAGATGAGCCAAACCGGAGATAGTCAGCGGCGTACCGGTCAGTCGTGCCAGGGTAAGAGCGATGAACCGGCTCAGTTTCCACCGCCACTCGCGCTTGGGCAGGGTCATGATCCCTAGCCAGGTGGCAGGCGCCAGCAGCCCAAATAGCAGCCAAGCATACGCGGCGTACAGATAAGCGCCTATGCGGTCTGCGCAGCGTCGCGCTTGTACCCAGCCGCTAGAGATCACCATGCGCGTGAGCTGCAACCACAGCGCTCGGCTACCATGATTGAGGGCGTTGCGCTCGTATAATTCTCGAACCCCAGAGCGACGAATTTTGCCGCTGGAGGTTTTCAAAACGGTATGGGGTCGAACCAGCGCGATATCATCTGGAGGTATGCCCAGTATCTCGACGCTGATGCCCTGGATCTTTTGGCGCAATTTGGCCAATTCATCCGCTTGGGTCACGCGAGTTTCAGCGACAACGATTAATCGTTCGCTGCCGATTTGTGGATCATTGCTGGCGAATGCGGCGACACAGCCTTTGCGAATGCCGTTGAGGTCGCCAACTGCCTGTTCCAGTTCGTAAGGATACAGATTACGCCCGCCACGGATAATCAAATCCTTCACTCGACCTGTCAGATACACGTCACCGCCCGCCACATAGGCGCGATCCCCCGAATCGAGCCAACCATCGCCATGGGGGAACAGCTTGCGGGTCGCGTCGGGGTTGCGGTAGTAGCCAGCCGTGGCCGAAGGCCCTTTAAACTCCAGTTGCCCTTCACATCGTTCCGGCAATTCTCGGCCCCGCTCGTCAACGATGCGGATTTGGTGGCCAGCAAGGGGTTGCCCACAGGCCGGAAACTGCAAGGCGGATGGATCGTCTGCACTTGCCAGTTCCGCCCGCCCATCGGTCAGCAACGCATCACGGCGTACCCGGTCGATCACCGGTCCCCGCCCCGGAGGCTGTAAGGCGAGTCCCACTGAGCATTCGGCCAAGCCATAGACTGGCGCCATGGCTTCCGGCCGGAAACCATAGGGGCCGAAGCGGGCGATGAACCGTTCGAGGGTGATGGGATTAACAGGTTCAGCGCCGTTGCACGCCATTCGCCAAGAGCTGAGATCAAGGCCGGCGATGTCGTGCTCCTCAATGGTGCGGGCACAAAGCTCGTAAGCGAAATTGGGCGCAGCCGATAAAGTGGCCCGATGGCGGTGGATGGCGCGCAGCCAATGTGCCGGCCGCGCTAGAAAGGTGAGCGGTGACATTACGATTAGCGGACAGCCGTGGTACAGGCTGCCCAGGCAGGCGCCGATCAAACCCATGTCGTGATACAGGGGCAACCAACTGACGAAGAGGTCGTTGGGGCTAACGGCGATATGTCGGCCCATGGCGCGCACGTTGGCCAGCAGATTGGCGTGACTAAGCATCACCCCTTTGGGATCGCCGGTACTGCCGGAGGTGTATTGTAGGAAAGCGAGGTCGTCGCTACCAATTGGCGGGGCATTCCAGGTGTCTTGGCTCTGCTGGAGTTCTGCCACCGTCACGACATGACGTAAGTCCTGGAGCTGTGTTTGCAACAGCCGCGCGACGATCTTCGCTTCTGGAACCGTGACCAGAATCATGGTTTGGGCATTGCCCAGTAGCCGGATATGGCGGCGCAAATGTTCCTCGATTTGCGTCGGGCGGGCCGGTGGGTAAATCGGTACCGGCACACCACCGGCCAGTAGGGTGCCGAAAAAACTCAAGAAGTAATCGCTGCCGGTGGGTAGCATGATCGCGGCGGTTTGTCGGGGTTGTAGCCCACGCTGACGCAGCCCAGCCGCCACGGCTTGCGCACCCTGCTGAAGTTCGGCATAGGTGAAGGCAGCCTCAATTTGCTCGTTGCTCCCCTGGATTTGAATTGCGCTCTGATTTGGGTGAGCCTGGGTGTGCCAGTCCAGCATATCAATGAGCGTTGCGACGCGCTCTGGGATACCAGCACTCGATAAACGCGGTACCACCTCCCGTTCCACCCTGGAATCCATACGCTCGGCTGGAGCGTCCTGCACGCCCGCTTCACTTTCGGCCTGGCGGATCAGCCTCACCAGATCGCGCGGGGTTTCCGCCAGAAGCAATCGCTCGCCCAAGACGATTTGAAAGGTCTGCTCAATCCGCCGCAGTAGCTCAGTCCGAGTTAGGCTATCTAGCGCCAAGTCTCGGTCGAGGTGGCTGTCGAGATCAATCGGGTCGGCTGTTCCACCTGATGGATGGGTTTCGCGCACTAGCTGCTGCAATAACGCCAATAGCCGCGCAGCCGTGCCGACAAGCGGTTCGATAGCTAGATTCGGCGGGCTGTCGGTTGGGTTAGGTGATGCATCCTGTTCGGCAATCATAGGGCTGATCCGGTGATTAGCGCGGGCGATGCCGTTCCTTTGAGAACGGCTAACGGGTGTTTGACCCGGCATTCTAGACACCCATTCGGCCTCACGTCATGCGAGCCAAAAGGGGGCTATAGTAAGATTTTGAAAAATATCGATATCGGTTTTTGCTGATCTGGTTGTAGCCAGGTCTCCGGCGGAAACTCCTGATAGACTATGGTTTCCAAAAGATACTGGTGGCGATAGAAGTGGTTTTTCTGTTCTTGATGCCTCCGCCTGATTCCGAGGGTCCGTTCATGTTCCGCAAACCGTTTCGCTTTTGGTTGATAACGCTGTTGTTGGGGCCGACATGCGCCCTGGCGCTGGAAATCGGCGAAATTCAGGTCCAATCCTCGCTTAATCAATTATTCGACGCGAGAATCCCTTTACCCAAGCTGACACCGGAGGATCTGGCTAAGGTTTCAGTCAAATTGGCGGCTTCGCCAATGTATAAGGAGTTTGGCCTCGACCGAACAGCGACTTTGGGCAAACTGGTATTTTCTATCGAATATAACGCAGCGGGAGAAGTTTACGTCAGAGTGGTTTCCACCGAGCCGATCCGTGAACCTTCCCTGGGTTTGTTGATGGAGTTTAGCTGGCCGCGCGGCAAAACCTTTCGGGAGTTCACCGTGTTTCTTGATCCTGTTCAGCGCTTGGCCAAGCGCCCGAATGACCGTACAAAAACGATTTTGGACGGACCTGCCCAGGCGGTACCACCTACTCCGGCTAGCGCTCCTGTGCCGGCTGTAGCGGCTGTTGCGGCTGAGCCGACACCCCTTCCGGTTTCACCGCTAGCGGCAGCTACGACTGTGGCGCCGCCGCCGGCCCCATCTGCCAGTGAGCCGGCCCCCACTCCTGCGCCGGTGGTTACTACCCCGGTATCGCCCGCCATGCCAGTACCCTCGCCAGCGCCTATGATAGCCTCGTCAACGCCAACGCCAACGCCAACGCCAACGCCAACGCCAGCGCCAGCGCCAGCGCCTATGATAGCCTCGCCACGCCAACGCCGAACGCCAACGCCAACGCCAACGCCAACGCCAACGCCAACGCCAACGCCAACGCCAACGCCAACGCCAACGCCAACGCCAACGCCAACGCCGGTTGCAGCCGTCACGCCGGCTGGCCCACTCCCGCCTCCTGTGCCGGTGGAAACGGTGGCTGCGCCCACTAAGGGTTATAAATCTGGAGGTACCTATGGCCCTGTAATGCCTGGTGAGAGACTTGGGAAAATCGCCCTTAAGGTGCGCCCCGATCCGAGCATTAGCTCAGAGCAGATGATGCAGGCCCTATTTAAAGCCAATCCCCAGGCATTCGCTAAATCTGGAATTAATGAACTTAAAGTTGGCTCTACGTTGCGTCTGCCCACTTTGCGGCAGATTGCCAAGTTTTCCGGTTCGGCGGCTGCTAGGAGCTTAGCGGAAGCGGAAGAGGCTCAAACTGCTGCTTTGGTTCAGGGTGGCAAACCGCCGCTGGATGTCTCAGTCACCAAGAGCAATGGGATAGGGTTGGCTGACGCTAGCGCCGGTGCTCCCCAAGCATTTGCCTTGGCACCACCTGATGTGTTGGAGCCGATGATGACAGAAGCGGCTCCTTCGCTCTCGGCGTTATTGGGGCCTAGCAAATCTGGGCTGGAGGCTGCCGACAAGTATGAACTACCAGGGCGTTCTCCTTCGGCTAAACGGGCAACAGTTACGCAGCCCACCAGTTCTGTGGGAAATGTTGCGCCCCCTATCTTGACGCCAGTTTCAGCAACACCACTGATGTATTTGGCGGTTGCCGAGGTGATCGGCGCAGCCGTTAAAATTCCAGGGTCTGTGATTCCAGCGCAAATCGCTCCTGGATCGATCATTGCCGATGCTTCATTAACCTCGGCTAGAAGAATCCCTAAACTAGGAACGATGCCAATCACCTTTACAGCGAAATCGGTTACAACGGCCGGTAATGGTTCTGGGGCGAGGACGATAGGGCCGGTCGTTGCAAACAAGTCAGTAAGGCTACCCAGCAGTGTTCCTTCGCCTTCATACTCTGTCAGCACCACGAATTTATTGGGTGTCTTGGAAGGACGGGTTGGCGAATTTACCGCCAGGCTGGATACAACGTCTGGCGTGACTGCGCCTGCCACAACACAGTCTGACAAGGTGGCCAAGGCGAAGGCGGAGCCGACCTACAAAGGAGGGGAGCAATACGGGCCGGTGGGTGCCAACGAGCGGCTTTGGGACATTGCGACGAAGGTGCGCCCCGATGCCGAGATTGGGAAGGATGTGATGATGAAGGCGTTATTCTTGGCCAACCCGCAGGCATTTTCCGGGCGGGAGATCGATCACATGAAGGAAGGGGCGCTGTTGCGGGTGCCGGCGCTGGAGGAAATCGTCAAATACACCGGTTCACCCGCCGCTAAAGAGCTGCTGGAACGACAGGTTGGATCTGTCACCTCTGCGGAAGTCAAACAGGAGACAGGCGCGCAATCGAATCGCCAGGAGGATACCAAGCTGGCGGTAAAGCCGACTCAATCCCCAACCCCGACACCGACCCCAACCCCGGCAACGAACGCGCAACCGGTCGGGGCTACGCCTTCAACGACCGTGGCGCCATCGACTGGAGAGGTTACTGCTCCTTCATCGGCTGATGCAGAGAAGAAGGCGAAGGCGGAGCCGACCTACAAAGGAGGGGAGCAATACGGGCCGGTGGGTGCCAACGAGCGGCTTTGGGACATTGCGACGAAGGTGCGCCCCGATGCCGAGATTGGGAAGGACGTGATGATGAAGGCGTTATTCTTGGCCAACCCGCAGGCATTTTCCGGGCGGGAGATCGATCACATGAAGGAAGGGGCGCTGTTGCGGGTGCCGACGCTGGAGGAAATCGTCAAATACACCGGTTCACCCGCCGCTAAAGAGCTGCTGGAGAAAGGGAGGAATGACACGGCTCAATCCGTTGATCCTCCTGCACCTGTCTCCAACCGTTAAACCAGGCGGTAAAGGCGGAGTAGCGATATCCCGCTTTTGCCCCCTGTTGACTGAGCAATAGGGGAACGAACAATCTGGTTAGCATTCACCTCAACGCCAGTAAAAATTTAACTGCGACTGGCGAGGGCCATCAATTCGGACGGATTGCTGTTGGGTGTGGTCAGCCGTGCTTACTGCGACGGTATAAGTGCCAGGTGGGATTTGAGCCAAGAAATATGGCCCTTTCGAGTTGGCGCTTAAAACCACTTCGCCGCGTGAATCGAGGATCTTCACCGCAGTATCCGCCAGATACTCGCCACCGCCTTGCATAGCAGACATTACACGCAAGTTGAATCGATCCGATATGGCGCGTAGCTCTTCACGTTCGCTCTCGCCAACGCCACCGGATGTATAGCGAATACCTTGATCAGTGGTTCTAACCTGAATCGAACCTCCCGGCGGTAGCCAGCCCTTGTCCTCCGATTCTGGTGGAGGCGGTGGCGGGGGTGGCGGATTACCGCTCGTTACCGTTCTTTCTTCGATCACCTCTTCTGTCTGCGAACGACCGAGGTAGACAGGTGCCAGTTGTTCAACTGGTGGCGATGAACGATAGAGTGGGGGAGGGGCTTGTTGGGCGACCACCGGGGTCGATAATGCGGTGCCGACTGCTAACCCCAAAGCGATTAAACTGAGGCGTGGGAAGTGTGCCATTGCTAAGGTCTCCTTACTAAGATGGATGAATGGGCGAGCCGATAACTTTTTTTCAGATGTCGGATCTCTTCCAGGTATCAAGAGCAAGTTTGATCTCCTGAACGCCCAATCATTTTATCCAATGACTGACAGAGCTTGCGCGTGCCGTTAGTCATGTTTTGCCAGGTGACTCTTAGTGAACTTTATCTTATTAAGATATTGAATTTAAAATAATTTTTAGAAATAACCGTTGTATGTCGTTCGTCATGTCGAGTCATTATCAACCGCCGGGATAATCACGCGATCTTCAGCCAGATGGGTTTCTCAGGCGGCATGTTGCGCGATAAACGCTTTGATCTGTGTCACATCCGCATCCATCAGGGTAAAACGCTGCGGCAGTGTTTCAAGCTGTTCGTAACCGGCTGGCCGCTCTGGCGCGCGATTCAGGGCTTGAAAGATCGATTCTTCAAACTTGGTTGGTAGGGCCGTCTCGGCGCAAATCAATGGGATGCCCTCCTCGCGAAACTCCAGCCCAACCTTGATGCCATCGGCGGTATGGGTGTCAACGATGATCCCAGAATCCTGATAAATCCGCCGGATGGTGGCAATCCGGTCTTGATGCGTGCTGGAGCCGGAGACGAATCCCGAATCGCGAATCGCTTGAAAGTGGACACTACCCGATAGGTCAAAGAAGCCCTGGGTCTCGATTTGCTGCCACAGCATCCGTACCCGCTCCGGATCGCGGTCAACCAGATCGAAAATGAAGCGCTCGAAGTTTGATGCTTTGGAAATATCCATGGATGGGCTGCTGGTATGCAGTACCTGGTCAGTGGCCCGCACCCGATAAATGCCGGTACGGAAGAATTCATCAAGGACGTTGTTTTCGTTGGTGGCCAGGATCAAGCGGTGGATCGGCAAGCCCATCCGCTTGGCGATATAACCGGCGCAGATATTGCCGAAATTTCCTGAGGGGATCGCAAACGAGACGGGTTGATCATCGCGGTCTGTAATCGCCAGCCAGCCTTTAAAGTAGTAGACGATCTGTGCGGCAACCCGTGCCCAGTTGATGGAATTGACCGTGCCGATACAGTAACGTGCTTTGAACTCAGCGTCGTTGCTGGCAGCCTTGACCGCATCCTGACAATCGTCAAACACCCCGCGTATCGCAATATTGAAGATGTTCGAATCCTGTAAGGAGAACATTTGTGCGGTCTGAAACCGGCTCATCTTCTGATGGGGCGACAACATAAACACGCGAATACCGCGTTTGCCGCGCATGGCGTATTCGGCGCTGGAGCCTGTATCGCCCGATGTCGCGCCGAGGATGTTGAGGTGGCCGCCGGTTTTCAGCAAAGCGTATTCGAAGAGATTGCCCAGCAATTGCAAGGCGATATCTTTGAACGCTAGGGTCGGGCCATTCGATAGTCCTAATAGCCATACCCCGTCTCCGAGAGAGGTAACGGGGGTGATGGCCTCACTGTGGAAAATATCGGCGGTGTAGGTTTTGTCGATGAGCGCGCGTAGATCGCCAGCTGGGATATCGTCGATGAACTTGCGCAAAATAGCCCAGGCCAAGCCCGCATAGGAAAGGCCACGCCAGCCGGCGAGTTCACCAGGTGCCAGTACCGGGTATGCGTCCGGAATGGTCAAGCCGCCATCGGGTGCCAAACCGCCTAGCAGAATGTCTGAAAACGGCGCGGGGGCCATGCCGCCTCGGGTGCTGATGTAGCGCATGAGAGGTCCTCGGCAATCGCACGGAAAATGAGATCAGTGAGAGATAACGACAGGTTAGGCTTGAGCCGGCCAAGTTGACGCGCCGGCTATCCCGCCTAGCGGTTGGTTTTATAGCTGTAGCGCCGTATCGTCGCTCGATACCGGGAGTAACCGGTTGGTGATTTCCTGCGCCCACGGGTTAATTTGACCGTACACTTTGACCAGCCGACCTTTTGAAGCACGAAATAGGAGCTTGGCGCGAGCGTTGTCGATGGAGTTATCGTACACGTAGGTTCGATCAGCGAGCCAGGCGACCACAGAGCAGTAGGCCAGTGACTTGGTGTAACGGCCGATGATCTTCGGAATGGGCACATCGTGGCCACCTTCCATGACCCGCATGGCGACCCGCTTGGCATTGATGGAGGGATCATCGGTACCGACGAAGAATAGCCGGATAAAAAACCCCGCCTCCCTGGCACGACGGAGAAAATCCATCTTATCGGGTGCAGACAGGACGGTTTCAAAAGCGAGGCTGCGACCTTCGACTAGGCAGCCTTCGCGGATTTCGGCCGCCCGGCGGGCTGCACGAAAAACCGCGTCAGGCGCGTTCCAGTCACCGAACTCATCGCGGGCGATAAAATCCGGGTTGACGTAAACACATCCGTCCATCCACTCGTGCATCAGAAGCTGCTGGGTAATCGAGGTTTTTCCGGAGCCGTTAGGTCCGGCGACCACGATCAAGCGCGGTTTTCCCCCCTCGCTCATGCCCGCACGCGCAACCCATCAACGGCCATAATCTCGGCACGTAAGCGATTCAATAAGTGTGTGCGAGCCGTTTCAGCGTGCTTGCGTGCTTCGGTGACGACGGCTTCCATCAAGGCGTCGAGCTGTTCGTCAGAGGGTTCGTGGGCGATGTCGTTTAAGTTGAACCGGGCGTGTGGCGTCATCAAGCAAATCCTCCAAGAACATGCAAAATCCGGCAAAAAATCGGCTAGAAAAAGAAAGCCGTTGTATTTTACACGCTGTTGCGGTCGATGCCCAATATGGCCAGTTTTATTGAGCTAATCGACGGCACGCCGCAGTCAATTGCAGCGTGCCGGTCGAGCCGCAAAACCAATGCTCAGTTAGGCTTGGGCTTGGAGAGGCAGGTTGATTGCTCTGATTTCAGCCCGCAACCGGACCATCAGTTGTTCGCGCGCTCGTTGGGCGTGCTTGCGCGCTTCGGTAGCTACCGCTTCCATCAAGGCGTCAAGCTGCTCGTCAGAGGGTTCGTGAATAATGTCGTTCAAGTCGAAGGATTGTAATTTCATTGTTGTATACCTCAACCTCTATAGTCCTCGTAGGCTGTCACCGGCCCACTGGTGGTCTTTATAGTTATTATAGCTCAAGCCGTTGCACAAAGGTTGCAGCTTGCGAGCAATTCGCGCCAGCCTATCGGCCACACCCAATGTTAATCGAGCAAACTTGGTGACTGGGTTGTTGTCTTTTAACGGCTCGCCTTAGCAATCTCCGTTGCAATGAGCTGTGTCCAGGCGCCGGAACCGGGTAAATTTTGGCCACCGTCGGCAACGATCACCGTGCCGGTGATATACGAGGCTAAAGGGGATGCCAGGAACACGCTCAATTGCCCGATGTCGTCGGGGGTACCGAACCGGCCTAGCGGAATTGCCTTGCGCAATAGGTCGCCGCTACCCTCTGGGACTAAGCGGCGCACACCTTCGGTACCTTCAATGGGGCCAGGCACGATGCTGTTGCAGCGGATACCAAACGGCCCCCATTCCAGCGCCAGGTTGCGCATGAGGTTGTCAATGCCTGCTTTGGCCGCGCCGACGTGGGCTTGGAAGGCATAAGGCATAAAAGCCATGCCAGCCGAGATGAAGATGATATTGCCCTGCGTCTCCCGCAGTTGCGCGAATCCGGCCCGACAGGCGTGGAAACTGCCCAGCAAATCGATATCAATAACCGATTTGAAACCATTCGGGCTAAGGTCTGCCGCTGGGCAAGGGAAATTGCCCGCCGCCCCGCAAATCAGGGTATGCACCGGTCCTAGCGCCGTGTTGGTCTCTTGCAGGGCTTTCTCCAGGGCTGGGTAGTCACGCACATCGGCGGAATGAGCCACTACATGGGCACCGATTGCCTTGAGTTCAGCAGTCGCCGCAGCCAATTTTTCCTGGGAGCGACCAACGATGCTGAGATTCGCGCCGAGTGCGGCGAAATTGCGGGCGATGCCGAGATTGATACCGCTGCTGCCGCCCGTGATGAACACGGTCTTACCCCGGAATAAATCTTTAGCGAAATAGGACGTGATGTGCATTAATCTCTCTTGGCATTAGGGTGGGCTATAGGATAAGCCTAGATAAAACTTGCCGATTTACCACTTAACGCTTTCGCTCTGAATTGGCCGATGTTGATATTTAAGGAGTTTTCGCCATGCCCGATGATGATTTATTGATCGTTGGTGCCGGTGTCGCCGGCCTAAGCATGGCGTGCTATGCGGCTGCGGCCGGCGTGAGAGTGCGGGTATTGGAACAGGAAAAACAACCGGGTGGCTGCCTGCATTCCCATCGATTCACCGGGGATCTGGACGGATTTTGGCTAGAACTCGGCGCGCACAGTTGTTTTAACTCCTACAGTGATCTATTGGCACTTTTGGAATTTAGCGACGTGCTTAAACAGTTGCGACGCCGAGAAAAGGTTGGGTTTCGGCTGTTCGCGGCTGAGGCGGTTCATACCATTCCTTCAAAGCTATCTATCGTGGAGTTGCTAGGGGCGCCATTTCGGTTGCTCGGCACCCGCAAAGCGGGCCACACAGTTGGCGACTACTATGGCCATATCGTTGGTCGCCGGAATTATTCGGCGGTGTTCGGGCCAGCCTTCGACGCGGTTGTTTGCCAGTCGGCGGCTAATTACCCGGCCGATCACCTGTTTCGGCCGCGACCGCGCCGTAAAGAGTTCCCGCGTGGCTTTACCTTCTCCGCCGGCTTGCAAACCATCGCTGATGTCTTGGCCAAACAGGCGGGTGTCGAGATCGAGTATGGCCGAACGGTGCAGTCGATTAGGCGCGATGGCCCAGATTTTATCGTACAGTTAGAAGGGGTTAGCTATTCCGCACACCGAGTTTGTTTGGCGACCCCGGTGGCGATAGCAGCCGATTTACTGCGGTCGGTTTTGCCTGCCTTAGCGGAACGATTGACGGAGATCGGCGTGGCAGTGGTGGAATCAGTTGGGGTTGGGTTACCGCGTGAACGAGTCAGTTTGCCGCCATTGGCGGGGTTGATCGGTTGCGGTGAGACGTTTTATTCGGCGGTATCGCGGGATACACTGCCTGATGCCCGATTTCGCGGATTCACGTTTCACTTCCGTCCTGGGGTTTTAACCGAGGAGGGAAAATTGCAGCGGATCGCCCAGGTTCTAGGGGTTGCACGAAGTGAGTTGAATTTAGAAAACGTGAAGGCCAAGCGCAATCAGTTACCGATGCTGCGAGCTAGCCATGGACAATGGACGGAGGCTGTGAATGCGTTATTGCCTGGAAGCGGTTTGGCTCTCACCGGGAATTATTTCGGTGGCGTCGCCATTGAAGACTGTGTGGCGCGTTCGAAAGCCGAGTTTGAGCGGTTGCAGCGTGAAGGCTGATGAGGAGCGACCGCCGGTTTGTGCCGGCGATCAGCACCGTTACAGCTTTGCTTCAAAAAGCGGGATAGAACGTCGTTGTTTCACCAAACGGCGTGTTCATGTTCTCACCGATAGACCAAACTTCGTCATTGATCAATAGCTTGAACCCAAGAACACCTTCGCGAGCTTCCGTGGTGGTCCATTGCCAAGTGTCGCCACCGACATTTTCCATCAAGGTTCCGCTTTCCCAGCTTAAGCTATGGCCATCACCGCGAATATAGAGGTTGTTGCCGGGGCCGACATCGAACTTGGCAACGATAACCGTAATAATCGGGTTTGCCTCAGTCGCCGGTTTTTCGGCTTTGGCAGGGGCTTTGGTGGCGGGTTTCGTAGCCTTGGCGGTGGTGGCTGGAGTACTTGAAGCTACCGAGGGTTTTTCCACTTTGGTAGCCGGTTTTGCCGTCTTAGGGGCAGCAGCAGGTTCAGGTTTGGCTGTCTTCGCTGGTGCCGCCGCAGCTGCGGTCTTGCCGGTTTGTGCGGCTGTCGTTTTGGTTTCCTTGGCGGCTGCTTCGGTCGGCTCTTTTTTCTTCGGCATCAGTTCAATCCTCTGAATGAGTTAGTGGATATTGCAGCATACAAAATGCCCTATCTTTATCGCTGTATCTTTCAGTCTAACCCAACCTTGGAGCAGTCTCCAAGTTGGGAACCGTGCGAATTTACGCGCCGACATAAATTTAGACCTTTTTACAGCGATGTCGCGCGATAAAATGCCGGCTGGCTTAAAAACATACTAAAAAACCCGGCGGCGCCGGGTTGAAAAAGTAGTGCAAATCGGTTCGCTTGTCAGGTAGATGGCGTATCGTGCTTGGTGATGGCCGCTTCCACTAGCCCCTTCAATTCACCATTCTGATAAAGCTCCAGGGTAATGTCGCAACCCCCGACCAGTTCACCATCTACGTAAATTTGTGGGAAGGTAGGCCAGTCGGCGTAGCGCGGCAAGTTGTCGAAAATCTCCGGGTCCTCTAAGACGTTGACGTAGGCAAATGGGAAACCGGTGGCAGCCAGCGCTTGCGATGCCCGCTGCGAAAAACCACAGCGTGGCATCTCCGGGGTGCCTTTCATATAGATGACCACCGGATTGGATTCAACTTGTTGTTTGATGCGTTCAAGAACGTCATCCATCGGAAACTCCTGAGATGTTAAAGGGTTGGGAAGTTGGAAAGTGTGCGCTATCGGATTCCGATAATCCGGTAGGTGAGATCAGACAACCAGGCGGAAAAGAGCGGTGGCTGTATCCTCCAAAGCAGGCCCGATAAACGAGGGAATCGAACATTAGACCGAACCGGCGGAGGAGGTTGCAACCCAAGGTTTTTTACTGCACGGGATCAGCTTGTGAAGTCGCTTTTAGGGGCGATGATCTACATTGATTTGTAGCCAGAGTTCCAGCAGCGCGACGTGCCATAATTTGCTGCCCAGTAGCCGGGTCATATACATCTCAGGCGCGGCTAATAGCTTCTCCAGGTAGGGCCGCTGGAACAATCCACGTTCTCGGCAGGCGCGCGAGGTGACGATCTCTTGCATGAACTCTAAAAATTGACCGCGCACGAATTTGAGTGCCGGCACCGGAAAATAGCCCTTCGGTCGATCAATCACCGAATCGGGTAGCAGGCCGCGCGCAATTTTTTTCAAGACAGCTTTGCCGCCGTCGCCGATTTTTAGCTCGGCAGGCAGTTGCATGGCCAGTTCGACCAACTCGTGATCCAAAAAAGGCACCCTGGCTTCCAGCCCCCAGGCCATGGTCATGTTATCTACCCGTTTAACCGGATCGTCTACGATGAGGCTGGTCACATCTAACCGCAACACCTTATCGAGATATTCCTCTGCTCCTGGTTCCGCGAGCCGCTCGGCGATCAGCCGGGCGGTATGATCGGAACCGTGATAAGCCGGTGCGACCGTTTCCAGCCATTCAGGGTGGTCACGATCAAAATAATGGTGACGGAATCGATCCAGATCATCCCCGGTTTCGGCAACCATGCGGGGATACCAGAAGTAGCCGCCGAATACCTCATCGGCGCCTTGACCGCTTTGCACCACTTTAACTGCTTGCGATACCCGCTCGGCCAAGAGGAAAAAAGCCACTGCATCCTGGCCTACCATCGGTTCGGCCATGCAGGAGACCGCTTCCGGGAGCCGGTTCAAGACCTGATCGTTGGGGATCAAGTATTGGTGATGTCGCGTTTGATAGCGAGCTACGACTTGATCGGAGTATTCGAACTCACTGCCTTTCTCTTCTGGCTGATCCTCGAAGCCGACCGAGAAAGTCCGCAAATCATGGGCGCCGGTTTCGGCCAGCAACGCCACTAACAGGCTCGAATCCAACCCGCCTGAGAGCAGCACCCCAACGGGTACGTCAGCGATATCGAGCCGGCGCCGTACAGCCAGCCGTAGCGCCGCATGGATTTCCTCGGTCCACTCCGCTGCATTGCGTGATTCGGTGGGTCGTGTGGCTTGCAGCCGCCAGTAAACTCGGCTGTGCTGTGCGCCGTCGGCGGCGATAGTGAGGGTCGTCGCGGGGGGCAGTTTACGGATACCCTGTAAGAGGGTGCGTGGCGCTGGGACGACAGCGTGGAGAGTCAATTGATGGTGCAAGGCCACCGGGTCGATAGTGGTATCGATGTCGGTTGCTGCCAGCAGCGCTTGGCTGTTGGAGGCGAAGCGAAATGCGTGAGGCATTTGCGCGTAGTAGAGCGGTTTGATACCGAGACGGTCACGCGCTAAAAACAGGCTGCGCTCACGGATATGCCAAATTGCGAAGGCGAACATCCCGATCAGGTGTTCGACGCAGCGTTCTCCCCATTCGGCATAGGCTTTAAGAATGACCTCGCTATCGCCCTCAGAAAAAAATGAGTATCCCTTCGCTAGCAGGTCCCGCCTTAATTCCCGATAGTTGTAGATTGCGCCGTTAAAAACCAGAGCTAAGCCAAGATCTGCATCGATCATCGGCTGGTTAGACCGGTCGCTGAGGTCGATCACCGAGAGGCGGCGATGGCCTAGCAGGATAGGGCCGTCTGCCCAGACCCCCTCATGATCGGGGCCGCGCCGTGCCAGGCGATCCAGCGCCCGCTTCATCAAAACCAAGTCGGGATTACTGCCGTCGAAACGCAATTCACCGCAGATTCCGCACATGAACGACGCCCCGGGATTGAGAAGGGTAGGGTGGTACTTAGCGGAATTTGAGGTCGGCGGCTCTGACTGGAGGACGTACACCGGGTACGTTACGCGCCAGGGAAATCGCCCGATTGTAAGTTTGTGCGTTAGGAAGATTACCGCTTAATGTGACGACGCCGTTATTAGAATTGATGCTTAAACCGGCGCCGGCGATTTCCGGGTCTTGTTTGAAGCTGTCTTTGATAGCGGTCACGATCTCAGAGTCGCTGACCTTGGGCGTGCCGGTGGCAGCGGTCGATGAATCGGTAGCCGTACTGTCGGTGGAGCTGCCACCTAGACCCAGGCTCGAACAGCCCGTAGCGGTCAAGGTGGCCAGCACGGCAAGCGCGAGATAAAACTTATGCATGGGTCGGTCTCCTTAGATTCGGGGTGATAAGGCAGCGATATCGGCAGGCCCTCATCGAGCACCTGTGTCTTTAGTAAGCATAACATACCCTGCTATTTGCGACCCGCGTTGCATCACCAGAGACCGGCGTCTAGACTAGCTAAGGTTTCGCCGGTAAGCGCTCTCAGACGTGGTAAAACCATCGGTTGGCGCGTGCGCTAACTGGCTTTTGCGGATTTTAACCCGCCAATTCCTTGCTCATCTAACCGGTTACTGCGGAGACAAAATGGTCCATCAACTGCCTGAACTTCCCTACGCCAAGAATGCCTTGGAACCCCATATTTCAGCGGAGACGCTCGAATATCATTATGGTAAGCACCATCAGACCTACGTCACCAACCTCAATAACCTGATCAAAGGGACAGAATTCGAAAATCTGTCGCTTGAGGACATTGTGCTGAAATCATCGGGTGGTATTTTCAATAACGCTGCCCAGGTGTGGAATCACACTTTTTATTGGAATTGCCTGAAACCTGCCGGTGGCGGAGAACCGACGGGTGCCTTGGCTCAGGCCATCAACCAGAAATTCGGCTCATTCGCGGCTTTCAAAGAGGAATTCACCAAAGTCACTGTCGGCACCTTTGGTTCTGGGTGGGGTTGGCTTGTCAAAAATCCTGACGGTTCCGTGGAACTGCTGAGTACTTCCAATGCTGGGACGCCGGCGACCGCTGGTAAGAAAGCATTGTTGACTTGTGATGTGTGGGAACACGCTTACTACATCGATTACCGTAACTTGCGACCCAAGTACGTCGAAGCGTTCTGGAATCTCGTGAATTGGGATTTTGTGGCTCATCAGTACGCTGGTTGAGCACGACGGTTGGGTCAAGCGGATCGCTTGCTTGCCCCAACCATGTGCCATTGGTATTTAGCGTGTCAATAAACGGTAAGCGTGAGGCTGGTTGCCAGGATTTCTGCGGTACTGAACCGGCCAAAAGTCGCAAATTTAATACGAAGATATAGATTTTTCGATTGGTTATGTCTATACTATAGAATATACGGTCTTCTGGCGTATGATTGATATATATATGTTTGAAAAATGAATCTATTTTAAAACTCACGACAAATTGCAATCGCATGGGTCACTACCACACGTATGCCACAAACACTTCGGCTTTTTTCAAGTCAATTATCTGTTAGTAATTTATTAACCCTAAAGATTTTTCTAGGGTTAACGAAGACAGATCGGGTTGCGGTGTGGGAGTACACCGATGATCCAGAAGCGGCTACCGCTGTCTTAATTGATACGGATACTCCTGAAGGTCGTTCTCAAGTAAAAGAATGGGTTGACAGAAAAAAATCTCAAGTGCTCATTGCATTTAGCGATAAAGGGATAGGTTTACCCAACGGCGTATTGCTTCTCTCTCGCCCCTTGCGTTCTGCGGATCTGCTCGCTGTTCTACAGGAGGCTGCTACCCACTGTACCAGTGGTTCTGCGGGTCAAGAAAGGGGCAAGTCTTCGGGTCCGGCTGCTCAGGTCAGTGCATTACTGGAAGAAACTAATACCTCAGCTTCTTTTACCGGAACCGGCCGGGTTCTAAATTTTTTATATAAAAATCACGATAAAGCTTTAAAAGCAATTGATAGGGTCGGCAGATCGGTCATCTTCGACGTATGGCGTAGGCGATATTACACTATTAACCTCACGCGAACCGAAGTAGAAGACTTGCTCGCTTCGCCGGTGAGGAGTGTGCAAATACAAGAAATGAGCAGCAATGATCTAGCTAAAGAGATTCAGAATATTAAGGCACAAGATTCAGATCCACTATTTTGGACAGCAGCACTCGCTATTTCTAATGGTCAGTTGATGCTTGGTTTATTATTGGAAGGGTTCTATAAATTGAATCGCTGGCCCGACCTCAAGAAGTTAGGTGCAGATCCTCTCCATATGAAACTTGCGGCGTTATTGCGCAGCGGTGGAACCATCGATCACTTAGCGCATTTTACTAAGGCTCCGGTGGAAAATATTATTGATTTTATTAATGCTTGCCAGGTTTTGCATTATCTAGAAAATCAGCAAAAATCGATGCCATCGGTTTCTCCGGTTGAGCAGAAAAAACCGAGTGAAGAGAAGCGTGGTCTGTTTGCCAGAATTCGTAGCCGGTTGGGAATCTAATGAAACAAATTAAATTCATTTTTACTGGCCCGCCTGGTGCGGGCAAAACCACTGCAATCGCTACGATCAGTGAGTTTCCCCCGGTTTCAACCGATGTGTTTTCGACCGATAGTTTGTCGAAATTGAAAGATACAACCACGGTAGCCATGGATTTTGGCCAAATTACTTTGGAGAATGGCCAGAAGATTGGCCTATATGGAACGCCTGGTCAGCGTCGTTTCAAGTTTATGTGGGATATCTTGATCCAGGGCGGCTTGGGCTTGATTGTATTAATCGATAATAGAAGACCAGAACCTTTTAAAGATCTGGCGATGTATTTGGATAATTTCTCTGAGTTTATTGAAAAAACTGATGCAGTTATCGGTATTACGTGTATAGATATTAAAGATACGCCTACACTTGATGATTATCAGGATTTTTTAAAAGAACGCGGTCAAATTTACCCATCTTTTGCGATTGATGCCCGGAATAAAGATGATGTGCTTTTTTTACTAAATACTCTACTGACCTGTTTGGAGACTTCGTAAATAAATCTACCTTTAGATTTTTAGCCTCCCATACCCTAATACCTGGTTAAATAGACTGGCCATGAAGATCAAAAAGGGTAAATTGGCTGCTTTTTTCGGTTTTAAAAGCCAAAATCAGGAAGAGTCTACCGAGCAAAAAAGCCTTCCTGTCACAGATAAACCAATAGATTTTGGTGAGGATATCCATACGGAACAACCGGCGGTTATCGATTCTGCAATCGCTGATTCCAAAGCTACCGAACCAGTGGCGATCAACTCAGAAAATCTCCTTGAGCCATCGACCGAGATTGAAGAGAAGACGGTTGAAGTTGAAGAAAAAGCAACAGTTGCTGATCCACTTGAGGTTGAAGCAACGAACACTGAATTTAAAATGGCAACACCGGAGCCTACGATGGACTATGAACACGAAGAAGAGCATCTTATTGTTAATTATAGCAAGGAGCAGCTAGCGGTTAGCGAAGAAAAGCTAGAGGAGTTTATGCGGGTTTGTCCTGGTGCTTATGGCGTATTGATTTCTACTGTGGATGGCCATGAGCTTTTATATTTGGTGAAACGTGATATTCCGGTCCATAAAATATCGACCATGAATAGCTCATTGCTGGCTCTGGGTGAAAGCATCGCGCGCGAATCATCCCAAAAGCTTTGCCAGTTTGTTATTTTGGAAAATAGCGATGGTCGCGTTGTTTCTTTGCGGATTAATGATATATTGATGTTAACTTGCATTTCTTCAAAAGACACTAATCTTGGGATGTTACTCAGTGTAGGGCGCAATACCGCCGGCGATTTGATGAAAATACTAAGCTGATTAAACCATTAACCTATGAAGTAAATTTTTTTATAACTAAAGGTAAAATATAGTTGTTGATCATTAAAAACGTAGATCGAAATTATATTGATCATTAATCTCATGTGCCAGGCTAATTATCTTAGGTTTATTATTAACGAATCTTTCAGATACCGATTACAGATCACTAATCGCCACCGTCGTAGTGATATAGTGGGAAGCCTACCGGCATGACTATATTGAGATTTGGCATTCCCCATTTATCTGACCCCGAGGTTAGGTTGGTAAAAGCATTCTTTCGTTTATATTCACAAGACCCTACCTTTCGGTGGACGATTGTTGAAGGCCCTCCCTATGATGTATTGCTAGTTGATGAAAGTGTTTCTGAGGATGTGGTAGCGGGCACTGTGTTGACATTGACACCGGTCAAGTCTGAGTTGCCCAATACGTTGGAGCGTCCCCTTCGTTCAGACCATCTTGAAGCGTGGTTGAAGAAGGCTGAATACGATCTGCGCAATGCTCGCTTGCAACCGCAGCCTCCCGAAGAACAGCCAATAGACGAACAACGAATAGATCCTACCAGCAGCTCGCATTTCAAGCTGCGGCGTTGGCCACCGCCGGCTTTGTTAGGGTCGAATCCAGTTCGCGTTCGCATGGCGACTCTGATATCGCGTCGTGCCTTGCGGCTTGATGAGATGGCGGCTATTACTGAGCAGCCGCTTGCAGAGTGCGCGGCAGTGGTCAATTTGCTGCGAGGTGCAGGGTTGATCGAGATCCAGGATTTACCGGACAAGCCAATGACAATGGGCCGAGCCGGGGGTAGATTTGCAGATCAATCCGTTAAGCAAAGCTTTGTCAGCGGTGTCCGTAACAAGCTCGGACTGTAATCAGTCAAGATGAACGAATACAAAATTCTATTTACTGGCACTATGGGAGCGGGTAAGACCACCGCAATCGGCAGCGTGAGTGAAGCCGCACCGATTGTCACGGATGTCGCCAATACTGATCTTTCACTGGGTAAGGAGCGCACGACCGTAGGTCTCGATTTCGGTTTGCTGACGCTGGCCAGCGGAGATCGTATTCGCCTCTTCGGTACTCCAGGACAACAACGCTTTGATTTTCTTTGGAAGATTTTGGCAAAGAGCGCTATTGGCTTGATCATTCTGGTCGATAACTCGCGGTCCGATCCATTGGCGGACTTGGTGGTTTATCTTGATGGTTTCGCAGAGGATCTCAGCGTTCTACCATGTGCTATCGGCATCGGCCGCTTGGATACACATCCTGTCCCCACGCTTGAGGATTACATTGATATTCTTGCCAACCGCAATCAGCTGGTTCCTATCATGAGCGTAGATGTCCGACGCCGCGAAGATGTGGTTTTGCTGATTGATACCTTATTAGCTCAGCTCGAAGCAAACACGTTTGGAGCGTGAAGATTGGATAATACAATCCGCCTTCCCGAAAATGTTTTGGCCTTCGCCCGTCTTGAACTTCAGAAGATTGCCGATGAGCTTGAGGGCATAAAAGTCGTGGTTTTGGCTACCGAGGATGGTTTTGATATCGTCTCGGCCGTTCGCGACGGGAGTGATCCCAGCCGCATTGCCGCTATGGCCAGCTCTATTTCAGCGATCAGTACGGTAGTCTCTGAGGAAGCCAACTTGGGTGACAGTAAAAACGTCATTATCAACACTGTCTCTGGTTTTGCAGTGATGCAGAGCATTATCCGTAATGACGCCCGTTTGGTACTTAACGCCATCGCTAATGAAAAAGCGGTATTGGCACATGTGATTTATCGCACGTCGCACTTTGCAAATAGCTTACTCACCTTATGAATGCACAACGCTTGCGGGAAGCACTGGATGCAATTGCCGCCATGCCGGGAATGGATGGTTGCGCTCTGGTGGAAATTGAAGCAGGTATGGTCTGGCATGCCGCCGGGCATATCGGTGATGTACAGCATTTTGCCGAGGCGGCGAGCGACTACTGGCGCCTCTACGGGCGGCTAAGCCACCATTTTACCGGTCTTGGTGATTTGCGTGCCTCGGTCATGATTCATACCAATGGCCGGATTACGATGTTGCCATGCGGGAAAGGGATGTTGCTGGTTGCTTTGACCCGCCAGGACAGCCCGGTCGAATGGAGCGAATGGCAAATCCGGGCCAGACAATTAGCGAAGCTGGTTGATCAATTGTGATTGCCGTTAAGCGGCAATTGTGGATAGGGCGTATTTGCGTGGCGCTCTGCTTTGTTAACACGCAACCTGAAATATGACTTTAAACTGAGTTAGGAGTGTTTTTATGGCTACGATCAAACAAACTTTAGACGAATTAATGGGCCAGGATGGCGCCATGTGCGCAGCTATCGTCGATTCGACGAGCGGCATGATTCTAGGGTCTACTGGCTCCGGAGTTGATATCGAAGTGGCCGCCGCCGGCAACACTGAAGTGGTGCGTTCCAAGATTAAGACGATGCGCGCTTTGGGGCTTAATGATGTGATTGAGGATATTTTGATTACGTTGGGTAAGCAGTATCACATCATCCGTCCGTCCTCGCGCAAGGACGGTGTGTTTATTTATTTTGTGCTGGATAAGGCACGCGCGAACCTAGCCATGGCTCGCCGCAAGACACAGGACGTTGATAAAGAACTCAATTTCTAAAGAATCAAGATTGCGCAGTTCGGTTTCAACTAAATGCAAACTGCGTAACCTTTTTTAGTCCTGGGCTGATGCCAGTATCGGTTTTGTTTGATCATGCCCAAACAGATTCGCCGAACCCGCTTAAAACGCAGGGTTCGGCTTTTTGATTGGAACCTGCTTGCTTAGATATAGGCGCGGTTTCAGTCTGGTACGCTAAAGCAAGCTCATTGGTGCTTGGACGGATTGAGGCGGGCTGTTGCCTCAGCCGCTGTCTCATAAATGTGCGGCGTAAGATCGTGCTCGCGCAGCGCATCGCCCAACCGGGCGCGCAGAAAAGCGCTGGTGGTGTAGCGGGTCACGCCGACGTAATAGTGTTCCACCAGATCGCCAACCAGCTCCATGTACTCCTGCACCAACTCCGGCACGATCGAAAAATTGTCGTAATTGACGATGGCAAAGACTTTTTTGCCGAGCGGGTTGAGCTTGTCGGTCACCGCCGTCTGGATGCGCTCGATATCCCCCCGCTGGCGGATCGCCAATCCCTCGAAATTGATAAAGAACAGGTTCTTGGCCGGATCGTAGGACAGGCGCTGGTCGAGCGGTTGCACCAACAGGATGTCGCGTAACCCCATCGGCCCCTCGCTGAAAATCCGCGCGTCCATGAGCCGAAGCTGCGGGCTGACATGCGGCTGGAAGGTCATCCGCGCCAGCACGTCTCGCTCCAAGTCGATGCCGGGAGCGATTTCGATCAGTTCCGGCCCGTCGGCGGTCAGGCGAAACACCGCCCGTTCGGTGACGTACAGCACTGGCTGGTTGCGCTGGCTGGCCACCACGCCGCTGAAAGTGCGGTGTTCGACCTGTTCGACGAACTTGGGGGTCTCACCCTCTTGCAGGATGCGCAACTGGCCCTGTTCCACCGCAATTTTCAGCTTTCCGGCAGTAAAGGTGCCGGCGAACACCACTTTCCGCGAGTTTTGGCTGATGTTGATGAAGCCGCCCGCTCCGGCGATCTTGGTCCCGAACTTCGAAACGTTCAGGTTGCCCTGCGCATCCACTTGCGCCAGCCCCAGCACCGTCAAATCCAGCCCGCCGCCATCGTAGAAATCAAATTGGTTGGGCTGATCGATGATGGCTTGCACGTTGGTCGAGGCGCCGAAGTCCAAGCCACCCGCCGGAATGCCGCCGACCACGCCCGGCTCGGCGGTCATGGTCAGCAGATCGATGATTTTTTCCTCGGCGGCGACATTGGCCACACTTTCCGGCATCCCGATTCCCAGATTGACGATGGCGTTCAGCGGTAATTCAAAGGCCGCGCGCCGGGCGATGATTTTGCGCTCGCTCATCGGGATCGATGGGATGGATGCCAGCGGCACTTTGATTTCGCCGGAGAACGCCGGGTTGTACGGCGTGGCGAAAGTCTGCCAGTGGTGTTCGGGTGGGGCGACCACGATGCAATCGACCAGGATTCCGGGAACGCGCACGTCTTTTGGTCTTAGGAAGCCGCGCTCGGCCACCCGCTCTACTTGGGCGATGACGATGCCGCCGGAGTTGCGCGCGGCGGTGGCGATCGCCAGCGACTCCAGCGTCAGCGCCTCTTTTTCCATGGTCAGGTTGCCGTCAATGTCGGCGGTCGTGGCGCGGATGATGCCGACGTTGATCGGAAAGGCCTTGTAGAACAAGTATTCCCACTCGCCAATCGTCATCACCTGTACCAAATCGTCCTGGGTGATGGTGTTGAGCTTGCCGCCGCCGTGGCGCGGATCGACGAAGGTGCCGAGTCCGACGTGAGTCAGCGTGCCCGGTTTGCCGGCGGCGATGTCACGATACAGATGGGTGATGACGCCTTGGGGCAGGTTGTACGCCTCGATTTTGTTGGCTACAGCCAACGCTTGCAGCTTCGGCACTAGGCCCCAATGGCCGCCGACCACCCGTTTGACCAAGCCTTCATGGCCCAGGTGGTTCAGTCCTCTGGTTTTACCGTCACCCTGACCGGCGGCGTACACCAGCGTCAAATCGCGGGGTTTGGCGAGGCCGGGGGTTTCCGTATCTTCTTCTGGCGCCAGATAGAGTTCCTCCAAGGCGCAGGCAATGTCCTCGGCGAAGCCGGTGCCGACGAAACCGCTGGTGGCGAGGGTATCGCCGGGGCGGATCAAGCTCACCGCCTCGCGGGCGCTGACCACTTTGCCGCGTTCGGGAATGTTCAGCAAAGCAAGCAGGGGATGCTGCATGGTGTTCTCTCTCCTTTGGGTGATGACTGGGCGCGGCCCATCGGCTGCGCCTCAGACGGAGCCGGATCAGTAAATCCCGGTCAAGTAGTAGAAAGCGATCACGACGAACACCGCGCTGGTTTTGATCACGGTAATGGCGAAGATGTCTTTGTAGGATTGCATGTGGGTCAAACCGGTCACCGCCAGCAAGGTAATCACCGCGCCGTTGTGCGGCAGGGTATCCATGCCGCCGCTGGCCATCGACGCGACCCGATGCAGCACCTCCAGCGGAATGCCGGCGGCGTTGGCGACCTCAATGAAATGCGTGGCCATGGTGGCTAGCGCGATACTCATACCGCCCGAAGCGGAGCCGGTGATGCCGGCCAAGGCGGTCACGGTAACTGCTTCGTTGATCAGCGGATTGGGAATCGCCCGCAGCGCGTCGGCCACCACAAGAAAGCCCGGCAGCGCGGCAATCACGCCGCCAAAGCCATATTCGGAAGCGGTGTTCATCGCCGCCAGCAGCGATCCGGCCACCGCCGACTTAGCCCCTTCGGCGAATTTTTCCCGAATCGGCCCCCAGGCGGTGATCACCACGAACAGAATCCCCATGAGTAGCGCTGCTTCGACCGCCCAGATCGCGGCCACTTTAGGGACTTCAAAGGGTACGGGTTTGGCGCCGATGCCGGTCATAGTTAGCTCATATTTCGTGCCATACAGCACCGGTACCAGTTGGGTAAAAACGTAGTTGAGGATGCCGACCAGGAACAGTGGAGTGATGGCCAGGATCGGATTGGGCAACTTTTCGTGCGAGAACGGTTCCGGTTCGTTGGCCAGGTTGATGCCATAATCCTCGCCAGTTGCTTCGGCGCGGCGGCGCTGCCAGTTGAGATATAGCATCCCGACTATGAAAATGAAAATGGCCCCAACTACCCCCAACCAAGGCGCAGCCCAGGTGCTGGTCTGGAAAAACGAAGTCGGAATGATGTTCTGAATCTGCGGGGTGCCGGGCAGCGAGTCCATGGTAAAGGTGAAAGCACCCAAGGCGATGGTGCCCGGAATCAGACGCTTCGGAATATGGGTTTGCCGGAACAGCTCCGCCGCGAACGGGTAGACCGCGAACACGACCACAAACAGCGAAACACCGCCATAGGTCAAAATCGCACACACCACGACGATGGCCAACATCGCGCGCTCATGGCCGATGGCGCCAACTACCGAGGAGACGATGGATTTTGAATAGCCCGATAACTCAATGACTTTGCCAAATACAGCCCCCAGCATGAAGACAGGGAAGTAGAGCTTCACGAAGTTGACCATCTTGTCCATGAACACGCCAAGATACATCGGCGCGACCAGGGTTGGATCGGTTAGCAATACCGCCAACAAGGCAGCAACCGGTGCGAATAGCACTACACTGTGGCCTTTATAGGCCACATACATGAGCAGGATAAGTGCTCCTAAAACGATTATGAAACTCACTGGAATGACCCCTTGGTGGAAATGTTCTCTTGATGTCCGGTGTTAGCCCGATGGCTCGAACCTGACACGCTCAATAGTAGTTGCCGAGAATAAGGTTTGAAAATTCGCAAAAAAATTTAAAAACCTGTGCGGAAATGCACAGAGTCGGCCACACTGAAGTTTAGGAATATGAAATGCTGGTAGGTCGCCGATGAAACACGAGATGGATTGGAGCGATTTACGCTACTTTTTGGCGGCGGCGCGTTTAGGTCGGCTGAGTCCGGCTGCCCGTCGTTTGCAGGTCGAGCACAGCACGGTATCACGTCGGATCGATAGCCTCGAGCGGACGATGGGGACGCGGCTGTTCGAGCGCCACCGCGATGGGTTGGTGCTCACGGAAGCCGGCCATGCCTTGCTGCCAATGGCGGAGCAGGTGGAAGCTACGGTTGCTGTCCTGTCGGAAGCCTTGTCAGGCCAAGACCTGTCCATTCGTGGCGAAGTGCGGCTCGGCACGCCCGAAGGGCTGGCGGTCTGTTTTCTCACCCCCAAGCTCAAGCCCTTGCTTGATGACTATCCCAATCTGACCGTTGAGTTGCTGGCGCTGCCGAGATTGGCGAATCTGGCCAGTCGCGAGGCCGATTTAGCGATCACGCTGGAACCGCCGCGCCGTGGCCCTTACGTGGTCGCCCGCTGGACTGATTACAGCTATTTTCTCTATGGATCGCGCGACTATTTGGATCAACACGGCCCGATTACAACGCGCGCCGATTTGGCGCGCCATCCCTTCGTTGCCTACATCGACGATTACTTGCTGATTCCAGAGCTGCGTTTTCTCGAAAAGCTCTGCGATAAACCAAATTTGCGTTTTAGCAGCACCAGCATGTTGGCACACAAGGAAGCCGTGCTGGCGGGAGTCGGATTGGCGGTGCTCACCCCTTACATTAGCGGGAATGATCAAAGGCTGATCAAAGTGTTACCGGATGAAGCTCAATTTCAGCACACGTTTTGGTTGGCGGCGCACGCGGATCGCTTGCGGCTCAAACGGGTGCGGCTGGTGTGGGATTACCTGATGGAGTTGATAACAACCCATCGCCCGCTTTTCCTTGGCGGATAGCTGGCTGAAGAGGGTTGCTTGAGATATCGTCCTCAAATTATGTAAGAGGAACCGACTACACGGGTTATCCCTTTTAGAAAAGATGCAGTGACCCCAACAAAACTTTTTGAATAACCCTATGCTAGAAACTCTACTGATATCGGGCGTTGATGAAGCCGGGCGTGGTCCTTTAGCGGGTCCGGTCGTTGCCGCCGCTGTTATTCTTGATCATGCCCGACCTATTCTGGGCTTGGCGGATTCTAAGAAACTGAGCGTGGCACAGCGTGAGCGTCTGGCCGGAGAAATTCGCGCTAAGTCATTAGCGTGGGCGCTCGGTCGTGCGAGTGTGGCTGAAATTGATCGGTTGAACATCCTGCAAGCATCCCTGTTGGCGATGCAGCGGGCGGTTGCCGCGTTGCCAATTGCTCCTGTCGAGGTCTTGGTGGACGGTAATCGTTGCCCGCAACTGGCTTGTCGCTGTCAAGCGATCATCAAGGGCGATGCCACAGTGCCGGTTATCAGCGCGGCGTCGATTCTGGCCAAGGTGGCCAGAGATGCCGAATTGATCGAGTTAGACTACCGTTATCCGCAATACGCCTTCGCCCGCCATAAGGGCTATCCGACTGCTGTGCATCTCGCAGCACTACGCCGTCACGGTCCTTGTCCTGAGCATCGTCGTTCCTTCGCACCGGTCGCTGCTGTTCTGCAAACGGCCATTGGGATATGAGCATGGCTGCTTCCTTCGTGCATTTGCGCCTCCATACCGAATACTCGCTGGTCGATGGACTGATCCGTATCAAAAGCCTGATTAAGCAAACTGTGACTGCCGGTATGCCTGCTGTAGCCGTCACCGATATGAGTAATCTGTTTGCGTTGATCAAGTTTTACAAAGCGGCGCTCGGATCGGGCGTTAAGCCCATCGTTGGCGTCGAAGCGTGGGTGCGGCACGGCGACGAACCCGCGCGTTTACTGCTGCTCTGTCAGAATTTAACTGGCTATCACAACCTGACCCGCTTGGTTAGCCGTGGCTTCCTGGAAGGCCAACAGCGAGGGGTGCCGATCATCGATTCTGCCTGGTTGGCTGGCAATACCGAGGGGTTGATTGCCCTGTCGGGCGGCCGCGAAGGCGAGCTGGGCCGAGCGTTGCTGAATGGGCAACCGGAACGTGCCAGCGCCTGGTTGGCAGATTGGCGTGAACTGTTCCCGGAGCGGTTTTATCTGGAAGTACAGCGTACCGGCAGACCTCAAGAAGAAGCCTATCTAGGCGCTGCCGTTGATCTGGCAGTCGCGGCCGGGGTGCCGGTCGTGGCGACCAACGAGGTGTGTTTTCTCCAACGCAGCGATTTCGAGGCCCATGAGGCCAGGGTATGCATTCATGACGGTATGACCCTGGATGATCCACGGCGACCACGCCGCTACAGCGATCAACAGTACTTAAAGACACCGGCGGAAATGGCCGATCTGTTCGCCGATTTGCCGGAAGCGCTAGAAAACAGCCTCGAAATCGCCCGGCGTTGCAATTTACGGTTAGAATTGGGCAAAAACGTGTTGCCGGATTTTCCGGTGCCAGCAGATATGACCGCCGAGGCTTATTTTTCAACCGAAGCGCGCGCTGGTTTAGAAGCGCGCCTACCACGTTTGCTCGACCTCGCCGCCACCGATTTCCTTGAGCGTCGCAAGATTTACGATGAGCGCTTGACGGAAGAACTCGGGGTCATCATCCAGATGGGATTCCCCGGTTATTTTCTGATTGTCGCCGACTTTATCCGTTGGGCGCGTGAACATGGCGTGCCAGTCGGGCCAGGGCGCGGTTCTGGCGCCGGTTCCCTGGTGGCCTACGCACTCGGCATCACCGATCTTGATCCACTGGCTTACGATCTGTTGTTCGAGCGCTTCCTCAATCCCGAACGGGTATCAATGCCGGATTTCGACATTGATTTCTGCATGGAAGGTCGGGATCGAGTGATCGACTATGTGGCGCAGCGCTACGGTCGTGACCGGGTTTCGCAGATCGCCACCCACGGTAGTATGGCGGCTAAGGCTGTCGTGCGCGATGTCGGTCGGGTGTTGGGCCATCCCTATGGATTCGTAGACCGCATTGCCAAGCTGATTCCCTTTGAAATCGGTATGACGCTTGAGAAGGCTATTGAGCAGGAAGCCGAGTTGCGGCGGTTGTATGAGGGGGATGAGGAAGTCCGTGCCCTGATTGAACTCGCACGCAAACTGGAAGGGTTGGCACGCAATGTTGGCAAACATGCCGGTGGCGTGGTCATCGCTCCGTCTAATCTGACAGACTTTTCGCCGCTTTATTGTGAAGAAGGCGGTCAGAACTTGGTCACCCAGTTCGACAAGGATGACGTAGAAGCAGCCGGGTTAGTCAAATTTGACTTTTTGGGTCTGCGCACCCTGACGATTATTGATTGGGCAGTGCAGACCATCAACCAGCAGCGTCTGATCACCGGTGAGGCACCGCTGGATATCACCACCATCCCGCTGGATGATGCAGAAACATTCGACCTGCTGAGACGCCATCAGACCACGGCGGTTTTCCAACTGGAATCCAGCGGCATGAAGGATCTGATTCGCCGTTTGCAGCCGGACTGTTTTGAGGACATCGTGGCATTGGTGGCGTTGTTTCGCCCAGGCCCTCTGCAATCGGGCATGGTGGATGACTTCATCGACCGCAAACATGGCCATGCTCGCATTGAATACCCCCATCCAGCACTCGCCAATGTTCTCAGGCCGACCTACGGCGTCATCCTTTATCAAGAGCAGGTCATGCAAATTGCTCAGGTGCTGGCCGGCTATACCTTGGGCGGTGCTGATTTGCTGCGGCGAGCAATGGGTAAGAAGAAAGCGGAGGAGATGGCCAAGCAGCGCGAGACCTTCGTCAAGGGTGCTGTTGAACGCCAGGTGGAAACAGAGACAGCTACTTATATTTTTGATTTGATGGAGAAATTTGCCGGATACGGCTTCAATAAATCGCATTCTGCGGCCTATGCTCTGGTTTCCTACCAGACTGCTTGGCTCAAGGCCCACTATCCGGCTGCTTTTATGGCGGCGGTATTGTCCTCGGACATGGACAAGACCGATAAGGTCGTTGTGTTTATTGAAGAATGCCGACGGTTGCAGCTCCAACTGACACCACCGGATATCAATCTCTCCGAATATCGATTTGCAGTGGGTGCGGCCAACGAGATCCGCTACGGTTTAGGTGCCATTAAGGGTGTCGGTGAAAGTGCGATTGAGACTCTACTGGAAGAGCGACAGCGGGGCGGGGCGTATCATGATTTATTCGATTTATGCCAGCGCGTGGAGCTACGTAAGCTGAATCGGCGCGTGCTGGAAGCCTTGATCCGTTCCGGTGCCATCGACGCTCTTGGCCCAAATCGAGCGACTTTAGCGGCGCAATTGCCGGAAGCGTTGCGGGAAGCCGAGCAGCTTTCGCGTAATGATGCGGCCGGGCAAGATGATCTATTCGGGTTAGTTGCTGCGACGAAAACAGCAAGGCAGCCGTTACGGATCGCTCAAGTGGTGGAATGGGCTGAGCAAGAGCGGCTGCGTGGCGAAAAGGAAGCATTAGGTATTTATCTGAGCGGTCATCCTGTCAATCGCGTGGCGATGGAACTGGTCGCGCTGGGCGCTGCTCCGCTGGAGAATTTACTCGAAAACGGCACTCCCAGAGCGCGGAGCGACAACCGTTCCGTATTGGTCGGTGGCCTCGTGGTCAGCCTGCGCACCCGCAACGCTAATCGAGGGGGACGCATCGCTTTCGTCACCTTGGAGAATGGGCGGGGTCGGCTAGAAATCCGCCTTTTCCCAGAAGTTTATGAGCGCCATCGCCAGAGTCTTGCTGAGGATGCGATTGTGTTGGTGGAGGGGACGCTCGGTTGGGATGAGTTCAACCAAACCACCCGCCTTAATGTGGAGCGGGTCCTGGATTTGGATGGTGCGCGTGCAGAGTATGCCCGCCGGCTGATGATACGGTTTGATGCTGGCCAATGCCAAGCGGGTCTGCTACGCCAGTTGCGGGATCTGCTGGCGGCGCATCGTGCGAATGGCTGTTGCGTGGTCTGGGTGGATTATCGCGGTGCTGAGGCCCGGGTCGCACTGACTTTCGGTGCAAGCTGGTGCGTCAAACCCAGTGAGACTCTGCTTGAGCAATTGCATACTTTGCTGGGTAGCAGGGAGGATGCGGTACTTCAATATGAGCCTCAATCGAGCGTGCGGCACAATCACATGGCTTAAATCAGCCTGAGTATGACTCTTGTCGGTGATCAGATTGCGCTCAGGGTACGTTAGACGACACCCTTATAGCCAGGTTAGGTATTCACTAAGGATCATAAGGTACTTAAGTCAAACTAGAGTTTGCTCATGGTGAATTTTTGTATATTTTCTATACTTGTGCATAATTTTTATCCATCTATCTTGCGGGTGTGTGGTGCGTTGCGACTAATTTTTCAGATTTAGAATGGTTTTTAGGCTCTTTTTAGATATTGTAAAATTCCTATTTTAGACTATAATAAATAAGATGTAACAATAATTATATATTTTTGCGATGTCAGCCTAGGGGATTAGGTGCTATAGGGAGACTATCCGCATGGTTGAATTTTATGGCTCAGGGTTTATCGATTCGGCCTCAATATCTAAATTTAGAGAGAGTGTGACAGGCAAGAACGTATTGTCTCAGGATAGCTTGAAACGACGTTTGGGGAGCGGGCATCGCTCTATGTACCTAAAGGGACCTACAATCAGGCTTGAATTTCAAGCAATTTGACATTCTCTGAAGTGGGGAATTAGTACGAATGGGCAAGAAAACTTTTCAAGTCGCCATGATTGGCATCTCTGAGTCCGAAAGGAATATATTGCGCAATATATTCAAATTGTCTCAATACCGTAATTATACCTATATCGTTGCTGTTCCCGGAGAGCTGACCGATATACTGATAGTGGATGCCGACGATCCACAAGCGATGGGTGAGTGGCGGCAGGCTAAGGGAGGTACAGCTACTGGTGGTAGTACCAGTTACCGGTCGAATATCCCAACGATCATGGTTACCCATGAAGAACCGCCAGATTCCATACTCCATTATATTCGTCGTCCTTTCGTTGCCAGCCGGGTTATCAACGTTCTCGATCACTTGGCAAACAAAGAATTACAAAGTGATCATGAGCGAATCATTGGAGTAGACCCCAACCAGAAATTAACTACCGAACCAGTAAAACCTGCCGCTGATAGCGTTGTAAAAGCCGATGCTCCCAATGCAGCGCCTACCTTAACCGCTTTAGTGGTTGATGACAGTGCGCCGGTAAGAAAGCAAATCGAACTGGAGCTAAAAATGTTTGGTATCCATGTGCATACGGCAGAGACTGGAGAACAGGCAATTGAATATATTAATAAGAATTACTATAACCTGGTCTTTCTAGACGTCGTTTTACCAGGCATAGACGGGTATCAGCTTTGTAAGATGTTTAAGAAAGATAAAGCAAAAAAGAAGATTCCGGTGATTATGTTAACCAGTAAATCTTCTCCTTTCGACCGCGTAAAGGGAGCATTGGCGGGCTGTGATACTTATTTGACAAAGCCTGTTAAACAGGAAACTTTTCAGAAAACAGTGAAAAAATACTTAAAGTAATTTATAAGAATTTTTGCAGCTTAGATATTTAATAGTCTTATAGAGAACAGTTTTCAATGATGACTCTAGTAATAGGCTCTTGGCCGAATTAGAGTCGTGTTCATTTAATCATTTTACTGGGCTTGATGCAGAGGCAAGAAGCGATGATCAATAAGATATTGGTAGTGGATGATTCGCCGGCTGATCTGAAGAATATTACCAATATTCTTTCAGAGGCTGGTTTTGTTGTGGTTTCCGCCTCTGATGGGAAAGAGGCGATTCAAAAAGCTAAAGCGGAAAAGCCGAGTATCATTTTCATGGACATCATCATGCCCAGCATGGATGGTTTTGCGACGTGCCGTGCTTTAACTGCTGACGAAGAGACCAAGGCGATTCCGGTCATTTTTGTAACGAGCAAAAATCAGAAAGCGGATCGTCTCTGGGCACAGATGCAAGGCGCTAAAGGGTATGTGACAAAACCATATTCAGCAGATGAAATTATTGATCAGCTAAAAGCTTTTCGCTAAATGATGATGGCTGCGAAGCTCTTAGTTTTTAGACGGGAAGATTATTAAGTTGGCTTGGAACTTGGGGAAAGTGAGCGATGGCAAGGGAAGAGACGACGGAAAATCCGCGTTTGTTAGCCCCCAGTGCGGCTCTTAATCGCTTTAATCCGGCAAGAGGGGCGATTGTAGGGCTTAAACCGGTATTGCGCCAGCGGATACGTTACGGTTTCCGGATGGGGAATATGGGGTTTCTTATTGACATTGATACAGTGAGTGAAGTGGTTGAGCGGGCGACGGTCTATCCCGTGCCGCAAACACCGCCATGGCTGGTCGGCCTTCTCAATCTTCGTGGCAACCTGGTACCGGTTTTTAACTTCAAAGCATCGTTGGGCTTAGACAATGTAGCCCCCGACAACCATTATTTGTTGTTGCTCGGTGAGGGGGGCGATATGGTTGGTTTCTTCGTGGAGAGCCTGCCGCAGACGGTCGATACCAGTCATAAATTAGCTCATCCACCACCATTACCGGCCGCGCTGCGGGGGTATGCCGGTGATATTTACAGTTTCGATAAAATCGTTTGGGTGGAATTCGACCATCGTAATTTCTTCCAATCTTTGGCGGCGTCGGCCGTAACGGCTGATTTTTATCGCTCATAGGCTAATGAGATGGAATAGGCCCGGCGAAGCTTGCTTTTTGAATTTAAGGGTTTATACAGAGATTACCTTCATGACAAAATTTTCTTTTATTTCTGCGATTCTCATCTTTTCTTTTTCTTTGGTCGGTTTTTCTTCTTATGCCAATACTTTGGAAGGCATCAAGAAAAATGGCACCTTGAAAGTCTGTACCGAATCCAAATATATGCCGTTTGCAATGCTCGATAAGCAAAATCAAATTATCGGTTTTGATGCAGATATGGCTGGCCTCATCGCCAAGGAGTTGGGTGTTCAGCTTCAATTATCAGATACACCTTGGGCCGACATCATTACTGCTTTGCTTGATGGCAAGTGCGAAATTATTATGGGTGGCATGACTATCACCGATGAACGTCGTAAAAAGATTGATTTCTCTGATTCTTATATCTCGATTGGCCAGACCGTGCTAATCCGTAAGGAGCTTTCCGATAAGATTAAGTCATATCGTGATTTAAATGATTCGAAATATAAGGTGGCTTCAAAGGCGGAAACCACCGGTGAAGCGGCGGTAAAACAAAACATCCCTAATGCGACTTACAGTTCCTTCAAAGCAGAGCAGGATGGGGTGGCGGCCCTTATCGAGGGGAAGATTGATGCTTTTGTTTACGATTCGCCATCAAATGCAGTCGCCATTGCTCGGCAGGGTAGTGAAAAACTAGTTTTCTTAGATCAACCTTTTACACTCGAACGCTTAGGCTGGGGAGTGCGTAAGGGGGATGCAGCCTTTGTTGAGTGGTTAAATGGCTTTGTGAAAAAAATCAATAAAGATGGTATTAAATACAAATTATACCAAAAATGGTTTAAAAATTCTGACTGGTTCAACACTGTCAAACAGTGAGCCTCAAGTGAATCGCACCCTTTCTTGGCTTGGAATCAAGCGGCTTAACTATCGGTAAATTAAAGACTGAATGACGATCAGCCTTTGCCAGAATTCAAATATGTTCAAACTAGTGTGGTGAAAGACAGCCATGAATAATCTCAAAATTAGTGCGCGATTGTTGGTTTTGATTACTGCCCTGCTATTGGCGGTGTTGATTATTGGTTTTACCGGCTATCTCGGATTAAATCAGGCCAATAATGCGTTCAACAATGCTGCCCAAGCGGTAGAAGACCAGAAAGCCTCGGCGGATTTGACCCATGTCATTGCTATCGAATTTACCGATCTGATTCATAACACGAATTTGGGTCTGATCAGTTGGGCGCAGGCTGTAAAAAACCTGTCTGATCTCAGGGTGGAATACGATGCGGCTTGGGAAAAATATCTAAAACAAATTCCTGTCGGTGCACAGAAGGAAGAGGTTTTGAGTGCCAAGGAATCGATGGACAGCACGTTCGCGGAAGCAACAACGCTAATGCAAGCACAGGACCGAACTAAATTTAATCTATTCGTGGCTAACTCTCTGGCGAGCGCTGTAGAACCGGTCCATGGAAAGATTCTGCATCCGCGCGAGCAAAAGATGGCAGGTGATACCGTGAGCGCGATGCAAAAAGCAATTCAAACCAGCCGGAATTTCAGCGCGATCATGATCGTGATTGGCTTGCTCGCGGCTCTCGTGGCGGTTGGCTTGGGTGTCGTGACTTACAATTCCATCGCCAAGCCGGTCGAAAAGATAGCAACGACCGTGCAACAGGTTGCGGAGGGTGATTTCTCCGTGCGTACCGATCTCACGGGGACTGACGAATTAGCTGATCTGGGTCGCGGATTTGATCGTTTGCTGAACGAGCGCGTGTCTACCTTGGTGGAAGCTGAACAGGCGAATGATAACTTGAATAGTTCGATCATTTTGCTGCTGCAAGCGGTCTCCCAACTGAGCCAACGCGATCTTACCGTTAAAGTACCGGTGAACGAAGACGTGACTGGCCCGATGGCCGATGCGCTCAATCTACTGACCACCGAGACGGCTAAGGTGTTGGGCGAGGTGACTCAGCTTTCAGAAGAAGTCGCCAATGCATCCGGCCAGGTTAAGTCACAGGCCGATGCCGTGATGGCCGTGGCCAGCGATGAGCGCCAGGAAGTGGAACGCGCTGCCACCGAACTGGCTGCCGCCGCTACGGACATGAACCATATCGCTGTTTTGGCAAACGAATGCAACCAAACCGCTGCCCATGCCATTGAAACCACGGGTAAAGCTTTAGAGACGGTGGTCAGCACGGTCAACGGTATTACCAGCACGCGCGATACCATCCGCGAAACGGAAAAACGTATCAAGCGTTTGGGTGAACGCTCGCAAGAGATTAGCGGCGTGGTTAACTTAATCAACACTATCGCTGAGCGCACGCATATCCTGGCGCTGAATGCGAGTATGCACGCCGCCTCGGCGGGTGAAGCGGGTCGCGGTTTCGCGGTGGTGGCCGACGAAGTGCAGCGATTGGCGGAAAACGCTCGTGAGGCCACCTCGCAAATCGCCACCTTGGTAAGCAGTATTCAGGTTGAAACGGCTGATACCGCCAATGCCATGAACCAAGCGATTTCGCAGGTCGTCGAGGGTAGCCGCTTGGCCGAGCAAGCGGGTGAGCAGATGAGGAAAACGCAGCAGACCACAGCCGATCTGGTGTCTTCGGTACAGCAAATCGCCGTCCGTTCTCAAGAACAGGCGCGTGTCAGTAATGCGTTGCTGGAAAGGGCCAGGCAAATTCAAAGCAGTACGGTGCAAACGGGTCAGCGCTTGGTCGAGCAAAGCCAGTACACCAACAACCTGGTGGATTTCGCCGGTAGCTTGCTGACTTCGGTTCGGGTGTTCAAGTTACCCGTACAAGGTGTTTAAGCGCTTATTTACTCCGCGCCTTTATTCCAGGGTGTCCCGATCAGCGCCGCGAGCAGGTCTTGAAAGCCAATGACCCTATCCAACGAGATATCTTCCGCGCTGGAAGCGGAAATTGCCGCCGTCGTTGACGTGCTTATGGAAGGGCTAGCCGATCCAGAGGCGGCCGGAGATGTTGCTGTTGTCGCCGATGGCCTTGGCCGCTATGGCGAGCACGTCAGCCAGATCGGTGTTTTGGCCGAGCAGGGTGGCTTAGTGGGATTAGGGCAAGTATGTGCCCAATTTCATGAGCGATTGCTGGCTTTAGCCAACCAGGAAGGCGTCTGGGTTGATGCGCATCGAGAAGCGCTAGAGGAATGGCCGGCATTGATCATGGGCTACCTGGAGTCGGGTGAAACCGATTCCAGTGCCGGTGAAGCCCTGCTGGAGCACTTGCAACGTCCGATTTGGTCCAGATCTCTGCCGGAAGCTGATGCCCTGCGCCTACAGGAATGGCTAACCCATCCGGCGGCTGTTGATCCAATAAAGGAGGCGGTGCAAACAGTTAGCGACAATCTGGCGGCGGTGTCTGTAGCAGGGGCTACCCAAGAGGAAGCGTCGGCTACCCTGGAGCAAGCGCTAGCGGATGAAGCTATACAGCCGGTGCCGGAGGATTTCCCTCTAAGCGATTCTTTGAACACTATCGATGCAGAGAACGTCTTCTCTGGCCGTGTGGAAGAAGATGTATTGGCTCCTGCCTCAGCAAGCGTTGTGGAAGTAGCAGCGATTGGGGAGGCTACCCAGCCGGAAACAACCACCTTCGCACTGGAACCGGAGGTATTGGCGGTCGGTACTCCGCCGATAGCGACTCTACCAAGTGATGCTGGACATTTTCAGGAAATCACCACAGCCAAGCCGGTCGAGACCAATCCGCAAGTCGTCAAGGCTGCAAGCGAACCGACGGAAATCGATAGACCTTTATCGGAGACCGAGAGTGATCTTCTTGATCTGACCGTAGATTTCATGGGAATGGAGTCTGAGTCCACAGCCAGCGTCGAGACAGCAACAGCGTTTACGACAGAAAGCCGAGCAATTGAACCTGTCTTAGCAAGTGACGAGAAAATAGCCCCTTCCTTGACTGGATTCAATCAAGCGATGGAGGAATCCATAGCAGCGAAAGGCGTTGAGGCGGTAGCGGCGGTTTCGGGATTCGATCTAGCGGCCGAATCAGCAGCGACGATTGAAGATGAGACAGACATAGAGGCGGTCGCGTCGGAAGCGACGATTGAAGATGAAACGGAGCTAGCAGCGGTCGCGTCGGAAGCGACGATTGAAGATGAGACAGACATAGAGGCGGTCGCGCCGGAAGCGGCGATTGAAGATGAAACGGAACTAGAAGCGGCCGGAGACTTGGCGGGTTTTGATCAAGAGCTAGTAGATCTACTCCTAGCTGAAGCCGGTTCGATCACCGAAACTGTCGAGGATATGAAAGTTGTTGCGGTCGATGCCGGGGCTGATGCTGATGCGCGCTCGGAAGCTTTGCTGGCTTGTGCTGAGCAAATCGCGCGTTTGGCTGATGCCTCGGAAGCGCTGGGTCTGAGCGGCTTGCAGCAGGCCTGTGGCTTTTTAAACGGTAACGTGATGGCGTTTGCCGGCCTCCCTCGTCCGCTGGCCGAAAGAGAATACGATCTGATCGCGGCTTGGCCAGAGCGAGCCATACATTACTTGCAAACGCTGCCGAATCGCAAAGCCAGCCACGCACTGGTTGAGGGCTTTAGTGATCCAATTTGGCCTAGCCCGCTGCCGACGGAAGAGGTACATGCGCTGGTAGAGTTGTTGGCTACGCCGACCTTTGCAATACCGGAAGCGATGGCGGTCGAGCCACGGCCACAGGAAGCCTTGCCGGAGCATGTTTCACTGGCGCTGCCAGGAGACGTGAACCCTGAATTACTGGATAGCTTGTTACAAGAGTTGCCTAGCCAGACGGCGGAATTATCGGCTGCTATCCAGCGCTTAGCGGCAGGTAACGGTGTTTTGCGCGATGTCGAGGTAGCCCAGCGTATCGCTCACACCGTCAAGGGTGCCGGCAATACGGTGGGTGTGCGCGGCATCGCCAATCTCACTCATCACATGGAAGATATCCTGCAAGCTTTCTCCAAGCATCAGACCTTACCGAACCGCCGCTTGGCAGACACGTTGCTATCGGCGGTCGATTGTTTGGAAAACATGAGTGAGGCCTTGGTTGGCTTAGGCGATCCACCGCCGCAAGCGCAGGAGGTTTTACAAGGAATTCTTGATTGGGCCAACCAAATCGATAAACAGGGCTTGCCTAAGGAGGATGACGTTGCACTGCCGTCTACTCCGAAACGGCCTGCCATGGCCGCATCCAGACTTGAATCAGTCGATCACTTCGCAACTGCTGAGCCAAGCGATACGGCTGAAGCCGCTGAGACGGTTACGGCGGCGACTGGTGCTCAGGCGACAGTCCCGATGCTGCGGGTACCAGCGACTTTGGTCGATGATCTTCTGCGCTTGGTAGGGGAATCGATCATTCTGACTGGGCAGGTTCAGGAGCGGACGCACAAAGCATTGCGCCAGATGCGGGCAGTACAGAGCCAGCACCAGGTTTTCCAGCAATTGACAGCCGACCTGGAGCAGTTGGTGGAAATTCGTGGTATCGCACCGTTTCGCGATCAAGTGGCCGCTAAGGGCGATTTTGACCCACTGGAACTGGAGCAGTACAACGAACTCAACACGGTGACCCATCGCTTGTTGGAGGCCTCCGCCGACAGTCGTGCGTTAGGGCAAGATATCCGGGATGATCTAAGCGCTCTGGATGATTTGCTGGTCACACAAGGGCGCCTGCATCGGCAAAGCCAGGAGGCGGTATTGCGCACGCGCATGGTGCCGGTGAAGACTATCGTACCCCGCTTGCAGCGTAGTGTGCGTCAGACCTGCCGCCTGACGGATAAGGAAGTGAAGTTCCTGGTCATCGGCGATGAGACGATGATGGACAGTAATTTGCTGGCCGATATCACCGATCCGTTGATGCATATCTTGCGTAACGCCGTCGATCACGGGATCGAAGCACCGGAGCAGCGTGAGGCGCGGGGCAAAGATCCGGTCGGTCGGATTGATCTATCGTTCGTGCGCGAAGGCAGCACTATCGTTGTGCGTTGCCGGGACGATGGCGCTGGGTTGGATTTTGCTGCCATTCGCCGAGTGGCTCAGGAGAGAGGCTTCATCGCACCGGATGCTACGCCCGGAGAGGCCGAGCTAAGTCAAATCATTTTGACTTCAGGATTTTCCACGCGCTCCGAAGCGACGCAAACATCGGGGCGGGGCGTGGGGCTGGACGCGGTGCATAGCCGTTTGCGGGAACTGAAAGGCTCATTTCAGATTCGTTCCGAGGCGGGCCGGGGATGCTTGATGGAACTTCGGCTCCCAGTCACTCTGATCGCTGTCCATGCTTTATTGGTTCGTGTGCATGAACAGCGATTTGCGATCTCCAGCCGTGGTGTTGAGCAGGTTCTCTACTCCGGGTTGGGAGAAATCCACCGGTTGGGCGAGAAGACGGTTTATCGGATGGGAGACGATTTTTATGAGATGACCTCGCTAGAGGCGATGCTCCATCTCTCCCATGATCGTCGTGGTGCTGAACGCCAGACGCCAGCGCTGATGTTGGTGCGGGATGCTACGGGTGTGGTCCGTGCAGTTCTGACTCAGGAGGTGCTGGATAGCCGGGATCTCGTGGTCAAACCGCTGGGGCGCTATTTCCCCAAGCTACGCGGCATCGTCGGCGCCACCATTTTGGGTGATGGCAGCGTCGTTCCCGTGCTGGATTTGCCCGAATTGTTGAGCGCTCCGTTATCACAGTTGGAAGGCACCGCTCGCCGAGAAATAAAATCAGCTCCGGTGGCTACGGCCCAGACCCGTCAGCGGATGGCGCTTGTGGTTGATGACTCACTGAGTGCGCGCCGGGCGTTGGCCCAGGCAGTCTCAGATGCGGGATTCGAAGTGCGCATGGCCCGCGATGGTTTAGAGGCGGTTAGTATGATTGAGGCGCGTCAACCGGATTTATTGCTGGTCGATTTGGAAATGCCGCGGATGAACGGTTTGGAACTCACTGCTCACGTTCGGGGCCGTGAAGCAACCCGTACCTTGCCGGTCATTATGGTGACATCCCGGTCCACGGCCAAACATCGCCAGGAAGCGGAAAAGGTTGGCGTCAATTTCTATATGACCAAACCCTTCACTGATGACGAGTTGCTGGAAAATGTTGAATTGGCGCTGCGGACTGGCGTACGCCAAATCCGGGCATGAATAAAATGGAAAAAGCGGTTGAAACTGTCGCACATAAAGTCTCTGCATTGGTCGTCGCGCAGATCGACGGCCAGCGATTGCTGCTGCCGCAACGCGAGGTGGTTTCCCTGGAATCGGTGATGGATATCCGGCAAGAGGGAGCACGGTTCCCAGCCGCTGGGTTGATTCCCTGGGCGGGCCAAGAGTGGCCGGTTTATTGTCTGCAAGGCGATCTATTGGCGGTCACTCTCGATCTACCGCCGCAGCGCCGCATCTGTGTTTTGCTCCACGATGGCTATTATGGTCTCGCTATGGTCTGCGATCAGGTTGAAATGCTGGTACGCCCACCGCGCGCACGTTATCCGCTGCCTCCTTGCATGGCGAAATCGGATAGCCTAATCGAATGGCTGGTTGTCCATGAAGAAACCGTCAGTTGTGTGACTACAGCCGCTCGTTTAGTGGCTTATTGCCAGCGTGCTATCAACCAGGAGCCAGGCAATGGCTGATGCATCTGCCTGGTTACTGCTATTGAGTTCCGGGCAACATGTGGCCGTCGGCGAGCGCCAAATGGTCCATTTGGTCCAATCTCCGAAGCTTTTCGAGGTTTTGGACGCCCCGCCTTATTGTCGGCAGGTGCTGCTTTGGCAGGAAGAATTGGTGCCGCTCTTCGATTTGGCAGCTTGGCTTCATGGTAAGCCAGCCCAGTCGGCACCCGATACTGTGGGGATTTTTGCCTACGAAACGGCCAATCTCATCACGTATGGGGCATTGCCGCTGGCTGTGGTTCCTGCTCGTCGGCCAGTAAGTGACCGGCAAGCTTGCCGGTTGCCGGATCAACCAGTAGGGGCGTGGCAGCGCATTGCTTTTTCTTGTTTTCGCGATGGCGAGAAGAAAGTACCCATCCTGGATTTACAACGCCTTTTTTCAGATACCTTGCTGTAAGCCGCTGCCGCTGCGCATCTAATCCCATCTGAGCATTAAAAGCTCAGAGCGAGTAAAGCTGGCCTCAATCCGGGTAATGAACGCCAGTCCCGCCCAAGCCACAGTAACCGCCAGGGTTCTTGGCTAAATACTGTTGATGATAAGCTTCCGCATAGTAGAAAGCTGGCCTCTCGGCGATTTCCGTGGTGATCTCCCGCTGGCCGGCGCTGGTTAACGCGCGTTGATAAGCCTCTCGGCTGGCAAGGGCCGCAGCGCGTTGGGTTTCGTCGTGAACGTAGATCGCCGACCGGTACTGACTGCCCACATCGTTACCTTGACGCATTTCCTGGGTTGGATCGTGTGATTCCCAGAAGATTTCGAGTAGCTTGGGATACGCTATCACGGTCGGATCGTACACGACCAGTACCGCTTCGGTGTGGCCGGTTAGCCCGCTGCAAACCTCCTCATAGGTCGGGTTTGGGGTAAACCCACCGGCGTAGCCGACGGCGGTGCTATAGACCCCAGCTTGCTGCCAAAACTTTCGTTCAGCGCCCCAGAAACAGCCCAAGCCAAACAAAGCCTGCTGCATCTCGGCCGGGAAGGGTGGTTGCAAAGGCCGGTCATTCACATAATGCCGGCTCGGTACAGTCATCGGGGTGGAGCGGCCAGGGAGGGCATTCTCTGGACGGACAAGCTGGATTTCGCGTTGCAGCCACGGCATGGTTTTTATCCTGGTCAAGCGGGGATCACCGATTTATGACCCTTGTCAGGCCCAATCATTCCCAACGAAACAGCCAAGCGCTGATCGCCAAGGCTCCGGCGCTCATTGCGGTTAAGGCGAGCAAATGGCCTGAGATATCCATTAGACCGGCCCCGTCAAACATGATCGCGCGCGCCGCATCGATGATATGTGTTAGCGGTGCGAACTGCGCGGCCTTTTGCAGGATAGGGCGGACTCCCTCCAAGGAAAACCAGACGCCCGATAAGAACGTCATCGGCCAACTAAGCACGTTGAGCAAGCCGGCGGCCAGCTCTTCACTGGTGGTACGAGCAGCCACCAGCATTCCCAGACTGATCAGGCTCAGCGCGCCGACCGCGAAAACGACGAATAAGGCAAAATAGGAACCAAACATCGGAAACCCGATGATTTGATCGGTACCGATAAAGACCAATGCGGTTGAAACGAGGATCAACCAGAGCCGTGAGGTAATCTGGGCAGCTAAAAATTCCAACGATGTCAAAGGGGTGGCTTTTAACCGCTTGAGCATACCGTTTTTGCGGTAGCGGACGATGACATAACCGACGCCAAATAGGCAGCTAAACATCATGTTCATAGCCAGCACTCCCGGCATCACCCAATCGACGTAGCGAATGGCCTGGCCACTGACCGTTTGCTTACTGAGCGGTAACCCCTCGGCCGTGCCGCGCAAAACCCGCTCTAGGATATAGCCTTTAGGCGATTCCTCATTGATCCAGTAGCGCCGCCCGCCAGGGTCGAGCAGCAAGTCCAATTGATGACGTTGGATCTTGGCTACCGCAAGGGGAAGATCGGTAACTGGCACAAAGCGGATATAGCGTAGCTGACAGAATTCACCGGCCTCACAGGCCCTGTCCTCACTGGATTCCCCTAAGACACCGACTTTGTAAGAATCCAATCCCGGCCCGGAAAAGGCGAAGGCGAAACCGGCGATCAGGGACAGCGGAAACAGGAGATTCCAGGTTAGCGCGGAGCGGTCACGCAGAAATTCCAGATTGCGGCAGAGAAACAAAGCCCAGAACCGTTTAAAATTCATGCCCGTAACTCGTGGCCAGTCAATTCCAAAAACAAATCCTCCAAGGTCCGCGGGCGAATTTGCAGATGGGCCAGTGAGATGTTATACGCGATCAGTTCACGGATGGCCGCATTGACATCGCAGGTGAGGATTTCCACCGTCTCTGCACCCTGCATGACGGTCAGCCAAGCCGGGAGCGGCGGGTTGGGAAAATCTGTCTGCGGTAGTTGCAGGACTACATCACCAAAGTGTGCTGCCAAGAGTTCGCGAGGCGTCCCTTGGGCGATGATCCGACCATGATCCATGATGGCAATAATGTCGCACAGATGATAAGCCTCTTCCATGTAATGGGTGGTCAGCAACAAGGTTTTGCCGCGTGCCTTGATCCGATGGACCAACTCCCAAAAGTTGCGGCGTGCCTGCGGGTCAAGGCCAGTGGTCGGTTCATCCAGAAAAATCAACTCCGGGTCGTTGACCAAGGCAATCGCCAACAGCAACCGTTGCCGTTGGCCACCCGACAGCTTGCGGGTGTCGCGATCCAGAAATTCCCCCAGGGCACAACTGGCAATGAGATCAGGTAAAGGCAAGGTTCGTTGATAGAACCTGCTGAACATCTTTAAGTTTTCATAGCCGGTGATGTAGTCTTGCAAAGCGGTGGACTGAAACATAATCCCGATGTTCTGGCGGAAGCCGGCACCAAGAGGTTCACCACGGTAGAGAATGGTGCCGCTGGTGGGCCGCTGGATGCCCTCTAGGATTTCCACCGTCGTGGTTTTACCCGCGCCATTCGGGCCGAGTAAGCCAAAGCAACAGCCGGCCGGAATGTTTAGATCAAGGCCATCCACCGCTTTGACCCCACGGAAGTGTTTTACCAAGTGCTGGGCTACCAATAAAGCGGCCATACCGTAGGCGACGCCTCAAGCAGGGTTGAGTGTTAGAAAGCCAAAAAGAAAGGCGGGCAACGTCAGTCGGTGCCCGCCTTTGGCCATCATTTGAGAGCCGGCTATGCGGTGATGTCTTTAGCGCCCGGCTCGTTATCGTCGCTTTCTTCTTCGATCAGCCCCGTCTTTAGTTCCGATTCGCTGCTTTCGAAGACATGACCAGCGCTTGTGGTCGGACGGCTGGGAATCCAGTTACGCCGTCTTTGCAGGTGATAGGCCAGCCCCGTGCCTGCCGGGATTAAGCGGCCGACGATGACGTTTTCTTTCAGACCCCGCAAATCGTCGCGCAGCCCCCGCACGGCGGCTTCCGTCAACACACGGGTGGTTTCCTGGAACGAGGCGGCCGAGATAAACGATTCGGTCGCCAGGGATGCCTTGGTAATGCCAAGCAGCATGGGTTGCCAGCGGGCGGGTGCCCGATCTTCACTGACGGCCCGATCATTTTCTTCCAGTACCCGAGTCCGCTCGACTTGCTCGCCCTTGATGAAGCTGGTTTCGCCAGGATCGACGATTTCCACCTTGCGCAGCATCTGGCGGACGATCACCTCAATGTGTTTGTCGTTGATCTTGACGCCCTGTACCCGATAGACATCCTGAATTTCCTTGCTCAGATAAGCCGCCAATTCCTGGACGCCGAGCAGCCGGAGGATGTCATGTGGGTTAGGCTCACCGTCTGCGATCATTTCGCCTTGTTCAACGTACTCACCGTCGAATACGCCGACATGGCGCCATTTCGGGATCAATTCCTCGTAGAGGATCTCGCCGCTCTTGTCCCTGATGACCAAACGCTGTTTGCCCTTCGTTTCCTTGCCAAATTCGATGATGCCCGATTTTTCGGCCAGGATCGCCGGTTCCTTGGGCTTACGAGCCTCGAAAAGATCTGCCACTCGCGGCAAACCACCGGTAATGTCACGGGTTTTTGATGATTCTTGCGGGATGCGGGCGATGACATCGCCTACCGCCACTTCAGCGTGATCAGCCAGGTTGACGATGGCGCCAGCCGGGAGCGGGTATTGCGCCAGCGTGCTAGTACCCGGAATAAAGATATCGTTGCTGTATTCATCGACCAAGCGGACCATCGGGCGCTTGTCCTTGCCCAATGCGCCGCGTTGCTTCGGGTCCATCACGATCAAGCTGGACAAGCCGGTCATTTCGTCGGTTTGCCGCTGAACGGTGATACCCTCCTCAAATTCGGCAAAGCGTACCAACCCAGCCACCTCGGTGATGATCGGGTGCGTGTACGGGTCCCAGCGGGCGATCACCTGGCCGGCTTCGATTGGGCTGCCTTCCTCGAAGGACAGTTCGGCGCCATAGGGCACCTTGTAGCGTTCGCGCTCACGGCCTTGCTCATCGACCAGGGTGATTTCTCCTGAGCGCGACACGGCAACCCAGTGGCCGTCCCGACGCTGGACGACTTTCATTTTATGCAGGCGCAGCAAACCCTTGGATTTACTCTGGACCTGACTGGTGACCGTGGTGCGGGAGGCGGCGCCACCGATATGGAAGGTGCGCATGGTGAGCTGTGTGCCGGGTTCACCGATGGATTGCGCGGCAATCACTCCGACCGCTTCGCCGATGTTGACCCGATGGCCCCGTGCCAGATCGCGGCCATAGCAGGCGGCACAGACGCCGTAACGGGTCTGGCAAGCGATGGCTGAACGCACCATGATGTTATCGATACCGATTTCGTCGAGTTGCATCACCCATTTTTCATCCAGTAGCGTCCCGGCGGGGATCGCCACCTCATCGCCACTGGGCTGGAAGACATCTCTGGCCACAGTGCGGCCGAGCACCCGGTCGCGCAACGGTTCCTTGACATCGCCTTCCTCAACGACTGGGGTCATCCAGACGCCCTCGTGAGTTCCGCAGTCCGGCTCCGTCACCACCAAATCTTGCGCCACATCCACCAAACGCCGGGTGAGATAACCGGAATTGGCAGTCTTCAATGCGGTATCGGCCAAACCTTTGCGGGCGCCGTGCGTTGAGATGAAATACTCCAGCACGCTTAAACCTTCGCGGAAATTGGCTTTGATCGGCGTTTCGATGATCGAACCGTCGGGCTTAGCCATCAAGCCACGCATACCGGCTAACTGACGGATCTGGGCGGCTGAACCACGCGCGCCCGAATCGGCCATCATGAAGACCGAATTGAACGAGTTCTGCTCGACGAGTTCGTCTTTGCGGTTGCGAATCTTCTCCTTGCCGAGGTTGCGCATCATGGCGCTGGCCACTTGGTCGTTGGTACGCGACCAAATATCCACCACTTTGTTATAGCGCTCGCCTTTGGTCACCAGACCAGAGGTGTATTGCGAGTCGATTTCTTTGACTTCCTGCTCGGCTTTGTCCAGCAAGGCCGTTTTCTCGGTAGGAATCTTGAAATCCTCGAAACCGATGGACGAGCCGGATCGCGTGGCGTAATAAAAGCCGGTGTACATCAACTGATCGGCGAAGATCACGGTCTGTTTGAGACCGAGCCACCGGTAACATTCGTTGATCAGCCGAGAGACGGTTTTCTTGGTCAGCACCTGATTGACCAGGAAAAACGGCAGACCCTCCGGCAAAATTTCCGATAACAAGACCCGGCCGACCGTGGTTTTGACGCGAGTCGATCCGTTGGTAACGGTTGGGTCTTCGCCGATTTTCTCCGGCGGCAGGCGCACTTCGATGCGCGCGTGCAGCTCAATCTGGCGGTTTTCGTAAGCACGGTGGACTTCCCGCACATCGGCGAACATCATGCCTTCACCCCCCGCGTTGATGCGTTCGCGGGTCAAGTAATACAAGCCGAGCACCACATCCTGTGACGGGACGATGATCGGCTCGCCATTGGCCGGGCTGAGGATGTTGTTGGTGGACATCATCATGGCGCGGGCTTCCAACTGCGCCTCAATCGACAGGGGAACGTGTACCGCCATCTGGTCGCCGTCGAAGTCGGCGTTGAACGCGGTACAGACCAGCGGGTGGAGCTGGATCGCTTTGCCTTCGATCAACACCGGCTCGAAGGCTTGGATGCCTAAGCGATGCAGAGTCGGGGCGCGGTTGAGCATGACCGGATGTTCGCGGATTACCTCTTCCAGAATATCCCAGACCGCCGGCTCCTCACGCTCGACCATCTTCTTGGCGGCTTTGATGGTGGTTGACATGTTGCGATACTGCAACTTGCTGAAGATAAATGGCTTAAACAATTCCAAGGCCATTTTTTTCGGCAAGCCGCACTGGTGTAAGCGCAAGGTCGGGCCAACCACGATGACCGAACGGCCGGAGTAATCCACCCGCTTACCGAGCAGGTTCTGCCGGAAGCGGCCTTGTTTGCCCTTGATCATGTCAGCCAGCGATTTGAGCGGGCGCTTGTTGGTGCCGGTGATGGCCCGGCCCCGCCGACCGTTATCGAGCAGCGAGTCTACTGCTTCTTGCAGCATCCGTTTTTCGTTGCGGACGATGATATCCGGGGCGCTCAATTCCAATAACCGCTTGAGCCGGTTATTACGGTTGATCACGCGCCGGTAGAGGTCATTCAAGTCAGAGGTGGCGAAGCGGCCGCCATCGAGCGGAACCAACGGCCGCAGGTCCGGCGGCAGTACGGGCAGCACCGTCAGCACCATCCACTCCGGTTTGTTACCGGAGTTCAGGAACGATTCCACCAGCTTCAACCGCTTCGACAGTCGCTTGAGCTTGGTTTCAGAACTGCATTCCAGTATTTCCTGGCGCAGTTGTCCGACGAGTTGCTTTAGATCCAAACCATGCAGTAATTCGCGCACCGCCTCCGCGCCCATCCGGGCATCGAATTCGTCACCGTACTGCTCAACGGCATCCAGATAAGTTTCATCAGTCAGCAGTTGGCCTTTCTCCAACGGCGTCATGCCGGCGTCGATGACCACGAAGGATTCGAAATAGAGCACCCGTTCGATATCCCGCAAAGTCATGTCCAATAACAGACCGATGCGAGAGGGCAGCGACTTCAAAAACCAGATATGCGCCACCGGTGAGGCCAGTTCGATGTGGCCCATACGCTCGCGCCGAACCTTGGCCAGGGTGACTTCCACCCCGCATTTTTCGCAGACCACGCCTCGGTGCTTGAGCCGCTTGTATTTACCGCACAGGCATTCGTAATCTTTGGTGGGTCCAAAGATTTTGGCGCAGAACAGGCCATCACGCTCCGGCTTGAAGGTCCGGTAATTGATGGTTTCGGGTTTTTTTACTTCGCCGCGACTCCAGGCGCGGATCATCTCCGGCGAGGCTAGCCCGATGCGGATGGCGTCGAAATCCTCGATTTCGTCGAACGTCTTGAAAGGATTTAGCAGGTCTTTCATCGTCTCTCACTCACGGGATTGCGGTGCTGGCCCGCCAAGGCGGGCACATCGACCTCACTCATCGCGCGGCAATGGCAGCGCATCATTTTCCAGCTCCATGTTGATCCCCAGCGACCGAATTTCCTTGACCAGCACGTTGAACGATTCGGGCATACCGGCTTCCATCCGATGGTTGCCGTCTACGATGTTTTTGTACACCTTGGTGCGGCCGTTCACGTCATCGGATTTAACGGTCAGCATTTCCTGAAGGGTGTAAGAGGCACCGTAAGCTTCCAGCGCCCAGACTTCCATCTCGCCAAAACGCTGACCACCGAACTGCGCCTTGCCACCCAACGGCTGTTGGGTGACCAGGCTATACGGGCCAGTGGAGCGCGCGTGCATCTTGTCGTCCACCAGGTGGTTCAACTTGAGCATGTACATGTAACCGACGGTGACCGGCCTATCGAAAGGCTCGCCGGTTCGACCATCATAGAGGATGGTCTGGCCGCTCTCAGGCAGCTCAGCCATTTGCAGCAATTCTCGCAGTTCCTGTTCGGTGGCCCCGTCAAAGACCGGAGTGGCGATGGGTACGCCATCCCGCAGATTGCGACACAGCGTGATCAATTCAGCATGATTGAATTGGCTAAGATCAACATTCTGATCGCCGACGGTGTTGTAAATTTTATTGAGAAAGGCCCGTAGCTCCTCAATCCGGGAGTGGGCGTCCAATAAGCGGCCGATCTTCAGACCCAAGCCTTTGGCAGCCCAACCGAGATGAGTTTCGAGTACTTGGCCGACGTTCATCCGCGACGGTACGCCCAGCGGATTCAAAACGATATCGACTGGGGTGCCGTCTTCCAAATAAGGAATATCCTCTTGCGGCACGATCATCGAAACCACACCCTTATTGCCGTGCCGACCGGCCATCTTGTCGCCGGGCTGGATGCGGCGCTTGACCGCCAAGTAAACCTTGACCATCTTCAACACGCCAGGGGCTAGATCGTCACCCTGTATCAACTTGCGGCGCTTCTCATCGAATTTCTTGTCGAACGCTTTACGTTGCTGATCCAGTTGCCGAGCGATTTTTTCCAACTGATCGTTGAGATCATCGGCTTGCATCCGAATTTCGAACCAGCGCTCGCGCGGTAGCCGCTTGAGGTAGTCGATGCTGACCGCCTCATGACCATGCAGGCCGTTGGGGCCGCCTTCGGCGGGCTTATCGAGCAGCATTTGCTCCATGCGTTGATACAGGTCGTCTTCCAGAATTCGCAATTGATCGTTCAAATCCTTGCGGATGCGCTTCAGTTCGGTTTCTTCAATTTGCCGAGCGCGCGAATCCTTTTCGACGCCATCGCGCGTGAAGACCCGCACGTCGATGACCGTACCGTCCATGCCGGAAGGCACCCGCAGCGAGGTATCTTTCACATCGGACGCTTTCTCACCGAAAATCGCCCGTAGCAGCTTTTCTTCCGGGGTCAGTTGGGTTTCGCCTTTGGGGGTGACCTTACCGACCAGAATATCGCCGGCTTTGACCTCAGCACCGATATAAACGATACCGGCTTCATCCAGGCGGGCGAGGGCGTTTTCACCGACATTGGGAATGTCCGCGGTGATTTCCTCGGGTCCCAGTTTCGTGTCGCGGGCGACGCAGGATAGCTCCTCAATATGGATGGTAGTGAAGCGATCTGCTTGCACCACCCGCTCCGAAATCAGGATCGAATCCTCGAAGTTGTAGCCGTTCCAGGGCATGAACGCGACTAACAGATTCTGGCCGAGCGCCAATTCGCCCATGTCGGTCGAGGGACCATCGGCCAGGACGTCACCCCGCACCACTTGATCGCCCACTTGCACCAGTGGGCGCTGGTTGATGCAAGTATTCTGATTAGAACGGGTGTATTTGGTGAGATTGTAAATATCGACGCCCGGCTCACCGGTTTCAGTTTCGGCATCGTTGACCCGTACCACAATGCGGCCAGCATCCACCGAATCGACCAAGCCACCGCGCTTGGCGATCACACAGACTCCAGAATCACGCGCGACGATGCGTTCCATGCCGGTTCCCACCAGCGGCTTTTCCGAACGCAAAGTCGGTACCGCCTGGCGCTGCATGTTCGATCCCATCAGCGCGCGGTTGGCATCGTCATGCTCCAGGAAGGGAATCAAGGCGGCCGCCACCGAGACGATCTGTTTCGGCGAGACATCCATATATTGAGTGCGATCCGGCGTGGCCAGCATGAATTCGTTCTGATAGCGACACGACACCATCTCATCGGTCAAGCGGCCGTCGCTATCCAGCGCCGCGTTAGCCTGAGCGATGACGAATTGGCCTTCCTCAATCGCCGAAAGATAATCAATGGCATCGGTCACCCGGCCGTCGGTCACGCGCCGGTAAGGCGTTTCCAGAAAGCCGTATTGGTTAGTACGCGCATAGACCGCCAAGGAGTTGATCAAGCCAATATTCGGGCCTTCTGGCGTCTCAATCGGGCACACTCGGCCGTAATGAGTGGCGTGTACATCGCGCACTTCAAAGCCCGCCCGCTCACGAGTCAAACCGCCAGGGCCTAAGGCCGAAATCCGGCGCTTATGGGTGACTTCCGACAGCGGGTTGTTCTGATCCATGAACTGCGACAGTTGCGAAGAGCCGAAGAATTCCTTGATGGCGGCTGCGACGGGTTTGGCGTTGATCAAATCTTGCGGCGTCAGCCCTTCGGATTCGGCCAGACTCAAGCGTTCCTTGACTGCGCGCTCGACGCGCACCAAACCGATACGGAACACGTTTTCGGTCATTTCGCCGACGCAGCGGATGCGGCGGTTGCCGAGATGGTCAATATCATCAACCTGACCATTGCCGTTGCGAATGTCGATCAATACCTTGAGTACCGCCAAAATGTCTTCCATCGACAGCACACCGGCAGGACGATCTTTGGTCGTTATACCCGGAATCGGTGCGCGACGGTGGCCGACTCGACTGTCGAATTTCATCCGACCGACATCCGACAGATCGTAACGCTCCGCTGAGAAGAACAAATCGTGCAACAGGCGCTGCGCGGCATCCTTAGTCGGCGGCTCACCAGGACGCATCATCCGGTAGATCTCGACCTGGGCTTCCCATTGACTGCGGGTGGGATCGGCGCGCAGGGTATTGGCGAGATAGGGGCCGCGGTTGACATCGTTGACGTAAAGCGTTGGAAATTCACTGACGCCTGACGCCTGGATTTTTTCAAGCTTTTCCAGAGTTAGCTCATCGTTCGCTTGTGCCAACAATTCGCCGGTTTGGGGGTCGCGCAAATCGCGCGCCAGAATCTTGCCGATCAGGTATTCGCTCGGTACCCGCAGACTCTGTACCCCAGCCTTGACCAGATCCTTGACATGTTTGGCTTTCACCCGCTGACCAGCTTTCAAAAGCTCGCGGTCATCAATCATGATGTCGAAGCTGGCGGTTTCACCCTGCAAGCGTTCGGGGATCAGATCCAGGGTGAAATGTTCGCCATCGACACGAATGAGGTTGGTTTCGAAGAATAAATCCAGAATCTGCTCGTTTACCGAGCGCGCGGCAGGGTCGTTCGGGTTTGGTTCATCGAACAAGGCGCGCAGCAAGATGGTAACCGGCAATTTGCGACGGCGGTCGATGCGGGCGTAGACGATATCCTTGACATCGAATTCAAAGTCCAGCCAGGAGCCGCGATAGGGGATGATGCGCGCCGAAAACAGCAGCTTGCCGGAGGAGTGGGTCTTGCCTTTATCGTGGTCGAAGAATACACCCGGAGAGCGGTGCAATTGGGAAACGATGACCCGTTCAGTACCGTTGATGACGAAAGTACCATTATCGGTCATCAGCGGCAATTCGCCCATGTAGACTTCGTTTTCCTTGATGTCTTTTATCTTTTGCGTGCCGGCCTCAGCGTCCTTGTCCATCAGCACGAGTCGCAGCCGAACCCGCAGCGGCGCGGCATAGGTTAAGCCCCGCAACTGGCATTCGCGGACATCGAACACCGGTTCGCCCATCCGGTAGCTGACATATTCCAAGCGCGCGTTGCCGGAGTAGCTGACAATGGGAAATACCGAGCGAAACGCGGCATGGAGTCCCGCTTCTCGGCGTTCGCCGGGCGCGGTCTCGGCTTGCAGAAACTCACGATACGAATCCAACTGAATCGCCAGCAGGTAGGGCACCTCCAGGATGCTGGGACGCCGGCCGAAATCTTTACGAATGCGTCTTTTTTCAGTAAAAGTGTACGACATCAGGATTCCTCTCATCGGGAGTGCAGCCAGGGGCAAAATCGCTGGATTCCATCATCGGCCCCGACCCAGGGTTCCGCAGGCTTGAATCTGGGTGTTTACTAAGCAATTCAAATAGAAACGGGCCGGCGACCGGAGATCGCCAGCCGTTTCTGAGCCTACTTGATCCGCGCCGACTGGCGGCGTGGTAAATATCCCACAACTGGGAAAACTCCCCAGTTTACTTGATATCGACCTTGGCGCCGGCTTCTTCAAGCTTCTTCTTGATATCTTCGGCTTCGGCCTTGGGAATACCTTCCTTGATGGTAGAGGGCACGCCTTCTACCGCGTCTTTGGCTTCCTTCAAGCCCAAACCGGTCAACGCCCGGACTACCTTGATCACTTCGACTTTCTTTTCACCGAAGCTGGTCATCACTACGTCGAATTCAGTCTTCTCCTCGACCGGTGCAGCGGCCACGGCAGCCACTGGAGCGGCCGCTACAGCGGCGGCGGCGCTGACGCCGAACTTGGCTTCCATGGCGGAAATCAACTCAACGATTTCCATCACCGTCATATTGGCGATGGTATCCAGAATGTCTTCTTTCGAAACAGCCATTACAGATTTACTCCTGAATAAATGCTGAAAATACTATTCAATTTAAGCTGTTGGTCGCCAAAATAATCAGGCCGCTTCTTTCTGCTGCCGGATCGCTTCGACGGTGCGCACCAATTTGCCGGGAATTTCGTTGAGGGTTCGCGCGAATTTATCGAGCGGTGCCTTCATACAAGCCATGAGCAAGCTGATCGCTTGATCGCGAGTCGGCAAGCTCGCCAGTCGTTCCAGCTCGCTGGCTGGGAACGCCTGACCGCCGACCGCCAATGCCTTGACGATCAGTTTGTCGTTGGCTTTTTCCTTGAGAAATTCCTTGATCAGCCGCGCCGCTGCGCCTGGGTCCTCCTGGGAGAACGCTAGGATCAGCGGTCCGACCAGACTGGATTGCAAGCACTCGAACTCAGTACCCTGCACGGCACGCCGTGCCAGGGTGTTCTTAACGACGCGCACATAGACGCCGGTTTCCCGCGCTTTGACTCGCAGACTGGTGATCTGAGCGACGCTCAGGCCACGGTACTCAGCGGCAATCGCGGAGTGCGCACTGGCAGCCACTTTGGCGACTTCGGCCACCACAGCCTGTTTTTCTGCCAGATTGAGACTCATTGACTTACCTCGCGGTGTTTTCTCCATGAATGGAGAGCGAAAACGGTGGCCTTGCCAGAAAAAATCCGGAAGGGCCTTACCCGTCTGCGCGGGCTGCTCCGGTGTTTGGCCGGAAACGGATTAAGCTGAAGGGCGCCCGCGGTCTTTGACGCTGGCCGAAAGTTCCGGCCGGCCCAAAGTTCTTATTGCCCTGGCAATCAACGACCCAGGGCATCTGAATTTAGAATGCTAATGTCGCTTGATCGACGGCCAAGCCGGGTCCCATGGTCGTGGAGACAGTGACCCGCCGAATGTAGATACCCTTCGACGTGGCTGGCTTGATCTTTTGCAGGTCATGCAGCAGAGCTTGCAGATTTTCTTGCAACTGGTTTGGCGCAAAATCCACCTTGCCGATTGTGCAATGGATAATACCGGCCTTATCAGTCCGATAGCGGACTTGACCCGCCTTAGCGTTGTGGATTGCGCCCACTACGTCAGGGGTTACGGTGCCGACCTTGGGATTCGGCATCAAGCCACGAGGACCCAGAATCTTGCCCAGTTGACCGACCACTCGCATGGCGTCCGGGGCAGCGATAACCACGTCAAAATCAAGATTGCCCGCCTTGACCGATTCAGCAAGATCCTCGAAGCCGACCACATCGGCGCCGGCATCGCGTGCAGCGTCGGCGTTGGCACCTTGCGCGAATACTGCGACCCGAACCGTCTTGCCAGTGCCGTGCGGCAACAGAGTGGCACTGCGCACCACTTGATCGGATTTACGAGGATCGACACCCAGATTGACCGCCACGTCCACCGATTCACGAAATTTAACGGTGGATAGTTCCTTCAGCAGCACAAATGCTTCTCCAATCGGGTAAAACTTGCCGGGAGTCAGTTTGCTGCGCACGGCCTGTAGGCGTTTGGATAGTTTCGCCATCGCTTAGACTCCTTGCACATCAAGGCCCATGGAACGGGCGCTGCCGGCGATAGTCCGAACGGCGGCATCAAGATCGGCGGCGGTTAGATCGGGCATCTTGGCCTTAGCGACGTCTTCAAGCTGAGCGCGGGTTACCGTGCCAACTTTCTTGGTATTGGGATTGGAACTGCCTTTGTCCAGACCCAGCGCTTTCCTCAGCAAGACGGAAGCGGGTGGGGTCTTCATGATGAAGGTAAAGCTACGGTCACTGTAGACCGTAATCACCACGGGAATGGGCAGACCCGGCTCCAAGTGTTGGGTTTGGGCGTTGAATGTCTTACAAAATTCCATGATGTTCACGCCGTGCTGCCCCAGAGCGGGACCCACGGGAGGGCTAGGGTTGGCCTTGGCGGCCGCGACCTGTAGCTTGACGTATGCGGTAACTTTCTTTGCCATTGCGTCTCCTGTTGGGTGCGAACGCCTTGCGGCTCCCCGATAAGCCGCTCAGTGGTGAGCGGCGGACCCCTGACCGTAGGATGAATGGTCAGCGGGAAACTTTTTCAACCTGGCTGAATTCCAGTTCCACCGGCGTCGTGCGACCAAAAATCATGACGCCCACCCGCAGCCGGCTTTTTTCGTAATTCACTTCCTCGACGACGCCCTCAAAATCGTTAAATGGGCCATCAGTGACCCGCACCATTTCGCCTGGCTCGTAGAGCACCTTCGGCTTAGGACGGTCTACGCCTTCCTGAACCCGTTGCAGGATGGTTTGCGCCTCTTTTTCCGAGATCGGTGCCGGCTTGTCACTGGTGCCGCCGATAAAGCCCAAGACTTTTGGGACATTACGGACGAGATGCCAGGTGTCGTTATCCATCTCCATCTGTACTAAGACGTAGCCCGGAAAAAACTTACGGTCGCTCTTGCGCTTTTGGCCGTCACGCATTTCCACGACTTCCTCAGTCGGTACCAGGACTTGCCCAAAGCGGTCCTTAAGCCCTTCGCGACTGATTCTTTCCAACAAGGAGCGTTTAACGTGCTGCTCAAAGCCGGAATACGCTTGCACCACGTACCATCGCATGACCATGGTTATTATCGCCTTGCTAACCAGTAATGAGCCGGATTAGCCAGAACAGTAAGACATCGAGTAACCACAGCAATAAGCCCATAATGACTACCATGGCGATGACGATTAAGGTCGTTTGGGTGGTTTCCGCACGGGTGGGCCAAACGATCTTGCGGACTTCTAGGCGCGATCCACGGATAAATTCCAGCGTTTCCGCACCGATTTCAGTCTTTAAGGCAATCGCTACGGCTGCACCCATTGCCAGCAATAAGCCGATGACGCGCGCCAACAACGAGTGATTGGCAAGTGCGTAAAAGATCACTAAAGCCAGTAAAACGATGGCGCCAGCGGCTAAGAGCTTATAAGTATCGCTACGGTTGTTAACGGTTTGCGTTTCAGGCTTGGTCAAATTCATGCTGATTTCAGCTTTGCGAGTCCAAGGAGAGTTCTCCTTGCAACCCGAGCGGACGAAATTTGGGGTCTGCCACAGAAAAGGTGGCAGGCCAGGAGGGAATCGAACCCCCAACCTGCGGTTTTGGAGACCGCTGCTCTGCCAATTGAGCTACTGGCCTGTAACTAAACTTGCAAGGTGGGACGAGGACAAACGTCCCACCTCTTTTCTATGCTGAAGCTCACTCAATAATTTTAGCGACGACGCCGGCGCCGACGGTGCGACCACCCTCACGGATGGCGAAGCGCAGGCCCTCATCCATGGCAATGGGCGCAAT
>NZ_CBTJ020000023.1 GCF_001051235.1 Candidatus Competibacter denitrificans Run_A_D11 | reverse complement strand
ATGAAGAATTGACCCCGCAAGTCAGAGGGGAAATAGTCATGAAGGGTCCGAAAATCCACCTTCCGAGACTGACGATGAGGAAGGGGGAAGCGATGCAAACACCGGAAGCGGTGGCGGCGATGCGGCGGCTGTACGAATTAGGGTGGGGGTTACGGCGGATTGCCGGCGAACTGGGGTGTAGCCGCAACACGGTGAAGCGGCATTTGGACGGTGGGAGTTGGAAGCCCTATCGATCCCCGGTGCGACGACGGACGCTGGGTGGATTGGAATCCTGGCTAGCGGCTCATTTTCGCCAGCATCGGGGCAATGCCGATGTGGTGCGTCAGGAATTGGCGCGAGTGCATGGGATTAGGGTCTCGCTGCGCACCGTCGAGCGGGCGGTGCGACCCTGGCGAGAGGAACTGGAGGCGGCCGCACGGGCCACGGTCCGGTTTGAGACGCCGCCGGGTCAGCAGCTGCAAATTGACTTTGGAACGAGTGCGGTCCGTATGGGCGGTGAGCTGACGGTGGTTCGTCTGTTTGTGGCCACCTTAGGCTATTCGCGGCGGCTGTTTGTAGCGGCGTTTGACCACGAGCGACAAGCGGCATGGCTGAGCGGATTGGAAGGCGCCTTTCGGCACTTTGGCGGGGTGCCCGAGGAGGTGTTACTGGACAACGCGCGGGCGCTGGTGGAGACCCACGATCCGGTCACGCGCGTGGTGACGTTCAATCCCCGCTTTTTGGCGTTTGCGCGCTATTGGGGCTTTCAACCCCGCGCCTGCGCGCCGTATCGCGCGCGTACCAAGGGCAAGGACGAACGTGGAGTCGGTTATGTCAAGCACAACGCGATAGCTGGGTACACCTTTACCTCCTGGGCAGCGCTGGAAAACCACCTTGCGCACTGGACCCGCACGGTGGCCGATGTCCGCATCCACGGGACGACCGGCGAGGTGCCGCTGGAACGGTTTCAGCGGGCCGAAGCGACCGCGTTGCGACCGCTCAAAGACCATCCGCCCTTTCATTGGACGCGCGAACTGACCCGTCGGGTGCACGCCGACAGCTGTATTGAGGTCGACACAAATCATTACAGCGTGCCCTGGCGGTTGATCGGCGACACCGTGACGGTGCGGATCGTAGACGACGAACTGCGGGTACTGCACGCCGGTTGCGACGTTGCCCGACACCTGCTTAACATCGGCCGACGCCAGCGCCAGATGGATCCGGCCCATTTGGCGGGCGTGGTCGGTGCATCCGGTACGATCCGAGCGACGGCCACAGCCGATTAGGCAGCGACGGCCACAGCCGATCAGGCAGCGACGGCCGATACGCCACCCTGCATACCCACCTTGTTGCGACCGTTGACCGAGTATGAGGCGCTATTGGGAGGGGGTTGGTGAACGTCAATACCGACATTCTCCCCAGCCTGCTCGCCCGGCTGCAACTGACCGCCCTGCGCGATCAGCTCGACACCCTGCTGGATGAAGCGGCTCGTCGTGACTTGAACCTGCGCGAGGCCCTGGCGTTTCTCTGCCAGGCCGAAGTGGCCCGCCGCGAACAGCGCCGACTGGACATGGCCGTGCGGTTGGCGAAGTTCCCCTTCGCACGGACGCTGGACGGCTTCGATGTTCAGGCCCAACCGTCGCTTGATCCGAAACAACTGCGCGAACTGGCCTTGTGCCGCTGGGTCGCCAACGGCGATTGTTTGCTCCTCCTTGGCCCACCGGGCGTTGGGAAAACCCATTTGGCCGTGGCCCTGGGGAGTGCGGCGATCCAACAGGGCTATTCCACGCTCTTCACGTCTGCCGCCGCCCTGGTCGCTAACCTGGCCAAAGCCCATGTCGAGGGTCGTCTGGAGGATCGCCTCACCCAATGGGCCAAACCCAAGTTACTGATCATTGATGAACTGGG
>NZ_CBTJ020000022.1 GCF_001051235.1 Candidatus Competibacter denitrificans Run_A_D11 | reverse complement strand
TTGAGGCGAAACTCGCTATCATCCGCCCCGCCATCCGCACCTATCTGACTAATCCACTTTACAGGCTACCGGCAACTGCGTAACTCCTAATATTTTTGATGGAATAGAAGGTGTTAGGCCGTAGCGCATCCCTGCTTGCGGCAGCGACCAGCTTTGGGAGGCTGAAAAATACTGCCAGAGCACTAAGCTGCCGCCGAGCAACAGAATCGCCAACAAAATGGCGAGGGCGATCTTGAAAGGACTGTAGGGCCGCTCGCCTTGCACTTCTCCAGTGCGACCGTTCACCACGAAACGATAGGTTTTGTCACGAAAACGGAAGGCGGATAGCCATATCGGCAGCAAAACGTGCTTATAGCGGATCTCGCCATAACGGGTGTCCAGACCATTAATTCGCTGGTGATCGCCGCCGATATCGTGGGCGATATCCTGCTGGATCGTGGCGGCCATCCGCGCCTGGGCGTATTTGAAGCCGTGTTCCAGGTCCACCTGATACATTTGGCTTTGAAAACCGCTCAGATAATCTTCTTGATAAGGGACAAGATTCGCTAAATCCCAGGGTTCTAGTTGCTGGGTGACCGTTGGGGGTAACGAGCGGCTGGCTAATACCAATACATCGTCGAAAAAGCGGGAAACCTGCCCGGTGACCGGTGTCCAGCGAACCTTGATAATCGTCTGAATCCGTTCAACTTGCTGCCCATTTTCGAGCGCTAGATAGCGCTCTTGCACGGTATAGTTATCACCTCGCTCACCCTGATAGGTGGTGGTGGTCGCGGCGTCATAGGTCCAATAGGGCACATACATTCCCGCCAGGCGACTCTCGTTGCGGGCGTAGTTTTGCAGTCGGTTTGGCGCGAACCACAATCCGCTGAGCCAATTTTGAAATAGCGTCCAGGCTTGCTCGCGTTTCACCTGAAAGGGCAGCAAGGCTTGCACTGGAAGCTGGCGATGCTGGCGAGTCTTAGCGACCACCGGTGCGCCGCAAAAGGGACATTGGCCGGCATGGGTCGCCGCATCGAAGCGATAAGAGGCGCCGCAGGAAACGCAATCCATAGCGATCTCTTCCTGTGTTGGCGTGCTGCTAGCCGACGCCTTCAGCATTTGTCGAAAATCCTCTTCCAAGATCCGGGTGGTAGAGCGCGTGATCTGGTTTTGATGGCCGCAATGCTCGCAACGCAGGGTATCGGTACCAGGTGCAAATTCGAGAGATGCGCCGCATTGCGTGCAGGGAAAGCGGCGCGGTTCAAGAGAGGGTGCCGAAGAGGAGAATTCAGGCGCTTGCATGGTTGGGTTTTCCGGCGAAGGGTTGAAAAAATTGAGACTGGTCGTCCTAATCTCTGAGGCCGTTGGGAGCGTCAGATGACCGATAGTGCTCGACGGAATGCCAAGGTAGCTAGAAAAAATGACCGATCATTGCTGGTTAGCTCAATAGTTGGGAGTAGCTCGGCGGCAAACCATGAACGCACAGGCTGGTGCCGGTTCGGCCGAACTCGCTGAGTATTGGTAATATGCGCTCTCGAACGAGATTTGGGGGAAAGCGTCAATGGGTGGAACAAGCGGGCAAGAGAGTGGTTTCGATAGCGCGCTCAAGGCTGTGCGTCGTTACTTGCTGGAAAAGGGTAATCGGTTTGACCGAGGCCCGTCTTACGAGGGGAACGGTGAAGTCTTGGCCAGCGTCAGCCAAGCGGTGCGGATGTATGAGACATTGGGCTATACCAAGTTGATGGAGTTCGGTCATCCGCCAACTTACGCAGTGCTGGAAAGAGGTCATCGGGAAGTGCATATTTTCCAACCACAAGACCCAAAAATTAAAGACTGGTTGGAGAATGATCAAGCGACGTTGAATGATCCGCCAATCCGTGCCTATTTTTTGGAAAAATCAGGGTTGCCGGAGAGCGACTTGCCGGCTCCCAGGACACCACGCCAATTTCATATTAATGAAGTCGATAACGTGTTTATTGTCAGTACGGATGAGCGGGCCTAAGAAATTGCCAAGCACGCCTTAAGTTTCCCTTAAGCGATATCAGCCACATTACTGCGCCATGAGGGTTCCGAGCGGCCTTGGGCTGGGTCTCGGAATAAAAAATTCACGGTACGAAAGAGGTGGTTGTTATGCAAACGTCGAGAACATTTAACAAAGTCGCGGCGGCAGTCATCCTGAGTTTAGGTAGTGGGGCGTTGGTGACGGGTCTATTGCCACCGGTGCTGGCGCTGGACGCGACCGCGCCCGTCCGAATCGAGATGAGCGTGCCGGATTTTAGCGCATTGGTTCAGCAGAATGCGGTGGCGGTGGTCAATGTGAGCGTCATCGGCAAGAGTACCCCGATTTTGGCGGGGCGCGGTTTGCCGTTCGCCGTACCCGACGATGACCCAGAGAATCCATTTGGCGAATTTTTCAAACGCTTTCCCCAACCTTCGGTACCACAGGCTGGTACAGAGCGGCCGGTTCAGGGATTAGGCTCCGGTTTTATCATTTCTGTTGATGGTTATATCATCACCAACCGGCATGTGGTTGATGGAGCAGATAAAATCACCGTCAAGCTGAATGACAAACGCGAATTTCCAGCCAAAGTGATCGGTAGCGATGCGCAATCCGATATCGCTTTGCTCAAGATTGAGGCCGGCGATTTGCCGACCGTCGCCATCGGCGATGTGGGCAGCCTCAAGGTCGGGCAATGGGTATTCGCCATTGGCGCGCCGTTCGGGCTGGAGCGTACTGCGACCAAGGGTATCGTCAGCGCCCTGGGACGTTCGTTACCGAACGACACGTATGTACCGTTCATTCAAACCGATGTGCCGATCAATCCCGGTAATTCTGGTGGTCCGCTGTTTGATCTGACCGGCAAAGTGGTCGGCATCAACTCGCAAATCTTCAGCCGCAGCGGTGGTTATATGGGTTTGTCGTTCGCAATTCCAGTCGATGTAGCGATGGAGGTTGTTGCCCAGCTTAAGGCCGAGGGTCATGTAACGCGGGGTTGGATGGGAATTACCTTGCAGGAGGTTACTCAGGATTTGGCTCGTTCCTTTAATCTGGAGCAACCGCGTGGGGCCTTAGTCTCCGAGGTGAATGCCGCCGGTCCTGCGGCCAAAGCGGGTTTGCAGGCGGGTGATATCATCATCGCTTACGCTGGGAAACCGATACAGGATAGCGCCGATTTGCCACCGCTCGTGGGTACCACCAAGCCGGGCGTAAACCAGACGCTAACGGTGATCCGCGATGGTAAGGAACGGGAATTAACCGTGAAACTGGGGCAGTTGCCGGACAAGGATGGCAAAGAACAGTTGGTGGATAACACCCCGAATGAGGGTGGGCCGCGCCTGAATGTCGCGGTCGGCGATTCGCCCAATGGCCAGGGTGTGTTGGTGCAACAGGTCGGGCCAGGTGCCGCCGCCGAAGCTGGGGTGAGAGCGGGCGATATTTTGCTTAGCTTGAACAATCAGCCGATCAAAGATGCTGCGCAGTTGCGGCAATTAGTACGAAATCTTCCGCGCGGTAAACGGGTACCGCTATTAGTGAAGCGGGACGGCGGCGCTTTGTATCTGGCGGTGGCGATCCCATCGGCCGAGAAACAGTCGGGTTAAGCGAGCGTGGGTGGACGGTGCCGGGAAGGATGTGCTGTGACGTTTCCCGCGCACCGCCCCGCGTGTTATTTCAACGCCTCAAGGCTGGCCCCAAAATTGATGTGAAAAGGTGCTCCACTCAGCACTAAAGCCGGTACCGACTTGACCCCGACGGCTTCGGCTTCAGCGACCCGCCGCCGGTTTTCTCCCAGATGGACGATTTCCACGTCAAAGCGTTGTGGGTCGAGTGCGCTGGCGACGGTTTGTTCGGCCGCTACACAAACTGGGCAGCCGGCGTGATAGAAAATAGCTTTGCTTTTCATCGCGATCACTCCTTAATGAATTAAAATCTGACTGAAGGGGTCGAACCGAGAGCGGTGGTCGAAGACCTCAGCAAGCCGAGCATGGGTCGGTTAGCGCATTTTGACCAGCGGGCACTTTTTGGTGCCCCAGGCACTTTTTGGTGAAAGTTGTTGATTTGTCGGATGAAAAAAATTTCTCAGGTTCCGTCGGTGTACGCCAGGCTGGAAGATGTGATCGGCTGCAAGTGGTCAGTTTCGGTGTTGCACGCCGTCGGAGCCGGTACCAGACGGCCCGGCGCGCTCGAACGGGAGATTACCGGGATTTCAACCAAGGTGCTTTCAGAGCGCTTGCGGAAATTGACCCACTACGGATTATTAGAACGAGAGGCATTCCCAGAGCTGCCGCCCCGCACCGAGTATGCGCTGACCGAAGCCGGCCGGCGCTTGGTCGAGATTATCGAACAAATCCAACGACTCGACAGCCAATTGCAAACGACGACCCCTGGTGGTCGTGACGCCAAACGGGCTTAATGCCGCTTTTGAGGAGATCTGTAATGAAGCGAGCGGGATTTCTTGCCATCCTGTTGCTGACCCTTCCTGTGCTCGCTGAGCAGCCGGCACCCGCTTTGCGCCCTGATCAGGCCCCGGTCATTGACGTGCGCAGCGCCGAGGAATACCGCGAAGGCCATGTCCGGGATGCGGTTCACATTCCTTACGAGCAAATTGCCGACCGGATTACGGCGACCGTTCCCAATCGTGATACCCGTATCGTCCTGTATTGCCGTAGCGGCCGTCGTGCCGAGATTGCCGAAAAAGCCTTGCGTCGGTTGGGTTATAGCCACGTTGAGAACAAAGGTGGTCTGGAAGACATGCGCCGCGCGGGCTATGTGACCGAGTGATCTGGCACTGAGCGATGCCTTTTCGGGCTGCCACACTTTCAGCATACCGTCGGCAGGGGTTCGGCACAGACTGGATAGCCTAACAAGCGGCTCATCACCTGAGCCGTGTGTTCCGGCGTACCACTGGTGAAATAGCGCGCTGTACCGTTCTGGGCATCGCTTGCCAGCAAACCGGTTGTCTCTAAGCGCCGTCGTAGTTGGCGGGCGACTGCGGCACTCGGATCGAGAATCACGGTATCCTGATGAACCAAGCACTGGATCAGTGGCGCGAGAAACGGGTAATGCGTGCAACCCAGCACCAGGGTATCAGCGCCTTGTTCCAGCAGAGGCGCTAGAAATTTTTCCAAAAGGGCTTGCGGCTGGGGGCCGCTCAATTCCCCGTTTTCCACACAATCCGCCAGGCCGGGGCAGGGTTGCACGATCACCCGCGCCTGGTGGCCGTGTTGATCGAGTAATGCAGCAAATTTATCGCTGCGTACCGTGTTGCCCGTGGCCAAAACTCCGACCACCCCGGAACGGGTTGCAGCTACCGCCGGTTTGAGCGCTGGCTCGACGCCGATAATAGGAATATCGAAGCGTTCACGTAGCCGGGTAATCGCCGCTGCGGTCGCGGTGTTGCAAGCGACCACCACTGCCTTAGCGCCCTGATCCAACAGAAATTTAGTGATGATAAACGCTCGGCGAGTGATGAATTCGTCTGCTTTATTACCGTAGGGCGCGTGACCGGAATCGGCGACATACACGAATGCCTCGTGCGGGAGATCGGCGCGAATCCGTCGCAATACCGACAGACCGCCCACGCCAGAATCAAAGACGCCGATGGGCTTACCGCGCTCCATGTCGGTGAACCGGTCCGCCGTATGAGTTAGGTGGTCGAAATACCGGGCGCGAATAAGCGTGCGATCCGTTCTTGAATTGCTACGGCTGCCGCGTGCGGGTCGGCCGCTTGGCGGATCGGGCGACCGACGACGATGTAATCAGCGCCGCTTAGAAAAGCGTCCTCCACATCCATTGTCCGCTTCTGGTCATCCGTCGGACGGTTCAAGACCGGGCGGATGCCAGGGGTAATGATCAGCAGCTTTTCGCCGAGATTGGCCCGTAACTCGGCCGCCTCCAAACCGGAGGAAATCACGCCGCGACAACCGATAGCCAACGCCCGACGCGCGCGTGACAGCACCAGGGTTTTCGGGTCGCAGGCGAAACCCAAATCATCGAGATCGGCTTGATCAAGGCTGGTCAAGGCGGTAACAGCGAGGATGCCTAAATCGCCGCCGATCTCTTGCGCCGCTTCGACCGCCGCTTTGAGGATGGCATCATTGCCGTGGACGGTAGTGAAGGTGGCGCCGTAGGGTTTAAGCTGGCGCACGGCGGAGCGCACCGTTTCTGGCACATCGAAGAATTTGAGATCAACAAACACCTTTTTATCACGCGCCCGCAACCCGTCGATCAGCTCGAAATAGCCGCCGGCCATGAACATCTCCAGGCCGATCTTATAAAAGCAAACCGCATCGCCTAACGTTTCCACCAGGTGCCGAGCTGTCGTCGGATTGGGTACGTCCAGAGCAAAAATCAGGCGTTCGGCGGGTGGAATGGCTTTGCTGGCAAGCGGCTTTGTGGAGGTCATCGGGCGATCCGCGCTAAAGGGCAAGAAGGTCAACGCATGGCAGTGATTCTAGCGCGACCGGTCATTTGGCGACAGGGCCATATCGGCAATGGTCCCCGCTAGCCGACCGTTCCCGAAGCGATTATTGGGTGACTTGGCGCCATTCGCGCTCGTAATAATGCACCAGGATTTGGTTATTGAGCCGATTGATCTCGCTATCAACCGGCCCCATGTCGGGCGGAAACTGAAACAACGGCGCAGTGGTGTCGGGAGTCAAGAAACGTAAACCGGCTGGATAGTGAGCGGGTGGTTGCCGGGGCTGGCGAGTCGCCAATGCAAAGCCCCATTCGCCAAAGGCCGGTATATAGGCGTGATAGGGCGCCACCCGCAAGCCGACACTTTCCAGCGTACGGACGATGCACCAGAATGATTGCCGGGCGTAAAGCGGTGAAGTGGTCTGCACCGTGACCGCACCATTCGCGGCCAGATGCTTTTCGAGCAAGCGGTAGAAGGTGTTGGTGTAAAGCTTGCCCAGCGAATAATTGCTCGGATCAGGAAAATCTACCACGATGAAGTCGAACATGTCCGCATTTTGCGCCAGCCATTTGAAGGCATCCTGATTGATGATCTGCACCTTTGGGGATTGCAGAGCGTTGTCGTTCAATGGGGTCAGTAAGGGGTGATTGGCGAACAGTCGGGTCATGTCCGAATCGAGATCAACCAGGGTGATCGACTCAATGCTGTCGTAGCGGAGGATTTCGCGCACTGCCAAGCCATCGCCGCCGCCTAACACCAATACCCGACGTGCTCCGGGCAACGCGCCCAGGCCGGGATGCACCAGCGCCTCGTGGTAGCGGTATTCGTCGCGGGAGCTAAATTGCAGGTTGTTGTTGAGAAATAGTCGAAAATCGTCCTTCCAGCGGGTGACGACGATCCGTTGATAGGGCGATGTGTGCGCGATGACGATTTCATCGGCATACAGATTTTCTTCGGCTAAGGCGGTGATTCGGTCGGCGGCAATGAAACCGGCCGCCAAGGCGATCAGTGCGGCGAAGCATTGTCCGCGCAGCCAGCCGCCTTGCGGCAGTTGCTGACGAAACAACCGCAAGGCCCAGGCGGCCACCAGGACGTTGAGCAGGCCAAACAGCAGGCTGGTTCGGTTCAAACCCAAATGCGGCGCAAGCAGAATCGGAAATAGCAGTGAAACAGCCAGCGCACCCAGATAATCCAGAGTCAGCACTTGCGACACCAGATCCTTGAAAGCGAACTGCTGCTTGAGGATACGCATGACCAGGGGAATTTCCAGGCCGACTAAAATGCCGACGACCAGAACCAGCACGTACAGGGCCAGCCGGAACAGGCCACCCCAGGCGAAGATCAAAAACAGCATTGGTGCGGAGAAACCGCCCAGAATGCCTACTGCGAGTTCGATTTGAATGAAGCGGGTTATTAGGTTGCGAACGACATAACGCGATAGCCAGGAACCAATCCCCATCGCAAACAGGTAGGTGCCAATGACGGTGGAAAATTGGGTGACTGAATCGCCCAGTAAATAACTGGCCAATGTCCCCGCGATCAGTTCATAAACCAGCCCACAGGAGGCAATGATAAAAACTGAGACAAGAAGGGCGTGGGTCACGGGGTTAATGCAATCCCTAAGCGGTGCAAATGTGGGCAGAGATTGAGGTTAAAAATGACGGATTCAAAAAGCATTTCCAGCAGTGAAGACATTATCGCGTTCTGGTTTGCGGAGCCAAACCAGTCCCTGTGGTTCAATTCTACGCCAGAATTCGATCAACACTTGCGTGAGCGATTTTTGACCACCTATCGTGCAGCGGCGGATGGGCAACTGTTAGCGTGGGAACAAAGCTCTGTCGGTGCGTTGGCGTTGGCGATTGTACTCGATCAGTTTCCACTCAACATGTTTCGCGGCCAACCGGAAAGCTTCGCCACCGAGGCCGCTGCGCGCACGGTCGCGGATCGCGCGATGGTGCGTGGTTTTGATCAGGAGTTGGCGCCGACCCAGCGTCTTTTTCTCTATCTGCCGTTCATGCACAGCGAAAAGCTGGCTGATCAGACCCGCTCGGTACAACTTTTCGAGTCATTGGGATTGGAAGACAGCGCGCGTTTCGCTCGTCATCATCACAATCTCATCGTTCGGTTTGGCCGATTTCCACACCGTAACGCGATTTTGGGTCGGGAAAGTACACCCGAAGAACTCGCTTATTTGGCTTCGCCAGAAGCATTCCATGGCTGAGTTTCTTTGAAGAACTTTGGAGTTTTGCTGTCCATTCTCGTTTATGACGTTTTTATATCATCATCTTATTGCCAAACACATCTCTCCTACCACAAGAAGGAGCAGGGATATCGGTCGTTGCCGACTACGGTTATCATGTATCCACGTTTTTCCAGATACTAAACCGCCCGCTTTTTCAGAGTCACAGATAACCCAGCCGGATGAATTCTCGATGCAACCTATATTGAAATCCGCCAAGCTCGCAAACGTTTGCTACGACATTCGGGGTCCGGTGCTGGCACGCGCCAAACAAATGGAAGATGAAGGCCAGCGGATCACCAAGCTCAACATCGGTAACCCGGCACCATTCGGCTTTTTGGCTCCCGAAGAACTGGTGCAGGATGTCATTCACAACCTGCCAGATGCTTCCGGTTATTGCGATTCGAAAGGGCTTTTTGCCGCGCGCAAGGCGGTGATGCACTACACCCAGCAGAAAGCGATTCCAGGCGTGCAGGTCGATGATATCTATATCGGCAATGGTGTGTCCGAGCTGATCGTGATGGCTTTGCAGGCTTTGCTTAATACCGGCGATGAGGTGTTGATTCCGGCCCCGGACTACCCATTGTGGACGGCAGCGGTGAGCCTATCGAGCGGTACGCCGCGCCATTATTTATGCGACGAGCAAGCCAACTGGTTGCCCGATTTGGATGATATTCGAGGCAAGATCACCCCAGCCACACGCGCCATTGTGATTATCAATCCTAATAATCCGACCGGTGCGCTGTACCCCGTGGATCTGTTGCAGGATATTCTGGAAATCGCGCGTCAGCATCAGTTAATCGTGTATGCCGATGAAATTTACGACAAAGTGCTATACGACGGTGGCCAACATACCTCAATCGCTTCACTGGCGGAGGATGTGCTGTGCCTGACGTTCAATGGTCTGTCCAAGAATTACCGAGCCTGCGGCTATCGGGCCGGCTGGGTGGTAGTGTCAGGCGAGAAAACCCACGCCCAAGATTATATCGAGGGCCTGACCATGCTAGCCTCAATGCGGCTGTGCGCTAATGTGCCGGCGCAACATGCGATCCAGACCGCGCTGGGCGGTTATCAGAGTATTGATGATCTGGTGCTGCCAACCGGCCGACTGGGCAAGCAGCGCGATGTGGCGTTTAATCTGCTCACCGCCATTCCCGGTGTCAGTTGCGTCAAGCCGCGCGCTGCGCTGTACATGTTCCCCCGACTGGATCAAAAGCTTTATCCCATCGTTGATGACCAGCAGTTCGTGCTGGATTTTTTGTTGGAAGAAAAAGTGTTGCTGGTGCAGGGCAGCGGTTTCAACTGGCCCCATCCCGATCATCTGCGTGTCGTATTCTTACCGCATGAGGACGATTTAACCGATGCCATCGGACGCCTTGGGCGTTTTTTGGAGCGTTACCGGAAGCGCCATAGCCTGTGAGTGTTTTTAAGGCTGCCTAGTGTAATTCACGACTTTGAGATTCCTGGGGCCGTTGGCCCCAGTTGGAGCCTATTCCGCATCCTGCGGAATATCCATAAGACAGCGTTCAATTGATGACTTGGCCGTAAACATCTTTTTCAAACTGTTCTCCCTCCTCATCAGGGAAGTCAATACCATCAAGGTTATCAGCCCAGTGGACGAGTTCATGAAGTAAGGTTACCCCAACCAAATAAACTTGCTTATTATATTTAGTTTTGCGTAGTCCGTGACCTGCCTCAAACTCTTCAACGATTTTGGTATGAATATTGATTTCATCGGGATCGACAGAAGCGTTGAATTCTCCGATCGCACCAACCAAGGTTTTAATGGTGATATGGGGTTCATTACCCCATTTCAATGCCCGCTTTAGAGTCGTTCGATCAATTTGACCGTATTTTTGGAAAGCCGCAACGATGGATTTGACATCGACGACCTTGGGTAAGGCATAGCGGACGTATTGAGTAAATTTGGGATATTGGGTTTGATCTGCGTTGGTCATTTTCATTGTAATCTCCAAGGAAGTAGGGATCTAATGTTCGGCGACATTGATGTGGTTTAAGCGCCAGTCATTTTTATCTTTATTAAATATTGCCGAACCTCGGATTCCTTCGACTGGAAAGGCGAAGGCAATTTGGGCACGTTCAGTTTCAACGAGGAACTCGGTAATATCGAGTGCGTTTGGGCCGCTGGCGATTTGAATCGCCTCACCATCAACTACGACCGCTTTTGGATTAATGGTGATGTGAGTATGATTATTAATTTGCAGTGGCTTGCGCTGGGGCCTGACATCGAAATGGTAATATTGGCTCAATTGTGGGGTATTGAGCAAAATTTGCAGGATCGTTTCTGCATCACCCGTTGCACTTGCCATGGCTACTGTATTAATCATTAAGAGCGCTCCTATTAAGAAGTTATGTCGTATCATAGTTTCACCATGCATCTTACTTCGGTGCTTATCAGTACTAGCATTCATGGAAACCGCTTCACCCGTTCGCTTTTAAGAGCCTTAACATAGGCCAAGAAAAGCAAGTATTGTTCCAAAGTAGAAAACCTGCATAACTATCAGTATATAAAGATAATTATTAAAGAGGGTTCTCAGAAATCAATGAGCAAATGATATCGCAAAGTGGGCTGATAGCCAATTTGGCCTGAGTCGGCTCATTTTGATCTGGTGCATTCTGATAGGGTAAACCGTGATCCTAGCCATTCGATTATAAAAAACGCCTGGCGGTCAACTAACTGAAGGCACGTTTTCTACAATTTTCCCTAGGTTTTCCAGATTTTTATGGGGATATAATCTGAACCTCCGTCGCAGTAGGGCCTGGCTTCTTAGCGATCTTTCCATAAATTAACCAGAACGCTTCTCTCCACTCTTTTACCTAAAGGAAATCACTATGACTACTCCAATCAGCCGTTATCCTATCCCCACCCTGGACCAACTGCCTGAAGATGTCCGTGATCGAATTCTGGCGGTGCAGGAGCAAACCGGTTTTGTCCCTAACGTGTTTTTGGGACTTGCCCATCGTCCCGACGAATTTCGTGCATTTTTCGCTTACCACGACGCTCTTATGGAGAAGGAAAGCGGGCTGAGTAAAGCTGAGCGGGAAATGATTGTGGTTGCGACTTCGGGCACTAACCAGTGCCATTATTGCGTGGTTGCACACGGTGCCATCTTACGGGTTCGTGCTAAAAATCCGTTGATCGCGGACCAAGTGGCTATCAACTACCGCAAGGCCGATCTGACACCACGTCAAAAGGCCATGCTCGATTTCGCCTTGAAAGTCGCCAAGGAAGCCTACGCGGTGAATGACGCTGATTTTGAAGCATTGCGCGCTCATGAGTTTACCGACCAGGATATTTGGGATATCGGGGCCATCGCGGCATTTTTTGCCATGTCCAATCGTCTGGCAAATATGATGAGCCTGCGCCCAAATGACGAATTTTATCTGCTGGGTCGAATTCCCAAGAAAAAATGATCCTGGCTGATTGAGTGAGTTGACGCAGGATCTGGCACCAGGTTAATGAAGCGACACGGCCTGGAGAAACGCGATGGAAACCGTCGATACCGTCGTGGTCGGTGCCGGCGTGGTTGGCCTGGCCGTGGCCCGTGCGTTGGCGCAAACTGGGCGTGAAGTCCTTATTTTAGAAGCAGATGAGCGCTTTGGTGCACAGACCTCAGCGCGCAACTCCGAAGTGATCCATGCCGGCCTCTACTACCCGCCAGGTTCACTGAAAGCGCGCTTGTGCGTACAGGGTAAGGCACTGCTTTATGGTTACTGTGCCGAACGCGGCATCGCACACCAGCGCATCGGCAAGCTCTTGGTGGCGTGTGATGCCAATGAAGTAGCCGCATTAGCTAGCTATGCCGAACGTGCCGCTGCAAATGGCGTGATGTTGCGTCCGCTTGATGCCGCTCAGATCAGCCAGCTTGAACCCGCTGTGCGGGCGGTGGCCGGTTTGTACTCCGAATCGACCGGTATCTTGGATAGCCATGCGTTGATGCTGACCCTGCTGGCCGATGCCGAGCGGGCTGGTGCGACGCTGGTGACCCGCGCTCCTGTCGTAGCCGGCACGGTCGATGCTGATGGAATCACCCTGTGCATTGGCGGTGCGGAACCCTACGAGTTGCGTTGTCGTCAGTTGGTCAACTCGGCCGGCTTGGGTGCGCAGTCCCTGGCGCGATTTTTAGTGGGGTTGCCGCCCGAACGGATACCACCGACGTTCTACGCGAAAGGGCATTATTTTCTGTTCAATGGGCGGTCGCCGTTCCGGCATTTGGTCTATCCGATGCCGGATGCAGCAGGACTAGGGATTCACGTTACCTTGGATCTTGGCGGGCAATGCAAGTTTGGGCCGGATGTGAGTGGCTGGCCGGTGATGGTCGATTACCGCTTCGAAACCGGACTTGAAGAAAAATTTTACCGAGCGATCCGCCGCTATTACCCGGATTTAGCCGACGGTATGTTGCGGCCAGGCTATACCGGTATCCGGCCTAAAATCACCGGCCCAGCGCAAGCGGCGGGCGATTTCGTTATTCAAGGGCCGGCCGTCCATGGGGTAACGGGTTTGGTCAACCTGTTCGGCATCGAATCACCGGGTTTAACTGCCGCTCTGGCCATCGCGCGCGAGGTGGTGAAGCGTCTGGAAGCACCGAGCCGGTAAAACGAGCAGGCCAAGGAATCTAAATCGGGGAAGGCCGCCCTCCGTTTGCAGGAACCGCTCAAGAACCCGACATCAGCCGATCTGATCACTTGACCTTACGGCACAACTGCTCTATCTTTAGCGTACATTTGTACGCTAAAGCTTAACCATGCCTAAACAACCCGATGACCAGGCTTATCTGGCCCGACTGCAAGAGTATTACGCTCGCTGGCGCACCGTGCCTGCTTATGGCCCGCTGCGGAGCGTTTTGCGGCTCAGCTCGCGTGATGGTGTGGCCAAAGTGTTGGAGCGGCTCAGAAGCGCCGGCTATCTGGAGCGCACACCGGCTAACCGCTGGGCGCCGACCGAGCGGTTTTTCGAGCGGGGTTTGGCGGAAGCGGCCGTCCCAGCCGGTTTGCCGGCCCCGACCCACGATGGCGGCGAAGCCCATTCCATTGATGCCTACCTGGTGCGCCATCCATCGCGCACCACCCTCATACCGGTGACCGGCGATTCGATGATCAACGCCGGCATCCACGAGGGCGACATCGCGGTGGTGGAGCGAGATACGCCGGCCCGACCTGGCGATCTCGTGGTGGCAGCGCTCAACAACGAGCTGACGCTCAAAACATTGGCGGTGGAAAACGGTACGCTGGTTCTGCAACCGGCCAACCCCCGCTATCCGGTTATCCATCCCGGCGACCATCTGGAGATTTTCGGTGTGGTCATCGGCCTTGTTCGCTCGTATCGCTCTCCCCGGAGGTAACTGCTCATGTTGGCTCTCGTTCCCGGAACGCCCATCGGCCGCACGTCTCGGCCCCGGCCCACCCATGGTTTGAAGGCGGAACAGTCCGCAGGGTTGCCGTTACTGATCGACCTGTCAGCCGATATGGCCACGCTTGTTGATGAGCCGGCCGAGTACTGGCCAGACCTGGATACTCATCTGATCCGCAATGCGGAGGCGACCTTCCTGGTCAAGATCCGTGGCGATAGCCTGCGAGCAGCGGGGTTGCGCGATGGCGATCTGGTGATCATGGATCGCACCACACCTCCGCTGGCGGGTAGCGTGGTGGCGGTAGCTGTCGCGGGCAAGATTGCGCTACGGTGCCTGGGCCGCGATGCAACCGGCCGGCTGATGCTGGAACCAGGGGCCGATCAACCCGCTGGACCCGTGTGTGCGCCTCTATCCTTGGCGGAATGCGAAATTTGGGGCGTCGCGCGCTGGGTGGTTCAGCGGCTTTGGCCGAAACGGGATCAGGAAGCGGCAAGTGATGGAGCGTCTCTTGCGGTTTCGCCGGGCAGCGGTGCGCTAGCTGTCGGTTAAACAGAGGCGCATAGATCGCATTCCGATCATCGCATCGATTCTCTTAGCTTGAACTGTTTGCCACGGTTACCAGGCGATTTCCTGATCGTTCGGCGAGGAGTCCATCAATCAGGCTGAACCACTGCTGCGAAATCGTGGCGGTTGAAAAACGGACGCCGATATCCTCCACAGCGGCCGCACTCATGCGCTGCCAGAGTTGAGGATCGGTGATGAGAGTACTCACCGCTTCACTGAAGGCATAGTCGTCGTCTTGAATCAAAAAACCATCGATCCCGTGGCGCACGATTTCCCGAGGCCCGGTTGGGCAGTCGAAGCTGACCACCGGCAATCCAAAGGATTTTGCCTCGATCAATACCATCGGCAACCCTTCTTGGCGTGATCCCATCACGTAAATGGAGGCCCGCCGATACCATGACTCGATACGCTGGGTCGCAGGATGGATGATGACGTGCCCTTCAAGCTGCAACAACTTGAGCAGGGTCGCCAGATAGTCCAAATAGCCCCAGTCGGTGTGACCGCGTTCGCCGCCACCGACAAAAACCAACTGCCAGTCGGGATGATCATGCAAGGGTTTTTGCAACGCCCACAGCAGGCGATCCAGCCCTTTGCGGGCGATAAGATGACCGACACAGAGGAGAATTTTCTCGCGTTGCGTGCCCGCTGAGGGGGATGGTAGCGGTGCGGCGTTGGGGATCACTCGGACAGTGCGGGCCAGTTGCGCCAACGCGGGCCGGTCGGCTTCGGTCAGGCCCACCACCACATCAAGCCGGGGATAGCTCAACCGGCGCATGGCACGCCAGAAACGCGGTGCCTCCTCATAGGCGATATGCTCGCAACCGATTTTGAGCACGGAACGGGGTAGCGCCAAGGCGGTAATACACGCGAAGTCGTACCAGATTGCCAGCACGATATCGATGCGCTGCTCGCGCACGTAGCGGTGCAGCGCAAGCCCGATAGACGCCATCTCCGCCAAATAAGGTAGCCGGCCACGCGCCCGGCGTAGGCAGTTTAGGCTTGTGAGCTGAAGATTAGGGTCATGGAACACTGGCTTGTGCAACGGCTCGACCGACAGTAAGCGGGCGTCGTAACGCTCACTCAGTTCCCGTACCAGATTGACCGCGACCCGCTGAATGCCGCCGGAGGCGTTCATGTCATTGAGCAACACAGCCAAACGTAGCCGGTGGGTGCTAGTCACCGGCGCGTGCTCAGCCGCGATCAACATGAGAGAAGGTCACGATGCTGCGGGAGCTATGCCACATGTCGTAGTGGAAATTTTGCGCTGAGAGCTGGTCGAACAGCCGCTTAACACCCCGGCGGCCGATGGTGGGTTGATGGACTTCCAGCATGATTTTTCTGACCCCGGTCAGATCGATCCCTTCAAACAGGCCATCTTCACCTCCTTCGATATCGACAATCAGCATGGTGGGACGGATTTCCGCCAGGCGTTGCTGAAATGACGTGGTTTTCACTTTGACGGGTTTACCGAGGAAACTGTGCGTCCCCGATGCCCAAAAGTCCTCATGAACGTAGAAATCAATTTCGCCCGATTCCTTGGCCAGCACTTCGTGATACAGCGTGACCTGTACATTATTGAGTTTATGGGTTAACCGAATGACATCAATCAAGGCCGGGTTCGCCTCGACCGAATAGACCGCCTTGGTATGCGGGTTCTTAGCGCAGTAGGTCGAAATGAAGCCACAACCGGCGCCGATTTCCAGAATCACCTCATCGGTTTGGATCAGGGCATCGAGTTCGCCCGCCTCACTCGCCTCATAAGTGCCGACCCGGATGGCCTGGATGATCTGTTCGGAAAATACCTTCGGGATGATCGGGATGATCACGCCCCGATGTTCTACCTCTTCCACTGGCGTGAGATGGGTGGGTTCTTTATCGACGGGTGGGGGAGCACTGGGCTTGGTGGTGGTATCGGTCGATATGCCGAGGGCCTTTTGCAAGCGCGAGAGTAATGCTGGCCCGGCCTTGGCGTGGGCCACCCCTGCCACTTCCACAGCCGGATCGATTAGCTGGTAATGGAGGTGATTCTCGAAGCCGTTGGTCAGATGCGGGGAGAGCATCTCCGGCCAGGCGACCAGCGCGGCGATTTTGGCCTTGAGATCCTGGACAAGGGCGCTGACGTGCGGATCGACCGGGGGCGCTTCGGTTTTTCGGTCAACATCGCGCCGTTGCCAAAACGCATCGTGGTAATCCGATTGGATGGGAAAGGCCGCCTGCGGGCGATGCTCGACTTTGCGGGCCAAAATCCCCATCTGGACCGGTTCACCGTTGACCAGTTCCACCCGATTGCCGATTTGACGTGGTTCGCTCACCCGAAACCAGTACGGCAGATTACGGTACAGGATCATGTAGATCTCAATATCCGTAAAACCGTTTTTGGCGAGGTAGCCGAAGAACGCCTCTGGGGCAAATTGATAAAACCCGTGCCCCATGAAATTGTTGGCGGTGGTGATGCTGAGCAAATGGCCGCCGTCTGCGAGCAGATCAGTAGCGTTTTTTAAGGCCCCAGGAAAGTTGAAGACATGCTCCAGCGAGCCAAAATCAACCACGCACGTATATTGGCGTTGTAGCTCTGCCGGGATCGGGTCATTGAGGTTGTGAATGATGCTCGCCCCTTCGTAACCGGAGGCGTCGATGCTGTCTACCTTGGTAGCGCCAAGCTGTTTGAAGAGGTTTTCTGAGTACGCATGGTGCAGCATGGTATGGACTTCGGCGTCGGTTACCGGTGAACCGAAACGCTCGAACATGCTATGCAGGGTGCCTGCATCAAGATAGTGATTCTGCCGTCCCAGCATCACGGTGCGGTCGAAACTGACCCCCTTGCCTTTGCCGAAAAGTGAAAACTGCAAACCCTGATAACCGACACCCATCCGAATACCCCCAAAGAAACGATCAATTGAATTTGTCTCGAAGCGACCCGCAGCCTGTGACCGGCAAAACGGCGGCGCGGTTCACGAGCGCCAGAGGATGCTAGCGTGCGTGAAGTATGCTCTCAAAAGTTCAGTATCGCAGCTTGCCAGATGTACCGGCCAACGCGCCAGGGCCTCGCGCCATCGCCCGGCGCGCACCAATTGTCGTTGGTGACGCACACACGCCAGCGCGATCCGGCGCGTGAGTGCTTGGTCATGTCGGTCTATCCGTTTGCAGATCGCCTCAAGGTAAGCGGAACCCCGACGACGTAGGCTGCCGCCGTTGTCCACGAAGGCAGCGGCCGTCAGCGCATGGAGTCGTAAGACAGCGGTGGAATCCATGCTAGAGAATCGATATCGCCAACCCCTCAAGGTTTGCTGATCGGCCAACGGATCGGCCGCACCCTTTCGGCGCCACTGATGCGACAGCAACGCGAGTGCGGCGCGGCGCGCTTGACGCAGTGCATAACGGATTGAAACTTGGCTATTGTGCTGCCGCCACAGGAGCCACGGCTCCCGCAAATTATCTAGCTCCGTGATTTCTGACAGGCGCAGCCACAAGTCGTAATCCTCGGCGCCATCGAACTGTGGCCGATAACCGCCGACTGCAAGCAAAGGCTCACGCCGTAACATCACGGTCGGGTGGATTAGGGCGCAACTGATTCCTAAAGCAGCGTGGACGCGGTGCGGGCCGGTAGGCACTCTGATCTGGCCGCTGCGAATACCAGCAGGATCGATGCGCAGTGCTTGTGTGCCAAGGACGCCGATTTCAGGGTGTCGATCCAGATAATGGCACTGGGCGGCAAGCCGACCGGGGAGGGCGATATCGTCAGCGTCCATGCGGGCGATGTAACGGCCGCGTGCGTGTACCAAACCGAGATTTAATGCGTGTGAAAGACCATCTCCCTGACCGGCGACGATCCGCAAGCCGTCGTGCAGAGCGGCATAGCGGCGTAGGATCGTAGGCGTTTCATCACGACTACCGTCATCAATGGCGATGATTTCGTGGGAGATATTGGCTTGGCCGATCAGGCTATCCAGGGCCAGGGCGAGGAAACGCGCGCCGTTGCGCACTGGCAGGAGCACGGAGACCGTGGGTGGTGGCACTGGCTCGTTACTCCTCAAGTCAGATCAGCCGATCCATTGATCAATGGCAGTCGGGGATATGGCTTCAAAAGTTACTTGTTTTGCCGGTTGGCTAAGCATTACGCATTGTCGCTGATGGTGTGCGTGTAAACGATCATTTCATGATGACCGAGCGGTATGGCATCTTTTTTGTATAAGCTGGACGATCAAGAGATTCGGCATTAACCATCTGAATCCCAGCTATCCCTCAGCAGTCCTAACGCCAACAATCCTGGAGGTGGTGCCATGGCAAGCAAAGACCCGTTCGATACCCTTAAATCAATGCGCGAAATACAAAACAAGGCTCGAGGTGGACCCAAGCCTACCAGTCCGAATTATTGTCTTGGCGCAGCAAAATTTGTTGCTGGAAAGCTGATTGGTCTCTTTAAGGAAAAAAGTCATAGGAGTTACGCAGTTGCCGGTAGCCTGTAAAGTGGATTAGTCAGATAGGTGCGGATGGCGGGGCGGATGATAGCGAGTTTCGCCTCAAACCAGCTG
>NZ_CBTJ020000021.1 GCF_001051235.1 Candidatus Competibacter denitrificans Run_A_D11 | reverse complement strand
TAGCTGATCCCGCTGCCGGATCGCCAGTACATGAAGTCGAAAATCAAGTGAATAGGCCATCCCTATAGAATAATCAGAATTATTCAATCTTGCTATATGTCAGCGAGCTGAGTGGACCGGGACGGTTTTTCACTGTCGAGGTGGATATTAATGTGCTGCTCGACCGCCACAATTTGCAGTATGCCGATGTGCTCATGGCAATGGCTCGCGCACTGCTCGAACGAGTGTCCGGTCAAAAGATAACCCTGCCCGCCGCAGCGTTGAGCAAGTTGGAAAACTGGTTCGCTGAAAAGGTGGTCAATCAGGAAAAAACCAGTGAACTCACGCTTGGCATCGAAACCAGCGTCACGGCGAACAGCGGCATACCTTACCTGCTGGAATTGCTGGGCCGCTTCACCACCGCGTTCAAGAACAATCACACCTACAAGGAATCGCTGCGGCAGGTGATCCGCAACACCTTCAGCGATTTGGCCGATGCATTTAACGAATTGCTGAGAGCCGCTGAAACAGCGCTGACCGATGCCAACAAGGCGCGGCGCCTTTTGTTTCTCATCGACGGCACCGACAAGCTGCGCGGTGAGGACACCCGCCGGTTCTTCATTTACGACGTAGAGCAATTGCTGGCGATTACGGTGCTGGCGGTTTACACCGCACCCATCAATCTCAAATATGAAAGCCATCTTGCCGGCAAACTGGACGACGACCTGGTGTTGCCCATGATCAAGCTCTATGAAAAGCATAGCGCGCGCTGTGAGGCGGGCTGGGTTGCCATGCGCGCCATTTTGTTACGGCGGGCTGATCGCTCCATCTTCGCCAGCGATGCGGATATCGACCGCCTTGTCGAGCATTCCGGCGGCCATCCCCGCGAACTGCTGATTTTACTCAAGCTCAGTTGCGAGTTCGCTGAGGGTGACAGGCTCACGGCGGCGGATATTGAAGCGGCGATCAAGCAACTGGCCTCGGAATATCGTCGTTTCCTAGAGCCGGAGGATTACGCGCTGCTGGCTCGGATCGACAGCGACGCAATCCATGCCGGCAATGACGAGCGCACTCGCCGATTGCTCTACAACTTGGCGTTGCTCGAATACAACGATGCGTCGTGGCGGCGCAGTCATCCGGTGGTGCGCACGCTGGATGGCTATCAGCGCGCCCGCTCGCTCTTGCCGTCGCCAGCCGCGGGGAGCTAGCGACCCCGTGGCGAGGAATGGGCCGTTTGATTTCGACTACGCGCGCCATTGGGTGGCCAGTGCGCTGCGGCCCGAACATGTCGCCGATTTTCAGCGCTTGATCAAAAGGCTGCGATACGGTAGCCATTTTCAACTGCTGTTTGCCGAATTCACCGAAGCCAGCTATCGCAACATGTTGATGGAACAGCTTGATCATGTGTTCGCCGATCTTGGCCAGCCGGTAGCTCAGATCGATCTAAGCACTCACAACGTGGCCGATTTTGCCGCGCTTGAAACCGAGCTGCGTCGCTTGGCTAGCAACCATGCGGCGATTCATTTAACCGGCGTAGACGGCTGGTTCGATAAAGATCGTTGGCAGGATTTCAACATCCGCCGCGAGGCCATCGCTTTTGGCATACCGGTGCGATTGATCGTTTGGTTGAGCGCCGAAAGCGTGACCCAGGTTATTGACTTGGCTCCCGATCTTTGGGCGTGGCGCGGTGGTGTTTATGCCTTTACCACCACGCCCGTCGGCCCCCGCGAAATACCGCAGCCTCAAATGAATCTTGTCGATCCGCGCACCTTGGCCGAGCGCAGTTACCGCATTGCCATCTTGCGCGAATCCGTCGCCGCCAAACCCCCGCCGGACGATGAAATTCTGGGCTTGTTGTTGGATGAGTTAGCGGATTTGCTGGCCAGCATTGGCCAACTGGACGAAGCGCTGCGCATCCGCCAGGAGGAACAACTGCCGGTCTACGAGCGGCTGGGGGACGTACGCGCGCGGGCGGTGACGCTGGGGAAAATCGCCGATGTTTATCAGGCGCGCGGCCAACTGGACGAAGCGCTGCGCATCCGCCAGGAGGAACAACTGCCGGTCTACGAGCGGCTGGGGGACGTGCGCGCGCGGGCGGTGACGCTGGGGAAAATCGCCGATGTTTATCAGGCGCGCGGCCAACTGGACGAAGCGCTGCGCATCCGCCAGGAGGAACAACTGCCGGTCTACGAGCGGCTGCAAGCAGCGCGGGATGCGCTTATCTGTCGCGCCAACATCGGGATCAATTATCTGGCGCGCAACTCGGCGGGAGATCGGGAAAAGGCGTTGGCGTTGCTGCGCTTGGCTTTACAAGCCGCCCAGGCGTTGAAACTGCCGGAAGCGCAACAAATCGCTGAAATAATCCGGCATGCGGAAGAGTAACAAGATGGTTCTCGGGTTAAAGGCGCGCTTCGCTGGTGGCGCGCTCGGTGGTCATCGCTATGCGCGTTTATGAGGCGATATCTTAAATCATAGCACCAAGTGGGTGCAGAAAGCCGAGCGTCCGATGGCGATGCCTCAGCTATTACGCTGATTATAAAAACTTTTATGGGTCGGCGTGAAAATTGCTATTTCGCCCCATCTTCATCCGGGTTCGGCCCAATTTCGGCCCGGATTGGGGTAATTCCTCTCAAAACCCATCCGCGCCAAACGAAAAGAGCCATTCGATCATTACGCCTGCATCGGGCTATGTGGGGCCAGCGGGCGGTGTGGTCATCGGTAGTATGGACACTCGGGCACAAAAAACGGCCAAAAACGGCCGTTTTTTATCGTAATGCAACAACTGAGTGCTTGAGCTAACCAATTGATTTATGGTGCTGGTGGTGGGACTCGAACCCACAAGCCGGGCTAACGGCGCAGGATTTTAAGTCCTGTGTGTATACCATTCCACCACACCAGCGAAACCTGCCACAACCAAAACTAGACCGATCAATGCGTGGGCACTAATCCTTATCGCTATCGGTTGCGGCACCTGATAGCGGGCTTAGGATAAAGCAATAACCTGCCAATTGTCATCTTCGGCTCTATCGCCAACTCACCACCTCGTCCAAGCGGCGGCGCGAACTGGGTGCAGGCAGTTCTGCTGGATAGCCCAGACTCAACAGGGCCAAGGGGACCAAGCCCGACTCCAGTTTCAGCGCCGCCCGGACTCGACCCTCATCGAAATACCCAATCCAGGTAGATCCCATACCGGCGGCAACGATGGCAAGTTGGGCATAGGCCGCCGCGATAGTGGTATCTTGCAGGGCATAGAGATTAGCACCGCGTTCACCAAATACCTGCGCCGAGCGCGTGGGGTCCGCGCAAAACACCAAGCATACCGGGGCTTCAGCGATAAAAACCTGGTCATCGCACGCCTCAGCCAAGGCCGTCCGCTCGGCCAGATCGCGCACCACGATGATCCGATACGCTTGCAAATCACCGGCCGAGGGCGCCGCACACGCCATTTCTAGGATGGCGTAAAGCTTTTCCGCTTCAACCGGCATGTCCGGCTGATATTTACGAATCGAGTGACGATGGCGAACCGTTTCGAAAAAATCCCACATCACGGAGTCCTCTCGATGCTGGAGCAATCATTTTAACGCCATGTGCTTAAAACCACCTTGCCATCCTGGACAAAAGGCACTCAGCAGCTTGCAGCCATGCCTTTCAACCAGATCCCTTGACCAACGCATTCAGCTTGGGCAGTTCCGGGGATTGCGGATAATTGCGCTCCAGCACCCGCAAACTGTCAGCAGCCAATTGCGGCATATGCATCTTGACGTAGGCTTGGGTCATGATACTGAGCGCATCGGCTGAGGCAGGTGTCCGCGCATAAGTTTCTAGGACATATTTAGCCCGATTGACCGCCGCGACATAAGCGCCACGCCGTAAATAGTAGCCGGCGACGTTGACCTCATAAGCGGCCAAATTGTTGTGCAAGTACAGCATCCGCTGACGCGCATCCTGCGCATATTTGCTGTTAGGAAATTTGCGCGTTAATTCAGCAAAGTCGCTATAGGATTGCCGCGCAGTTGTGGTATCGGTTTTATCGCGATCACTAGGCGCGATTTGCTCAAGCAAGGTGTTATTGCGATTAAAATTTACCAACGCTTTCATGTAATAAGCATAATCCACATACGGATGGCGTGGATTGGCCTTAATGAAGCGGTCGGCGGCAGCAAGAGCAGCATCTGGCTCGTTGTCTTTATACTGGATGTAAATCGTATCCAGTTGGGCCTGTTGAGCTAGACGACCGAACGGATAGCGCGCCTGGAGCTTGTCCAAATATTCGAGGGCAGTTTTGTAGTTGCCCCCATTCATCGACTCCTTGGCTTCGCTGTAGAGGCGCTGGGCCGACCAACCTCTGGTTTCGTCGATTTTTTCAGGGAGCAGCGAGCACCCCGCAAGCAGCACGGCCACAAGAGGAACGGCGAGGAATAGTTTCAATAGACGGTGCATGGATGACGGCATGGAACGGCGATTGTCGGGAGTAAAATGAACGATTTGATGCCCAGTATAACCTTCGCGCCAGCAAATACCATCATGTCTGCATCTGAACAAATCGCCTGCCAGGTACCGGCCGACTATGCCGGAATGCGACTCGACCAAGCCTTGGCCGCCTTGCTGCCGACCCATTCGCGCAGCCGCTTACAACGGTGGCTGAAAACGGGCCAATTACGGGTGGACGGTCGAATCTGGCGGCCTCGTGATCCGGTTTTTGGTGGGGAAACCATCAGCGGAGAGTTGATTGCAGAAGCGGAGACCTTCGCGCTCCCGCAAGATATCCCGCTGGATATCCGCTATCAGGATGCCGATCTGCTGGTTCTCAACAAACCGGCCGGGCTGGTCGCCCATCCGGCTGCCGGGAATTGGGATGGCACGTTGGTCAATGCCCTCCTCCACCATTACCCAGAACTGGCGAACTTGCCGCGCGCTGGGCTGGTCCATCGGCTGGATAAGGAGACAACCGGCTTGCTGGTCGTCGCCCGCAGTTTACAAGCGCACAGCGCTTTGGTGGCGCAATTACAGGCGCGGCACATTGAACGTGACTATCTGGCGGTGGTGAATGGCTTGCCGGTAGCGGGTGGCACCGTGGATGCCCCTATTGGCCGCCATCCGGTCGAGCGGCAACGCATGGCGGTTGTCCCAGGCGGCAGACCTGCCGTTACCCATTATCGGATCATGCGCCGTTTCCGTACCCATACCCTGTTGCACGTCAAGCTGGAAACCGGCCGCACCCATCAAATTCGGGTTCATATGGCGCATATTCGCTTACCCCTGGTTGGTGACCCTCTCTACGGAGGACGCCCCCGCTTGCCTCCGAGCGCCTCTCCTCATGTGCTTGAGGTAATTCAGAATTTTCGGCGGCAGGCCCTACACGCCGAACGGCTGGCCCTGAGCCATCCTGTCAGCGGCGTGCGATTAACGTGGCAGGCAGAAATGCCGGCCGACTTGCTGGAATTAGTGGCAGCACTCGAAGAGGATGCCAAGGTATGAACCCACTGCGTCAAGAACATCTCCTGGTTCCCGAATGGCCAGCGCCGGCACGGGTACGGGCGCTTAGCACCACTCGTCAAGGTGGGATCAGCGAACCTCCCTTCACCAGTCTCAATCTAGCCGATCATGTCGCTGATGCGCTGGCTGACGTCACCGAAAACCGGCGACGGTTAGCGATGTTAGCCGGTTATCCTCGTGAACCGGCCTGGTTGCAGCAGGTTCACGGCAACCGGGTCGTGGCCGCTGAGACAGTATACGAACCAGTTGCCGCCGATGCTGCCTGGACCCGTCAACCGGGCTACCCTTGTGTGGTGATGACCGCCGATTGCCTGCCGGTGCTGCTATGCGATCAAGCGGGGACGGTGGTCGCTGCCGCTCATGCCGGTTGGCGTGGACTGGCCAACGGCGTGATTGCCGCAACGGTTAAGCATCTCAAGGTACCCCCTAGCCAATTACTGACTTGGCTAGGGCCTGCCATCGGTCCTAGCGCTTTCGAAGTGGGTGCGGAAGTGAGGGAAGCCTTTTTGCTGCTGGACGCTGATTACACCGGCTGCTTTCAACCGTCTCCGGCCGGTCGCTGGCTGGCTGATCTCTATGGATTGGCACGGCGACAGTTAACCGGGTTAGGCGTGACCGCCATTTACGGAGGGGATTTCTGTACGTTTGGCGATTCGGCACGATTCTTTTCGTACCGCAGGGAAAGCCGCACCGGACGGATGGCAAGCTTAATCTGGTTGGCGTGAAACGACCGGCTCCAGAGAGACCAACGGACTAACGAAAGTGGTCATACCCCGCTCGTTCCAGTTGAAAATCAGCACCATCCGCGCGGCTTAACCGTAAGCCCGGTGCTTCGGTAATCACCCCAATGCGGGTACAACCACAATCCCAGGCGGCGGCTAGCGTTGCCAACGCGGCGCTCTGTTGCGGCGGCACGGTAAAACACAATTCATAATCATCACCACTGGTCAGGGCCATGAGCCAGGCCGCTTCGCAGTCGAGTGTTCTGGAAAGTGCCGGTGACAGTGGTAATTGCCCGACATCCAGCCGAGCGCCGACCCGGCTGCGCTCCAGGATATGGCCGAGATCCTGCGCTAGGCCATCAGAGATATCGACGGCCGCACTGGCGATGCCACGCAATGCCAAACCTTGGGCGATCCGCGGTTCCGGCCGTTCCAGCCGCGCCTGAACAGAGTCACGATCTTCAGCGGCAACAGCGACTTGACCGTAGGCGGCCGCTAATGCCAAACCGGCATCACCCGGTGTACCCGTGACATAAATGCCATCACCCGGTCGTGCGCCATCGCGGCGCAGAGCCTGGTTCGGCGGTACGAAACCATGGGCCTGAAGGCTGATGACGGTGGTCGGCCCATGAGTCGTGTCGCCACCGACCAGTTGCACGTTGTAACGTCGGGCCAGATCAAACAAACCCCGACAAAACCGCTCCAGCCAAACTTCGTCGATTTGGGGAAGAGTCAGCGCCAGCGTTGCCCAAGCGGGAAGCGCGCCCATCGCCGCCAGATCGCTCAAATTGACCGCCAACGCTTTGTGGCCAAGCCTTTCTGGGTCAGTCGCGGCAAAGAAATGCACATCCGCTACCAACGTGTCCAATGTCACCACTAAGTGTTGGTCCAGCGGCGGCACCAACAAGGCGCCATCATCGCCGATGCCGAGCGCGACATCCGAGCGGGTCAAGCTCTGAGCCGCAAGATAGCGGTCGATCAGGGTAAACTCTGAAAGTGGCATCAGTGCATCATGACTCGAAACAATTTGAGTGATTCTTGATCAACCCTGCTCATTCCCGTTGCCAATCGCGCCGTGACGAGGAGATCGTGACTGTGAAGCCAGCGATGACATCGCTCGCCGTCATCAACATGATCAGGAAAAAGGTCATGTTAGCCATCTGGCGCATCACCAGCAGCTCGATCAGAGCAATGATGAAGACGACTAAGGACAGGACGTGGTTAAGCACCGCACCTTTGGAACTGCTGGTCGCGCGATAGACCTCGACACACAGCAAAACCAAACCCAGCACCAACAGAACATCACCTCCCCGAAACGGCAATCCATTGCCCGATAACAGCGGCAAACTGAACTGCACGGCCTCCAGCCAGCCCGGTGCGGTGAGCGCAAAAGCGGAATATAAAAAAACGACAATCGCGAGCAGGGGAAAACTAGCCATCGCTTCTCCTCCACAACAAATAAGAAGGCCGCCTGGCTACAGGCGGCCTGAGACAATCGAGGATGTTTTAGCCGTCCAAGCGCCGAAAAACCAGGGTCGCATTGGTGCCGCCAAAACCGAAGCTGTTGGACATCACCAGTTTAAGATCCGCATTGTCGATCCGTTGCCGGACAATAGGAAAACCTTCCGCTGCTGGATCAAGGGTTTCAATATTAGCCGAGGCGGCGATGAACCGATTTTCCATCATCAGCAGCGAGTAGATCGCCTCGTGGACGCCCGCTGCGCCCAGCGCATGACCGGTCAGGGGTTTGGTGGAACTGATCGGTGGAACCCGCTCGCCAAACATTTCGCGCAAGGCTTCCAGTTCGCGAACATCGCCGACCGGCGTGCTGGTGCCATGGGTATTGATGTACCCCAGCGGCTCTGCAATCCCAGTCAGCGCCTGCTTCATGCAACGCAATGCACCTTCACCGGAGGGCTGTACCATGTCGTAACCGTCTGAGGTGGCGCCATACCCGACCAGTTCCGCGTAAATCCGGGCGCCGCGCCGCTGCGCGTGTTCGAGTTCTTCCAACACCACCACGCCGCCACCGCCGGAGATGACAAACCCATCACGGTTGGCATCATATGTGCGCGATGCTGTTTGCGGCGTAGCATTGTATTTGGTGGATAACGCGCCCATAGCATCGAACAGATGGCTCAGACTCCAATGGACCTCCTCGCCACCACCGGCGAACACGATGTCCTGCTTGTTCCATTGAATCAACTCGGCGCCGTGGCCAATGCAATGAGCGCCGGTGGCACAAGCGGAACCCAGGCTGTAATTAACGCCCTTGATTTTGAACGGGGTCGCCAAACAGGCTGTGGTCGTGCTGCTCATGGTTCGCGGCACCATGTACGGCCCCACCCGCTTTAAGCCCTTGTTACGTAATAAATCAGCCGCTTCGACCATATTTTGCGGGCTACCGCCGCCGGTACCCGTCACCAATCCACTGCGTGGATTGGATACCAGATCCTCGGACAATTGGGCGTCGGCAATGGCTTCGCGCATGGCGATGTAATTGAACGCCGCCGCATCGCCCATAAACCGCAAGATCTTGCGGTCGATTTGTGCCGCCAGATCAACACGGATTGGCCCCCGCACATGGGAGCGCATCCCCATTTCTTTATAGTCTTCAGCGAACTCCAAACCACTGCGACCCTGCCGCAGTGACTCCAACACCTCCCAGCGGTCGTTACCGATGCTGGAGACAATACCGATACCGGTCACTACCACCCGTCTCATTTTTGGTATCCTCAAAAACCGTCGGTTGAGGTAAACAAACCAACGCGCAGATCTTTGCCGGTATAAATCGTCCGGCCATCGACCTCTAAATTCGCGTCAGCGATACCCATAACCAGTTTGCGCAGAATGACCCGCTTCATATGAATGTGGTAGGTCAGTTTGTGAGCTTCAGGCCGTACCTGGCCAGTGAACTTAACCTCACCACAACCGAGCGCCCTACCGCGCCCCTGGCCACCCATCCAGCCCAAGAAAAACCCGACTAGCTGCCACATGGCATCTAATCCCAAGCAACCCGGCATCACCGGGTCGCCGATAAAATGACAACCGAAAAACCAGAGATTAGGATTGATATCCAGTTCCGCGACGATCTCGCCCTTACCGTACTCGCCACCTTCGGAACCGATGTGGACGATTCGATCCACCATCAACATGTTCGGCAAAGGTAATTGGGCGTTGCCTGGCCCGAAGAGTTCGCCCCGGGCGCACGCGAGCAAATCTTCACGAGTATAGCTGGATTGTTTATTCACGATCAGAAATATCCACAATGAAAATGCTGTGATTCGAATTACTCAATAGAGTTCAACCTAAAGGGCGAATTATAAGGATTTTTTGGTTCGATAAACGGTTGGGCCGACAGTTCTTTTACAGCGCTACCCCAATTGTGCTCTATGATAAGCAATGTCTGTGGAGAGCGACTTGAAGAGCCATGATTTTCTTGTGCTAAATGCCATGCGCCTGGCGGAATACGCCCATCGCAAGCAAAACCAGTACCGCAAGGCGCCACCCGGCGAGGATCGTCCCGCTTATTTTCTGCATCTGACCGAGGTGGCCTGGCTGCTGGCGCAGAGCGCTATCGACGATAACGAGTTGATCGCCGCCGCCTTCTTGCACGATATCATCGAAGACTGCGGCTACGATGAAACCTCCCTCGCACAAGCCATCGGTAACTGTCGAGTCGCGCAACGGGTCGCGGCAGTCTCAGAATTGGCTAAAGGCCAGAGTTGGGAGGCCCGGCAGCAGGCGTATTGGGAGCGATTGAGCGCGATCAACGACCCGGCGATTCTGGCTTTATCGTGCGCCGATAAGACCTCCAACCTGATGGATATGAACCGACTGCTGGTCAAAGGCTACGAGGTGAGCAGTTTCACCAAGCGGGGTTTTGCCTCGCAATGCGCCAAGTTCGAGAGGCTGGACCTGCTTTTTCGCGGGCGCGTGCCCGCACGGCTGTACCAATACTTCGAACGGGCACTGACGGAATTTCGGCAACAAGACCCGATAAGTGCTGAAAAAGCTCCGTAGCCTCAATGCTCTGGCCGATCAGTACCGATCTTGTCCTCGGCGCCAGCCAGCAGGTTACGGATATTGGAGCGGTGCCGCCAGATCAACAACCCAACCATGATGGCAATGGCGACCAAGTACATCCCCGGCAAATCAAACCACCAACCGAGCAAGGGCGTCAGCGCGGCGGCGGTCAAAGCCGATAGCGAGGAAATACGGACCACGAAAGCCATGAATAACCACGCTGTCAGCGCCACGAGCGCGACCGGCCACGACAATCCCAGAATGGCACCAAACGCAGTCGCCACACCCTTACCGCCGACAAAACCGAAAAACACCGGATATAAATGCCCGACAAACGCCGCCAGTGCGGTCAAAGCCAGACCGGTCGCGTCGATACCTGCCAGCCGCGCCAATAAGACCGGCAGTAATCCTTTCAGAAGATCACCCGCCAACGTGATGGCGGCTGCCTTTTTACCGCCAAAGCGCAGTACATTCGTCGCGCCGGGATTACGTGAACCTTCGCTGCGCGGATCGGGTAGGCCCATCGCTCGGCACACCAGGATGGCGGTCGAAATGGAACCCGCCAAATAGCCGAGTACCACGAAAACAACGGTTCCGAACATAAATAGGTCACTCGCGGATTGGTCGCCTCAGCGAGAGCGCTGGGGCCTGAGAAGGCACGCTTCGCGCGGACGCTTTAGACTCAAACAAATTATTATCGGGCATTCTGTATGGACATCATTTTTATTCGTGAACTGCGCATCCAAACCATCATCGGCGTTTACGCCTGGGAGCGTGAGGCGCCGCGAACCTTGCTGATTGACTTGGACTTAGGCACCGATATCGGCCCGGCAGCCAGCAGCGACCAACTCGATCATACGCTCGATTATGCAAAGGTAGCGCAGCGAATTACAGAATGCGCCGCTCAGTGGAATTATCAATTAGTGGAAACGCTAGGGGAACGGATCGCCGAACTGGTACTGCGAGAGTTTGGCGTGTGCTGGCTGCGTTTATGCTTGCGCAAGCCGGGCGCGATACCCGACGCGCGCGAAGTCGGTATCCTTATTGAGCGCGGCAAACCCCTTTAGCTGCTGGCGCCCACCAACCGCACAGATTTACAACCGGCTCCACTGCGCACGACGCTGTTCTCGGATGCGCGGCATCAGCGTAGCCACCAACAAGCCAGCGCCCAAGAGAATCGCTCCCATCAGTAACCGGATATTGCCGTTATCGTTTCGCAGCGCTCGATTCTCCTGTTGAGTGATCTGCAACTCGCGCTCTAAGGTCACAGTTCGTTCCTGCAAAGCCTTGTTGTGGTCGTCAATCGCCACCGTCTCGGTTGCAACCTTCCGATATTGGGCTAATTGCTGGCGGAGCCGCAGGGTTTCCTCGTACAGTTCAGGATAGCTGAGCGCTTCACCGGCGGGGGTGCTGGCTGCCTCATCCATATGCTGTTTAAGATCGCTGTGGCGTGACTGCAATTGCGCCAGTTCTTGGCGGACGCCCACGAGCTGTTCCTTGCTACTTGGGGTATCGGTCAGCAGATCGCTACGAATCCATCCCCTGGCACCGGATGGGGCGCGAATTTGCGTAAAACCCCTGGTCGCATCCACTTGCAACACGCCGACCGCCGAACCGTTGCGAACCGTACCGACGATCTTGTAACGGTCGGACGCGCCTGCACGCAGCGGCATATCCACGGTATCGCTCACATAGGCATTGGTCCGCGCCGGGGGCTGCGCCCGCACCGGCAGAGCGATCATAAGCAGCAAAACCATTGATAAGGAAGAAAGCACAAAGGTTTTCATGGGAAACTGCTATAAGCTGGGGAAACGACAAGGATTGCTATAAATTTAGATAATTTTACCTGTTTATGGCCGCCGTTTATATCCATCGATACTACACGGCGATAAGAAAATTTCGGTGAGCCGCCTCTTGTGCGGTTCGATCTTTTGGCAAATGCAGCCTGCTCGTTGATGAAACCGACACCGACCGATCACCTCAGCGTTTTACCCGCGCCCGACCCCATTGCGGCGGCGCATAGCCATCGTCTCCTTCAGCATATTCATGCCGAAATGATTGCCGCCGGAGGATCGATTCCCTTTCTTCGCTTCATGGACTTAGCCCTCTATGCACCGGGGCTTGGCTATTATCGCGCTGGTGCCCGCAAATTCGGCCCGGACGGGGATTTCATCACCGCCCCGGAACTCTCTCCGCTGTTTTCCCATTGCCTCGCTCGGCAGTGTCAACAGATCCTGGTCCAAACTGGTGGTGGGGCGATTTTGGAGCTGGGAGCTGGCACCGGTACGATGGCTTGTGATCTTCTTCTGGAATTGGAACGGCTTAATAGCCTCCCAGAGCGCTACGCTATCCTGGAATTAAGCGGTGAATTACGCGAACGCCAGCACCAAACCCTCAGCCAGCGTATACCCCATTTGCTGGGGCAGATCATCTGGCTGGACACGCTGCCGGACTCTGGCTGGCGCGGCGTCATCCTCGGCAACGAAGTGCTGGATGCGCTACCGGTCGAGCGTTTTCGCATGACGGGCGCCGGACCTCGCCGCATGGAGGTGATCTGGCACGGTGACGATCTCCCAGAGGCGCTGCCAGAGACTTTTCCAGAAACTGCGCAAGGGAACTTGGGCTGGGCCGAAGGAGCACCGGACCCTGCCTTGACGGAAACCGTCGCCCAAATCGAAGCACAGATCGGCTGGGGCTTGCCGGAAGGTTACGTTTCCGAGTACGTCCCTCAACTGGGAAATTGGCTGAGCACCGTTGCCGAGTCTCTCACAGCAGGTGCCTTGCTGCTGATCGATTACGGTTATTCGCGGCGCGAGTATTACCATCCCGAACGCACCGACGGCACCCTGCTGTGCCACTATCGCCACCGCGTGCATGGTAATCCCCTGATTCTACCGGGCTTGCAGGACATCACCGCCAGCGTCGATTTCACCGCTGTCGCCGCAGCCGGTCGGGCCGCTGGGCTAGCACTGGCAGGTTATACCAGCCAGAACTATTTCCTGTTTGGCTGTGGACTCATGGAAGAATTGGCCCAGATGGACGCCACCGATACCGTGCGCTACCTGGAGCAGGTCCGCCAAGTCAAACTCCTGACGCTGCCCGGCGAAATGGGCGAGCGCTTCAAAGCCATCGCCCTAACGCGCGACATTGATGGACCGTTATGCGGTTTTTCCTTTCGTGACCAACGCGACCGGCTATAGTTTCGAGAACCGTCAGGCGGCTCGGAGACAGAGACCATGGGTCAGGAAATATCCCGCTCGCAGTTTACCCAGCAGGATTTCCAACGCTTTCAGACGTACCTGCGTGCGGAAACCGCTCAGTTAACCGAGTGGTTTCGCACAGAACGCTTCGTTGCGCGTAGTGGAATTGGCGGATTCGAGATTGAGGCGTGGCTGGTGGATCGGCATGGCAATCCGGCACCGATCAATGAGGCTTTTCTGGAACGGCTAGCCGATCCGCTGGTAGTACCGGAATTGAGCGTCTTCAACATCGAATTAAACACGCCCCCGTTGCCTCTGCACGGGCCGGTGCTTCGGCAGATGCACACTAATCTCGAAGCGCTTTGGCAACGCTGTCGGCTTGTCGCTGCCGAACTCGATAGCAGGGTGATGTTGATTGGAATCCCGCCCACGCTGCGCGCCGAACACCTGACCCTGGAACATATGTCAGGCCAGCAACGTTATCGGGCCATCAACGAGCAAATTCTCACACGGCGGCGCGGTCGGCCGATGCAGTTAGCGATCTACGGCGAAGAAACCCTGCACCTGACCCAATCCGACGTCATGCTCGAAGCTGCTACCACATCGTTTCAGACCCACTTGCAGGTTGCGATGCGCGATGCAGCCGATTTTTTTAATGCCGCTTTGGCGGTGTCGGCGCCCATGGTCGCGGTTTCGGCCAACTCGCCGCTGCTGTTCGGCAAACGATTGTGGGACGAAACGCGGATTCCAGTCTTTGAACAAGGGGTTGATTTAGCCGGTGGCGCAAGCTCCGACGACCTCAGTCACCGGCGGGTCGGCTTTGGCAGCGGTTATGTGCGCCAGTCACTGCTAGAGTTATTCGCTGAAAACCTGGCGCATTATCCGCCGTTATTGGCGGCCGACCCCAGTGGTGAGCGGGCGGCGGATCAATTGCCTCACCTACGACTACATAACGGTACGATTTGGCGCTGGAACCGGCCTCTGCTCGGCTTTGAGGTGGACGGAACGCCTCACTTACGCATCGAACATCGCGTTATGCCCGCCGGTCCCAGCATCCCCGATACCATTGCCAATGCAGCCTTCTATTACGGCCTCGCCCATGGCCTGGTACGCACACAGCCGCCTATCGCACTTACGCTGGACTTTGGGCAATGCCGAGCCAACTTCTACGCGGCGGCGCGTGATGGGCTACGGGCCGAGGTGGTTTGGCTACAGGGTCGGCGCGTACCGTTACGCCAATTGCTGCTGGAAGAACTCTTACCCTTGGCCGAGCAGGGATTGCTGGCTCTGGACATCGACCGGTCAGACGTGCGGCACTCTCTCGACATCATCGCAGCACGGGTGAACACCGGTCGTACCGGGGCAGACTGGCAGCGGCGGTTTCTCATCTCTCACGGCTCTGACCTGAACGCTCTCACCTTGGCGTATCTAGAGCGGCAACACGGCGGGCAGCCGGTCCACGAATGGGAATGTTGACTGTCGGTCGAGTCGGCTGCATCACCCTTCTCGCCGCGCCTCAACAAACTGGCTGCAAGTCGCTGGGTTACCCGACTTCCCGCACGCCTTAGCGGACCCCGGACTGGCGCGATACCGACCCGCCAGGAACAGTCGCTTGATATTGATCGTCAATTTCTAACCTTTCTTCCTCAGCGCCACCCTGAAAGAGATCGTTCCAAGCCACGTAAAGTAGCACGCCCAAATACGCCGGCAACGGCAGTGCCAGCACCTGAGCCGGGATCGAGAAAGGCTGGAAGAATGGCAATATCAGCAACACCAAGCCGACCAAGCCAAACATCGGTAGCAGCCACGGATTGAGTTGCATCGCCAGAGCGCTAGACCGCCAGCACACCGACAAAGGCAATTCCCGAAACAATTGCAGCGGAATGACGAAAACCGCCAGAAGCATCTGCAAAACCAGCAAGACGCTACCCAACACGCTTAATTGCGTACCCAAGATCGTGTCGGCTACGCCAAAGCTTCCAGACAGCGACCGGGAACCGCCGGTGATGTCGGGTGATATGAGCTGACTTTGCATCCAGTAGGCCAATAAATACCCCTGCAACAGGAGCAGGAACAGGAATAAGCTCGTCCTCGCCAGTGCCTTAGCAGCGGTTCGGTTAAATAGCTGCTTAAAAGCCGGTGCCCGTTTGCGATTGGCAGCGCGGGCCAAAGCGCAAGCTAAGGTGACAGTTAGGCTGAGCGGCAATCCATAGCAAAAGAGCGTGACGACCAGCAGCAACCACCCGCTCCCGGTCGGCAACCACCATTCCCAGATCGGTAGCGCCAGCAGCAATGCGCTACCCGTGGGGGCGAACAGCGCCACGGCCACAAACAACAACGGCCGCCGCCACATTAATTGCCACGCCTGCACCAACCAATCCCAACCATCGCCCGGAGTCAACGCCCGAGGCCCAAAACCTTGCATAGCCACCGCCCTGTCGGGGAATCAGTCGGTAGTTTAGCGTGGAAGGACCCCACACACAGCATTCGCGTAGCATTCCGCTGCTACCGGATAGATTCGGCTTTAGAACGGTCCAGCGCACGAAGGTAATGGGCTGGCGCAGCGCTACATTCGGTATCCGATCACTGCTCCTGATCAAGCGGAAGACGGGCATCCCAAATCCACCGAAACGGTGCGGCCTGCCGTGGTTAGGATGTCAAGATACAGTTTTGTCAAGCGATGAGGTTTGCCGCATCACGGCAAGAAGTAGAACGCCAGCGCCAGAATCACATACACCGCCAGCAACTGCGCGCCTTCCATCCAGTTCGATTCGCCATCCGAGGCGATCAGCACCAAAATCCAGGTGGCCAAGGCGATGGCCACCACCTCGAAGGTGGTGAACACCAAATCCATCGGTTGGCCGATGACGTATCCGGCAAACACCAGCACGGGGGCGACGAATAAGGCGATTTGGATGCTGGAGCCGATGCCGATGTTCATCGCCAGATCCATGTGATTTTTCATCGCCATCAACACGGCGGTGCTGTGCTCGGCGGCATTACCCACAATCGCCACCAGAATCACGCCGATGAAGACTTCGGTCATGCCCAGGACGCGCGCGGTATGCTCGACGGCCCCCACCAGAAATTCGCTCATGATCGCCACCACCACCGTGGCGGCAATCAGCACGATGAGTGCTTTCTTCTGGGTCCAGGTTTCGGTGCCGATGGCCTCATCGCTGTCGTCGGTTTCGTCGCCGACATAGAGATGTTTGTGGGTGCGCAGGCTGAAGATCAAGCTCAGGATGTAGCAGATGAACAGCACGATGGAGATTTCCAGGCTCAGCTCTCTTTCATGGGCTGCCGGATGGCCGGAGATCACCATGTGAAACAGCGCCGGAATGATCAAGCTGATGGTGCTGAGCGCCAGCAGCGTGACGCCGAGCGAGGCGGCGGTGCGGTTGAAATATTGGGTCTCGTATTTCAAACCACCGGCCAAAATACTCGCGCCCAGCACCAGCAAGATATTGCCGATGATCGAGCCGGTAATTGAGGCTTTCACCACATCGATCAGCCCCGCCTGCAACGCGATAAAACCGATGATCAGTTCCGCCGCATTACCGAAGGTGGCGTTCAGCAAGCCGCCAATCCCCGCCCCCAGATGCTCCGCCAAATGCTCGGTCGCCGTACCCATCAACCCGGCCAGGGGGATGATAGCCAGCCCGGCGGTGATGAAGATCCAGACCGGATCGGCATGGGACATTTCCAGCAGGATGCAGAGGGGGACAAAAGCCAGCATGGCCGACAGCGGCGTGAGATCGAATTCGAACTTTCTCAGCTTGATTCTTTTTTTCATGGGTAACACTCATTCATTGAAGCGTTGAGGGTTAACAGTAATCCAGTGTAGTTTAGCCGCAAAAGAAATTTTTGAAACGCCGTTTACATTTTTTGGCACACTATTCTATAGTATGAACACTGGGTCGCGGCTTCATTTCCACCTCGTGACGCCGACTAAAAGCCATCCGCCAGCGACGCCAATGAACCGGATGATTGAGACATGGATTTAATTGAAATTTTTGAGTCTGCTGACTCTCACCGCGCTGGAAATCGTGCTGGGCATCGACAATCTGGTGTTCATCTCGATCATGTCCAACCGTCTGCCAGCGCACCAGCAGTCCAACTAAAAACAAAAAAATCAACCCGGAGAACCCGCCATGACTTCACCGCGCCGCATCGTGCTGTTTGGGGAGTGCATGATCGAATTGCGCGGTCAGGTGTTCGGCGCGATGCGACAGGGTTTTGGCGGCGACACCCTAAACACCGCCATCTATCTGACCCGGCTCTGCGCCGACCAAAACCTGAGGATTTCTTACGCCACCGCGCTCGGCATCGACGTATTCAGCGATTACATGCTCACGGCGTGGCGGGCGGAAGGCATCGACACCTCGCTGGTGCGGCGGCTCGATAACCACCTGCCGGGCCTCTACGCCATCCAGGTCGATGCGAGCGGCGAGCGCCATTTCTTTTACTGGCGCGACACCAGCACCGCCCGCAGCTATTTCGACGCTTCCAGCACCCCTTTAGAAGACGCCATCGGCGGCGTGTCGATGCTGTATCTCAGCGGCATTAGTCTGGCGATTTTGCCGCCCGATGGCCGGGAGCGGCTGTTGAGCGCGCTGGCGCGAGTGCGCGCCAGCGGCGGTCAGGTCGCTTTCGACAACAATTTCCGCCCCCGCTTGTGGCCCGATCTCGCCCAAGCCCGCGCGCTCTACGACCGCGCCTACGCCTTGAGCGATGTGGTGTTGATCACGCTGGACGATGAAATGGCCCTGCGCGGCGAAACCTCCGCCGAGGACGCATTATCTAACGTGTTGGCGCTGCCTATTCCCGAAGTCGTGATCAAGCGCGGCGTGCAACCCACCCTGGTCCGAATCGCGGGCCGCGAACCCCTCACGGCGCCGGTCGAACCGGTCGCCCAAGTGGTGGATACCACGGCGGCGGGTGATTCCTTCGCCGGGTGCTATCTGGCGATGCGCTTGACCGGTGTGGAACCCGCCGCCGCTGCCCGCGCCGCCAACCGCACCGCGGCAGCCGTCATCCAACATCCCGGCGCCATCATTCCGCTGGATGCCATGCCAACGCGGAACGCCCTGCTGGCCCCGACTCCCTCAGCGCCTGTTTGAGCCTGTCCACTGGAGAAGAACCCCATGAAAATGTCGTTTCGTTGGTACGGTGATTCCGACCCCGTGTCGCTGGATTACATTCGCCAGATTCCCGGCGTCGAGCAGATCGTCTCGGCGGTCTATGACGTGCCGGTCGGCGAAGTCTGGCCGGTCGCCAACATTCAGGCGCTCAAGGCCAAGATCGAATCGCGCGGCTTAAAGCTGGAAGTGATTGAAAGCGTGCCGGTACACGAAGACATCAAGCTCGGCAAGCCGACCCGCGACCGACTAATTGAAAATTACTGCCAATCGCTGCGCAACCTGGCGCAATGCGGCATCAAGGTGGTCTGCTACAACTTCATGCCGGTGTTCGACTGGACCCGCACCACGCTGGAAAAGGAACTGCCGGACGGCTCAACGACCCTCGCGTTCGACATGGAGACCGTCAACAAAATCGATCCCTCGGAAGGCATCCAGTTACCGGGTTGGGACGCCAGCTACAAACCGGAAGAGCTGAAGTTGCTGCTGGCCGAATACAGCAAGGTCGATGAAGAAAAACTGTGGAGCCACCTCGAATATTTCCTGCATCGGGTGATTCCGGTCGCCAGGGAAGTCGGCATCAAGATGGCGATTCACCCGGACGACCCGCCCCGCCCTATTTTCGGCCTGCCGCGCATCGTCAAGAACCGCAACGATCTGGCCCGGCTGCTGGCCATTGAAGATACCCCCGCTAACGGCCTGACCCTGTGTTCCGGCTCGCTGGGCGGCGATTTTTATAACGACATCGCCGCGATGGTGCGCGAATTCGCCGGTCAGGGCCGCATCCATTTCGCCCATCTACGCAACGTCAAGGTCAACGAAGCGGGCGATTTCTACGAAACCGGCCACCGCTCGCAAGACGGTTCGCTCGACATGGCCGAGATCATGCGCGCCTACTACCAAGCGGGCTATGACGGCTATGTGCGGCCCGACCACGGCCGGATGATTTGGGGTGAAACCGGCAAGCCCGGCTACGGCCTCTACGACCGGGCGCTGGGCGCGGTGTATCTGAACGGACTCTGGGAAGGCATCGCCAAGGCCGAAACCGCCAAATCCACCTGAGAAGACCCATGAAACTTCCCTTCAAGATCGATCTGAACAATAAAGTGGCGGTCGTCACCGGCGGTGGCGGCGTGCTGTGCGCGGAACTGGCGGCGGCCCTGGCGGCCAACGGCGCCAAAATCGGGGTGCTCGACCTCAACGGCGACGCGGCGGAAAAAACCGCCGCGCAAATCCGTGAGCTGGGCGCAACCGCTATCGGGGTCAGCGCCAACGTGCTGGAGCGGGCCTCGCTGGAAGCGGCGGCGGAGCGGGTGCTGAAAGAACTCGGTCCCTGCGATTTGCTGCTGAACGGTGCGGGCGGCAATCACCCCAAGGGCACCACCACCAAGGAATGGTACGAAGACGGCGATTTGGACGATAAATCCTTGACCACTTTTTTCGACCTCGACCCCAAGGGGGTGGAATTCGTCTTTAACCTCAATTTCCTGGGTACGCTGTTGCCGACCCAGGTGTTTATCCAGCAGATGTTGGGCCGTTCCGGCTGTTCGATTATCAACATCTCGTCGATGAACGCCTTTTGCCCGCTGACCAAAATCCCCGCCTACAGCGGGGCCAAGGCGGCGGTCAGCAACTTCACCCAATGGCTGGCGGTGCATTTCTGCAAAGCCGGGATTCGGGTCAACGCTATCGCGCCCGGCTTTTTCCTGACCGCACAAAATCACAAATTGCTGATCGACGAAAAAACCGGTGAATTCACCGCGCGGGCCAAAAAGATCGTCGAACACACCCCGATGGGCCGCTTCGGCGAATCCCGCGAATTGATCGGCACCTTGCTGTGGTTGGCGTCCGAGGAAGGTTCCGGTTTCGTCAACGGCGTGGTGGTGCCGGTGGACGGCGCGTTCTCCGCTTATGCGGGCGTTTGAGTGTCTCGGGGGTTTGGCCGATCGCCAAACGGCTTTTTATCACTTGCTGTCTCTCATCCAAAGAAGGAAAAACCAATGAAAAATATGACGAAAGCGCTTGTTGCCGCCGTCGCCGTCGCGCTGGCGGGCGTCGCGCAAGCCCGTGATTTCCGCTCTTCCGATAACCAGCCCGCCACCTATCCCACCGTGATGGGCGTCAAGTTTATGGGCGAACGCCTGAAGGAACTTTCGGGCGGCAAAATGGGCGTGAAGGTATTCGCCGAAGGCAAGCTCGGCGGCGAAAAGGACGTGATCGAGCAAATCAAGATTGGCGGCGTGGACATGATCCGCGTCAACACCGCCCCGCTCAATAACATCGTGCCCGAAGTGATCGTGACCGGGCTGCCGTTCATCTTCCGGTCCAAGGACCACATGCGCAAGGTGCTGGACGGCCCGATTGGCGATGAAATCCTGGCGGCGATGGCAGCCCAAGGTTTCGTGGGCCTCGCTTTTTATGACAGCGGCGCCCGCAGTTTCTATACCGCGAAAAAACCCATCAAAAGTATGGCCGACATGAAGGGGATGAAGCTGCGCGTCCAGCAGTCCGACATGTGGGTGGCGATGGTGCAGGCGCTGGGCGCGGAAGCGACCCCGATGCCTTATGGCGAAGTTTACACCGCCCTCAAGACCGGCCTGATCGACGGTGCGGAGAACAACTGGCCGTCCTACGACACGGCCAGCCATTACGAGGCCGCCAAATATTACGCCCTGACCGAGCATTCGATGGCCCCAGAAGTGGTGGCCTTCTCCAAGAAAATTTGGGATACCTTGACCCCGGACGATCAAAAACTGCTCCGCCAGGCCGCCAAGGAATCGGTGCCGCACATGCGCAAACTGTGGGATGAGCTGGAAGTGCAATCCCGCGCCAAGGTCGAAAAAGCGGGCACCGAAGTCTCTACCATCGCCGACCGGCAAGCCATGATCGACGCGATGAAGCCGGTCTACGAAAAATTCGCCGCCGATCCCAAACTCAAGGATCTGGTCAAGCGGATTCAAGACACCCAATAAGACGAACGGCAAGGCGTGGCCCCCTGCCGCGCCTTGACCCTTCCCTCCTTGTCCACGCGGCCCAAGCAGGACCCCATCATGGAACATCAACATTCGGATGCACGGCCAGCGCAAGGCTGGCTGACGACCATCAACGCACCGCTCGCCCGCTCTGCCATGTACATCGGGGTGGCCGGATTACTGGCCATCGTCGGCATCGTGGTCTATCAGGTTTTCGGGCGCTACGTCCTTAACAAACCACCGACCTGGGCCGAAAGCTTGGCCTTGGTGCTGGTGCTGTACGTCACGCTGTTCGGCGCGGCGGCCGGGGTGCGCGATGCCGGACACATCGGCATGGAATCGCTGCTGGTGCTGCTGCCCGACAAAATCCGCAACCAGATCGAACTGCTGATTCACGGCCTTGTCATCGTCTTCGCGCTGGCGATGATCTACAACGGCATCGTGCTCGGCGCGCAGGCCAACTACAAAATTCCCAATCTCCCCTTTAACGAATGGGTGCGCTATATCCCGCTGGTGCTGGGTGGAATCATGATCATCCTGTTTTCCATCGAGCATATTCTTGCAGCGCTCAAGGGTGAGGAGGTCGTTCCGTCATGGCACTAACTATTCTATGTCTGACCTTTCTGCTCTTTCTCATCCTCGGTGTGCCGGTCGCTTTCGCCATAGGTCTCTCCGCCATCTGCACCATTCTGTACGAGGGGCTGCCGCTGGCGGTGCTGTTCCAGCAGATGATGTCGGGGATGAACATCTTTTCCTTCCTGGCCATCCCGTTCTTCGTCTTTAGCGGCGAGTTGATGCTGTATGGCGGCATCGCCGACAAGATCGTGCGTTTTGCCCAATCCCTGGTTGGGCACATTCGCGGCGGTCTGGGCCTCACCAACGTGGTGGCTTGCACCCTGTTCGGCGGGGTGTCCGGTTCGCCGGTGGCGGATGTGTCGGCGATGGGCGCGGTGATGATCCCGATGATGAAGGATAAAGGCTACGACCTCGATTACGCGGTCAACGTCACCACCCACGCCTCGCTGACCGGCGCGTTGATGCCGACCAGCCACAACATGATCATTTATACCCTGGCCGCTGGCGGGGCCGCCCAGGCGGCGGGCTATACGGTCTCGGCGGGCGCGCTGATTCCGGCGGGCATCATCCCGGCCATCCTGCTGATGGTCTGCATGTTGGTCGCTGCCTACTATGTCGCCATCCAGCGCGGTTATCCGGTCGGTTCCTTCCCCGGTTGGCCGGAAGTGGTGCGCACCTTCGTCGCGGCGCTGCCGGGTATGCTGGTGGTGGTCATCATCCTGGCCGGTATCCTCTCTGGCGTGTTCACCGCCACCGAATCCGCTTCCGTAGCGGTGAGCTACTCCATCCTCTTGACCTTCTTCATCTACCGGACGATGACCTGGGAGAACTTCCTGAAAGCGGCGGCCAAGGCGGTCAAGACCACCGGCGTGGTGCTGCTGCTGATCGGCGTTTCGACCATGTTTCAATACCTGATGGGCCTTTATGAGGTCGCGGAACTGATGGGGGATTTCCTCAAGGGGATTTCCAGCAACCCCATCGTCATCTTCCTGATGATCAACATTCTGCTGTTCCTGCTCGGCACCTTCATGGACATGGCCGCGACCATCCTGATTTGCACGCCGATTTTCCTGCCGGTGGCGATGGAAGCCGGGATGCATCCGGTGCAATTCGGCATCGTGATTCTGCTCAACTGCGCGCTGGGGCTGAACACCCCGCCGGTCGGCACCACCCAGTTTGTCGGCTGCGCCATTGCCGGGATTTCGGTCGGCACCGTGATGCGCTCCATCCTGCCCTTTTACGGGGCGCTGACGGCGTGTTTGCTGCTGGTGACTTATGTGCCTGCGTTCTCACTCACCTTGCCACGGCTGCTCGGTGTGTTGTCGGGCGGCGGCCACTGAACCCGCCGTAGCGCCAGCGGTTTCTCCTTCTTTGGCCAAGGGAAGGAGAAACCGGGCAACTCGCAGCGACATTCCAGACCTCCTCCCATCGGCCCAGCGCCTTGGGGGGAATTCAACCACCGAACTGTAACCTTCCGGCCCCGCCGACCTGTTGGCGGCCGGATTCCGTCGAACCGGAGGGCATATGGCCAAACCGTTTATGGACGAGGATTTTCTGCTCGAAACCCCGACCGCACGCAGGCTCTATCACGACTACGCCGCACCGCAGCCGATTCTTGATTATCACTGCCACCTGCCACCGGCGGAAATCGCCCAGAACAAGCCATTCCGCAACATCACCGAAGTCTGGCTGGGTGGCGATCATTACAAATGGCGCTTCATGCGCTCGGCGGGCGTCACCGAGGATTTCATCACCGGCGATCAGCCCGATCAGGCCAAATTCCGCCGCTTTTGCGAAGTGCTGCCGATGGGCGTCGGCAACCCGCTCTACCACTGGTGCCATCTCGAATTGCGCCGCTTTTTCGGCACCGACATCGTGGTCAGCGCCGCCACCGCCGATGCGCTGTGGGAACTCTGCAACGCCAAACTGAAGCAACCCGAATGCTTCGCCCGTGGCCTGATGCAAAGCGCCAAGGTGCGCGGGGTCTGCACCACCGACGATCCGGTGGACGATCTGGCCAACCATCAGGCTATCGCCGCCGATCAGAGTTTCTCGATCAAGGTGTTACCGACTTTCCGACCCGACCGCTCGTTCAACATCGACCGCGCCGACTATCCCGATTATCTGCGCCAGTTGAGTGCGGCCAGCGGCGTCCCCATCCATCGCTTCGCCGATGTCTGCAAGGCGCTGGACGCCCGGCTGGAGCATTTCGCCCGCTGCGGCTGCCGCTTGTCCGACCACGGTCTGGACACTGTGACTTTTTATGAGGAAGCGACCGAGGCCGAACTGGATCGTATTCTGGCCCGTCGGCTGGAAGGCGCGGCGCTCAGTCCCAAGGACATCGAGCAATACAAGACCGCCGTGCTGCTGCATGTCGGCCGCGAGTACGCCAAACGTGACTGGGCCATGCAGTTGCACATGAGCGCGCTGCGCAACAACAACAGCCGGATGTTCCAGCAACTCGGCGCGGACACCGGCTGGGATTCGATCAGTGATGGCCCGGTGGCGGCCAAGCTGTCGCGTTACCTCGACGCGCTCGACCGCGACAATCGGCTACCGCGCACCATCCTCTATGGCCTCAATCCGATTCATAACGAGGTGCTGGGCACCATGATCGGCAATTTCCAGGACGGGCGGGTGATCGGCAAGATGCAGTTCGGTTCCGGCTGGTGGTTCAACGACCAGAAGGACGGGATGATTCGGCAAATGACCGCGCTGGCCAATCTCGGCAATCTCGGCGCGTTCGTCGGGATGCTCACCGATTCGCGCAGCTTCCTGTCCTACACCCGCCACGAGTATTTCCGGCGGATTCTGTGCAATCTGATCGGCGGTTGGGTGGAAAACGGCGAATACCCGCAGGATTGGGCGCAATTGCAGCAGGTGGTGGAAGGCATTTGCTACCACAACGCCAGCCGTTATTTCGGGCTGGGGACTGCCTGAGTCCAGCCCATGCGTTGCCGTTGCCATCAATACACGATTCCGACCCAGCGAGAACACCATCATGGCGAAATTGCTGCAAATTGACTTCTCTTTTCCGGGGCCGTTTGGCGCGGAAATGACCCAAGCGCTGTCCGGGCTGGCGCATTCCATCACCAAAGAGCCTGGTTTCATTTGGAAGATCTGGACGGAAGACGCCCGCACGCAACAGGCGGGCGGCATTTATCTGTTCGAGGACGAGGCGACGGCCAAGGCGTATCTCCAGATGCACACCGAGCGGTTAAAAGGGTTTGGAATTGCCCAAGTGAACGCCAAGGTTTTTGATGTCAATGAACCCTTGTCCGCCATCACCCGTGGCCCGCTTCAGTAAACAGGCTGGGTGTAAACGCGGATGGGGGCTTCACCAAAAGAGAGAGCCATTTCATGAACGTACTGGACGTGATGCGTACCGGCCCGGTGATTCCGGTGATCGCCATCGAAGATTTAGCCCACGCGGTGTCGCTGGCTAAAGCGCTGGTCGCCGGTGGGGTGCGGGTGCTGGAAGTGACCTTGCGCACGGCGGTGGGCCTGGATTCGATCCGCGCTATCGCCCGCGAGGTGCCGGACGCCATCGTCGGCGTCGGCACCCTGACCCGCCCGGAAGAATTCGCCAAGGCGCTGGAGGCCGGTGCGCGTTTTGGGGTCAGTCCCGGCCTGACGCCAAGCATGATCGAAGCCGCTCACCAGACCGGCCTACCTCTGCTGCCCGGTGTGATGACGCCTTCGGACGTGATCGCCGCCCGGTTGGCGGGGTTCCAGCAACTGAAACTGTTCCCGGCCCAGCAGGCGGGCGGCATCGGCATGTTGAAAGCGCTGGGCGGACCGTTCCCCGACGTGATGTTCTGTCCGACCGGCGGCGTGTCGGTGGACAACGCGCCGGACTTTCTGGCGCTGCCGAATGTGGCCTGCGTCGGCGGCTCGTGGCTGGTGCCCAAAGCGGCGGCGGTGGCGGGTGATTGGGGCAAGATCACCGCCTTGGCCAAAGAAGCCAGCGCCTTGAAGCCGCGCTGAATGCGCCCTCACCCCTCGCCCCTTTCCCGGTGGGGAGTAAAGCTCAGAGGATTAAAAAATGGCTGAATTAGTCATCAAATCCGCCGCTGAAACGAAATGGGATTGCGCGTCATTCGGGGAAGTGATGCTGCGTTTCGACCCCGGTTTTGGCCGCGTCCGCAACGCCCGCACGTTCCAGGTCTGGGAAGGCGGTGGCGAATACAACGTCGCTCGCGCCATGCGCAAGTGCTGGGGCAAGCGCGCCGCCGTGGTCACCGCGCTGCCCAAAAATGATCTGGGCTGGTTGGTGGAAGATTTCATCATGCAAGGCGGCGTGGATATGTCGCACGTCATCTGGCGCGATTTCGACGGCCTGGGCCGCAATACCCGCGTCGGCTTGAACTTTACCGAAAAAGGCTTCGGCATCCGGCCAGCGCTGGGCTGCTCCGACCGGGGCCATTCGGCAGCCTCGCAAATCCGTCCCGGTGAAGTGAACTGGGAAAAGCTGTTCGGCGAGGAAGGCGTGCGTTGGTTCCAGACCGGCGGCATCTTCGCCGCGCTGGCCTCCAACACCGCCGAAGCCGTGCTGGAAGCGGTGCAGGTTGCCAAGAAATACGGCACTGTCGTGGCCTACGATTTGAACTTCCGCGCCTCGCTGTGGAAGAGTCAGGGCGGCAAAGAAGGCGCGCAAAAAATCAACCGCGAAATCGCCAAATACGTCGATGTGATGATCGGCAACGAGGAGGATTTCACCGCCTGTCTGGGCTTTGCGGTGGAAGGGGCCGACGAGCACCTGACCAACATCCAGACTGAATCCTTCGCCAACATGATCAAGAGCGCGGTGAAGGACTATCCCAACTTCAAGGTTGCCGCCACCACGCTGCGCAACGCCAAGACTGCCACCGTCAACGACTGGGCCGCCATCCTCTGGTACGACGGCAAAATTTACGAGTCGGTGAAGCGCGACAACCTGGAAATCTATGACCGGGTAGGCGGCGGCGACGGCTTTGCCTCCGGCTTGGCTTACGGCTTTTTGGAAGGCAAAGGCCCACAAGCGGCCGTCGAGTACGGCGCGGCCCACGGCGCGCTGGCGATGACCACGCCGGGCGATACCTCGATGGTGCGGGTCGAGGAAGTGGAAGCGGCGATGAAAGGTAAAGGCGCGCGCGTGATTCGCTGAAACTTCCTGGGGCGGCCAAGTGCTCGCCCTTTCACCTCACGATCTCGCTCCGAACAACAGGAGACACTTTTGAACCCTCCGCCGGATTTTTCATCCAGCCTCGTTCCGGGCGCTGGCAATCTACCTAAACAGGTGCTGGTCGCGCCGGATGGCGCACGCGCTGAAATTTATCTGCACGGCGCACAGGTCACCTCGTGGATTCCCGCTAGTGGCTCGGAACGCTTTTTCCTCAGTCGATTATCCCAATTCACCACGGACGCCACGATTCGTGGCGGCATTCCGGTCGTCTTCCCGCAATTCGGTCTGACCGGGCCGTTACCGCTGCATGGATTGGTGCGGCTGATGCCCTGGGAATTGAGTGACGCTAAAAATTCCACGGATACCGCGTCGGCGACATTCCGCCTGCGTGATACCGACGACAGCCGTCGGCATTGGCCTCATGCCTTTTTGGCGGAACTGGCGGTCGTGGTCGGCGGCAACCAGTTGGCGGTCACGCTGGCGATCACCAACACCAGCGCCGAGCCATTCGCGTTTACCAGCGGCTTGCATACCTATTTCAGTATCGCCGACCTTGCCACCACCACCGTTGCAGGGCTGACGGGCTTGCGCTATTGCGATGCGGCGGCCGGTTGGGTCGATCATCAGGAAACGGCGGCACACATCGAATTTACCGGCGAAGTCAACCGCATCTATTTCGACGCCCCCGCCGAAGTGCGGCTGGTAGAGCCACATCGGACGACGTTGATTCGCGCTGCTGGCTTTGCCGATACGGTGGTCTGGAATCCGGCGGCGGCCAAGTGCGCAACCTTTTCTGATCTGGAACCGGACGATTACCGGCGTTTCGTCTGCGTCGAAGCCGCCGCTATCGCCAAACCGATCCAGCTTGCCCCCGGCGAACGCTGGCAGGGTTCGCAAACCCTGCTGGCCTGACCCTCCGCCGCTCAGGAGATTGCCATGATTGCCGATCACATCGAAAACGCCGAACGCTATGCCGCGCTGGGGCCGCTGTTCAAACAGGCGTTCGATTTCCTGCGCAACCAGAAGCTAGATGCCCTGGCCGATGGTCGCCATGACCTGGCGGGCGATAGCCTGTTTGCGCTGGTGCAAGGCTATGACACCAAACCCCAGAGCGAGGGGTTTTGGGAGGCGCATCGCCGTTATATCGACTTGCAGTTCATCGTCTGGGGCGTCGAGCGCATCGGCTACGCCCCGCTGCACCGCATGAGGCTAGAGTCTTACGACGAAAGCCGCGATCTCGCGGTGCTGCACGGGGATGGCGATTTTCTGACCCTGACCGAAGGCTGTTTCCTGCTGCTGTGGCCGGAGGATGTTCACATGCCGGGATTGCAAGCGGCGCAATCCGCGCCCGTGCGCAAGATCGTGTTCAAGATCGCCAAGTAACCATTTTCCCAGTTTATTCCAATTCTGATCGGCTTAACTTCGTCATGCAGATTTTCTATCTTGTCCCGACCCGCCAGAGCGTCGGCTTGACTTCCATCGCCCTTGGCCTGGTTCGCGCCCTGCAACATCAAGGCTTTCGGGTGGGCTTCACCAAACCCGTAGCCGAAGATCAGCTGACTAATGAACACTCGGCCCACTTCGCCCGTGAGATTTGCCTGATCGAAGCTCCCGATCCAATTCCAATCTCCCAGGCTGATGAACGGCTGACGGCGGGACTGGAATCGGAGTTGCTTGAAGAAATCGTCGGTTTGTGTATGCGTGCAGCCGAGGGTAACGATGTGTTGGTTGCCGAGGGAATGCACACGGATGCGATTTATCCCTTCACACCCCGCCTGAACGCCGAGATCGCCCGTAGCCTAAAAGCGGAAATCGTCCTGGTCGCCAGCGCCAAACAGGGCAATGTGCTAGACGAAATCAGCCACATGGCGCAGCGGATGAGCAAGGTCGGCTGCCACATTGCCGGCGCAATCATCAACAAGGCGCCACCCTCGTTCGAGGTGGAAGTAACCCGTGAGGCGCTGGGTGATATCACGTTGTGGGGGGTGGTGCCTTACGACGCCAGCTTGCTGGCCCCACGGACTCTGGACATTGCCCGTCACCTGAACGCCCGCGTGCTGGCCGAAGGTGAAATCGCCACTCGTCGGGTGCTGGAAACGGTCATTACCGCCCGTTCCGCCGCCGAGATGATCCATCGCCTCACGCCGGGGGCGCTGATTATGGTCGCGGGTGATCGTGACGATGTGATGCTGGCCACCGCATTGGCGGCCAGCAACGGCGTACAGCTAGCCGGCCTCATATTGACCCACGGCTCGGAAATCGACCCGCGTGTCCGCAAATTGGCGGCCCACGCCTTTAGCGGCGGCTTGCCGATTCTCAGTGTTGCAACCGATAGCTTTGCCACCGCAACCCGCATCGACCACCTTCCGGGCGCCGTACCGACCGACGATATCGCGCGGATGAATACCGTGCTGGATGCGGTGGCGGATCAACTTTGGGCGAGTGTGCTCACCGATAGCGTCAGAATGCCCGCGTCGATCCAGATGTCGCCGCCGGCCTTCCGCTACCGGCTGATTCAGACCGCCCGCATGGCCAACCAGCGGATCGTGCTGCCGGAGGGCGACGAGCCGCGCACGATTCGCGCCGCCGTGATTTGCACCGAAAAGGAAATCGCCCGCTGCGTGTTGCTCGGCAAGCGCGCTGTCATCGAGGCCGTTGCCGCCGCGCAGGGCGTTGTCCTGCCGCCAACCCTGGAAATCATCGATCCAGATGATATCCGCGAACAGTATGTGGAACCGTTGGTGGAGATGCGCCGCAGCAAGGGGCTGACCCCTGCGCAAGCCCGTGATCAGCTTCAAGATACCGTCGTGCTGGGTACGATGATGCTGGCGATGGATACCGTTGATGGCCTGGTTTCCGGCGCGGTGCACACCACCGCCAGCACGGTGCGACCGGCCTTGCAACTGATTAAGACCGAGCCGGGTTCCTCCATCGTCTCCTCGGTGTTTTTCATGCTGATGCCGGATCAGGTGTTGGTCTACGGCGACTGCGCCATCAACCCCGATCCAACGGCTGCTGAACTAGCCGAGATTGCCTTGCAAAGCGCGGCCAGCGCGCGAGCTTTTGGCATCGAGCCGAAAGTGGCGATGATCAGTTATTCCACCGGCAGTTCAGGGACCGGGGCGGACGTGGAAAAGGTGCGCCAAGCGACCGAACTTGCCAGGACGAAGGCCCCCGATCTAGCCATCGACGGCCCATTGCAATACGACGCCGCCTCCGTGCGCGAGGTCGGTCAGCAAAAAGCGCCCGGCTCGAAGGTGGCCGGCGAGGCCACAGTCTTCGTCTTTCCCGATCTCAACACCGGCAATACCACGTACAAAGCCGTGCAACGCAGCGCCAATGTCATCTCGCTTGGCCCCATGCTGCAAGGCTTGAATAAGCCGGTCAACGATCTTTCGCGCGGTGCGTTGGTGGACGACATCGTGTTCACCATCGCCCTAACCGCCATTCAGGCCCGTGCCCGTGGGGCTTGAGTGGAATCTGCTGGTCATGGGCAAGACATCCGGTTTATCAAAAACCATGCCGGCCGGTACCCGACATTGATCCTGGCACCCCTCTAACTCAAGGATAATCCGATGAAAAAACACTTCCCCGCTACTCCATTGACCGGCTCGGCCGTACCACTTGCCAAACAGCGCATCGTTTTGGCCGTAACCCTTGCCCTGAGCCTTGGGGTTACCGCTTGCAACAATGATAACAATGACAATCCGCCCCCGGTCAATCAACCCAAGATCGGTGCCCGCACCAAGGCCATCATCAATATCAATGGCTTGCAATTCAAGGATTCCAATGCCAACGGTAGACTCGACCCTTACGAGGACTGGCGTTTGCCGGTTGACCAGCGCGCCGATGATTTGGTCACGCAAATGACGTTGGAGGAAAAAGCCGGCCTGATGCTGATCGACACACTCAACGCCGGTTTTGGCGGTGTGATTGAAGATCCGGTGAATGATTACATCACTAATCAGAAGATGCATCGTTTCATCTTGCGTAATCTGGTCACCGCCAGTCCGGTTAAATCGGCCAATCCAGGGCTTGGCGGTCAGCCGGTGACACCGCTGCAAATGGCAACCTGGACCAACAAAATCCAGGAAATGAACGAAGCGACCCGCCTCGGTATTCCGGCACTGTTTAAATCCAACGCCCGCAACCACATCGACCCCGATGCCCGTGCCGGCATCAACGAAGCAGCGGGCGCGTTTACTGCCTTTCCCAAGGAAGCGGGTCTGGCCGCCGCTGCATTAGGTGAGGAAGCGGTCAAGACCGGTAAGGCGCCAGCCACGGGCGATATGTCAGTAATCAAGAAGTTCACGGATGTGATGGGGCCGGAATGGAAAGCCATCGGTTTACGCGCGATGTACGGTTATATGGCGGATTTATCCACCGAGCCACGCTGGTATCGCGTGCATGAAACCTTTACCGAAAATGCCGATCTCGACGCCAACATCTTAAAAACCCTGGTGCAAAATCTACAGGGTTCCACCATCCAAGATGGGACTTCAGTCACCAGGAACAGTGCGGTGGCGCTGACCATCAAGCACTTTCCCGGCGGTGGCCCGCAAGAGTTGGGCTTCGACCCACATTACTCCCATGGCAAGGAGCAGGTCTATCCGGGCGGCAATTTCGGCTATCACCTCAAATCCTTCAAAGCAGCCATCGACGCTGGGGTTTCGTCGATCATGCCGTACTACGGCGCGCCGGTTAACCTGACCTACGAAGGCGTCAAATACGATCAAGTGGGCTTCGCATTTTCAAAGCAGATCGTCACTGATCTGCTGCGCGGTCAGCTTGGTTTCCAGGGTTATGTGAATTCGGATACCGGCATCATCAACGACCGTGCCTGGGGCCTGGAAAACAAGACCGTGCCGGAACGGGTTGCCATCGCGATTAACGGCGGTACGGAAGTGCTGTCGGGATTCCACGTCAACAAAACCATCGTCGATCTGGTAACGGCGGGACTGGTCAGTGAAACCCGAGTCAACGAAGCGGCCAAGCGTTTGCTGAAAGAGCAATTTCAACTGGGCTTATTTGAAGATCCCTATGCCGATGAAACCCAGGCAACCAGCATCATCGGTAGTGAAGCCAACCGTGCTGCCGCCCTTGATATTCAACGCAAATCGGTCGTTCTGCTGCAAAATCAGGAACTGACCGGTGGTATCAAGGCGTTACCGCTGCGAGCCGGCTCCAAGGTTTACATCATGGGCGATTTCACCAAGGCCAACGTTGAAAAGTACGGTTATACCGTGACCGATGGCAATGTGCTGGCTAACGGCGTTCGACCTGTGGCATCAGGACACGACTACGCACTGATCTCGGTGACCGCCCTGGTGAATCGGGCCGCCGCTAGTACCTACAAGAGCGACGATCCAGCCACGGGCCTTAATACCGAACATCTCAAACCGACCAAGGCCGGGCAGCCATTCAATAAACCTTATGGCTCAGAGGATCGTTGCGTAGCGATGGATGCTTATGCCGATACGACCAAAACTTGTTTGGATAATGGCTTGATTTTCGGCGGTGTTTTCCCGTGGGAAGCCAACAACTTGTCGTTCACCACCATGGCAACGTCAAAGTCCTGGCAGATCAAACCCTCGCTGGCGGATATTCAAGCGATCATGAACGAAGTCGGCCCGCAGAATACGATTTTGCACATTTATTTTCGCCACCCGTTCGTGCTGGATGAGGCCAGCGGTTTGAAAAACGCGGGCGCCATCGTCGCCGGCTTCGGCGTCAGCGACACCGCGCTGCTGGATGTCTTAAGCGGCAAGGTCAAGCCGCAAGGCAGGATGCCGTTTGCCTTGGCCAACAACCTGCAAGCGGTGATCGACAATCAATCGGATGTAGCGGGTTATCCAGAGAAAGATACCCTCTATCCGTTCGGTTACGGTTTAACGTACTGACCCCTGCGGGCGATTCGGTCAACCGGCCGGATCGCCCGATTGGGCACGCGAGTCGGGTGAAGAGTCCATCCAGCCCCGAAACCGGGTCAACAGCCACAGGCCCGGCACTGTTGAGGCCATGCAAAACAGAAAGAAGCCCTCCCATCCCAGCCATTGCGCCAGATAGCCGGTCGGCGTGGTCATGACCACCCGTGGAATGCCCATCAAGCTGCTGAGTAGAGCGTATTGGGTAGCGGTGAATTTCTTGTTAGTCAGGGTGGCCATGAACGCAACATACGCCGTGGTCGCCATGCCACTGAACAGATTTTCACTGGTGATCGCCAACGCCAACCCCGGCAAACTATGGCCGAGTCGAGCCAAGATCACAAAGCCAATCAGCCCGATGGCTTGCAGTACGCCAAATAGCCACAGCGCGCGATATTGGCCCAGTCGCAGCATCAACACACCGCCGATCAGTCCGCCAACTACCGTCGCCCAGAAACCGAACAATTTCACGATGGTGCCAATTTCAGTCTTGCTGAAACCGATATCCAAATAAAAGGGCGTGGTCATTTGATTGGCCATCATTTCGCCGACCTTGTACAGCAACACAAACAGCAGAATCAGCACCGCATCCTGACGGGAAAAATATTCAACAAACGGCTCGACGACCGCCTCCCGCAAGGTGCGCGGTGTACCCGCTGCAATCTGTGGTTCGATGCAAAACAGAGTCGTGATCAGGCCCGGCAGCATGGCCGCCACCATCACCCAGTACACAGCGGAAAACGGGATGTAATCCGCTAGAATCAACCCCCCGCCCGAAGAGAGCAGCAATCCGACCCGATAGCCGTTGACGTAGAGCGACGCCCCCAAACCCTGCTCGTCATCGGCCAGTGATTCCCGCCGATAGGCATCGACGACGATATCCTGTGAGGCAGAGAAAAAGGCGACCAGAAACGCCGCCAGCGTGACCAGTGGCAAGCTTTGCGTCGGATCAGTAAAGCCCAAGCCAGCAATGGCGGCCATTAGCGCCAGTTGGATCAATAAAAGCCAGCCACGCCGTCGGCCCATGCCAGCGATGGGCACGAAGCGATCCAGCAACGGCGCCCAGAGAAATTTGAGGGTGTACGGTAAGCCGACTAACGCAAACAGGCCGATGGTGCCAAGATCGACCCCAGCCTCCTTTAGCCATGCCTGCAACACCGAACCGCTGGCAAGCAAGAGCGGCAATCCAGAAGAAAAGCCCATCAGCAGCGCGGTCAACATCCGCCCGCTCACGAAAATTCGCATAATGTCGCCGCCGCTGTGGCGGGTGCTCTCAGAACGCATAGTCGTAATCCATGATGAGGGGCGCGTGGTCGGAAAAATGCTGGTCACGATAAATGGCGGCGGCGCGAGCTTTGTCCGCCAAACCGGGGGTAACCGCCTGATAATCGATTCGCCAGCCGACATGATTAGCGCGTGCCCGACCACGATTGGACCACCAGGTGTATTGGTCGGGTCGGGGGTCAACGACGCGGAAGGCATCGGCCCAGCCCAGCGGACCAAACAAACCATCCAGCCAGGCCCGCTCTTCGGGCAAAAAACCAGGATAATTGCGGTTGGCCCGCCAGTTTTTCAAATCGATTTCCTTGTGGGCCATGTTCCAGTCGCCGCACAAAATCACGTCGCGGCCGCTAGCGCGCAACACTTGCAACGGCTCAATCAATCGCGCCAGAAAGTCGAGTTTGACCGCCTGCCGCTGCGGGCTGGAGGAACCGGACGGTAGATACAAAGAAACCACGCTCAGCGAGCCGAACCGCGCTTCCAGCCAGCGGCCTTCCGTGTCACATTCCGGCCAGCCTAACCCGGTTCGCAGTGCATCGGGCGCACGGCGGGCGTACACCGCAACCCCGCTATAGCCTTTGCGCTCGGCATCGTGGTAACAGCAATGGTAGCCGGGCGGCTGGTAAGGCGCCGGTGGCAAGTGCGCACTTTGTACCCGCGTCTCTTGCACGCAGACCACATCCGCGTTCTGCGCGGCCAGCCAAGCGAAAAAGCCCTTGTCGGCCGCCGAACGGATGCCGTTGGCGTTAAAGCTAATGACCCGCATATCGATCCACGAGGCCCACTGTCCGAATGACAAAGCGCGCTATGATACCGACATTTGCCACTCTCTAAGCGGAATCTCGAACCATGCAGGACTATCAGCGCGATTTTCTCGACTTCGCCATCAGCCGGGGTGTGCTGCGCTTCGGCGAATTCATCCTGAAATCCGGGCGAGCCAGCCCGTATTTTTTCAACGCTGGTTTGTTCGCCAGCGGCGCGGCGCTGGCGCGCTTGGGTCGGTATTACGCCGCCGCTCTGGTAGATGCCGGATTGCCGTTCGACACGCTGTTCGGCCCCGCTTATAAAGGGATTCCGCTGGTATCGGCGGTAGCGGTTGCCTTAGCAGATCAGTACGGTCGCGACTTACCCTGGTGCTTCAACCGCAAGGAAGCCAAGGATCATGGTGAGGGCGGGCTGATTGTGGGCGCACCGTTGCAAGGTCGGATCATGATTATCGATGACGTGATCACCGCCGGTACCGCCATCCGCGAAACGATGGCTATTCTAGCCGCCCATAAAGCCACTCCAGCGGGTGTGTTGATCGCCTTAGACCGGCGCGAGCGTGGCCAAGGCGAGTTATCGGCGGTGCAAGAGACCGAGCGGACCTACGGTATTCCCGTAACCAGCATCGCCAATCTGGATGATTTGGTGGCGTATTTAGCCGAACAGCCGAATTATGCGGAGCACTTGGAGAAGATGCGCGATTATCGGGCGCAGTATGGAATTACCGAGTAAGGACTGTCGCTTCTGGAACTACCATGAACGCCTTTCTCCAACAAATCGTGCTGGCTGCACCGCTATTCATCCTCGTGTTTGTCGGTTATGGGCTGATGCGCTTTTTCAAGTGGCCCAAATCGATGTCCGACAACATGATCCGCTTTGTGTTCTCGGTGGCGCTACCGGCCATGCTGTTTCGCCTGATGAGCGATTTTTCCAAATTACCGCCAGTCGATGCCCGACTATTGTTGGCTTTTTTCGGTGGCTGCCTGATCGTCTTTATCATGGGCCGACTGGTGGCGTGGAAGCTGTTTGGGCTGGACGGGGTTGCCCAGTCGGTGTTCGCGTTGGGCGGGGTGTTTTCCAACAATGTGATGCTGGGCCTGCCACTGGCTAAGGTGGCCCTGGGCGAGGCGTCAGTTCCTTCGGTCGCGCTGGTGCTGGTGTTCAACGCGCTGATTTTGTGGACATTGGTCACCGTCTCGGTTGAATGGGCGCGGCACGGCAATTTTTCTGTGCGCGGCTTCGCACAGACCACGCGCGCCGTGCTGACTAACCCCATTGTCGCCGCGATTCTGTCGGGCGCCTTGTTTGGTATTACTGGCTTGCCCATACCGGCGCTGATCGATGCACCGCTGGCGATGCTCGGTCAACCAGCCCCGCCATTGGCGTTGGTTGCCTTAGGAATGGGTCTGGCCGAATACGGCGTGCGTGAAGGCTGGCGCATCAGCCTGGCCATCAGTGCCATGAAATTGCTGGTACAACCGTTGGTCGTTTGGCTATTGGCCTGCTGGCTTGGCTTACCGGCCATGGAGACGCAAGTCGTGGTGTTGCTGGCATCAATTGCAGTGGGCACCAACGTCTATCTGATGTCGCGTCAGTTTCAGAGCCTGGAAGGGCCGGTGGCCAGTAGCCTCCTCCTGTCCACAGGACTGGCCGCGATCACTACGCCGCTGGTGTTAACACTGCTTGATCTGCCCTATTGAAGCCCGCTCAACGGATAAGCGATTTCATTCAATTTGCGCCACGTCGATTGCCTCGCCTTCTACGAAGCACTGGATTAACCGCAGATCTGGCGAAAACACCACGATGTCGGCGTGAACACCGGGCTGTAGACGACCTCGATCACGCTCACCCAAATAATCGGCGGGATACATCGATAAGTGGCAAGCCGCCTCATGCGGGGTCAGACCCATCGAGATAAAATTACGGAACGCCTGATCCATGGTCAGCGCGCTGCCGGCCAACGTACCATCGGCTAATCGGACTCCACCCAGGCAGCGGGTCACGGTTTGCCGACCGAGGCGGTAGCTACCATCGGGCATCCCGGCGGCGGCAGTTGCGTCAGTCACCCCGCACAGTTTAGGGATCGCCCGCCGCGCCGCGCGGATCGCACCAGGGTGAACATGCAATAAATCAGGGATAATCTCGGCGTATTCGGCGTGCGCCAGCGCGGCACCAACGATCCCAGGTTGGCGGTGATGGAGCGGACTCATCGCATTGAATAAGTGAGTAAAGCCCCTGGCACCGGCGGTGAGCGCAGCTACCGCCTCCTCATAGCACGCTTCACTGTGGCCAATCTGCGGCACAATACCGGCGTTTTTTAGCTGGCGGATAAAATCAAGATGGCCAACCCTTTCCGGGGCTAACGTCACTACTCGGATCGGGGCCAGCGCTTGTAAGGCGGTCAGTTCGACGAGGGTTGCCGTGCGGCTGAAATCAGGCTGGGCGCCCAATCTGGTCGAGTTCAGAAACGGCCCTTCGAGATGGACACCGAGCACACGGGCTGCACCGGCCGGCCGTTCCCGCACGGCCCGGCCTACGTCCAGCAACGCCCTTTCGATGTCCTCACGCGGGGCGGTCATCGTCGTCGCCAGGCAACTGGTTGTGCCGTGGCGAGCGTGCAAGCGGGCGACCGTATCCACCGCGCCATCCGCATCCATCACATCCGCGCCACCACCACCGTGGACATGCAAGTCGATGAAACCAGGCAGCACCAGAGGTTCGTCCTCGCCCGGTTCGGTGGTGGGGTAGCCCTCAATCTCTGTGATCCGGTTGGTAAACGTCAGCGTGCCGCGTACCCAGCTCTCAGGCGTCAGGATGCAGCCAGCGATTTGGGTCGTCATGGGCGCTTATTGCCGATCAATCAACGACGAGGACGCATCGACCGAATCACGCCGCTTTAACTCGCAGGCGCGACAATTTGATAGCCGTACTCAGGATCAACCGCAGCAAGGCTGCCAATCCGCGTTTCTGCCAGGGTCGCAGCCGGGGAGTATCGATCAGCTTCCGACCGGCGTATTCGCCGAATTCGCGTAACACCTCGGAAAACGGCACCCTGGTATCGACATGCAGGGCGTGCGGCTCGGTCGATTCTATCGGCAGCGGACCAGGTGGAGACAGATAGCGCGCTGCGCTAAATGCCGGTAAAGGGATCAGCGCGTGATAATCGGCGATCATATCGGCAACCGACCGATGGCGGAAAGTCGTCGCCCAGGTTCGCAGCGGGATCAGGCACGCACGGTCGGCCGCGATGGCTAGCAGACGGTCGGCAAGGGCTTCTGGATACGGTTCACACAGAAAGCCACTGACCCCATCCTCAATGCGGTCGGCGAAACTGCCTAAATTGGTAGCCACGACCGGTAAACCGAACAGCCAAAGCTCACTGAGTGTGTAGCTGAAGGTTTCCGGCCAGATCGATAGCAGTAAACCCACGTCTGGCTGGATCTCCGCCATCTTAGCGGGTAGCTCTGCGTGGTCAAATCGAGGAATCACGGTAATTCCCGGTTGCCCACGAAAAATCTCACCATCCTCATCGCAGCCGATTAGGTACAAATCGACCTGTGCGGCGATCAGCGGCCAGAGTTTCTCTAATAACGCCCGACCTTTTTGCGGCGCCAAACTGCCCAGCACCACAACCCGCAATTTGTCCCCAGCCGGTGGGTTGGGCAAGCGGGGCGGGGCGAAATCCAGACCGTGCGGAATGACGGTGAAGTGCGTATTGCCCAACTCAGGAACCAGGGTTTGCCAGTGGTGGGCGACGGTGGGAGCGGGTACCACGAACCGCACGGAGTCGGTCTGGGCCAGCTTGGTGAAGCGCCGCCGCAAGCCAAGCCATTCGTCGGCGTCCGCGTTGCGGAAAAATCGGTTCTGCTCGTTGCTGGCAAAGCAAGCCGCTAGCCGTTGACGATCACAGGCGGTACAGACTTCGCCGAAATAAATCACGACCGCTGGGCAGAAGGGATAGTAGTCGTGAGCGAGGATGACGGTCGGCAGACCGGTGGCTAGCACGTCCAGCGCATGGCCGACCAGAGAGGAAACGATGATTGCTTCGACATGAAAGTCGGCGATGATCTCGCGCAGGATCGCCTGATACTGCAAATGGGCTGTTGCTGTAGCCCGAATCGGTAAGCCGAGATCCCAGTAACGCAGGGGTCGGTCCATGTTAGCGGAGCGATACAGGCCGATTCGTTGCCCGAAAGCCCCCCAAGTGCCAATGGAACGCAATACCAAATTATCCCGAATCTGGTCGTTTGCGCAGTATTGCCGAATCCAGTAATCGAGTCCGCCGCCCCAGCTATGGGCAACATGGAGCTGAATCGGCTTTGGGTTGGCCGCTTCGGTCGGTGCGGGATCGCCTCGGTCGAGAAATTCGCGTACTGCCATGCGCAACCCAAGCAACGGGTGCGCCCGCTCCTGTAACCGCGCCTCTTCCGAGGCTTCAATGGCGCACATATCGTGCCGGCGGCGGTCTGGGGCGTGATCTAACACGTAGAGATGATGGCAAGCGGTCGTGCTCCAACCCCACTCCCGAAATGCTTGCGCTAACCATTGGCACCACTCGCCTGCCGCCATGGCAGGGTGTGCAGCGATTTCCGGCGCGAGTATCTGTAGCGCGGTGCGGCGTAAGTAACAGCAACCGCTGAACAAACTGGGTATCTCACCATCAAGCCGGGGCGCATAAGCGCGTAAAAAGAGATCAACACGCTCGAAATTATTCTGGGTGACTGTTGATGCTTCCAGCAACGCAATCAGTGATGTGCTGTCGCATAGCGGCACGGCGGCAGCGATAGCGGGCTGTCGCTCCATCACCAGGGCTAGTCGCGTATCCCAGCCGGGTGGTACTTCGATTCCCGGCCGCAAAAGTAATAGGTCGCGCTCGGCATGGTGAGGCGGTAATTCCCGCAGCGCGGCCTGCCACGGGTCGGTGCTTTTAGTGACCAGCGCCAGTTCGATTCTGGGGGAGGTGAAGGCGATCTGCTGCCACGATTTGGGGTCACCGCCAACCGCCAGCAACAGAATGGGAGTTGCAGCGGAGGTATGGGTGAGAGCCGAGGGTAGGGTGAGGGGGAGCAACTCGCTATCGTCTGGCGTTAACGGAAGGCAGACCGTCCACTGCCGCTCCGCTGGGGCGAACTTAGCGGAGAGCATTGACAATGGAGGCGGTTTTCGGTGAATCGTTATCGACCATTTGAAAACTCCAAAAAGCTTGCTCAGAACGACTCATGGATGATCCCCCTTAATTTTTTTGGAAAAGGCAGACAATTTGTTCTGTGGTTAACACATCTTCATGATAAATGGCGGTTAGCTCAGAGGGTGGGATATGCGCAGTCTTCGTGCGGTGTTGTCGAATCAAGTTCAGGCCCGTGCCTAAGAAGAGATCAAGCAACTCATTAGCCGTAATTTTATTCAGCGTCGCAAAGACACTCCAGAAAGCTTCTTTAATCTTCTCGAAATTCTCATCAGTTTCTTCAGCATAGAGCGTATTCTTTTTTGCTTGGAGTATTTGATTTTGATAAAGATTGAGCTGAGTTGTAAGGTGACTCCAAGGCTGCGGAATCAGCATATCCATATGCGATCCAAACGCTGAGTAATAAAGGGGGGCAATTTGGATGAAGGCGTAACCACTTGATCGAATGGTTTTTGCAATTTCGCGGGCCGCTGTGGGGAGTAGATTCTGGTTTACATGTTCAAAAACAGACCAGGAAAAGATGCAATCAATTATTTCATCAGCAAATGTTTGGGAGAGAGGTTCATCAGGTTCAATATACTTAAAAAGCAGATTTTCGGGCAGAGTACTAAAATTTAAACGCCCACGAATTTCTAGGAGAAGATTTTTGTGATTTTCATTGATATCGACCCCAATCAGCCGCTTGACCTTACAGTGTTGGATTAAGCCAAGGGCCATCACACCAGTATCTGTACCAAAATCAAGAATGGTGGATTGAGTCAAGTCAAGTTTGCCATCCATCCAATGGCGAAATGCTTTAGGGGCTAAATTATAACGAGCGTCAAAAGTATTATTGTCCATCTGGTGTTCCGGGAAAGACTTCCAGCCGAAGCGTCGGATAGTGGATAAAAACCTATTGAAGGGCATTGAGATGATTCCAGTCTGTATCGAAACCTAAGCCACCTCCCCACCCACCGCTCCAGCGAGCTTAGCGGAAAGCATTGACAACGCGCGCGATGCTTCGCGCCAGACGCCAACTGCGAGACCGCTTGATCATCTCCAACTCGCGGCGGGTATCCATCAGTTGAGCGCGGATCATAGCCTCCTCGGTCGTACTTTCATCGCTATCACGAATGCCGGGGGCATTAAATCGATACCACTGGTAGTAGGAATCCCCGGCAGTTTGGAATGGGTGCGGGAAGGCTTGCCGTAAATCCAGGCGAGTTCGGTACAGGATGCGGTGCGCTTTGGTGATCGGCTCGCCATTGTCGAAGGCGTGATAGCGGCAGGGGCGTTTGCCCAATTCAGCCTGGCCCAGGCGCTCGCATTCGGCGATATACCAGCGGCGCAGGTCAAACAGCACTGAATCGCGTGCGGCGTACTTCTTCAACATGATTTCCTGGGCGCCGCCGTCGAACCCGGAAAAATGATAAAAACTCAGCGGCTCACTGTTGATGGTGATGCCTTTCTCCAAGGAGCCGGCTGCCGTGCGATGGGTTAGATTCCAGGTGGCGACGTTGTAACTCGGCGCGCGCAGGATGTGCAAGTCGGCGAAAAAGGCCGGTGCTAAGTCGATCCAACGCTGATCGGTGAACAGGCCACCGGCGATGTCATCGTGGCAGAAATCCCGCAGGCGCTCCGCCCACCAATTCAAAAACCGCAACCCTTCTCCGCTGGCCCGTATCCCCAGAAAGCCCAGGTTGAACACGCCGTACTTGAGGCTGCCAATTTCGTTATCGATGATCGCATCTTGTGCCGTCTCCGGCATCGTTTGGTGCGGAGTCAGCAAAATGCTGTGCTGGTCCAAGCGCTCAATCAAGCCATCCAGCCCTGATAAGATGACGATATCTGGATCGAAATAGAACACCTTTTCGGCATTGAAGCGGCGGATAATCTCCAAAAAACCCAGCGCTTTGACGGCAGTGCACATCTCCACCACGGTATGACCAAACAGCCACGACTCCCGATCCGGTACCGGGAGTTCTTCAACATCAATGATCGAGTCGAATGGCTCAGCCGCCCGGTCGGTATCAACCGGATAGGTGTCGCACAACAGGACATGGAAACGGATATCGGCCCCTTGGCGCTTGGCAGAATGTGCTAGCACTCTGGCCTTGGGCAGATAGTTTGCGGTGATGCTGGTGAAAAGATGGGTTGTCTGGTTCATTGTTTTCTAAAGAAACGGGTGTAACGCCATGATTTGGAGCCGTAAATCTGCTCTAGGCGAAGGTTAAGCGCGTCGTGCCGCTGCTGTAGTTCATCATACGTTTGCCGGGCGGCTTCGGCTTGCTGTTCGAGCGTCAAAACGCGCTGCGATGCGCATTCGAGAGCCTCCTGCAACCGCTGCCCTCGCTCATGGGCGCGAGCGATATCGGCTTCCCGTTCCCGGACATATCCCTGAGCCTGGATCAGTGCTTGATCCCTCGTTACTAGCTCTCGGTGGGCCTCATTCAGTAACCGCTCTGCTACGGCTAGACCTTGCTGCAAGGCAGCGGCTTCCGCAAGGCTTTGTTGATAGTGCCGACGCAGATCCGCTGCGACCGCATACTGTTCCGCCACCACCTGTAGCGCCTGCACCGATGAAAGGCAGATACGCTCGCGATCAACCGCCAGTCGAAACTCCTTGACTGGGTCTTTGCCAATAAATTCCTGAATCTCCGCCGGATAGTCCGGGTGCAATGCCAGTAACGTGGCTTGTGCCTGCGTCCGCAACGCTTCGGCTCGGTCGCTGAAACTGACGCTGCCGATGTGATGGACAAAGGTATCAGCGCACAGCAGATGCCGCCAACCCACCTTGGTGGCGCGCATACAAAAATCATTTTCCTCGCCATAGCCAAGACCGAAACGGCTTTCGTCGAAAAGGCCGATTTCGGTAACACAAGCACGACGGATATATAGGCAGAAGCCGACACCTGTGGGGATTTCCAGCCAGCGACCGGCGTTGGCGCGCTGAAATAAGCCATCGATCTCAGCCAAGGTCAGCCCTTCCGGTAGCGGGTTTTCCTCGCAAAAGCGCGGATAGCTGCAAATGGTGGCATTGTTGGAAAAAGGGGTTGCCGTGCCGATGCGTGGGTCGGTGTACGCACAACGGGCTAGCCGATCCAGCCAGTTGCCGCTGACTTCAGTATCGCTATTGAGCAACACCACATCCCGATCCGGGTGCAGGGTTAGCCCCCGGTTGACGGCGGCCACGAAGCCGGCGTTGGTGTCTTGCCGCAGTAGCGTAATCGCCTGACGAGCGGCGAGTTCATCCAGATAAGCCACCAGTTCCGGCTCCGGGCTGGCGTCATCAACAACGACGATCTCATACGGCGATTCTTGCGGCTGAGAGAGCACGCTTTCGAGGCAGCGGCGGGTTTCCGCCAATCCCCGGTAAACGGGCACGATGATATCGATGGTCTCCTGAGTGGGCGATTCTAGCGGCGGCATTCAGCATTCTCTAGGGAAAGCGGACAGGTTTTGGGAGCGCGATCTTCAACGGTTGACAAAGACTTGGCAATCTTTAATTTCGCTATCCTGCCCGTACCGCCACTTGTTTTGCAATCCACCGGCGCCGTGTTGTAACCCATCGGCTTGATCGGTGATCTGACTTTTCGATGTACGTTACAATCAAATTGCCATGCGTTTAATTTTGATCATTCTCCTCCCCTTCCTCGGCAGCCTGGGTGCAGCCTTCCTACCGTCCGACATCTGCAAGGGAAGCATGGCTGGCGGGAGCTACGCCCTGACGACCGCGCTGCTGGTGGTCAGCCTGTATCCGCAGGTCATCGGGGCCGATGGCATCGTTCGCACCACGGTTCCATGGATTCCGGCGCTGGGTCTGGATTTTTCCTTGCAGATGGACGGCTTCGCCTGGCGGTTGAGACCGGCACCCGCGACCTACACCGACTGTCCGGCCTGCATCGACTCATGCCGATGACCGCGACGCTGGCGAGAATGGAAAAATACAATTTCTCCGGCACTTGATGCATACCTCATAGTATTTCCCGGATTTTCCGTTACAGTCATTTCAGAAGTACCTCCGCTTTTTTCTTTGAGGCATCCCTTACCCATTCTTTGGAGATAGCATCATGAGTGTGTGTCCTGTCGATCTTAATCCCTCAAGCAAGGCTATAATCAATACGTTGCGAGCGATGGCCTTAGGGGTCTCAGTGCTACTCATCGGTATTCCGACAACCGTAAGCGCCTACGAGCAAGTTGGCAATGCTTGTTGGTATGGCCCAAGACTACACGGCAGGATAACGGCCAACGGCGAACGGTTTAACCAAAACAAACTGACCGCCGCCCATCAAAGCTTACCCTTTGGTACTAAAGCCAGAGTCACCAATCTCGATAATAAAAAATCAGTTCGGGTCACGATCAACGACCGTGGACCTCACGTTGGAAATTGCGCCATCGATGTCTCCCGCGCTGCGGCTCGCAGGCTGGGGATGACCGAAAGCGGTATTGTGCGCGTCAAAATAGAAGCCGCCACGAAGTAACCCGTAGCGGCTGGTTCTGATAGCTACCGGTTATGCACTGATCGAACGGGTCGCTAACAAGCTGTTCCGTTCGATGGGTGTTTCACCGGTGTCGCGATCTGAAGCCCTAGCGTTTCCAATCAGGAACGTTTTCTTCTCTCGGATTTGGCCTGTCGCCCCTGTCACCCCGTGCGTGGGTGGCCCGCCAGATGTCGCGCACCCTCACGTACCACCTACCGCCGCGAAACTGGCCCACGTCCCCCAGGTTAACCCGACCCCACTCATCGCCTACCTTGATCTTGTAATTGGCTCGGGCTTTGATGCGCACGCCGTCAGCCAGCAGATAAACCGTTTTCCCCGGTTCGATTTCCCAGGCATCGCCAATCCGCTCGCGCTGATGGGTCCACATGGTGACGCTCACCACATCGCGCCAATCGTTGTTGACTTGGATGTAACCGCGAGGTTGGCTTCGCGGGTATTCGCGACCAAAGTCTTGTGCGGTCTCTTGGGCGCTGGCACCCAGAGGCGCCAGAAAAAACGTGGCAGCTAACAGTACGAAAGTCTGCATGATCTTGTGCATACAGGTTATTCCTCTGG
>NZ_CBTJ020000020.1 GCF_001051235.1 Candidatus Competibacter denitrificans Run_A_D11 | reverse complement strand
TAGCTGATCCCGCTGCCGGATCGCCAGTACATGAAGTCGAAAATCAAGTGAATAGGCCATCCCTATAGAATAATCAGAATTATTCAATCTTGCTATAAGATTTCGGTTGTCTGCGGTACAAATCGATTTCTTTTAAAATCAGATCGTTAGAGATCAAACTGCGTAACTCCTAACACAATCGAATTTACAATCTCGAAGATACTTGCCGAACCCGCCACGATTACGCAGAGGAAAATCTGGCCTGATTCGACGTATAGCCCTGAACGTGCTGCGCCACAATAGCCCCCGCACGATAGCATTCGCCGCCGCAAGCTCCGCGCCGCCATCAACGATGACGACCGGTCACGCTGGCTCCTCGGCTAGCCCTCTCCAGCTTCCCCCATAGTGCAATTACCCTGGGAATATCCATTAAGCACCGACTGCGAGAGCTTCCGGCACTAACCGCAACGCGGTAGTGAGAACCTCCACACCGGCGTTGGCGTGGTGGGTATTTTCACTCAGAGAGCGCCGCCAAGCGCGTGCGCCCGGTACACCCTGAAACAAGCCCAGGATGTGACGGGTCATGCAATGGAGTGGCGTACCGGCTTGCAATTGCTGCTCGACATAAGGCAGCAAGCGGTGAACGATGTCGTGGCGTGTGGGGATCGGCTGGCTTGTCCCGAAAAACCGCTGATCGACCTCCGCCAGCAAGTAGGGATTCTCATACGCAGCACGGCCGATCATCACCCCATCTACCAGCGCTAAATGTTCCGCCATCTGTTGGATGCTCGCTACGCCACCGTTGAGAATGAAGCGCAGTTCGGAAAAATCCTGTTTCAACCGATAAACCACATCGTAACGCAACGGTGGAATTTGTCGGTTTTCCTTGGGGCTGAGGCCAGTCAGCCACGCTTTACGGGCATGGATGATCAACGTGCGACAGCCAGCCAGCGCAATACAGCGCACGAACTCGGCCAATTCTTCATAAGAATCGCGGTCGTCGATACCGATGCGGGTTTTGACTGTAACCGGCAGATCGACCGCTGCTTGCATCGCGGCCACGCACTCCGCGACCAATAAAGGTTCGGCCATCAGACAGGCTCCGAACCGGCCGGATTGCACCCGGTCGCTGGGGCAACCGACGTTCAAATTGATCTCATCGTAGCCCAAGTCGGCGGCAATGCGAGCACATCGGGCCAGGTCGGTGGGATTACTACCACCCAGTTGCAGCGCCAGCGGATGCTCGGCAGGATCGTAAGCCAGCAACCGCTCCCGATTGCCGTGCAAGACGGCACCAGTCGTGACCATCTCCGTGTAAAGCAACGTGTGCCGGGTCAGCAAGCGCAGGAAAAACCGGCAATGGCGGTCGGTCCAATCCAGCATGGGCGCGACGCTGACACGGCGGTCGAACATTCCCGTCTCCAACCGAGATCGGCGGGCAGTAAGCGGATGCTCGCTTCGCTGTCCCGCCCTCACGTTGATTACTTCTTAGCGAACAACTCGTTGAAGAATTGCTGCATGGCGCTCCAGGATCTGGTGTCAGCGGATGCGTTATAAGCGGCACCTTTACTGTTGTCGCTGCCATTGGAGGGGTTGGTGAAGCCATGCACCGCGCCACCGTAGGCAATCAATTGCCAGTCAACACCGCCGGTTCGCATCTCCTGCTCAAATGTCGCCACATGATCAGCCGGTACATAAGGATCGTCCGCCCCATGGAGCGCCAATACCTTGGCATGGATATTTTTGGCATCTTGCGGGGTAGGGGTATCGAGACCACCGTGAAAACTGACCACGCCAGCGAGATCGGCACCGCTGCGCGCCAGTTCCAGGACCGTGGTGCCTCCGAAACAATAACCGATAGCGGCGATTTGATTACCAGCCACGGCCGCCTGCGCTTTGAGCGCCGCTAGCCCTGCCGTCGCTCGCGCCCGTAGCAGCGGCCGATCCTGCTTATAGGAACCGGCGAGTTTACCGGCTTCCTCACGGTTGGCGGCAAGCTTGCCATCGCCATAGATATCGGCGGCAAGGGCTACATAGCCCAGTGCAGCCAGTTGTTCAGCGCGACGCTTGGCGTAATCGTTCAGCCCCATCCATTCATGTACCACCAAGATGCCGGGAAGCGGTCCTTTAGCATCCTTGGGATAGGCTAAATACCCGACCAGCCGGGTTTCGCCTTGACGGTATTCGACCGTTTTAGTCTCAATAGCCGCCTGGCTTAACGCGGCGGGCAGCAGGCCCAACAGCAGCAACAGGAATTTGCGCATAGCGATATCTCCTTCGGGGGTGGGCAGTGGACGATAACCCGACTGTAAACCATAGATCCGCAGCGATGGGTTCCCGTTTAGTATGGATCGCTCAGCGCAAAGCCGCGACCGCTTCGCAAATTAAGGCTGGACCACGATAGATGAAACCGGTGTAAATCTGTACCAGGCTGGCGCCGGCGGCGATCTTCGCGGCTGCGTCGGCGCCACTACAAATGCCACCGACCGCGATGATGGGTAATTTACCAGCGAGAACGTCGGCCAGTTGCCTAACCACCGCCGTCGAGCGGGTGTGCAGGGGTGCTCCACTCAAGCCACCACTCTCCTGGGCGCTGGGTAATCCTTCCACGCCGGATCGCGAAAATGTGGTGTTGGTGGCGATGACAGCCTCGATTTCGTGGCGTACCAATGCCTGAGCGACCGTCACGACATCCTCTTCGGCAAGATCCGGGGCGATCTTCAGCGCTAACGGCACCTGCCGACCGTATTGGCTGGCTAATCTCTGCTGTTCGGTTTTCAATGCCTCCAGTAAACGATCTAATGCTGCACCATACTGCAAATCACGCAATCCTGGCGTGTTTGGCGAGGAGATGTTAACGGTAACGTAGCTTGCCCATGGATACACTTTTTGCAAACCGATCAAATAATCATCGACCGCTCGCTCGACGGGTGTATCGGCATTCTTGCCGATGTTGATGCCTAAGATCCCTCGGTAACCACTGCGCCGCACCTGCTCTACTAAATAATCAACACCTTTATTGTTGAAGCCCAGCCGATTGATCAGGGCCTGGGCCTGGGGTAGCCGAAACATTCTTGGCTTGGGATTGCCTGGTTGTGGGCGGGGCGTCACAGTACCGATTTCAATAAAGCCAAAGCCAAACGCCTCCCAAGCGGCAATGCATTCGCCATTTTTGTCGAGGCCGGCAGCCAAACCCACCGGATTCGGGAAATCCAACCCCATCACCCGGCGCTTTGCGCTCGGTTGTGAACCTGGCAGCAAACCGCCTAGTTTTCCGAGAGGACTGTTAAAGGTTTGGCGCAAAAACCGCAAAGTCCAGTCATGGGCAGTTTCAGGATCAAGCTGAAACAAAAGAGTACGTAGAGTTGGGTAGAGCATCCTAATTCCCCTATCAGCAAAGTGCTGTAAGGCACGGTAAACAGGGCGTTGGAAAAACAGATTACCGCAGGACTGAACGGAAGAGCTGGACCATAGTCCGACACTCTGGCGGATTTTTTAGATAAATGTCTCTTTTTTGAGAGTCCATGGGGAATCTTACGATTATGCTGCAATAATCGACTGCTATCCGCCCCTTGGCTAGCATAAAGGGACCTATCCAGTCCTCCGCTGGCGACCGAACAGGTAGCCCAGCAACCTTTTTGTTGTTTTAAGGTATAAATTTTATCTCATTAATGAGAGATAAAGGAATGATTTTTGCTGCCATACATATAATCAATAGAGACAAGATTGAGATTTTTAAGTAACAAAATTCATCGATTCCAAAACAATAAAACGGCTAATTAAGCTATTTTTCATTGCAACTGGAACTTTTATAAGGCATTATTTTATAGATTCCGGTAAGGCACAGAGCGAAAATTACCGGAGACGAGCCATGGAGGGTGAAAATGACCCCTCGGGCGGCGGATGCGCAAGCCTCAGTTGCTAGCCTCGTGTCAAGAGTGCATAAAACATGATTTGCGCGGTGGTGTACGGTTACACGGGCGGATCATTATCAACGTGATCGTTGAGCGTTTTTATCCGTGTTTTTTGGGGCCTGGAACTGCATGTGAGAAATCCGCTATGGATTTCTTTGAATGTCCTATCAAGTAGACAATGGGTAAAGCCATGCGCAAAGTTTTGATCTTAAGCACCGCTGCATTAGAGGAGAGTATGCTGGAAAAAATCTCTGCCTCGGATTGGGAAGTCTACTCAGCACAAGAGGCGACTCCAGCAAGAGCGCTATTGACCGAGCACACGTTTGAAGTGGGCTTAGCCATTTTACTGAGCTGTGAATCAGAGCGGGCGATTCAGTGGTTGATTGATTTGATCCTGGCGCGCCGCAAAATGCAGTGGGTCATGGTGCTATCACGGCAGTGCCTAGAGCGCAAGTTGCTTTCCACCGTCATCGCCGAGCATTGTTACGATTACCATACCCTGCCTATCGAGCCGCAACGCTTGATCGTGACCTTGGGCCACGCCTATGGCATGGCGACCTTGACCGAGAGCACCCTTCGGCAGCAGCGGGAGCTGGAGTCGCAGTACGGGCTGATCGGCAATAGCTTGGTCATGCAGACTTTATTTCGCGGGATTCAAAAAGCGGCCGAGGTGGATGTCCCGGTCTTGATCACCGGCGAGAGTGGTACCGGTAAAGAACAGTCGGCCCGCGCGATCCACGAGTACTCGGCGCGAGCAGCGTCGGCGTTTATCACCATGAACTGTGCCGCTTTACCGGTCAGCCTGATTCAGTCGGAATTGTTCGGGCACGAGAAGGGTGCATTTGCTGGTGCCAATGATCGCCGCATCGGCTTAATCGAATCCACAAGTGGCGGTACTCTGTTTTTGGATGAAATCGGCGATCTCCCTTCCGAGGTCCAGGCCAATTTATTACGGTTCCTGGAAGAGAAAAAGATCCATCGTCTCGGTGGCACCAAGCCGATTCCCGCCAATGTTCGGATTATCGCCTCCACCAACACGCATCTCGAACAAGCGGTTCGAGATGGTCGCTTTCGCGAAGATTTGTATTATCGGCTCAACGTGTTACATCTGCGAACACCAAGTCTGCGCGAACGCAAGGGCGATGTTGAGTTATTGGCGAGGTACTTCTTTACCAAATTCACCGCCGAAACCAAGACCTCCGCCAAAGGCTTCAGCCGTGATGCTCTAGAGGTCATCAACCGCTACGATTGGCCGGGTAACGTGCGGGAACTGATGAACCGTATCCGCCGGGCCGTGATGTTAAGCGAAGGGCCACATATCATTCCCAGTGATATGGAACTGGAGCGGCGCTCACTAGGGCGGGGATTCGTTACGCTGGATGAGGCGCGGATGGCGGCGGATCGTGAAGCCATCCAGGCCACCTTGCTACGCACTCGGTTCAATATCGCCCGCGCGGCCCAGGAATTGGGCGTTTCGCGGATGACGTTGTACCGTCTGATGGAGAAGTACGACATCAGGCGGGATAACACCTGAGCGAGTCCCCGTCATCAACAAGCTACGGCCCCGCTAAGGGGCCGTGGTGCCTCCGCCAGTTTCCATTCGATCCCGAAGGCTATCCTGGCCTGACGCTGAGGTTTTTAACCGAAAGACGGGCTGCAATAGCGCCACACGACGATAGCTGTGACCCCAAGCCCTTTTGATTTCAAGGCTTTCCTCAAAACGGTGGCAGCATTGCCCGGCGTCTATCGCATGTTAGACGCGCAGGGCACCATCCTCTACATCGGCAAGGCGCGCAATCTCAAGCAACGAGTTGCCAGTTATTTTCGGGAAAACCACGCCTCAGCCAAGACACGCAGTTTGGTCGCGCAGATCCGTACAATAGATGTAACGATCACGCACACCGAGACCGAGGCGCTGATCTTGGAAAGTACACTGATTAAAGAGCATCAGCCCCGTTACAATATCTTGTTGCGTGATGATAAGGGCTACCCGTATATCCATCTCTCTGCCGGTGATTTTCCCAGGCTCTGCCTACATCGCGGCGCCAAGCGCGCGGCAGGTCGCTATTTTGGCCCCTACCCGAATGCCAACGCTGTGCGCGATACCATGCAGTTGCTGCAAAAGGTGTTTCGGTTGCGCCCCTGCGAAGACAGCTTTTTTTACGGCCGTTCTCGCCCGTGTTTGCAATATCAGATCAAGCGTTGCACCGCCCCTTGCGTCGGCTTGATCGACCGCAACGGTTATCGACAGCAACTACAGGACGCTGTTTTGTTTCTTGAAGGCAAGAGCGGCCAAGTTATCGCCGATCTGGCAGAACGGATGGAAACCGCAGCGACAACCCTCAACTTTGAAGCCGCAGCGCTCTGCCGCGACCAAATCGCCGAACTGCGTCAGATCCAAGAACGCCAGCACGTCGAGGGTGAAAACGGCGATGTCGATGTGATCGCCTGCGCCCTCCGTGGAGGGGCGGCCTGCTTACAAATTTTTATATTTCGTGCCGGGCGCTTGTTAGGGAATCGGGCCTTTTTCCCCCGATTACCCGGAGAGGAGGATTTACCAGCCGTGCAAGCGGCTTTTTTGGCGCAGTATTATCTGGACAAGGAAATTCCGGGCGAAATCTTGCTGAGTACCCTCCCAACTGATGCGGACTTACTGGCTCGAAGCCTATCGGAGCGGGCCGATCGAGCGGTTATCATCAGTGCTCGACCTCGTGGTCAGCGAGCGCACTGGCTGGCGATGGCCACTCAAAATGCGGAACATGCGTTGGCCGCGCGTTGGGCCAGCCAGGCCGGGACTAAGCGCCGACTGGACGCTTTGGGTGAAGCGTTGGGGTTTGAGGGCAAACTCTCGCGTCTGGAATGCTTCGACATTAGCCATACGCATGGAGAAGCGACTGTCGCTGCCTGTGTGGTATTCGACGAAGAAGGCCCGCGTAAATCGGATTACCGTCGCTACAATATTGCGGGAATCACCCCCGGCGATGATTACGCCGCGCTGCATCAGGCATTGCACCGACGCTATGTGCGCCTACAGCAAGAAAAGGCCCGTTTACCGGATATCCTCTTCATTGATGGCGGCAAAGGCCAACTGTCTCAGGCGGGCGAGGTTCTGGCCGAGTTGTGTATCGCTGGGATTATGGTGATCGGGGTCGCCAAAGGGCCTGAGCGCAAACCGGGCTTGGAGACGCTTTACTTGTTCGCTGAAAATCGGCCTATTATACTGCCAGCCGATTCGGCCGCCCTCCATCTGGTACAGCAGATTCGTGATGAGGCGCACCGCTTTGCGATCACCGGTCACCGCCAGCGCCGAGCCAAGGCACGCACGGTATCAACCCTTGATAGTATTCCCGGTATCGGACCCAAGCGCCGACAGGTGTTGCTCAAACAATTCGGCGGGTTGAAACAGCTTTCGCGAGCGGGTATTGAGGATATTGCCCAGGTGGCAGGGATCAACGCCGAACTCGCACAACGGATCTATGACGCCTTTCACGACAAAGGCTAAGTGCGCCCCGACGATGCAATTGAACCTGCCCATCTTATTGACGCTGCTGCGGATCGCATTGATTCCGGTTTTTGTGGGCGTCTTCTTTCTCTCCTTTCCGGGTGTCAACCTGGTTTGTAGTGCCCTGTTTGGGTTGGCGGCGCTCACCGACTGGTTGGATGGGTATCTGGCGCGTCGGCTGGGGCAAACTTCGGCTTTCGGCGCGTTTCTTGATCCGGTCGCCGACAAGTTGATGGTTGCGGTTGCCTTGGTGTTGCTGGTGCAGGCCATTCCCACCCCGCTCATCGCGGTGTCGGCTGCGATTATTATCGGCCGAGAAATCGCCATTTCGGCGCTACGGGAATGGATGGCCCAGATCGGCAAGCAGGGGCAAGTGGCGGTATCGATGATCGGCAAGCTCAAAACCACTGCGCAAATGGTTGCGGTGCTGCTATTGCTCTACCGCGACCCACTCTGGTTTTTCCCAACGCTGGAGATTGGATTAGGGTTACTGGTGATCGCGGCTGTATTAACACTGTGGTCGATGCTGCATTATCTGATGGCGGCGTGGTTCGCCCTAAAGTAGTAGGGATAGATGCGAAGGGCGCACTCGCTCATTCGCTGCTTGATAGTCGTTGCTATCCCAGACCAGCCATCGCCGTAACAGCCAAATGCACCATTTTCAGCAGAAGATTGCTTGACGGACGGTTTTTTGGCATTAGAATACCAAGTTCACGCTGCGGGAATAGCTCAGTTGGTAGAGCACAACCTTGCCAAGGTTGGGGTCGCGAGTTCGAGTCTCGTTTCCCGCTCCAGATTTCCTAAGCCTCGAATTTTCGAGGCTTTTCTTATCGAGCCAGTTCCATGGCTGGACCCTGTTGAATTCAAGGCTAGGTGGCAGAGTGGTCATGCAGCGGCCTGCAAAGCCGTGGACGCCGGTTCGATTCCGACCCTAGCCTCCAAATTAACTTCCCAGGAAGTCCGGCAACGTCCGGCGATCAAATCTAAGCCCGCGATTTAGCGGGTTTTTTGTTGTCTAGCGGAACGTATAGGACGCCCTTGGATGGCACTGGCCACATCGCAAGTGTGCGGGTACATTTGAGGGTACGACCTCCAATGCCAGAATAGCGTACCCGCAAAATGGCCCTAACTGATTCAGCTATAAAGGCTTTTCGGAATTCTACCCCCTCAACAGTCAAGCTGGCTGATGAGAAGGGCTTGTTTTTGCTGATCACTGCCAGTGGCGCCAAGCTGTGGCGAGTGCGGTATCGGTTTGCAGGGCGTGAACAACTGCTGGCGTTGGGCGTTTATCCAGACGTTTCCTTGAAGGAAGCCCGGCTACGCCGTGATGACATCCGCCGGCAAGTGGCCGCTGGCATCGATCCCAGTGCGGCACGAAAAACCGCCAAGGCAGCCCAAGCCGGAGAGGGGAGCTTTGAAGCACTCACCCTGGAGTGGTATCACCAATTTTCCCCGAATTGGGCGCCAGGCCACGCCGGTCGGATTTATCGTCGTCTGGAAGTCGATGTCTTGCCGTGGATTGGCAAGCGCCCCATTGCGGAATTAGGCGCCCCGGAGTTGCTGGCGTGCCTTCGCCGCATCCAAGCTCGTGGCGCCCTGGAAACGGCTCACAGAGCCTTACAAACCCTATCCCAAATTTTCCGCTACGCCGTCGCCACTGGTCGCGCTGTTCGTGATCCCGCCGCCGATCTTCGTGGCGCCTTGCCCCCGGTACGGGTAAAGCACTTCGCCACGCTGATTGATCCCAAAGCGATTGGTGCGCTGCTACGGGACTTGGACGGGTATGAAGGGGCTTTCGTGACCCGTTGCGCCTTGCAGCTAGCCCCATTGCTCTTTGTGCGGCCCGGTGAGCTACGCCAGGCCGAATGGGCAGAAATCGATCTGGACCAGAGCGAATGGCGTATTCCCGGCGCCAAGATGAAGATGCGCCATGCCCATATCGTCCCGCTGTCTCGGCAAGCGGTGGCGATTCTTGAGGATTTACACCCGTTAACCGGTAAAGGTCGCTACCTCTTTCCAGGGCTTCGAAGCGCCCATCGTCCCATGAGCGAAAACACGGTGAACGCCGCGCTTCGCCGGCTGGGCTATGCGCAAGACCAGATCACAGGCCATGGCTTTCGGAGCATGGCGAGTACCTTGCTCAATGAAATGGGTTGGCATCGGGACGCCATTGAGCGCCAGCTTGCCCATGCGGAATCCGATGGAGTGCGAGCGGCCTACAACCGTGCTGAATATCTGCCAGAGCGACGAAAGATGATGCAAGCCTGGTCGGATTACCTGGATGGCTTAAAGCAAGGTGCTGTGGTGGTCCCGATCCACAAAACAAGCTAACCCATACGGTTATAAGCCACGCCTAGTTCGACGGGGCAAAAAGCGGGATACCCTCTGATCTCGCCTGGCGTGGTTTCTTCTTTCATAAGAGGGTAAATGCGCGAGAGGGCGCGATGGCCGAATTACCCTTTGTCTTCAGTGTCCGAGCGACTGAAGCCTTGGAAAAAATACAGCAGGATGCGCAGGGCGCAGCCGACGCCTTGTTGATCGCCGCCGAATACATTCAATCTGGAACACCGCTCCCTAATGATTTATCGCGCTGGCTCTGTGGCGCTATTGAAAAATCGATGTGCCAGCCTAAAGCCAAACGTGGAGACGCATTGCTTTTAGAGTTGGGGTTTACCCGTCACCATCGACGCAAGGCGGCCCAGTGGTATGCCGTTGGTACAGCCTTTGATTATTTAGTCGATCAGGGTGAAAGCCAAAACCAAGCCGCCTCTCAAGTAGCGGTTGATTTCAAAATCAGTGAATCAACAGCGGTTCGATGTTGGCAGAAATATCAGGAAGCAAGGCGGCTCCATGATGAAGCCTTACGGAATGAAGGGCTATCAGACTATGACCCATGGTACGACTGATTCAAAAGCCCCGCACCTTTTGACCTGACTGGAGCAAAAACCGCCCCTACAGTTCGCGCCATGCCGGTATCCCCCGGTTCTCCACAGGAACCCGCCGCATGGCCGCAGTATCAAAATCTCCCGCCCCAGTCATCGAACGCCGCCACCAAGTCCAGGAGCGAACAGGACTTACTCGTACCGCCATTTACAAAGGCATGGCCGATGGGACGTTCCCGAAAGCCATCCGGCTTACGGATCGATCTGTCGGTTGGCTTGAATCGGAAATCACCGACTGGATTAATCAGCGCGTTGCTGCCAGCCGTAACCAAAAGGCAGCCGCCTGATGGGCACCTTAAACGCCGTTCAAAAGACCAGCGGGAGTGGTCGGGAAGGCTTAGAAGAAATTCATGATTATAATTCTAATCTTGAATTTTCCTCCAAAAAGCACCCGAAAATAGCCCGAACTTGCGCGTTTCCCGCCTTAGCCTATAATCATCCCGTCACAGCAAAATCTGTGATCGGCGGGATTGGCCTCCCGGAATCGAAGGCGCTTAGCGCCCCCTCTTGCGATATTGGCGCATTTTTTGCGCTCTTATTTCGTCTATGGCGGGCTGTGCGAGGCATCCGAAAGGATGGCCGGTTCCTTCGACCGGTAGGCCAACCTCGTTCAGTCCGCCACCACCAGATTGGCCTTTGGTGTCGGCGGTCTCCAATTCTTCGAAGGAGCACCGTTATGAGCGCCCAGCTTATCCCCGTTGTCGCGTCCGAATTTGGCGACCAGACCGTTCAGACCGTTGATGGTCGCACCCTCCATAACTTCCTTGAAGTGAAATCCCAGTTTAGAGACTGGATCAGCAACCGGATTGAAGAATACGGCTTTGAAAGCGGTAAAGACTTTCGCGATTTTTTTAGCGAAAGTACCGGCGGTCGGCCCACCAAGGAATACACGCTGACTCTCAACATGGCCAAAGAACTGGCTATGGTTGAACGTAACGCCAAAGGAAAGCAGGCCCGGCAATATTTCATTGAGTGCGAACAACGGCTACTTAATGAAACCAAACCCGCCCCCTCGCTTGATCTGGCCACCCTCAGCACTCACGCCCTTCGAGAACTGGCGACCGAGATTGAGAAAAACGCCGCCCTACAATCCCGCGTCATTGTGATGCAGCCCAAGGCGGATTTCTTCGACCATGTGGTCGGATCAGAAACGCTCTTTGACCGCGACGAAGCCGCGAAGATGCTACGCACTGGGCCGCGTCGGCTCTGGGATGCGTTGCGAGAATGGCAAGTCGTTCAAGCTGGCGGTCAGCCCTACCAGAAATACTACGACTTGGGTTATTTCCGGCTGGTCCCGACGCTGATCGACAAGGGAAGCTATAAGGTTCCCTATCAGCAGGTCATGATCACCGCCAAGGGTCTGACCTGGCTTAAGGCGCTGATGGACTCCCACGTCATGCCGAGCAAGGCCCTGACTGTAGTGGGAGGTGCGGTATGAGCGCTTGCCTCTTGTCCCTGGTGGGCTATACTGATCGGCGAGGCGTCGAAAACCTCACTAGCGGTCACCGCACCCGAAAGACTTGCGGTATTTTTTTTGCTTGTAGACCTGTTGCGTCTGCCTGCCCGATCACTGGTCGGGAGGGTCGGGAAATATCCAATACCCGACGCCGTTCTAGTGCGGTTTCGAACCTCCTGACCACCCCTTATCGGGTGATCCCTGCTGACTTCGAAAATCACTAGGAGCACCGCATGAATAGCCTGACCCTTGCCGTCATTGACGGCGAACCCCGTGTTCACGATCTTCGCCTAGCCGAACGCTTAGGCTTCGAGCGTCCGCTGAATATCCGCAATATCATCAAGCGTAACGAAGCGAAGCTGTTGAAATTTGGGGTTCTCTCCACCGTGGAGAGAACCTCCGGCGAACTCGGAGGCCGTCCGACTGCCGAGTATTACCTAAACCAAAAGCAAGCCATCTTCATCTGCATGAAGTCGGAGACCGAGAAAGCCTTCGATGTGCAAGTTGAAATCGTACACGTCTTTGATGCCTACCTCGGTGGCCAAGCAAGGCCCATCATGCCGAACTTCGCCAATCCCGCTGAAGCGGCCCGTGCTTGGGCCTTGGAGTACGAGCGCTCCCAAGCGCTTCAACACGAGATCGAGGTCAGCCGCCCCAAGATCGCTTTTCACGATCAGGTCATTTCGTCTGAGGCCCTGATCGACTTCACTTCACTTTTCAGCCTGCTTCAACGCAAGACCGGCCAACACTTCGGGCGCTCTCAATTTCTGGCGTTCTGCCGACGCCACGGGATTGCGTGCCAACCCAACCCCCACAGCGGAATCAGTGCGAGCCGGTTTGTTCCACGCAAGGAGTATGTCGGCACCTGGTTCGTTTCGGAGTTGCACCCCAGCGGCGCTACGGAATGGCGAGTTCGGCCTATCGCTGTAGCGGCCATCGTCCGGTTGATCGAACAGGATCGCCGCCCAGCCCAGCCGATCTTAGCGGCCAGTCAGAGTGGGGTTGTAGTAGGAGGTGCTCTATGAACCGGCCCCCCATCTCCATCGATCCTCGCGCCGTTTCCCCACTCATTGGGTGCCCAGAAGATGGGCTTGGATGCTTCCCACGCGATACGCTGCGCCGCATCTCGATCAGCTTGGACTTGCTTGGCGATCTGATTGGAAACCATGGCGGTTCCGAAGAAGTTATCTTTTCGGAAAATCAAAAGTTCGCCCTTGCGCTGCAACTATCCGGCATGGCTGATCTGGTAGCTGCCCTCGCTGATAGTTTAGCCACCCAAAAAGTCACCCTTTACCCGGATGAAATTCCGATCCAGCTTCCAGAGGAAGAACGCGCCAAGCTTCAGATTCTGGCAGCACGCGGTGAAACGTCGGTTGCCGCTGTGGCTGCGGCCTTCATCAAAGAGCGCCTGGCGGCTGTGAGTTTGGGAGGCGTGAAATGAACGCCCCGAACGCCATTACTTCAATCTTGGACGATCTTCGGGATAAGTCGGACCTAGCGGACGCCCTGGACGTTTGCGTTCACCATTGCGCCAATGACCCGGACTTTGTGAGCGAGTTTAACCGCCTGACCGGCTCGTGCTTTCCCCAAGGGGATGAAGCCGAACTAGAGCGCTTTGTTCACTTCGTGGGGGAGTATGTGTTGCTGCCCTTGATCCCATCATTTTTGGAATCCCCCGCAAGCGACCCCACAGAGACCCAAAACGGCTAAGGGCCAGCCCCAAGTACCCATAACCCTGAGACTGGCCCCGCATCATAACAAAAAAGAATAACGAGACTTGTCGTTATTCTAACAGGTTATTGTCTGGGTGCCAGTCTCAGAAAGGATTGCGAGATGAAACCGACCGCCCATACCCGATCAATGGCGATCCGTGACACGCTGAACAAACGTCAGCGACGGATCGACGAAAGGCACTTCTATCAGCTTTACGAGCACAGCGCGAAAGCCGATATCCCCCCGAATCGAAAAGAGCGACGAGCAGCAGCCAAAAAATTGGCCAAGGCGGCGAAGGCGAAAGGGAGCGCGCAATGAAAATCGACACCGAAACCGCTTTTCGTTCTGCGATGCGCGTTGATGGCTTGCGGTTTGAGGGCCACCTGATTGCCGATGGCCAGATTCATCGAATCAAAGTCAATGGCGAGCGCAACGCCAATGCCTGGTACATCCTCCATGACGACGATTTGCCCGCTGGCATGTACGGAAGCTGGAAAGGCGGGTTTTCTCACACCTGGTGCGCCAAGGCGACTGAAGCCTTGACCGAAGAAGAAATCGCCGAAAGGAATCTTCGCTGGCAACGCCAGCAGGCCGAACGGGAAGCGGAGCGCCACCGCCATCACGAGGAAGGTCGTAAGAGAGCACAAGCGATCCTGGAGACCGCCAACCCCGCCACAGACGATCACCCTTACCTGATCCGAAAAGGGGTCAAGGCCCATCCGGGCTTACTGGTCGGATACTGGCCCCAAGGGCAGCAACTCAATAGCCTGTTGGTGCCCTTGCGTAATGCCGCCGGAGCGCTGGCCACCGTGCAAGCGATTTACCCGGAGAAAAGCGCCACCACAGGGCGGGACAAGGATTTTCTCAAAGGCGGCGCTAAGAGCGGTGCTTATTTTGTCATCGGCGATCCGAACACCAGCGAAGTCCTTTTGCTGGCGGAAGGCTACGCTACAGCCGCCACCTTGTTTGAAACCACTGGCTACGCCACGGTGATGGCCGTTGATGCGGGCAATTTGAAACCCGTCACCCAAGCGCTCAAAAATACCCTGTACCCAAAAAAGCCGCTCATTCTCTGTGCGGACAACGACCACCACACCGAAGGCAATCCGGGAGTGAGCGCCGCAAAGAAAGCCAGGGCAGCGTGTGATCTGCCGGCTAGCGTTGCCTTGGCGGTTCCCGCTTTTGCACCAGAAGAAGAAGGCAGCGACTTCAATGATCTGGCCACCCTGCACGGCCCCGACGCGGTACAAGCGGTTATCGCCAAAGCGTTGGCCGATCTGGCTAACGCGAAGGTCGCCACAGAAAGAAGTAAGGAAAAAGCCGCTTCGAAAGTTTTTGATATTGACGTGAAAGACACATTCTCGCGTACGGAGAAAAATAAAGAGGCTACACTTGCTACACTTTCTACATTTCCTATTGAGATTCAGATAGATACATCCTACACCATAAATTATGAATCCTACACTTCCTACACTAAAACTATTCTGGTTTATTGGTTGGAGTGTTTTGATACCAAGGGAAATCCACTCCTGGTGGAATCCCACGCGGCAAATCTCATTGCGGAAGCGTTGAAAGGTCACTACGCCTTTTGCCGAAATACCCTGTGCTGGCATGTGTTCACCCAAACGCATTGGCGCCCCCTGGAGGGCACCGCCGTCCTTGAGGAAGGGGTCACTCGCATTCTTTACGCTGGCGCCCCCCATGGCTTCCGAATGCGCCAAATGGCATCCATTTTTAGCCTGCTCTCCAAAGGGCTGTTACCGCTGCCGGCGGTTTCGGCAAAGCAGATTCCCTTTACCAATGGTTTGCTTGATCCTGAAACGAAGGTACTTACCCCCATCACCGTCGATAACGCCCTGACCTGGAGCCTTCCCTACGCCTACGATCCCGCCGCCGATTGCCCGACGATCAAAGCGTGGCTACTGGATGCAGTGATGGGCGATGACAGCGAAGAAGGGGATGACCCGGCCGCGTTGGTGGAGTTTTTGCGCGCCTGGCTTGCGGCCTTGCTGACCGGCCGCGCCGATCTTCAGCGCTTTTTGCACCTGCTAGGCCCTGGTGGCACCGGCAAGGGCACCTTCATCCGCTTGGCGGAAGCCTTGGTGGGCCAGCAAAACGCCACGATTACCGATCTTCGCAACCTGGAAACCAACCGCTTTGAGACCGCCGCATTACACGGTAAGCGCCTGGTGGCCATCACCGACTCCGGGAAGTATGGCGGCAGCATCGACGTGCTGAAATCCCTGACCGGACAAGACCCACTCCGACTGGAGCGCAAGCACCAGCAACAAGGCGCAACCTTTATTTTTGAAGGACTGGTTTTAATCGCCAGCAACGAAGCCTTGCAGTTCACCGATTACACCGGCGCCATTGAGCGCCGCCGCATGACCGTTGACTTCACCCGAAGGGTCACGGATGCCCAACGCGCCGCCTGGGACGCGCAAGGCGGCGAAACCGCCGTTTTGCATCGGGAAATTCCCGGCGTGGTGAATTGGGCGCTGGCGCTTTGCCGATCTGAAGTCACCCGGATCATTACCAATCAACCCATCCAAGTCCTTCGCGCCAATCGTGAAGCGATGGAAAGCGGCAACCCCGTTGCTGATTGGGTGATTCAATGCACGGTTCCCGCGCCAGAGCAAGCCTTGCTTTTGGGCGCCGCCTTTGAAGTCACGCTGGCCGAACGCACGAGCGAATTTACCAGCGAAACCCGCAAGGTGTTTGAGGATGCCGAGGTGATGGCTTACCCGAATTATCGCGCCTGGTGTACCCGTCATCACCGATCACCCGTTGCGACCCGGCGCTTTTCCAGCCTGGTGCTGGATATTGCCAGGACGCTTGGCGCTGATGTGGTGAAGGTGCGAAGGGGAGCCGGATACTACCTCAAAGGCTTGCGACTTCGCGTTTCTGCGGATGGAGAGCGGGAGTTTTGGGAAGTAAAGGCGGGATTTAGTGCAGGTTCCTACATGCAGTGCAGGACAAGTGCAGAACCGAAAATCGCGCAACCCATTGATGAATTAGGGGGTAATGTAGGAAGTGCAGGAAATGCAGGAAAATCCAACTTAAATTATTACTACACGCGCGAGAATGACGAAAATGAAAAAAAAGTTTCGTTAGTTTCGCCATCCAGCACCGACACTTTGCCGGTCGGTTCCAATACGCGGGTTTATGAATAATCTCGCGCCATACCCGGCACCAGGGTCCGCCGATCCGATGGCCCTGGTGCGAGCCATCCAGCGGATGCGCCAGAGCGGTTTTTGTCTGGCACTGGCCGATCAGCGCTTACTCGTCACGCCAGCGGATCGACTTAACGAAGATCAAGATGCCTACCTTCGCAGCCACAAGGGTGATCTGGTGGCGCTGTTACAGGATGCCGACACCTTGGCCGCGCTACTTGAGCACGCCGGATCGGCTGGCCTTGGCTGGCGTGAGGGAACACCGCCGGAATGGGACGACGATTATCTTTTGGCTGTAGATGAGGTGCTGTACGGCGCTGGTCGGATGGTGAGCCGACTAGGGCGGCGCTACCACCGGGAATCTGCACCAACGCGACCGGTCACCCATAATGACCTTTGCCCGTTACCGACCCCTTGCGCAAGGCCAAGCCGGCCCAGCCCGCCACCCCCATCGAGTCAAGACGCTGCCAAGGCCATGGCCATTGTGATGGCGCTGTATCGCCGTCATCGTGAGAACCTGATCAGTGGGGGACTTGATCCAGGAAGCGCCAAGGTTGCGGCCCGTGATATCGCCTACGCCCTACGGCAACAAGGAATTGACCCGATGGCCCTTCAAGCGCTGTTGGCGCAAGGGTGGTTGACGATGCAAGGCCCCTATATCGTGTGTTCAGAATCCAGACTCTAGCCCTACATGGAGAGAGGCAAAGGAGAAGATTGCATTAGGTCCGCTACGGGAATTCCCGTAACGGCCTTTTGGAGCGGTTACGCCCTGTTGACAAATGTTGACATTGATTTGGCCACAGGGCAGGCAATGCGGGAAAACGCGGCTTAAAAATGTTGAGAAATGTTAAGGTCAAAAATGTTGACAAAAGTTAACATCGATTCGGCCAATCTCTTAAGGATCAGGCCAATTTCTGGTTGGAAAATGTTGAGAAAAGTTGAGGTCGTTTCAGCCATTGCTTCGCGTGTATAGCGTCAGAAAACTACCTACGACTATTTTTTCGTTGGTGGGACATTAAAACAGCGCATTGGCTCGACTGTCCGCGATCTTGGCGGGTGTGCGCACCTGACCACCGGTTGTGCCGATCTTCGCTGCCATCCATGCGCAAGACCCAAACGATCCAGCCACCAAGCCAGGAAGGTACACATCGGCATCAACGGAAAAAGCTCAATCGGTTAGCTTTAGTAAAAATTAGTCATTTCCAGGACAAGCTTACGGGCAAGGGTAGACGATCAACGAAAATCCATGATGCTACTGACATCATTTTTTTTCGTCATTCTGCCTGTAGCCAGAAGGCCCGTAAGGCGTATTAAGATCACAGCCGATTTTTTATGGGCACATGAACTAAATGAGGGTATATTTGCGGGTACGTCAAAAATTGATTTTCATGAATTATTATGAAAATCAATGTATTATATCGTCAATTCGATAGAGACCCTACCTCCAAATTAGCTTCCAAGGAAGTCCGGCAACGTCCGGCGATCAAATCTAAGCCCGCGATTTAGCGGGTTTTTTTATCTCTGTGAGAAATTTTTAGCTTCTTTGGGCCATACTGGAGACATGCAAACTGTGGCGGTTGAAAACGCTAAGCTATCGAGCTGTCTTTTGAGCAAAGGGTAACTTTCTTTGTCTACTGATGATCAATACGCTCAGCAGGGTATCCCAGCGCCTCAGTGGCTAGCGCCCCGCCCCATCGTTCTCGGAATGACCGGTGCATCGGGGGCGGATTATGGCCTACGGTTGTTGCAATGCGTGTTGGCAGCGGGCCGCCCCGTGCAACTGCTGATCTCAAAAGCGGCGCAAATCGTGATTCGTATGGAAACCGATCTTCACTTGCCGGCACGACCGAGGGATATCCAACGGGTTTTGATCAAACATTACCACTGCGATCCTGCTCAGTTGCGTGTGTTTGGGCCGGATGAATGGACGGCGCCACCGGCGAGCGGCTCGGCGTCGGCAAAAGCCATGGTTGTTTGTCCCTGCACCACGGGCGCCTTGGCCGCCATCGCCAACGGCAACAGCGACAATTTATTGGAGCGTGCCGCTGACGTAACGCTCAAGGAGGGTCGCAAGCTGATTCTTGTGCTGCGGGAAACGCCGCTTTCGACCATTCATCTGGAAAATATGCTCCGGCTCGCGCGGGCCGGTGCGGTTATTTTGCCGGCTAACCCAGGTTTTTATTACCGGCCGGCGACTGTCGCGGAACTGATAGATTTCATCGTGGCCAGAGTGCTTGATCAGCTAGAAATCCCACACACGCTATTGCCGCGCTGGGGTGAGGAAGCGGCCCAGGATGAATTCACATGATGATCACCTTACCCAGAGCGTAGCGTTACTTCCACTGAATAGGGTGAAGTAGAACGACAATGAGCGCCCATCTCAAGCGTCATCGTTTTGATCTACAAGCGGCTGGACGACGCTTACACGCTGAACGATTGACTCCTCCTCAAGCCACTAACGGCCCAACGCTCGTTTTTCTTCACGAAGGGTTGGGAAGCATCGGCCAGTGGCGTGACTTTCCAGCCCGACTCTGCACATTGACCCGCTTGCCAGGGCTGGTGTACGAGCGTTGGGGGTTTGGACATTCCGAGCCGCTGGCAGGTCCGCGACCTAAGGATTACCTCAATCTTGAGGCAGAAGAGAGCTTGCCGGAGGTATTGGCCGCTTGCGATATTACCGATCCTCCGATTTTATTCGGCCACAGCGACGGCGCTTCGATTGCCTTGCTGTTTGCCGCTGCTTATCCAGAGCGGGTGTGCGCCGTTATCAGTGAGGCCGCGCATGTATTTATCGAAGAGATCTGCTTGGCCGGAATCCGGGAGACCCGCAGCGCTTACGAGCAGGGAGATTTATTGAGTAAAGGTTTGCAGCGTTATCACGGCGCCAAGACGGATAGCATGTTCCGTGGCTGGTGCGATACGTGGCTGCGTGCCGATTTTCGCGACTGGAACATGGAGCAGGCATTGCGCCGCATCGTTTGCCCGACTCTGATCATCCAAGGTGCCGATGATGAATACGGTACCCGTGCCCAGGTGGACGCTATCGCTGAGGGGGTAGCCGGGCCTAAAGACATCGTTTGGTTATCCGGTTGCGCGCATGTGCCCCACTATCAGGCGCCAGATTCAGTATTAGCAGTCACCACGGATTTCATTGAGCGGGTCTGCGCTACTCTCCAAGGCTGATTGTGGAAAGGCCGACCGGCGCTTCCGGTTTTTCAACAATATCCTGACAAGGAGGATGTCGGCGGACTCCTTTGAAAACATCGCATTAGGCGCGAGCTGCTTCAATATCGCGGCGTAGATCTAAAGCGGCAGTGCGCACTTGCCCGAATACGCGCTTAACGCCGGCGCAGTCGTAATCGGCAAGCGGCCATTTGAAGTAGCCGCTACAACTGTGCAAAAACTCGCAATTTCGACACTCTTGCGCGGTGGCCAGCACACGATCAAGCAAACTCTCGAAATCGGCCATCGGCTCAATCGTGGGTGCAAAATCGGTGGTGGCCAGCCGTCCGTAGCCGGACTCGACGCCATCGTCGGCAACAAAGCGCACCGCTTGGGGTTCCTCACCCAATACAGTCCATAGGGATAGCGGCTGGTCATGATAGAACCCTAGCAGCGTGCCATGAAAAAATTCAATCGGCTGACCGACTGAGGGTTGGTGCAAATAAAAATCCAGCGTCGCTAGCAACTCTTCGATCAGCAACGGATCGGGTTGTCCGATGTCCAGCCGAACAGCAAAATCCAAAGAAACCGCGACCTTGACTGCCTTGAGGAAACCAGGTCGGACAGGCACCACAGCCGACACCGGATGATGATCAAGCAGATTCGAGTGACGATACAGTGAAGGATACTCGGTCGCCGGATCTCCTAGCACCAACTCAACCGGCAATCCTGATGCCCAAGCGTTCAGCGGTTCAGAATCTGCCTCTAAATCCCAAAGCTGGACGGCGACGAGGCGTTCAGGATTTTCCTCCGCCAACGTCGCCGCCAATACGGCCGGTTCACCCGTTCGCAGTATCCAGTAGCCATGCCGATAGGCGGGTAACTGGTGGAGCGGAATGTGGTAAATCGTCTCGCTTTCAGAAAGCAACGACGGTCACTCGTCAATGATTAGCGGTTATTCCAGCCGCCGTTTACCCAGCGCGGACGGTTATACCAACCTCTCCGGCGGTTGTACCAGGATCTTGGGCGGTTGTACCAGTTTCTGCGACGGTTATACCAATCCGGTCGCGGGCCGGGGCCGGGGCCGTCCCAATCCGGTGATAGCGGGCGTGGCCCTGGTCCTGGCCCTGGTCCAAAGAGGGGTGGCCGGGGACCGGGGCCATCGCCCAGCGGTGGACGACCCGGCAAGGGCTGGGCAGTGGCCTCCTGTTCGGCAAACAGCGCTCCACCCAAGACAACGCCGCCAATGACAACCTTCGACCACTTACCTAAGCCGACTAAAAAATCGCGGCGACCCACTAAAGCGGCTTCTACGCCTTCAGGTTCGTTCGATAGACTTTCTTGTTCTTGATTAGCCATCACAACCTCCGATTCATCCGCATTATGATTTTGGGATTATTTTGTGGCTTTGCGCTGCAACCGACGACCCTATGATAACTGGAATACACTCGATTAGGTTTTTTTACGATGAATTTTCCCGCGCCAATGGGCCGGCTGGTCGATGGCAAAGGCAACACTGGGTTAAGCGAGTTCTTAAAAATCCACCTGTCGGTTCGGTCGATAAAACGCTCACCCAAACCACTTGGTGAGGTTTGCTTCAGATCGAATTGGCATCGGTATAAATGTTTAGCATAAACTCACTGAAGTTCTGCTGAATGTCACCCTATAAAACCAAAGTAAGCCGTTATTTTATGTCCATTTCTGTCTGGTTACACTTTTTACTTCGATGGGTACTCGTTTTTATTTTAGTAGTGCCCATTTTTCCGAATACCAGTTCCACATTGGCCGTGGCGGTTGCCGCGAATCGGCCCCGTATCGGCCTGGTGCTGGGCGGTGGCGGCGCTCGTGGGATCGCCCATATTGGGGTACTCAAAACGCTGGAGGAGATGCAGATTCCAATTGATTGCATCGCCGGTACCAGCATGGGTTCCATCATTGGCGGGCTGTACGCAGCGGGCATGTCAATCGAACAATTGAGTGAAACCGTGCAGCGCATCGACTGGCCGCAAGCGTTCCTTGAAGGCCCTCCCCGCCCGGATCTGCCGATGCGCCTCAAGGAAGAACAGCGGATTCTATTGAACGCCGAAGTCGGCATCCGACAAGGCCAGGCTCAACTCCCCAAGGGGCTGCGTGAAGGGCAAAACCTGCTGCTGTTACTGGAGCAACTCTCCCTACCGGCGGCGAGCATTCACAATTTCGATCAGCTCCGAATTCCTTATCGAGCGGTCGCCACGGATCTGGCCACCGGTGAAGCGGTCGTCTTAGGGTCCGGTGAATTAGCTAAGGCGATGCGTGCAAGTATGTCGATCCCGAGCGCCCTGGTTCCGGTGGAATTGGATGGCAGACTGCTGGTGGATGGTGGCGTGGCGAATAATCTTCCCGTCGATGTGGTGCGGCAGCTCTGCCACCCCGACGCCATTATCGCGGTGAATGTGGGTGCGCCGCTGGCTGACGCCAAAACATTGAATTCGTTCATGCTGGTCATTGAGCAACTCACCAATATCCTGACCGTGCGCAACACGGAGGAACAGGCAAAAAGCCTGGGGCGCAAGGATGTGTTGATCGTGCCGGATTTCGGTAATCTCACCAGCCTGGATTTCAACCGTGCGGCTGATGCTATCGCTATCGGCTACGCCGCTGCGCAAGCGAAGAAAAGCCTGTTGGCGCGCTTGTCCATCACCGACGACACCTATCGCCAGTATCAATCGTCGCTGCCGATCATCGCCCAAAACGAGCGGCCGATCATTGACTTCATTCGGATCGACAACAACACGCGACTTGACAATCAAGTGATCGAAGGTCAATTGCGGATCAAGCCGGGAGAGCGGCTCGACCCTGAAAAGCTCAACCGCAATCTCAATACCATCTATGGCATGGGTGAGTTTCAACGGGTCAATTACACCTTGGTACGCGAGAATGAGCAAACCGGCTTGATCGTCGAAACCCAAGCGAAAGATATCGGCACCGATATTTTGCAGTTCGGGTTTTCAATGGGCGCTAATCTCAAAGGTGACTCGGAGTTTGGGATCGGCGTCGCCTACACCATGACAGAACTGAATAGTCTCGGTGCGCAATGGCGCAACGTGCTGCAAGTAGGCGGTAATATTGCGCTGATGAGCGATTTTTATCAGCCGCTCAGCACCAGCCACGATTACTATATCAACCCGTATCTAAAGTACGAGCAATACAATCTGGATTTGTTTAATCCTTCTTATGATTTGAATACGGGATTCCGTATTTACCGCTCCGAGATCGGTCTGGAAATCGGCAAAAACTTCGCCAATTGGGGCCGCTTGTCGGCTGGCTTGTTCTACGGCGTCGGCCGCAACGATTTTCGCTTGGGCAAACCTACTGCCTATGCAAGTTCTTTCAATAATGGCGGCTATTCGCTCCGCTGGCAGACCGATACGCTGGATAGCCTCAATTTCCCCACATCGGGCACCTACACCAATATTCTTTACCGCGATTCCGTGTCTGGGCTGGGCGCTGATCGAGAGGCCAGTACGCTGAGCATAAGCTTCGTTCATGCGCTGACATGGGGCAAGGACTCCCTGGTGCCTCGTCTGCGACTGGCTGGCAAGCTATCCGGCGAATTGGGCGTACAGGATTTGTTTTTACAGGGTGGCTTCCTGAACCTTTCGGGCTATCAGGTCGGCCAACTGTCGGGTCAATATGCGGCCTTGGCTGAAGTGATTTACCTGCACCGTCTTACCGATGCGTCAGCCGCGTTCACCATCCCCGTCTTCGCCGGTGGCTCTTTGGAACTTGGCGGCGCTTGGAATGATCAGCAGGACTTTACCGTGAATTCTCTAATTCCCGCCGGCAGCCTGTTTCTGGGGCTGGATACTCCGTTGGGGCCATTCTATATGGGGGCTGGCTATGCCGAGGGTGGCAATGCCTCGCTTTATTTGTCGTTGGGCAAACTGTTCTGATGGCCCGACTGGTTTTGTTCAATAAGCCGTATGGTGTGTTGAGCCAGTTCACCGATACGGCGGGTCGCCCCACTTTGGCAACCTACTTGAGGGTGCCTGGCGTGCAGGTCGCGGGACGACTCGATCAGGATAGTGAGGGTTTGCTGGCCTTGACCGACGATGGTGCTCTGCAAGCCCGGATCAGTCATCCGCGCCACAAGCAACCCAAAACCTATTGGGTTCAAGTGGAGGGTTACCCCGACGCGGCCGCTTTAGCCCAATTGCGCTGCGGTATTCAATTAAACGATGGCTTCACGTTACCTGCGGCGGCGCGGTGCATCGCCGAACCGGCCGGGCTGTGGCCACGCGATCCACCGATCCGTTATCGGGCAACGATCCCAACCACTTGGCTGGAAATCACGCTGCGCGAGGGCCGCAATCGCCAAGTCCGTCGCATGACGGCTGCGGTCGGCTATCCCACGTTGCGACTGATCCGGTACCGCATCGGCGATTGGACGCTGAATGGCTTGAAGCCGGGGCAATGGCGAGAACTGCCAGTGACCCGAACCCTATTGCGCCAGCGCACGCTGGAACACGGGTTAGATATGCCGGAGGATGCGGCGCTATGAGCGTGAAGGCCGGTCATCTATTCGCCGATATTCCGCTGACCTCGGTGGATGAGCGCTTTGAAACCTTGGTGGAAACCAGCGCATGTCGCCTGGAACGTATCATTTCCCTCGGCCACGTTACCCCTGCCGGCGAATGGTTTGATCAAGTCCGCCCAGAGTGGGTCGTCTTGCTGCAAGGCCAGGCAATCTTGCATTTTGAGGATGAAACACGGGAACGAGTACTCCAACCCGGTGATTATCTCTGGATTCCGGCCCATTGTCGCCATCGGGTCGTTTGGACCAGCCGGCAACCACCGGCTATCTGGCTGGCGCTCCATATTACTGTTGAAAATGACTCGCTATGATTCACTCTAGATTCAGCTAAACTTCAGGTTGCGCTTGCAAAATAACAGTGTTCTGAATTTTAATGATCAATATCGGACCTATTCAGTCTTAATTTTAAGAGGCGGAAAACCCATGAAAAAAACACTATCCGTTGGTTTAGCTGGCAGTATTTTGGGACTGGGGCTGCTGGCAGTGGTGCAGGCAGCGGAAACCAAGCCTGAAGATGTGGCCAGTTATCGGCAGTCTGTCTATAACATTATTGGCTGGAATTTCAAGCCCATCGGTGCAATGGTGAAAGGTGAAGTACCCTTCGATGCCGCCGCAGTGGCACGCCATGCCCAATATGTCGAACTGATGAGCAAAGCCGCCCCGGAAGCTTTTGCCAAAGGGACGGGGCCTTCTGTCGTGAAGAAAACCGAGGCCAAAGAGGAAATTTGGACCAAGCCAGCAGAATTCGATAGCAAAATGAAAGACTTTCAACAGGAAGCCACCAAGTTGGCCGAAGTCGCCAAAGGTGGTGACCAAACGGCCATCAAGGCACAGTTCGGCAAAACCGCTGAAACCTGCAAGGCTTGCCACAAGGAATTCCGCAAGGATTAACCGTTGCCCATTGCTGGGCGAGCAACGCAAAGGCCGTGTCACGACACGGCCTTTTTTGTTACCGATTTCTGTCAGCGCACCAGCAACCAAACCACGACTGCTGCGATCATTAGCACCGCCAATCCCAGCCAAGGGTTAACGATGCGTGGTGTGGAAGTCAGTGTCTCTGCCGGCAGTTGCTTTATGCCGCTGAGCATGGGATAGACTAAATTTTCTCGCTTGATGAACAGATAAAACAGGACCGCCGCGATATGGACGCCGATGACCAAGAGCAGCAAATTAAAATTGAGTTTATGGACGGTGGTGAGCCAATCGCTGGTACCCTTTGAGACCCAACCATAGAGAGGGCCTTCGACCAGGATATCGTCATTGGCGAACAGCCCAGTCCCCGCTTGCACCAGCAGCAGCGCCAACATGGCCAGAATGGACCAGCCACCCATTGGATTGTGGCCGAGATACAGCGGCGTTTCGCCGCGCAGTAACGCTTTGACATAGCCGAGGGCGGCATGGGGACCTCGGACGAAATCGCTGAAGCGGACGGTATCGCTACCGATGAACCCCCAAACCAGCCGAAACAACACCAGGGTCAACACGGCATAACCGCCCCAGATATGGTAAGTCATGGTGTCGCTGTTTTCGGCAGTCAGCCATTGAACAAGCATGAGTGCGACCAGCGCCCAGTGAAACAGTCGGGTCGGCAAATCCCATACCTTAACGGTTTGTAGAGGCTGCGGCATGTCGGGCATGAAGAGATCCTCGCTGTCATGAGAAATCGGCTGCCGACCGATGCGCCGGCGCCAGATCGCTGAATGATAATGATTAACATCCGGCTTGACCTGCGGTGGCCACACAGGTTATTTTGAATCTACCATGAATACCCAATTCCTCGAACGGTTTGCACTGCGACTGAGTAGCCCGGCCTCCTGAGTGGAGCGCCGGGGTGTGTTGTCGCGTGCCAATCAAACCGTTTTTGAGGATTCCCCCGATGTCCGATCCCGCTCCCGCCCACCGTTTTGCATCACATGGCCCTGAATCGATTCGGTGGCTTGCACTGGCCTACCCTTTTTCTCTCGCTCTGCTCCGACTGAGTTGCGGTCGTCGGGCCTAGCGGCGCCCGGCGGCCGTATCGGCGCCGCATTCGGTTCTTCAGATTTTTGAACCCTTCCGCTAACGTCAAGCAGAGAGAAACTGATCATGTCCCCAGATATCCGCCATAAATATCGCCCTTTTCCGCCGGTCCAATTGCCCGACCGGCAATGGCCCTCGCAAACCATCCGCCACGCACCGCACTGGTGTAGTTCCGATTTGCGAGACGGCAATCAAGCATTGATCGAACCGATGGACAGCGAGCGCAAACGCCGCTATTTCGATCTATTGGTCCGCATGGGTTTCAAAGAAATTGAGGTCGCTTTTCCATCGGCGTCTCAGACCGATTTCGATTTCGTGCGTGGTTTGATCGAGAGTGGTCGGGTGCCTGACGATGTGGCGATCCAGGTTTTGACGCAATCTCGTGAGGATTTGATCCGTCGTACCTTCGCCAGCTTGCAAGGTGTCAAGCGGGCCATTCCGCATCTCTATAACGCGACCGCACCGATCTTTCGCGAAGTGGTATTCGGCGTGGATCGCGCCGGTTCCATCGAATTGGCACGCTTTGGGGCGCGTTTGTTCGTCGAATGTGCTGCCGAACAGCCGGAAACGGCCTGGACTTTCGAATACTCTCCAGAAACCTTCTGTTTCACCGAATTGGATTTTGCCCTGGAAATTTGCGAGGCGGTGCTGGACATTTGGCAGCCGACCCCGGAGCGCAAGGTTATTCTCAACTTGCCGGCCACCGTCGAGATGGCAACCCCCAACGTCTATGCGGATCAGATCGAATGGTTCTGCCGCCGGCTGTCGCGCCGTGACGCCGTGATGATCAGCGTACACCCGCATAATGATCGGGGGACTGCCGTCGCCGCCGCTGAATTGGCATTGATGGCTGGTGCAGATCGGGTGGAAGGTTGTTTATTCGGCAACGGCGAACGCACCGGCAATGTCGATCTGGTCACGCTGGCGTTGAACCTCTACAGCCAGGGGATTGAACCAGGTCTGGATTTTTCGGTGATGGACGAAATCGTCCGCACGGCCGAATACTGCAATCAAATTCCGGTGCATCCTCGTCATCCCTACGCCGGCGATTTGGTCTTTACCGCCTTCTCCGGATCGCACCAGGACGCCATTAAAAAAGGTTTCGCCGCGCAAGAAAAACGCTGGGCGGGCGGCGATCCGCACTGGGAAGTACCGTATTTACCAGTCGATCCGACCGACCTGGGCCGTAGCTACGAAGCGGTAATCCGGGTCAATAGCCAATCCGGCAAGGGCGGCATCGCCTATTTGCTGGAAAAGGATCACGGCTTGCGGTTACCGCGACGCTTGCAGATCGAATTCAGCCAGCGGGTACAAGCCATCGCCGATACCACGGGTAAGGAAATCACTTCGGGCGACATTTGGGCGGCGTTCGAAGCAGAGTATCTGCAAGTAGCTGAGCCGTACCGGTTTGTCGAGCAGCGCAGCATTTCCGACAGCCATTCCAGCGGCGTGCGCAAGCTGACCGCGACGATCTATCAAGATGGCCGAGAACGGTTGATTAGCGGTAAGGGCAACGGCCCCATCGATGCCTTCACCGACGCGCTCAACCGGCATTGCGGATTAGATGTGAAGCTGGTGGATTATCACGAGCACGCGATGGGTGCGGGCGCCAACGCCACCGCCGTTTGCTATGTCGAGGTACGAATGGATGGTGAGCTAGCTACCCGATTCGGGGTGGGAATCGACAGTAATATCGTCACCGCCTCCCTGCGGGCGGTGAGCAGCGCCGTTAACCGGGCCTTGAATGAAAAGCGCGTGGCCAAGGCGGAGGACCATGATCGGCCCACGACTGCCGCCAGAGTTTATGCTTGAGGATGAACCCGGCTGGATGGGGCCGAAACCCGTTTTGAGTCCCATCCAGCTCTAACGCGCGCTGTAATGCCAAAGGTTCAACCGGTTCCATAGACACAGCCGAGTTCAGTTCTGATGGCTGGATGCCCGGAGCGCGGTCAACAGTCGCTCGTGCAAGCCGCCGAAACCGCCATTGCTCATGATCAGCACCTGGGTGCCAGGATTGGCTTGTTGTTGAATGGCGGCCAATGTCTCATCAAGCGTGTGGCACACTTGTCCTCGCGCACCAAGCGCCGCCGCGACTTCCCCCAAGTCCCAACCAAGATCAGCCGCTTGATAAAGAATCACGGTGTCAGCCACCATCAGCGCCGGGGCCAAACTTTCCTTAAAAACGCCGAGTTTCATGGTATTGGAACGCGGCTCCAGGACAGCAATGATCGGTTGATTGCCGACCCGTGCCCGCAAACCTGCCAGCGTCGTCGTGATGGCGGTCGGATGGTGAGCGAAATCATCGTATACCGTCACACCATTCACCGTACCGCGCGTTTCCAGCCGCCTTTTAACCCCTTGAAACCGAGCCAGGGCGGCGATGGCGCTCGCGGCCGGTACGCCGACATGATGGGCGGCAGCAATGGCGGCCAGCGCATTATGGATGTTGTGGACGCCCGCTTGAGTCCATTCCACTCGACCTTGCAGCTCGCCCCGATAGTGAACGGCAAAGATGCTGCCGTCGGCGTTGGCATCGCGCGCTTCCCAGTCAGCGACACCAAATCTTTCTACCGGCGTCCAGCACCCCATGGCCAATACCTCCGCTAAATGCGGGTCCTGACCGTTGGTGACGATCAGCCCAGCGCTCGGCACGGTGCGCAGTAAGTGATGAAACTGACGCTGGATAGCGGCCAGGTCGGGAAAGATGTCCGCATGGTCAAATTCCAGGTTATTCAGCACTAACGTGCGGGGTCGGTAATGAACGAATTTGGAGCGCTTGTCGAAAAAGGCCGTATCGTATTCATCCGCTTCCACCACGAACAGCGGCGCCCGACCCAGGCGCGCCGATTGGCCGAAGTTGGCTGGAATACCGCCGATCAGAAAACCGGGTTCCAGGCCGTTATCCTCCAGAATCCAGGCCAACAAGCTGCTGGTGGTGGTTTTGCCATGCGTGCCGGCGACTGCCAGCACATGGCGATCACGCAACACATACTCGGCTAACCAAGCCGGCCCGGATGTGTACGGTAGATTGCCATCAAGCAGCGCTTCAACAATCGGGCGGCCTCGGCTCATCACGTTGCCGACTACCACCCGATCCGGCTTGAATTCAACGAGCTGGCTGGGATCGTAACCTTCCCGCAGGGCGATTCCGGCATCAGCCAGTTGGGTACTCATCGGCGGATAGACATTGGCATCGCAGCCGGAGACGGTGTGGCCGGCCGCACGGGCCAGCAGGGCGACACCGGCCATGAACGTACCGCAAATACCGAGAATATGAATGTGCATGTCAGGTGTCTCTCCGGCCAACCCGCGAATCAGGTAACCGGGTTGGTCAAGGAGTTTGCGGGTTAATCCAGCCAGTCAGAGTCCAGGATAAGAAGGTATAACTGAGCGCGTAGAGCGCGCCTTGCCACACCGAGATCTCGAAGGCATGGCGGAGGATGTGGGCCATGATGACGATACTCCAGATCATCAGGGCCAGCAGCAAAAATGACGGCAGCACCACATCGTCCCCTTGCGCCTGATGGGTCATCCAGGACATCAGGGGCAAGGCCAGCAGACCTATCAGGGTACCGGAACCGGTCAAGGCGCTCAACGCTTGCTCGAAACGCCGGGGATGGCGGTGGAGCATCAGGCCCAGGTAGAGCAAGCCGCTCAGTAGCACCATGTCCAGCAGGATTTCCAACAAGGCGACCGGCAGAGGATCATTGATCATCAGAACCAGCAACCCCGATAGGGCATAAGCCAGCAGGCACATTTTGAGCAGCGCCATCGAAGCAGGCACGTCTTGCGGCGCCTTGCGCAGCAAACAAATGTCGAAGAACAGGTCAAACAGCGCACGCATGAGGGTTAGTGACGGGTGATGGAAGGGCTAGGCGAGGCGCTGGCCAGCAGACCGGCGATATCAACGGTATCAAAGGCATAACGATAACCGCAGAATTCACAATCGACGTGCAGGGCACCTTCCTCGTCAGCCGCTTGCCGAAGCTCGGTAGTCCCCAGCGTATACAACATTGCAGCGGTACGCTCCCGCGAACAAGTGCAGCGATAGCTGAAAGCCTGCGGCTTAAATACCCGCACGTCTTCTTCGTGAAAGAGCTGGTAGAGCAGGGTATCGGCATTCAGTGCCAGCAATTCCGCCGGTTGCAGGGTCGCTGCCAGGATGTTGATTCTCTTCCAGCCATCCGCATCGGTGGTGATCGCATCGGGCAAGCGTTGCAATAGCAGACCGGCGGCGGTTCGCTCATTAGCGGCCAGCAGGATTCGCGTCGGGAGCTGCTCGGAGCGGTCAAAGTAGTCTTCCAGCGCTTCCGCCAAGGTGTTGCCGCATAAATCAACGACGCCCTGATACGGTTCGCGGCCTTGGCCGATATCGATGGTTAGCAGCAACGTGCCGTCGCCACACAACGCCTGCAACGGTTGTGGTTCCGGCTCGCCGTCCCAGCGGGCCAGGGCGCGCAGGGTTCGTTGCGAGGTGACTTGGACCACGACCAAGCGCAAAGGACCACGCGCCTGGATTTGCAGGGTCAGCAATCCATCGAATTTGATGGTGGCCGATAGCAGAGCCGCCGCCGCAGTGGCTGCACCCAACACCTCTTGCACGGCCGGTGGATAGGTGCGGCGTTCCAGAACCGCCCGCCAAGCCGTATCGAGATGAACGATTTCACCTCGAACGGCCAGGTGGTCGAACAGGAAGCGGTGGAGGGAATCGCGGTCGGCCATATACTGAGCAAAGGTTAGATCACGGTTGAGCAGCGCCTTGACCGGCCTAGCCTTTCAATTTTTCCGCTAGCAGATCATTGACCTGTTGCGGGTTGGCCTTGCCCTTGGACGCTTTCATCACTTGCCCAACGAAAAAGGCAAAGAGCTTGTCCTTACCGGCGCGGTACTGTGCCAGTTGTTCGGGGTTAGCGGCGATCACGTCATCAATGACTTTTTCAATCGCTGAGTTGTCGGTGATCTGCTTCAAACCACGTTTTTCAATAATCGCGTCGGTCTCGCCTTCACCAGCCCACAGCGCCTCAAATACGTCTTTGGCGATTTTGCCGGAGATAGTTTGATCCTGAATCCGCCGTAACAGGCCCGCCAGTTGCACCGGACTGACCGGGCTGGCCGTGATCTCCCGATTCTCCTTGTTGAGAAAGGCGGATAGATCCCCCATGACCCAGTTGGCACACAGTTTCGGCTCGCCGCCCAACGCCGCGACGGTCGCTTCGTAGTAATCACTCAAGGCCCGGCTGGTGGTCAGCACACCGGCATCATAGCTGGAAAGGCCATATTGGCTGATAAACCGCTGTTTCTTCGTGTCCGGCAGTTCCGGCAAACTGGCGCGAGTGGTGGCGATGAACTCCTCGTCCAGCACCAGCGGTAACAGATCAGGATCGGGGAAATAGCGATAATCATTCGCTTCCTCCTTGCCACGCATCGAACGGGTTTCGCCCTTATCCGGGTCGTAGAGCCGCGTTTCCTGCACCACCTTGCCGCCGGCTTCGATCAGGTCAATTTGTCGCTCAATCTCAAATTCAATCGCGCGTTCGACAAAGCGGAAGGAATTGAGATTCTTGATTTCGGCACGGGTGCCGAGCTTGGGATCGCCTTTGCGTCGCACCGAGACATTGGCATCGCAGCGAAACGAGCCTTCCTGCATGTTGCCATCGCAAATACCGAGATACACCACCATCTGGTGCAGCTTTTTCATGTAGGCCACCGCCTCCTTGGCTGAGCGCAAATCCGGCTCGGAGACGATTTCCAACAGCGGCGTCCCGGCCCGATTAAGGTCGATACCCGACAAACCCTGGAAATCCTCATGCAGCGACTTGCCAGCGTCTTCTTCCAGATGAGCGCGAGTGATGCCGATCACCTTGCTGACGCCCTCATCCAGATCAATGGTCAGTTGACCCTTTTGCACGATGGGCAGTTCGTACTGGCTGATCTGATAGCCCTTGGGCAGATCGGGATAAAAATAATTCTTGCGGGCAAAGACCGAGCGGCGGGCGATTTCGGCACCGATAGCCAGGCCGAACACTGCCGCCATGCGCACCGCCTCCCGGTTCAACACGGGCAACACGCCCGGCATCCCCAAATCGATGGTGCAAGCTTGCGTATTCGGCTCGGCGCCGTAAGCGGTGGACGCCCCGGAGAAAATCTTGCTCTTGGTGGCGAGTTGGGCGTGGATTTCCAGCCCGATAACCGTTTCCCATTCCATCATGTCGAACGACCCTGAATTTTTGAAAGCAAAGCACCCTTCCTCTCAAACCCTGTCACCGAGGCAAGGGAGTCAGGCGAACGCGGGCGGGGTGCGCGTGTGCCAGTCCGTGATCTGCTGATAGCGGTGTGCGGCGTTCAGCAAGCATTCTTCAGCAAAGTGATGACCGATCAGTTGCAAACCGACCGGACGCTGACCGACAAAACCGACCGGCAGCGAGAGTCCCGGCAGGCCAGCCAGATTCACGGCAATGGTATAAATATCCGACAGATACATGGTGATCGGATCATCTACTTTCTCGCCGAGATTGAAGGCCACTGTGGGTGAAGTCGGCCCGGCGATCAAGTCCACCTGCGCGAAGGCTTGCTGGAAGTCGTTGCTGATCAGGCGGCGGATTTGCTGCGCCTTTAGGTAATAGGCATCGTAATAACCGGCCGACAGGGCGAAAGTACCGACCAGAATCCGACGGGTGACCTCTGGCCCGAAACCCTCGGCGCGGGAACGGGTATATAAATCCAGTAAATCCTTGGGCTGGTCGCAGCGATGGCCGTAGCGCACGCCGTCGAAACGCGCCAGATTGGAAGAACACTCCGCCGGGGCGATGACGTAATAGGCCGGAATTGCCAGATGGGTGTTGGGCAGGCTGATGTCCAGCACCGTCGCGCCCAATTTCCGGTATTCGGCGATGGCCGCTGCAACCGCGCGCGCAACGGCACCGTCTAAGCCCTCACCGAAATACTCCTTGGGCAGGCCGATTTTCAAGCCAGTCAGCGGTCGGTCGAGCGCCGCGACGTAATCCGGCACCGGCCGATCCACGCTGGTGGAATCGCGGGGGTCGAAACCGGCCATCGCGCCCAACAACAAGGCACAATCCTCGGCGCTGCGTGCCAGCGGGCCGCCTTGATCGAGGCTGGAGGCATAAGCGATCATGCCCCAACGCGACACCCGGCCATAGGTCGGTTTGATGCCAGTCAGGCCACACAACGCGGCGGGTTGGCGAATCGAGCCGCCGGTGTCGGTGCCGGTGGCGGCGGGTGTTAGTCGTGCGGCGACGGCAGCGGCGGAACCACCGGAGGAGCCGCCCGGCACTGCGTCCAAATCCCACGGATTGCGCACCGGCCCATAGAAACTGTTTTCGTTGGACGACCCCATAGCGAACTCGTCCATGTTAGTCTTGCCCAGCATCACCATGCCGGCAGCATTTAATTTTTCGACGACCGTAGCGTTGTAAGGGGCGATGAAACGGTCCAACATCCGTGAACCGCAGGAGGTGCGCACGCCATCGGTGCAGAAAATATCTTTCTGGGCGATGGGTACACCGGTCAACGGCCCGGCTTGACCTTGCCGACGACGCTCATCAGCCGCACGAGCCTGGCTCAGCGCCACATCGTCGGTCACAGTAATAAAGGCATTCAAGCCTGGATTGAATTGTTCAATCCGCTCCAGCAGAGAGCGAGTCAATTCCTCGCTACTAAATTCGCCGGCGGCAAGACCGGCACTCAGTTGGGCAATGGTTTTGTCGTGCATAGCAGTGAGAAAAGGCGTTATTCGATAACCTTGGGAACCAAATACAGACCGGCTTCAACGCGGGGAGCGATAGCCTGAAAATGGGCACGCTGGTCGGCTTCGATCACATCATCGGCGCGCAAACGCTGCGCCATATCTAATGGATTAGCCAGCGGGATGATGCCGGACGTATCCACCGCATTCATCTGTTCCACCAACTCCAAAATGGCCGATAGGTTGCGGGCGTAGGCCGGCACATCCTGTTCGCGGATGGCCAGCCGCGCCAAATGGGCGATTTTGGCGACTTCGGCAGGTCCCAGGGACATCGTTGCGTTCTCCTTGGCTGAGCGAACGGATAAAACTGTAACCCTATCATAATTTGTTGGCTTGCTCCTAACTGCCCTGCTTGCTAGCATTAGCCGCTTTTGACAACCCGATGGTTTCAATAACATGTTCAAATGGTTGCGCGGTAAATTCTCCAACGATCTATCTATTGATCTGGGAACCGCTAACACGTTGATTTACGTGAGGGGGGGTGGCATTGTCCTCAATGAACCCTCGGTGGTAGCGATCAATCAAGATCCAGTTCGAGGCATCCGCACGATCTCGGCTGTTGGCACGGACGCAAAGCGGATGTTGGGGCGCACACCTAACAACCTCTCGACGATCCGGCCAATGAAAGACGGCGTGATCGCCGATTTCACCGTCACCGAGAAGATGCTCCAACATTTCATCCGCAAGGTGCATTCCCGGAAATTTCTCAATCCCAGCCCGCGGGTGTTGATCAGCGTGCCTTGTGGTTCGACTCAGGTCGAGCGCCGAGCAATCCGTGAATCGGCGATGGGTGCCGGGGCACGGGTGGTTTATCTCATTCCCGAACCGATGGCGGCGGCGATTGGTGCCGGTATTCCCGTCGAAGAAGCTCGTGGGGCGATGGTGCTCGATATCGGCGGTGGCACCTCGGAAGTCGCGGTGATTTCGCTCAATGGCATCGTCTACGCCGGCGCGGTGCGCATCGGCGGCGACCGCTTCGATGAAGCGATCATCAATTATGTGCGGCGTAATTTTGGCGTGCTGATCGGTGAGCCGACCGCTGAGAAAATCAAACACGAAATCGGCAGTGCCTATCCCTCCAGCGAGGTGCGCGAGATTGAAATTAAGGGACGCAATCTTGCTGAAGGGGTGCCACGTAGTTTTACGCTCAACAGCAACGAGATTCTTGAAGCACTGCAAGAGCCGCTATCGGGCATTATCAGTGCGGTAAAGATGGCTTTGGAGGCGACCCCACCGGAATTGGCCGCTGATGTGGCAGAGCGTGGCATCGTGCTGACCGGTGGTGGTGCGCTGATGCGTGATATCGACCGGCTGATCACGGAGGAGACCGGCTTGAATGTGGTGATCGCCGAAGATCCGCTGACGTGTGTGGCGCGTGGCGGCGGCCGGGTGTTGGAACTGATCGCCAAGGACGAGCACGCCGTCGAAGCCTTCGCCATCGAATAACCGTTGGCCGCTCTTACTCCCAGCAAGCGTATCGAATACTTGTTTACGGTTAATCCGACGGCGATTTTGCAGCTTGGTTTTTGGGTTACGCTCTCCATCGTCATGATGACGGTGGATCATCGCTATCAATACTTAAACGGTGTGCGTGACGTATTAGGTACGGTGGTCTATCCCTTTCAATATTTGATGCAATTGCCCACCAACACCAAGGGCTGGCTAGAGCAGAATCTGGCTGGGCGTGGGACGTTGCTGGAAGAAAACGCCCGCTTGCGCGAGAAGCAGATTTTCTTGAACGCGCAACTGCAAAAATTGACCACGCTGGAAGCGGAAAACCGCCGTCTACGCTCTTTGCTGGAATCGACGGTCAATACACCTGAAAAGATGCTGATCGCCGAACTCTTGGCAGTGGATTTCGACCCATACCGGCATCATATCTTGCTCAACCGTGGGCGACAGCACAACGTATACGTCGGCCAGCCGGTGCTTGACCAACAGGGTATCATCGGCCAGATCATCCACGCTGATCCGTTCAGTTCGACGGCGATCCTGGTCACTGACGCCAATCATGCCTTGCCAATCCAGATTAATCGTACCGGGGTACGCACCCTGGCACTGGGCACCGGCAATTTCCAGGAATTAAAACTGCTGCACGTCCCTAATAACGAGGATGTGAAAGTGGGCGATTTGTTGGTGACCTCAGGGCTGGGCGGCCGATTTCCGCGGGGTTATCCGGTTGCAACCGTGACTAAATTTGAACCGGGCAGCCCCTTCGCTAATATCATCGCCAAACCGGTCGCCCAATTGGATCGCATTCGTGAGGTGATGCTGCTGGAAAATGCGCCGCCTGACGAAAAACCGGCACCAACCCCCGCACCGACCCCCGCACCAGCGCCAACAGCAGCGCCGGTCCCACGTCGCCACTCATGACTGCCGCGCCCCGCGTCAGCGGTTGGGTCATCGCTTGTAGCTTTCTAGCGGCATTTTTGCTGGGTGGTCTGCCACTGCCGAGCGGGTTGGAGCGGTTTCGCCCCGATTGGGTCGCCATGGTGCTTATTTATTGGAGCATGGCGTTGCCGCATCGGGTGGGCATTGGGGTTGGCTGGTTGGTGGGACTGCTGTTGGATGTTGGGCGCGGTGCGCTGTTGGGTCAGCACGCCCTGGCGTTCGCCGCCGTAGCCTATTTGACTTGTCAAACCTATCGGCGCATCCGAGTAGCGCCTGTTTGGCAACAGACATTCAGTATCCTGGCCTTTTTGTTGCTCGAACAGATTCTGGTGTTCTGGATCAGCGGGGTCATCGGCTATCCACCGCGCGACTGGTGGTATTTGGCGCCGGCAGTGGGTGGTATGGTGTGCTGGCCTTTGGTGTTCGTCATCCTGCGCGATGTGCGCCGGTATTTCCAGGTTAACTGATCGCGGTAGGCCCTATGAAATGGTGGCGTTCGGCGGCCAAGCCCCCGATAGACAAGCTGCTGGTCCGGGAAAAAGACAACTCTGCCGAGAGCGAGCTGTTTTTTCGGCGGGTTCTGATCACCATATGCGCGGTGTTTCTGGCGCTGCTGGCGGTGTCGGGCCGCTTGGTTTACCTGCAAGTTCTCCATCACGAGCAATTCACCCTGCTGTCTGACAGTAATCGGGTACGTCTGTTGCCATTGCCGCCAGCCCGTGGCTTTATCTACGACCGCAACGGGGTTTTGCTGGCCGAAAATCTTACCTCTTATCATTTGGAAGTCACCCCTGAGCAGGCCAAGGATTTGGAGGCCGTGCTGGCTGCAATCCGGGAGCGCATTACCCTGACCGATGCCGACATCGACCGTTTTCGTAAGCTGGCCCGGCGAACTCCACCGTATAACGCTACCCCGCTGCGCTTCCAGTTGACCGATGATGAAATCGCCCGGTTGGCCATTGATCTGTATCGACTACCCGGTGTCGAGATCAAGGCGGATCTGACTCGCCATTATCCGTTGGGAGAGCGGGGCGTCCATATCGTGGGCTATGTCGGGCGAATTGATGAAGCCGAATTGCGCAAGCTGGACCCTGGCCAGTACAGCGGTAGCACCCACATCGGCAAGACCGGGGTTGAACGCTCTTACGAGGACGTCCTGCATGGACGTGCCGGTTATGAGCAGGTGGAAACCAATGCCGAGGGACGACCGGTACGGGTGTTGAGCCGTACTCCGCCGGTGTCAGGGAAAAATATTTATCTGAGTGTCGATATGCGCTTACAGGTGGTCGCCGAAGAGGCGCTGGAAGGCCACAATGGCGCCATCGTTGCGATGGACCCCAGCAACGGGGAGATTCTGGCTTTAGCCAGTCAGCCGATTTACGATCCCAACCCTTTCGTCAACGGCATTGATTCTGGCTCTTTCCGTAAGCTCAACACGTCGAAGAATCGACCATTGCTCAATCGCGCCTTACGTGGCGTCTATCCGCCCGGCTCTACCATTAAGCCGCTCATGGCGCTGGCGGGCCTCGAATACGGGGTCGTCAACCGCAATACCGGCGTTTTCTGCGCTGGGGTCTATCGGCTACCCGGCGGCGGGCGTAAATTCCATGACTGGAAACGCAGCGGTCATGGCAGCGTGAACATGGATCGTGCATTGGCGCAATCTTGCGATGTCTACTTCTACGACTTAGCGCTCAATCTTGGTATCGACCGGGTTCATGAATTTCTCAGTCGATTCAGCATGGGCCGACCGACCGGTATTGATCTGTATGGGGAGAAAGGCGCTTTGTTACCCTCCCGTGAGTGGAAGCGCAAGTTCCAAAAGCAGGATTGGTTCGGCGGCGATAGCCTCAGTGCCGGCATCGGTCAGGGTTTGTTTTTGGCGACGCCGTTGCAATTGGCTTACTCGACGGCAGTTATTTCTCAGCGGGGCGATAATTATGCACCCAGAATATTGCACGCCACTCAAGAAACCGGCACCCGGGGTACCGTGCTGACGCCCCCCCGCACATTGCCGCCGATCACCCTGAAAAACCCGCGCTATTGGGATGCGGTTATCTCCGGCATGATCCATGTTGTCGAAGGCGGCACCGCCCACAAGAGCCGAAGTGCAAACTATCGAATGGCGGGTAAAACGGGAACTGCCCAAGTCTTCACGTTGGGCCAGAACCAACGCTATAACGCCAAGCGCTTGGCAAAACACCTGCTCGATCATGCCTTGTTCGTAGCATTCGCTCCAGTGGAGAAGCCTCGTATTGCTGTGGCGGTGATCGCCGAGAACGGTGGTGGCGGTAGTGCCACCGCCGCGCCGCTTGCGCGTAAAGTGATGGATGCCTATTTGCTCGATAAGTACGATCCGGCGATGATCGCCGGCATCAAACCGGACCCGGATACCCAACGCGATGGATCGAATTAGCGCAGGCAGGCTGTTGAAATGGATTCGTTTTGATCCCTGGTTAGTCTTAGGATTACTGGCGGTGTCCGGGATCGGTCTGGTCGTGCTCTACAGCGCCGGGCAGCGTAGCCTGGATCTGGTGATCGGCCAATCTATCCGGCTTGGCTTGGGTTTCGCCATCTTGCTGACGTTGGCCCAGATACCGCCGCATTATTTCCGGTTCTGGTCACCATGGATTTATCTGGTCGGCATTCTGTTGCTGTTGGCGGTGATGGTGGCCGGCGATGTCTCCAAGGGTGCGCGGCGCTGGTTGGATCTGGGTGTCCTGCGTTTTCAGCCCTCCGAAATCATGAAGCTCGCCGTGCCGATGATGATGGCGTGGTTCTTCGCCAATAAGCCCCTGCCACCACGACTGTCGCACCTGCTGGCTGGGGCGTTCATCACCGCGCTGCCGTTCATCCTGATCGCTCAACAGCCGGATCTGGGAACGGGACTGGTGGTGGGGTTTGCCGGTGGCATCGCTTTATTTCTGGCCGGACTCAGTTGGATCGTCATGTTCATCCTGGCGGGGTTGTTGGCGACGGTGATCCCGCTGTTCTGGACGTTCGTCATGCATGATTATCAGCGTCAGCGGGTTTTGACCTTCCTTAATCCAGAAAGCGATCCACTGGGGACCGGTTACCATATCATCCAATCTAAAATCGCCATTGGTTCCGGGGGCATCTATGGCAAGGGTTGGTTGAACGGCACCCAGTCTCACCTGGATTTCTTACCGGAAGGGTCAACCGACTTTATTTTCGCGGCCTTCTCTGAAGAATTCGGCCTGGTTGGCGGCTGCGTGTTGCTGGTGCTCTATTTTTTCATCATCGCTCGTTGTCTCTACATGGCCACGCGGGGAGCCGATACCTATGGCCGGCTCCTCTCCGGTAGTTTGACGCTGATCTTCTTTCTGTATGCGTTTGTCAACTCAGGGATGGTCTCTGGATTGCTGCCGGTGGTGGGGTTGCCGCTGCCTCTGTTCAGCTATGGTGGAACTTCCCTAGTGACGATCATGGCCGGCTTCGGTATGCTGATGAGCGTTTATTCGCACCGCCGGACCCCGACGCGGTGAGATCGTTATCCTAGACAAGACGAGACTTGCGCGTGAAGAGCCCGTTTTTACTCAGTTTTACCCTGTTGTTGAGTGCTTGCGCGCCGCCCATGATGGATCGGCGTCCAGCGGATGTCCCACTGATCCCAGCGCCGGAAGCGGCACCCGAGACGACCACCGAAGCAGGCCGTGCCGATCCTGGCCAGCCGTTGGCCAACCGATCTGATGTCCAAGCGTTCATCCGCGCCATGGCGGCGGAGCATGGTTTCAATGCGACTAGCCTACGGGCGACGTTCGCACGGGCGCATTCCCAGCCCAGCATCATCGCTGCCATGTCCAAGCCAGCAGAGGGAAAACCTTGGCATGCTTATCGGTCGATTTTTATCAATTCCAAGCGCATTCAGGGCGGAGTCGAGTTCTGGCGGGCTAACGCTGCGGCGCTGGCGCGAGCCGAACAAGTTTACGGGGTACCGCCGGAGTATGTCATCGCCATCATCGGTGTTGAAACTCAATACGGCGGCAATATGGGCAAGTATCGGGTACTGGAGGCATTGGCCACGCTGGCCTTTGACTATCCTCGCCGTGCCGCCTACTTCCGCAAGGAGCTGGAGAACTTTCTATTATTAGCACGGGCCGAGGGCATCGACCCGCTAGCCCCGCGCGGTTCTTACGCCGGCGCAATGGGCTATGGGCAATTCATGCCGAGCAGCTTCCGTAGTTACGCCGTGGATTTTGACGGAGACGGCCATCGTGACATTTGGCGCAATCCGCGTGATGCCATCGGCAGTGTAGCGAACTATTTCAGGAAAAACGGCTGGCGTCCGGGTGAGCCGGTGGCATCGCCGGCTTCGATCAGTGGTGATCGCTACGCAGCGCTGGTCAGCCGTCAATTGAACCAGCCCCGTTCCAGCGTCGCCAGCCTGCGTAATCAAGGCGTCGCTCCGCGCGATTCAATCAGCGATGGCCAGAGTGCGATGCTGTTGGAATTTCAGGGCATAGACGGTCCTGAATACTGGCTGGGGTTCGATAACTTCTACGCCATTACCCGCTATAACCGCAGTCAGTTGTACGCCTTAGCGGTACATCAGCTCAGTCAGGAAATTCGAGCGCGCTCCGGCAACCGACCGTATTCTGGGGTTTTTAGCTCTGACCCCATCGCGCACGCTGACTGATTCATTCTGAAAAATCCAAAAAAACCAAGCTGATCAAACGGGCCGCTGGTGCGTTTGGCAGGGGGAATTGTTTTTTATGGCTAAATCTTCTTGGAATCGCCCTTTGCTATGGGTTTCCTTAGCTGGTGCGCTGGCCGGTTGTAGCACGGCTCCTGAAAACCAGGGGCCTGCCAGCTCACCACTCATCGGGGTCGAAAACACCACTGGCGAGCCGGTGCCACGGGTTGAACCACCCAGCCGGACTGGCAATCCCGATACCTACAAAGTTTTTGGCAAGCGTTATCGGGTGAAGGAGACGAGTGAAGGCTATCGTGAACAAGGCATCGCCTCCTGGTATGGCTGGGATTTTCACGGTCGCAAAACGTCCAGCGGGCCACGTTACGATATGTTTGACTTAACCGCCGCCCATAAAACCTTGCCGATCCCGACCTATGTCCGGGTGACGAATCTGGAAAATGGCCGTAACGTGGTGGTCAAAGTCAATGATCGTGGGCCGTTCGTGGGCCGGCGTATTCTTGATCTCTCCTACGCCGCAGCCAACCGGTTGGACATGCTGGGCCGGGGTACCGCTCAAGTCGAAGTCGTAGCCCTGGAGCCTTATCAGTTTGTTCCGCACTTGGCAGCGCGCCGCGCCGACGCTCGTGAACGCTTGGCTAGCCGCTTAAAGCGACCGGAGCTAAAACCGCAGCTTGCCGCGATTCAACTGGCTCAGGCAGAACCGGTTAAGGTCGATTCTGCTGCACCAGCGCTGCCTGATATAGCGCAGAATGCTCCAGAACCGGCCACGACAGCATTGGCCAGTAATGCTCCTGCGGCGGATTCAGCGATCCTGTTGCCGCAAAGTCCGCTTGAACGTGAGGGGGCAATGGAGCTGCCAGCCCAACCTAAGCCACTGCAACCACCACAAGTCGCCGGTTTAGACCAGGCGTCAGAGCCGTCAGCTATCGTTCCTACCCCGGTGGCAGCAGAATTGGCCTTGGCGAAGGCATCGCCAGTTGATCGGGACGTCTCTCTACCGGCAACAACCATCGTGGATAGACCCGCGCTCGCCCGGACACCGAAACCTACCCAGATCTCTCAAGTCCGCAACGTGGACCGTATGCCGACGCGCACACTGGCTCAGGCCCGGATCACACCAAATCCAACGCTACGCCCGGCACCTGCCAAGCTCGTTGATAAGGCGGAGCGCGAACCCACTCGCCTGCAACCTCCCCTCCGTTTGGCTGCCGCCGATCCCACGATTAAAGCTGGAGAAACGCACCGCCCAGCGAATGCGATGGGTAATAAACATGGCCGGACTAATCCAGCGAAAACTGAAAACGCCGCTAAGCGCCCGGCCGAGGAACGTCCACCCCGTGTACTGCACCGCGATGCTCGACCCCAAGCTAGCTTGGGAGCACAGCAGGATTCGCGGGTTGTCTCACGCGATACCGGTGCTGCCAAACCGGCAGGCATTCGCTTGGTCGGCGTAAAAGCCGGCCGTGGTCGGATCATGACGGATTGAAGGCCACGCTTGCCATAACCATTGGCAACCGAATCAACCGCTTCGCCTTTGCTTGCGAGGCGGTTTGTTTTTGGGACGCTCTTCTCGCTAAAATGATCCGTTTTGATGTGCAACCTCAGAAGATCGCTGCCACATGCCGCATTCGAATTTATCCCGTATCCTGATTTTACCGTTCCTCGCCGTCGCTTTCCTGGTATCAGGTTTAGCCACTGTCCACGCGGAACCCCTACCGCCACCCCCGCAAGTACCGGTGCGCGGCTATATCCTGATGGATTATGAAAGCGGCAATATTCTTGCCGATATGAAAGGCCAAGAACGGATGGAACCGGCCAGTATCACCAAACTGATGACCGGTTATGTGATCTACAAAGCCATAAAGTCCGGCAAGATTCATTTGGATGACAAGGTGACCATCACCGAAAGGGCTTGGAAGACCGCCGGTTCCAAGATGTTCGTTAAAGTGGGCGCGCAGGTGTCGCTGGAAGAGCTGCTGATGGGTATGGTGGTTCAGTCTGGCAACGACGCAACGGTTGCTCTGGCCGAGCATGTCGCCGGTTCAGAAGAAACGTTCGTCAAGCTGATGAATCAGGAAGCCGAGCGACTGGGCTTGAAAAACAGCCATTTTACCAATGCACCGGGTTTGCCGGATGCCAACCATTACATGTCCGGCCGGGATATCGCCGCCCTGACGCGGGCGCTGATTCGCGATTTTCCCGAACACTACGGGCGTTACTCGGTGCGCAGTTTCAAGTACAACAACATCGATCAACCCAACCGTAATCGGTTGCTGTTTACCGATTCTTCGGTGGATGGCGTCAAGACGGGGCACACCGAATCGGCCGGTTACTGCCTGGTGTCTTCAGCCAAACGTAACGATACGCGGTTGATCGGGGTCGTTTTGGGAGCCGTTAAGGAAAAAGATCGTTTTTCGGCCAGCCAAGCGTTGCTGAATTATGGCTTTAGTTTCTTTGAAAGCCGTAAGCTGCACGATGCCAATACTCCTATCGTGACCACCCGTATTTGGAAAGGGCGAGAAAGCGAATTACCGCTGGGCTTAACCTATCCGCTCTATGTGACCGTACCCAAGGGCCAGGCGCCGCAGGTCAGTTTCACCACCACCGTCCAGCCGAAAATCCTGGCGCCCGCTGGCAAAAATCAACCCTTCGGCGAGATTGTGGTCAAGGTGGGTGATCAGGAGGTGAGCAAAACCCCGCTGGTGGCTTTGAAGGAAGTTCCCGAAAGCGGCTGGTTCGGCCGGTTGCTCGATTCAATTCTCATGTTTTTCTATTTTCTATTCCATTAAGCCTTCAGCATCGCCATGAGCGTACCGCCGGATGGGAACGATTTAGCGCTGTTGCAGTTTCCGTGCGATTTTCCAATCAAGATCATGGGCCCCAGTGACGGCGATCTGCGGGCGCTTGCGGTGGGGTTGGTGGGTCGGCACGCTCCCGATCTTGACGAGACGCGCGTGCGGGTGCAGGACAGTCGCGCTGGGCGCTATCAGTCGGTGACCGTGGTGGTGTCCGCCCAAAGCCGCGAGCAGTTGGACACGATTTACCGAGAACTCACGGGCCACCCGCAAATCACGCTGGTGTTGTGAGGCGAGATGAGTACGCCTGCCCGGCGCCCCGGCTCGCTGCGATTGCGTCGCTTGGGTCGATGCGACTACGGACTGGTGTTTGCGGCGATGCGTACTTTCACCGACTGCCGTGATGATACGACTTTAGACGAATTATGGTGGGTCGAGCATCCGCCGGTTTTTACCCAAGGCATGGCCGGCAAGCCGGAGCACCTACTAGCCCCTGGCGATATTCCTATCATCCAGACCGACCGAGGTGGACAAGTGACCTATCACGGCCCTGGTCAACTGGTTGTGTACTGCTTGCTGGATGTGCGCCGGTTGGGGCTTGGCGTGCGGGCGCTGGTGAGTGCGCTGGAGCGGGCGGTGATCGAATTTTTGGCCGCCCATCATATTACCGCTCAGGCTCGATCCGCCGCGCCAGGCGTTTATGTGGTAGATGCCAAGGTGGCCTCCCTGGGTTTGCGCATACGGCAAGGTTGCTCCTATCACGGTCTAAGCCTCAACGTGGACATGGATTTAGAGCCTTTTGGCCGCATCAATCCGTGCGGTTATCCTGGCCTGCGAGTCACTCAACTGCGCGATCTTGGCATTAACCTGGACCTGAATATGACCGCCGAGGAACTTTTGCCGTGCTTGGGTCGGCAGTTAGGGTATGCTGATTATGCTGCCATCGGCGGCTTGCCCTGATTTGAGGCTCTGCTACAGATTCTTATTTGCCGGCAGATTTGTCCGTCAAGGCACGGCATAATCAACCATCTGCTTAAAGTCCTTTGGTTCGCGCGCCTACCGAGGAACCTGTCATGTCCGAACGCATCCTGTGTAACGATAGTGAAATCACCGCCGCTGAGTCTATGACCGCCGTTGCTATACCCCAACGCGGTGAAAAGTTGCGGGGTGCCGCTAAGGTTGCACGAATTCCGGTCAAAATCGTTCCACAGGAGCCTCAGCAGCGCTTACGCAAGCCCGCATGGATTCGAGCGCAATTTCCGGGCACGCCCGAAGTGATGCGGTTAAAGCAGATTTTGCGGGATAATCATCTGCATACGGTCTGTGAAGAAGCCAGTTGTCCCAATCTGGGGGAATGCTTCGGCCATGGGACGGCCACGTTTATGATCATGGGTGCGATCTGTACGCGCCGCTGTCCGTTTTGCGATGTGGGCCATGGTCGGCCTAACCCGTTAGATCCTGATGAGCCGGAAAATTTGGCGCGGACGGTCGCTGCCATGGGCTTGAACTATGTGGTGATCACCTCCGTGGATCGGGACGATTTGCGCGATGGGGGTGCAGCGCATTTTGCCGCTTGTATCCGTGCGATACGAGATCGTCAGCCCGGCATCGTTATTGAGGCTCTAACCCCCGATTTTCGCGGTCGGATGGAGGCGGCGCTAGATATTTTGGAGCAGGCCCCGCCAGATGTGTTCAATCACAATCTGGAAACCGTGCCGCGCTTGTACCGGCAGGCTCGCCCTGGCGCGGACTACCAGACGTCACTGGTTTTGTTGCAGCAGTTCAAAGCACGTCGTCCCAACGTTCCCACCAAGTCCGGCTTGATGCTGGGTTTGGGCGAGACCCTGGCGGAGATCGAAGAGGTGATGCGTGATTTACGCGCCCATCAGGTGGCGATGTTGACGCTTGGCCAATACTTGCAACCCAGCATTCACCATTTGCCGGTGGCGCGCTATGTCACCCCAGAAGAATTCGAGCATTTGCGGGTATTCGGCGAGGCGTTGGGTTTTACCCATGTCGCTTCTGCCCCAATGGTCCGCTCGTCTTACCATGCCGATGCCCAAGCCAAAGCGGCAGCGGGTGAGTCCACAGCGGACGCGGCCACCACGACGAGGATGCAGGTGCATGGTTTTTGAGGGTTTTTCAGCATGAAGAAGAGCGGCGACAAGCCCAAAAAGGATGTCTCGGAAACCCGAGTCGATAGTTTATTGATGCCCGTAACGGTGCCCACCCACTACGTGGCCGTAGGCGCTTCGGCCGGCGGTTTGGAGGCTATTGAGGCTTTTTTCAGCCACATGCCACCGGAAAGTGGTCTCAGTTTCATCGTGATTCAGCACCTGTCGCCCGACTATAAAAGCCTGATGGTCGAGTTGCTTTCAAAAAAGACCGCAATGCCGGTACACCGGGCCGAGGATGGGATGCTGGTATTGCCGGATCATGTGTATTTGATCCCGCCCAAGAAGAATCTGACGATTTTTCATGGCAAGCTGTTACTCAGCGAGCAGGATCACAGTAAGGGCATCAATTTGCCGATTGATGTCTTTTTGCGCTCGTTGGCCGAGGATCAGAATGAAAAGGCCGTGGCTATTATCCTGTCCGGTACCGGCAGCGACGGAACTCGAGGGGTACGCGCCATCAAGGAATATGGCGGCATGGTGATGGTGCAAAACGAGGAAAGCGCCAAGTTCGATGGTATGCCGCGCGCGGCCATCGCCACCGGGCTGGCCGATTTCGTCTTGCCACCGGATAGTATGCCGGGCCAGTTGCTCTCGTTCGCCAAGCACCCCTACATCACCAAGGTTGAACGTTCCGAAACCTTATTGAGCGACGAGCAGGGCCTGACCCGCATTTTTGCCATTTTGCGCGAGAAGTGTAAGGTCGATTTCACCTTCTACAAGCCCAGCACGGTCACCCGACGCATCGAGCGCCGCATGACCATCAACCAGACCGACGATATCAAGGAATACGTCACCTTTCTTTCCAGCCATCCTGGCGAAGTGGTGGCGCTGTACCGTGAATTGCTCATCGGGGTCACCAGTTTTTTCCGCGATCAGGAGGCATTTGATCATCTTGCCCAATTCGGCTTACCGGATATTCTCAAAAGTGCGAGTAGCCGCGAGGTTCGCTTCTGGGTCGCTGGCTGCTCAACCGGTGAGGAAGCCTACAGTTTGGCCATTTTGGCCCGTGAAACCATGGAGCTGCTGGGTTTATCCCATGATGTCAAAGTCTTTGCCACCGATATCGACCGTGATGCGATTCAGTTTGCCGCCAACGGCTGTTTTCCTGAGAGTATCGCCGCTGATGTTTCACCGCGCCTGCTGTCCAAATATTTCTACAAGAAAGAAGACAATTTTCAGATTGCCCGCAACATCCGAGAGATGGTAGTTTTTGCCCAGCACAATCTGATCAAAGACCCTCCATTCACCAATATCGCCCTGATCAGTTGCCGCAACCTGCTGATTTATCTTCAACCCATTCTGCAACGTAAAGTTTTGGAGTTTTTCAATTTTTCGCTGAATCCCGGCGGAATTTTGATGCTGGGCACCAGCGAAACGACCGGTGATATGACCGATTATTTCGATGCCATTGATCCGAAGTGGAAGCTGTATCGCTCCAAAGGGCGCCTTAAGCCGCTACCCGATGCGACCCACCTGCTATCCGCCACCGATACCCGCTCGCGCGATCTACGCGGCCAATTTGCCGGCGCCCGGCGGATGCTTCGGCTGAGTGAGGAAGAGCGGATGCTGGAGCGGTTTCTGGAAACCATCACCAAGGATTACATCCCGCTGGCGGTGATCGTCAACGCCCAGTTGGAAGTGATGCATGTCTTGGGCGATACGGGCGGTTACTTTCGGCTGCCTTCGGGCAAAGTGGTGAACGACATCTCGAAAATGGCGGTGCGGGAACTGGCCATTCCCTTGACTACCGGCATTCAAAAAGTCTTCCGTCAGCGTCAGGAGCTGCGCTTTGCCAATATCCGCCTGCCGCAGGAAGGTAGTATCCGTGTGGTTGATCTGCGAATCCGCCCGTTGCCGGAGAAAAAAGGCCAGGAGCCTCTGGTGGCGGTGTTTGTCGAAGAGATTAAAAAGAACGAGGTGGTCGAAACCGATCCCAGCATCCAGTCCTACGACTTTTCCAAGGCAACCGAAGAGCGATTGCGGGATCTGGAGCAAGACTTGCAATTTACCCGCGAGAACCTGCAAGCCACCATCGAAGAACTGGAAACCTCTAACGAAGAATTGCAGGCCACCAACGAAGAATTATTGGCCAGCAATGAAGAGCTGCAATCCACTAACGAAGAGTTGCAATCCACTAACGAGGAATTGTTTACGGTCAATACCGAATATCAGAGCAAGATTATGGAATTGACCGAACTCAACAACGATGTTGAGAATCTGTTAAGCGCCCAAGAGATCATCCATCTCCTGCTTGACGAAAATCTCGAAGTACGGCGTTTCTCACCAAAAATTACAAATCTTTTCAAGCTTTTGGAGAGCGATATCGGTCGGCCAGTTACCTATATCTCACACTATCTCACCGACTGTGATCCCATCCGCCTGATGCGCGAAGTGCAAGACAGTGGGCAATCTATTGAACGGGAAGTGCGTACCCACGAAGGACGCCGGTACCGAATGCGAGTGGTGCCCTACACGGTGGGGCCAAAGACGTTTTCCGGCACCGTCCTTTCGTTTATCGAAATCAGCAGCTTCAAGGAAATCGAGCAAACCCTAGCCGAACAGGAGATGACCTTAAAGGAAATCATTCACCTGACCGGGCTGGGTAATTGGTGGTTCATACCAGCCACTGGCGCGTATGGTTGGTCGAAGGAAACTTTCCACATCCATCAATTAGAGCCAGATCGTCAACCTTCCATGGAGGAAAGTATCCAGTTTTATGTACCGGAACATCGCCCCGTCATTGCGTCAGCGTTTCAACAGGCTCGTGATGAGGGTACGGCTTACGATCACACGCTGGAGATTGTGACCGCTAAAGGTCAGCGGCGCTGGGTGCGGACGATTGGTTGGCCGGTGATGCGGGACGGATCTGTAGTCAAGGTACTGGGAGTTTTGCAGGCAGTCTCCGCTGTCGCGGAAAGCGCGTCGCCTCTCTAATAGCCGCTGTCGGTATTCAAGAAGCTCAATTTGTGCCGAGATCTTTATCTGGACAGGGGATAGCGATGCGGCTTGCCCTCAACACGCTGAAGGCAAGCTGCCGCCTGGGCGATACCAAGCGGCAGCGATCCCTTAAAACAGCTTGAAAATCTGACCCAGCAATGCGCCGACTGCGCACAATAAAGCCACGATACCGACTATCAGGGCCAAACCACCGCCTTTCCCAGAACCACCCGCATCACTAGCAAAATCAGCCGCCGCTTGCTGGATGGATCGTTCACTGGTTTCACGAGCGATAGCCTCAATGACCGGCTGGATACCGGGACGGACCATTTGCACGATCTGTTGCTTGAAGTCCTGGCTGCCGGTGAACAGGACCAAGGCATCCTTGCTCTTTTGGCTAATCTGGGTTTCGATTTCTTTAAACAGCTCATCGCGGTTGATTTCCAACCCACGCGCGACATTGCGCTGAGACACGCCTTCGCTGACCTCGCGGGCAGCCTGCTCGGCGACAGCGCGCGCGCTTTCCTGAGCAGTGGTGCGGGCTGTGCGTTCGGCAGTCCCACGCGCGATTTCCGTAGCAACTTGTTTGGCGGCTTCCTGGGCAGCGCGTACCGCTGCATGTGCCGCTCGTCGGCCTAAATCTTCGGAAACGCTACGGGCAGTCTGGGTAGCCACTTCTTCGGCCAGGTTGGGCACCAATTCTTGAATGATGTCGCGCGCCACTTTTTCGGCGGCGGCCCAAGCAGCCCGTTCGGCGATTTGCTCGATTTCCCCAGCGGTTAGGGCCGGTACCGAAGCAACCACTTGAGGGGGCAGTGCAGCCGGTGCTGGAGCGGGCGGAGTGGGTGCAGCAGGAATTGGCGTAACGGGGAGCGAAGGGGCTGATGCTTTTTCGACTTGTTTCTCGACCAAGGGGGGTAGAGAAACCGAGGGGGCCGAGGGTGTAGCCCCTTCTGCCGTGGAGATCGCGGCTGTCCCTTCACCGACCGATTGTAAAACTGCATCTAATTGGTCAGGTGTATAGGGCTTGGAGAGGAAGCTGATCGCGCCGCTTTCTTTGGCATCGCGCTTGTCTTCATCCGTCGCATTGGCCGAACACATGATGATGGGCGGTGAGTTTCCCCGATGTTGGCCGGTAATCGCCCGGCTGGTCTCAAAGCCGTCCATTCCCGGCATCATCACGTCCATAAAAATGATGTCGGGTTTTTTGTTGTCCAGATATTTAATGCAATCTTCGCCTGATCCTACCCAATCCACTTCGATGCTGCGCTCGAGCAATAGCTTGCGTAAGGTCAAGTGGGCGACTTTGGAATCGTCCACCACCAGCGCTTTTTTGATGTTCATGCAAAACCTCCGACGGCATGAAAGTTATTCGCTTTGAACGCAATGCGGTTTATCGCTAACCCCCTAAAAGGGATGGCTCTGGACAAACAAAAAACGTCTCGCAATTGCGAGAAAACCAAATTATAGTTATAACTGAGCTGGAAGCTACCCTATAAGACGATGGATTGTATCCCCTCTGAAGTTTTGTTGCCGCTTTTCGGTCGACATCCCTTGGATTTAAACCCCTTAAAGGAATTCTGTGATGAAAAGAACCTTACTTAGCGTCATTATGCCTCCTGCGGCTGTCGTCCGTCATGGTTGTGCTTCTTATACTGCTGCTCCCATCAGCGTTTTTTGGCTGAGCAGCTTGGCCAGTATCACTTATGGCCTGGTGAACGGCATAGGCGGAGCGGTGGCAATGGGTGCTCTGCTATGGCTGATTGCGGCGGCTTGGGCACGCTTGGTGCTGCGAGGTGTGGAAAGTGATCATCTGCGCCACGAAGATAGCACCCAAGTAAAACTTGTAATCCCGCAAGTGGATGAAGCCGATCCCTTTGCCCAGTTGCGCGCCAGCCTCTAAAAATTTTCATTTTGCGCCCTTACCAGCGCTCTAGGTGTGAGGGAGGCCAAAAGCCTCCCTCGCTTGTTTTAGGGATGGTCGTCGGCCGTTTCCTTGGCGCGGGGCAACAAATCCTCGCGGCTGATTCCCAGATAAAGCGCCGTAGCACTTGCGATATAGATCGACGAGTAAGTCCCGACCACGATCCCGATAATCATCGCGATTGAAAAGCCGCGCATCACGCTCCCCCCGAAGAAGTACATGACGATCACCGAGAGCAGCGTTACAAAACTGGTCATGATCGTGCGTGAGAGCGTTTCGTTGATTGACAGGTTCATGATCTCCATAGCGGAACCTTTACGCCGTTTGCGGAAGTTTTCACGGATACGATCCAGCACCACCACGGTGTCATTGACCGAATAACCAATGACCGCAAGCACGGCAGCCAGCACCGTCAAATCGAACTCGATTTGAAAGAGCGAAAACCAGCCGATAGTGAACAGCACATCGTGGACGGTGGCGGCAATGGTGCCGACCGCTAGGCGCCATTCAAAGCGAAACATGACGTAAATCAGAATTCCCGCCAGGGCACCCAGCGCAGCCAGTCCGCCTTGTTCGACCAATTCCTGACCGACTTGGGGACCGACGAATTCCGCCCGTGCCAAACTGGCACCAGCCCCACCTTCAGCCGCTTGTAGGGCGTGCAAGATACTGTTGCTCAAGGTGGCGGCGTTGCTCTGCTCGGCGTGGGGCGGAATGCGGATTAACACATCCCGAGATGTGCCGAAATGCTGGGTCTGAGCGTCTGGGAAGCCGGCTTTAGCCAGCGTGTCTCGGATCTGGGGAATTTCCACCGGCTGTGGGTATTGGACTTCGAGTACGGTGCCACCAGTGAAATCCAAGCCCAAGTTCATGCCACGCACCAACAGCGCCATGATCGCAATCAATAAGACCGCAACGGACCAGATCATGGCCAGCTTGCGCCAGCGCAGAAAATCGATATTGGTATTGTAGAGACTGAAACGCCACATAACGGTATCCCTCCAGTCCTCAGACGTTCAGTTTTTGCAGCTTGCGGCCGCCATAAAGAAGATTGACCAAGGCACGCGATCCGGTGACGGCGGTAAACATCGAGGTCAGAATGCCGATGCTCAGCGTCACCGCAAAGCCTTTGATCGGGCCGGTTCCGAACCCAAACAGCATGATCGCGGCGATCAAAGTCGTCAGGTTAGAGTCCAGGATGGTGTCGAATGCTCGGTCAAAGCCGGCGTGAATAGCCGCCTGCGGGCTATTACCGTTGCGTAGCTCTTCCCGGATACGTTCATAGATCAAAACGTTGGCATCCACCGCCATGCCCATGGTCAGGACGATACCAGCAATGCCGGGCAACGTCAGGGTAGCCTGCAACAGCGACAACGCCGCAATGAGCAGCACCACGTTGGCGACCAACGCAGCGGAGGCGATCAAACCGAAGGTTTTGTAACGCCAGGTCATGAACGCAGCGATCACTAATAGCGAGATGGCGGCAGCCCGGAAACCCTGGGCGATATTTTCCTTACCGGCGCTGGGGCCGACCGTGCGCTCCTCAATGATTTCGATGGGGCTGACCAGGGCGCCCGCACGCAGTAACAGGGCGAGATCACGGGCTTCACGGGTACTATCGAGTCCGGTGATCTGGAAACGCCGCCCCAGTCGGTCGCGGATCGTGGCGACGTTGATCACTTCCTCAATGGTGTAGGCGCTCTTTTTGACCTCACCATCTACACGCTTGGTTTCGGTCTTGTTTTCGATGAAGACGACCGCCATCCGCTTGCCGATGTTGTCCTTGGTACCGTCTTCCATCCGCTTGGCGCCTTTGCCATCCAACGAGATAAATACCGCTGGGCCACCGCTTTGCTGATCAAGACCGGAGGAGGCATCGACGATGGAGTCGCCGGTCAGCATCACGCGCTTTTGCAGCAACACCGGCCGACCTTGGCGATCCTTGTAGAGTCGCGAATTGATCGGGACGCGGTTATTCGCGGCTGCTTGGTTCCAGTCGTTCTCTTCGTCGGCTAAGCGGAATTCCAGGGTGGCAGTCGCCCCCAGGATTTCCTTGGCGCGCGCGGTATCTTGGACGCCGGGCAATTGCACCACAATCCGGTCGCTGCCTTGTTGCTGGATGATCGGCTCGGCGACGCCCAATTCGTTGACCCGATTGCGCAAGGTCGTGATGTTCTGTTGCAGGGCGAAATCACGCTTTTCCTTAATTTCGGGTTCGCCAAGGGTCAGCTTCAGGCTAAGTTCCCCGGTTTGACTCTGTTGCAGATTATTCAAACTTTTGCGCAGTAATTGAGCACCCTTATCGCGTTCGGCGGTGTCTTTGAACTCAACCTGCACGCCACCGGTGGCCATGCGGCCCACGGAGGTGTACTGCACCTTCTCATTGCGTAATTGGTTACGGATTTCATCCACGTAGCTGTCTTCGACTTGCTTGACCGTCGCAGCCATATCGACTTGCATCAAAAAATGCACGCCACCACGAAGATCCAGACCGAGGTACATGGGATTCAATCCCAATGCCCGCAAAAAGGACGGTGCTGCGGAAGCCAAGTTGAGTGCGACGATGTAATCGCGTCCCAGCCGTTCCTTGAGCAGATCGGCCGCCTTAAGCTGTTGCTCGGAGTCGGCGAAACGAATCAGCAAGCGGTCAGCCTCAAGCTCCAGCCGCTTATGGGGCAGCTTTTCGGTGTCAAGCACCGAGGCAACCCGACTTTGAAAGGCGGTATCGATGGGGATATTGGCGCGCGCGCCAGAAATCTGCACCGAGGGATCTTCACCGAACAGGTTCGGTAGCGCAAAGATCAGGCCCCAAAAGATGATCAGGCCGATCAGCAGATATTTCCACCAAGGGTATTGGTTCAGGACATGCGGACTGGACATGAAACGATAATTCCCGCGTGGGTGCCGGTCGAGGCGCGGCTATAAAGTGCCTTTATAGGTGCCCTTGGGCATCAGCGAACCGACGGCTTGTTTTTGAACCTTGATTTGCACGCCATCAGCGATTTCCAGTTGGACGAAGTTTTCGCCTACGTCAGTGATGCGGGCCAACACCCCACCACCGGTAACGATTTCGTCACCTTTTTTCAGCCCATCGACCATTTGCTTGTGCTCTTTGGCGCGCTTGGTCTGTGGGCGGATCAGCAGGAAATAAAACGCGCCGATCAAAATGATGGGAAACAGGAGATTCAACAGGCCCATCTCGCCGGCGGAAGCGGTGCCGGCCTGCTGGGCAATAGCGTCTTGAATCAGAAAACTCAAAATGTGATCCATGAGGGTTCCTCTTTGATGGCTGGTCCTGCGTCGCGAGCGGCTTTTAGGCGAGTCGGGGTCACGGCGGTGCTGCTGCCGCAGGGGTCAAGATCATGCTTGGACAAGTTAAACGGGGCCAGTTTTTCAAAGCGCGTCATTATACACGGCCACGGGCGCTTGCCCGCGATTTTCGTAAATCTCAGCGGCGAATGCTTCGAAGCGCTGGCGGACGATGGCATCGCGCAGATCGCGCATCAATTCTTGATAATAATGCAGGTTGTGGATGGTATTGAGCCGAGCACCGAGGGTTTCCCGGCACTGATCGAGGTGGCGCAAATAAGCACGGCTGTAGTGGCGGCAGGTATAGCAGGTGCAGTGTTCGTCGAGTGGCCGGTTATCGTTGCGGTAGCGGCTGTTGCGGATACGGATATCCCCTTGGCGGGTGAATAAATGGCCGTTGCGCGCGTTGCGGGTCGGCAGCACACAATCGAACAAATCGATCCCTCGGTGCACAGCCTCAATAAGATCTTCCGGCTTACCAACCCCCATCAGGTAACGGGGCGCCGCGCTGGGGAGCAGCGGCGCGGTGTGCTCAAGGATTCGTGCCCGCTCCTCCGGTGGTTCGCCCACAGCCAGGCCACCGATGGCGTAACCGTCGAAACCTAGCTCTTGCAAGCCCTGTGCGGAGATTTGGCGCAAATGTGGATACATCCCGCCTTGTACGATGCCAAACAAGGCAGCGGGATTGTCACCATGCGCAAGCTGGCTGCGTCGCGCCCAGCGCAACGACAGTTCCATCGATTGGCGAGCCTCGGTTTCAGTTGCGGGATAGGGCGTGCATTCATCGAAAATCATCACGATGTCGGCACCTAGCGCCCGTTGCACCGCCATCGATTCCTCCGGCCCCAGGAAAACCGTGCTGCCATCGACGGGTGATTGAAACTTCACCCCTGCTTCAGTGATTTTGCGGATAGCTGCCAGGCTGAAGACCTGAAAACCGCCGGAATCGGTCAAAATCGGCCCATCCCACTGCATGAAGTCATGCAAGTCGCCATGGCGACCGATAATGGCGGTTCCTGGGCGCAGCATCAGGTGAAAGGTATTGCCGAGGAGGATCTCGGCACCGCTGGCACGCACTTCTTCAGGGGTTAAGGTCTTAACCGCGCCATAGGTGCCGACCGGCATAAAAGCTGGCGTCTCCACCGTACCGCGCGCAAAGGTCAAGCGGCCACGCCGAGCGGCGCCTGCGGTCTGCAATAGGTCAAAGCGCATGGCTGATGGAAAAAGAAACTCGTTAGGCTGGTAAAGGGCGCTTATCTTGAGCGTTATCCGCTGGCCTGGCAAGGCGCTGCTTGCCAGCCGCACCGGAAAGCCGTATATCGATGGCCTCGGTTGGGGGCGATTGAGGAAATGGCAATGATGAAGATTCGGTGGGGTTTGTTTGGGATCGTCTTGAGCGCTATAGCCTGGGTGGCGCCCGCCGCCGATGCGCTGCGATCAGAACCGATAGCGGTGGGTACAGCGGTGTTTCAGGTGGAACTGGCTAAGACGCCTCAACAACGCGAGTTGGGTTTGATGTTTCGGCGGGAGTTGGCCAAAGATGCCGGAATGCTGTTTGAACAACCCCCAGGTCCGGCCCTGTTCTGGATGAAAAATACCTATATTCCCTTGGACTTGCTCTATTTCGATGCCGAAGGGCGCTTGTCGCAAATCGAAGCTGGCGTGCCGCCGTGTACCACGCAGAATTGCCCGATTTATCGCAGTCAGGCTTCGACCATCCGGTATATTTTAGAGATCAATGCCGGAGAAGCGGCCCGCCGCAGTATTCAGCCGGGTGATCGGTTAAAGCTGCCTGAGTAGTTAAACGGCCACCGCTGCTTTGATCGGCGGATGGGCCTGATAATTCAAAATCTCGAAATCTTCGTAACGATAATCGGCCAGCGCCGGAGGCCGCCGCCGCAGCGCGAATTGCGGGAGGGGATAGGGTTGGCGGCTCAGTTGCAGGCGTGCTTGCTCTTGATGATTGAGATAGAGGTGGCAATCGCCGCCGGTCCAGATGAAATCTCCAACCTGTAAATCGGTTTGTTGCGCGACCAAATGGGTCAGCAGCGCGTAGCTGGCGATGTTGAACGGCACGCCAAGAAACAGGTCAGCACTGCGCTGATAAAGCTGGCACGATAATTCACCGTTAGCCACATAAAACTGAAAGATTACATGGCAGGGTAGCAGCCGCATTTGCGCCAGCTCACCTACGTTCCAGGCCGATACCACAATCCGCCGTGAATCCGGATCGCGGCGCAAAAGATCAATGGCATTGGCGAGCTGGTCGATATGTCGGCCATCGCTCGTTTCCCAATCAGTCCATTGCTTACCGTAAATCGGTCCCAGATCTCCGGTTTCATCGGCCCACTCATCCCAGATCGTCACGCCGTGCTCGTGCAGATACCGAAGGTTAGTGTCACCGCGCAAAAACCAGAGCAATTCATGAATGATCGACGGCAAATGAAGCTTCTTGGTCGTCACGAGCGGAAAGCCAGCCCGTAAATCGAAACGCAATTGCGCCCCAAAAACACTCAACGTGCCGGTGCCAGTCCGATCTTGTTTGCGGGTTCCACCCACCAGCACATGCCGCAACAAATCGAGATAGACTTTCATTCGCTGTTGGGTTTGCTCGGTAAATCGACGATAAAACTGGCGCCTTCACCGAGTATGCTTTCCACCCAAATGCTGCCACCGTGGTGTTCGACGATTTTTTGGCTAATCGGCAACCCCAAACCAGTGCCTTTGGGCTTGCCGCCATGGACATCGGTGACTTGGTGAAATTTTTCGAAGATCAATTGGTGTTGATCGGCGGCAATCCCTGGCCCGTTGTCTGTCACCACCACGCGCCAGCGACTTTCCAGCGGATGGAGTCGGATGGTCACCTCGCCTCCTTGATCCGGGCAGAATTTCACCGCATTGGACAGCAGGTTGATGATGACCTGGATTAAGCGGTCACGATCACCGACGACGATCACCGATCTGTCGCCTAAATCCGCATGTAGCGCGACTAATTTATCGCGAAAGAGCTGGCTGGTGGAATTGATGGCGTCTTGAATCAGCGCCCGCAAGTCGATTTCCTCAATGTGCCAGTCGATCCGACCGGAATCGATTTTGGCCATGTCCAGCACCTGATTGATCAGGCGGGTTAGCCGCTCGCTTTCCTTGACGACGATGCCGAGAAATTGACTGCGCTGTTCGATGGACACATCGGGATTGGCCAGGAGAATTTCCGAAAAGGCACGGATTGAGGTGAGTGGCGTGCGCAATTCATGGGTGACGGTGGAGATGAACTCGTCTTTTAGTTGATCGAGTTTTTGTAACTGATTGTTGGCTTCACGCAGTTCGGCGGAAGTGGCTTCCAGTTCCCGCGATTTTTGTTCCAGCCGGCGGCTGTATTCGATGACTTGGGTACTCTCGTCGAGAATGGTCATGACCTCCTCAATGCTGAGCACTTCACCCATCACGATTGAGGAAATCATCACCCGCGCTGACGCCGCGCCAATCGCGCCCGCCAACAAACGCTCGGTGTAGTGGATCAGCCGTGAATCGGCCTGGAGAGGGTATCCATTGTGCTGATGGGCGTAATGATCGAAGGCTTCGCTCGCACGTTGCGGGCCGAGAAAGCGCGCCAGCAGGTCATAAAGATCAGCAGTTTCAGCAACGCCGCGCCATAGCAACGAATCGCCATCGTGGCGATCCTGCTCAAGGACGTTAACGAATTGACTGCCCTGGACCTGTTCAATCGGGTCAGGCCGACTCAACAATGAGCCAAATACCAGCCCGCCGATGTTGAACAACATGCTCCAAAACACCGCGTGCATGTACGGGTCGAGATGATCGAGTCCCAACACCGCATAGGGCTTGAGCAATTCCACACCATAAGGCCCGTGCTCAATAAAGCCGGTATCTAGCCAACCGGAGCGAGCCATGGCCGGTAGCAACAGCGTGTACGCCCACACCACAAAACCGCCGCTCAAGCCGATGAGCGCCCCGCGCCGATTGGCCCGCTTCCAGAACAGGCCGATCAGGATCGGCGGTGCGAACTGGGCAGCGGCCGCGAAGGATACCAGACCGCTGGTTACCAGAGCGTAGGATTCGCCGATGAAGCGGTAGTACAGGTAACCCAACAAGATCAACACCGCGATGCCGGCGCGGCGGATGCCAAGTAACAGGCCGGACAGGTCGGTGCGCTGCGCAAGCCAGCGCGGATTGGCTCGCAGCAGCAGGGGCATTACCAGATCGTTGCACACCATGGTCGATAAGGTAATGGTTTCGAACAGGATCATGCTGGTGGCGGCCGACAGCCCTCCCAAAAATGCCAGCAGCGCGAGATCCGGTTTGTGGTTGGCCATCGGCAGCGCCAGCACGAACATATCAGCGTCCACGCCACCCTGAGGAAACGTCAGCCGCCCACCCAAGGCGATGGGCAATACAAACAGGTTGATGATGAACAGATACAGCGGAAACAGCCAGATCGCCTTACGGATATGCGTCTCGTTGACATTTTCCACCACCAGCACCTGAAACTGCCGGGGTAAAAACAGGAAGGCCATCATGGCCAGAAAGGTCAGAGACAGCCAGCCGCCATAGCCACCCGGTACCGCTTCAAAACGCATCAAAGCCGCCAGCTCCGGCTTGGTGGCTGCCTGCTCGAACAGATCGGCCGGGCCACCGAACATGCCGAAGGTGACTGCAATCCCCACCGTCACAAAAGCCACCAACTTGAAGAGCGATTCAAAAGCGACCGCTGCCACCATGCCTTCGTGGCGTTCCGTGTTATCAATATGGCGCGTGCCGAACAGGATGGCGAACACGATCAGCACCAGAGCCACATAAAAAGTGGTATCTGACCACACCGGATGTTGGGCGGTCTCGGCCATCGATACCATTGGATACCGGCGTAGCAGGCTAAAACTGGTGGCGATGGCTTTGAGCTGGATCGAGATATACGGCAGGATTCCCAGCACCACGATGACCGTCACCATACCTGCCAGCAACCCACTCTTGCCATATCGGGAGGCAACAAAATCGGCGATGGAGGTGATGCGGTGAATTTTGGTGATGCGCACGATCCGGCGCAGTACGAACCAGAACAGAACCGCCATCAGCGTCGGGCCGAGATAGACCGGTAGGAAATCCACCCCGCCGGTCGCCGCCAAACCGACGCTGCCGTAAAACGTCCAGGCGGTGCAGTAGATCGCCAGTGACAAGGTATAAATATAGGGATTGGCGATGATCGAGCGGCCGATATCAGCCCGATGGTCACCGTAGTAGGCAATAGCGAACAGGACGCCCATATAGCTGAGGGCGCTGCCGATAATGATGCTGTCGCTCAACATTAAGGCCGTAACCCCCGCTCCGTATCACCGTCACCGTTCCGCTCGGTGAGAGTGGAGCGAGTCTGTGACGGATTTTCCGAGGGCAGGGGCATAGGACGCTCGGACTCATGGACCTCAGAATGGCCCACGATGAAAATCAACAAGACGATGATCAGCAACCAGAACAGATAAATGTAGAGATACAGCAGAGGAATCCCCAGCGGCAGCCACGCCGTATCGAACAAATCCAGGAACGGATAGTTCAATACCACGACACTGACCACGAACAGGATAGCGATATATTCCTTGGATTGTTGCCGCATGTTTCAATCCACGCCCGCGACCGGACGGAACAGGATGGCAGAGGTTGCGTCTCTACCATGCACGATAAGTCCCCTGGAGGGGGAGGATTCAAACCAGAATTTATGTCGGATGAAAATTAAAAATTAGCTTGTGTCTTGCGAATTGCAACCATCTTGTCAGACACCGCCAAGGCTTCGCCCAGTGTTTTTATCCCCTGCGCTTCGAGTAAATCCAGCAGTTTCAGAAACACGCGCGCAGTGACCAGCGAGTCACCCAGGGCATTGTGCCGGTCATGTACATCAACCCCTAAGCGGTCGGCGATGGCATCCAGATTATGGTCGTCGGTGTAATCATGCAGATAACCGGACAACAGCAACGTGTCAAGCACCGGGTTACCGAATCGGGGGCCGCCTTTTTGCTCCTTAATCTTGAGAAATTTCATATCAAAGGCCGCATTGTGGGCCACCAGAACCGTTTGATCACCACCGACGAAGGCATGAAATTGTGGCAGAACGATAGTGCTGCCCGGCTTGTCCTTCACCATGTCGTCCGTAATGCCGTGGAAGCGGATGGTGGCCTTGGGAATCACCTTGCCGGGATTCACTAACTGATCAAACTGTTCACCCGCCAGCAAGCGCCGGTTGACGATTCGCACACCGGCAATCTGGATGATCTCATCACCCTGCGAGGGTGCCAAGCCAGTGGTTTCAGTATCGAACACCACGTAGGTCAGCGCCGTCAGTGGATAGTTGACCAGATCAACCCATTCGGCCCGCTTTTCATCGCCCAGTGAAAAATCATAGAACTCCGGGCGCTCCGGTAGAGTGGCCATCGGTTCTTTCCACTGGTTATCCGAGGCCGGCAACGGCAGACGCAACAGCGCGTGACCAGGGCGCCGATGGGATTGACTCCATAGCTCGCTACCGTGTCGGGCGAGCACTTCACCGACCGTATTAGCGCCCACCAAGTCCTGGACGTGTTCATCCAACCAACGTTCCAATTGCTCGGCGGGGACGGGTTTGCCCGACCAGATAATATCGAGGTAAACGCGGCGATTACCCAGCAAGCACTCGATTTCGAAATCGTGGCCGATCTCACTCGCTTGCAACTGCGTAATCAAAAATTCGAGCAGCAGGGTGACTGAATGGCTGTCGATACGCAGCCACAGCGGGGTGCCAGTCAGCTTGACAGTTAAACCATCGTGTTGCGCCAAATGGCGGATGACGCTACCGATAATCTCGGCCGAATAAACGTTATGCATCGGCCAGCGATTGGCATATAAGGCCCGCAAATCAAGCGTCAACTCCTGCAACCGCTGGCTGAGACGCTCGCTTTCTTCAACGATCACCCGTTGGAATGCCTGACGTTGGGCCAGATCCATGTCACCAAATTGTAAGACGGTCTCCGCCGCCGCACGCAAACTGGCCAATGGCCGGCGTAAATCGTCGGTACGGGTTTTGATGGCGGCACGTTCGACTTGTTGGGTTACATCACGGAAGGTGACGACAAAGCCAGCTTCGCGTTCTGCGCTGCCGGGTAACAGGCTGATCCGACAATGGAACATGGCCTGATCGTTAACCGTGGCACAGACGAATTCAGCATCGCTGTTACTGCCAGATCCATCTGCATCTGCGTTTTGGCGACGGTACTGCAACAGTTGCAGCGTGCTGGCAATCGGCGCGCGGGTCCATAGATCGTAAAGAGAACGGCCAAGACCCAACAACGCGCGGTTTGGCAACAGTTTCAACGCCGCTGGGTTGTACAGCAAGATGCGGGCGGCACCATCGCAAACCAGCACACCCTCGGACAGTTCCCGTAAAACGGTTTCCAGACGGGCCTTCTGCTCCTCGATTTCGGTGGTCGCCATCACGGTCGCTGCGGCTACGTCGCGGCGGGCGCTATGCAAGGCTTCACCCAATTCCAGCAGCATGGGTGGAAATTCCCCCAACCAGTGCTGTTTAGGCAGTTCCAGCACATAGCCGGCATTACTGCGGGTGATGATACGTGCTCCCCGCGCTAAACCGCCCAACGGGATGAAGAAATGCCAGTCCAGCAAGGCCCATGCGACCGTGGCCGCGCCGATAAGGGCGAAGGCCGCCAGCACGACCCACAGCAAGAGCAGATCATGCGGCTCCGAAGCCGGTACGCTTTGATGGATTTGCCAGCCGAGCCAGCTCAGAGAGACGATGGCGAGGCCGACCGGAAGCAGCCACAGCAGCCAAAGCTTCGTCCGATACGTCATAAGATTAGCTGGATTCCGCCAGCAACTCGCGCACCCGCTCGACCACTTCCTGGGTGGCAAAGGGCTTGGTGATGTAATCGTCAGCGCCCAACGCCATCCCTTTCTCCCGCTCGACTTCGCGCCCCTTGGCAGTGAGCATGATGATACGCACCGTTCGCCAGTCGGGGTTGGCACGGATGGCTTGGCACACTTCATAGCCGTTTTTACGCGGCATCATCACATCAAGTAGCACTAAATCGGGCGCTTCGGCCGCAATAGCCGCCAGGGCCGCCTCGCCGTCTGAGGCAGTGCGCACCTGAAAGCCGGCTTGCTTCATCAAAAACTCCAAAGACAAAACGATGTTCGGCTCATCGTCCACCACCAGTATCTTGTTCGCCATAATACCCCCGGTTAGCCAGCGTTCCTGTTCAAACCCGTATTATGACGATTTTAGGAGCCGTTTCGTTGCGCGTCGTTATCGCCCGGCCCCGGCGCTTCATCGGTCTGTTTATCCGCCGCATCCTTGGGCGTAGTGCCGACTTTCGCGACCGCTTCCCAGAATTTCTGCACCATTTCCATCGAGTGGAACTGGACTGGTAACAAGGGCTTGAAAAACTGGTTGAACGATTCGAGATTAATCGAGCCGCGTTTCACGTTGTCACGCAGGCTTTGCAGCACATCATCATGGAGAGGCTGAATGTTCGGCAGCCCCAGAAATTCGCGCATTTCCTGGGCGGTGGCTTCTACACTGACATTGACTTTCATAGAGAGACTTCCTCGTGTGCGGAATAGTGGCTTTATTCAGGAGATTGAACGGGCGCTGGTACTCACTATGAGCCAAGCATAGCAGGAAAAGGAGGACGCTCAGTCAATCGAGTGCTCACCTGGCGGCTTTTAGCGCGGCAAAAGCACTTGATCCGCTGATTAAACCCATCATCTGGGGATGAGAGTTCTGTTTTTCAAGAAGGGGGCTAGCGCAAAAACTTGGCTAAGACCGTTGCCAGTTGAGCCTGATCGAATGGTTTGCTTAAGTAATCGTCCATGCCGGCAGCCAGACACTGTTCGCGAACCCCTTTTGCCACGTTGGCGGTTAACGCGATGACCGGCAAGCGGGAGGTGCCTTTAGCTTCTTGCTGCCGGATCTCAGCCGTTGCGGCAAAACCGTCAAGCACCGGCATATGACAGTCCATCAGCACCAGATCATACGTCTTTCCAAGCGCCGCCAACACCGCTTCGCGGCCGTCGGTGGCGATATCAGCTCGACACCCCAATTGTTCCAGCATCGCACGAGCGACTTCCTGATTGACTGGGTTATCTTCCACCACCAATACGTGGGCATTAAAGCGTGGGCGCGTGCCGAGTCGCGGGGTGGTGGTTGGATCTCCGATGTTGGTCGATACCCGTGCCAGGGTGAGGCGGAACCAAAAGCTTGCGCCCTGACCTGGCGCGCTATCGACGCCAATCGCACCTCCCATTAACGCGACCAATTGCCGACAAATGGCAAGACCTAGACCCGTGCCACCATATTGGCGAGTCACCGCTTGAGTGGCCTGAGCGAAAGGTTCAAAAATTTGGGCCTGCGCTTCAGGGGCAATGCCGATGCCGGTATCGCTAACCTCAAACTTGAGCTGCCCTTGCTCAGCGTTAATCCAATCAGCACTAATCCGCAGCATTACGCGGCCTTGCTCGGTGAATTTAATAGCATTCGCCAGCAGGTTGGTCAGGACTTGGCGCAAGCGAATCGGATCGCCAAACCAGCGTGTGGGTAACGTATCCGGAATCACCACCTGTAACAGCAGATTCTTGCTGCCGGCACGCTCGGTGAACAGCAGGTAAATATCGCTAATCAAGCGGCGCAAATCGAAATCGATAGACTCCAGCGCTAATTTACCGGACTCGATTTTCGAGAAATCAAGAATGTCGTTAATGATGTTCAGTAAGCCCTTGCCTGAGCGGAGCGCGGTTTGAGCGAGTTGGCGTTGCCGCTCGTCCAAACGAGTGTCCAACAACAGTTCGGTCATACCGAGTACCCCGTTAAGGGGCGTGCGGATCTCATGGCTCATGGTTGCCAAAAAATCGCTCTTGGCGCGGCTGGCTGCTTCCGCCTCCTGCTTGGCGTGCGCCAATTCCTGTTCCAGCCGTTTACGCTGGTCAATATCACGGCAGATGCCGATCAGCCCCAGGATATTGCCGGCCGAATCAAGATAGGGGGTTTTCAGGGTTTCGATCACCGTGCGCCGGCCGTCCGAGTGATCAAGCCATTCCTCATCGCACCGGGGTTGGCCGCTCGCCAATACCTGGCGGTCTTTGGTACGGAAGACGACAGCAACATCTTTCGGGAATAAATCCAAGTCACTGCGGCCTGCGATATCCCGTTCATCACATTGCATTGAATCGGCGAATGCCTTGTTGCAGCCCAGATAGATGCCAGCAGTGTTCTTGTAAAAGATCAGATCGGGGATCGAATCAATCAGCGCATGTAAGAGGGCGCGCTCTTGATTTAGACGTTCCTGAGCTTCGAGCAAGGCACGGTGATGATCGCCCAAACGATGCCCCATCGCAGCTATTATCTGTACGGAACGATCCAGCTCTTTGACCGCAACGTGTGGAGAGGGCTGGTAATAATCCCCGGCACCGATCCGCTTGGCCATCAGATTGATTTGGGCCAGGGGTTTGGTGAACAAACCGCTCACGCGGCCGATGATTCGATAAAGTGCGGCAAAAAAGGCGATGTGCAAAAACAAAACGAAACCGACGATCAACCCCATGCTGCCCGGCTTTGTGTGCGCGTCGAGCGGCGCGATCAATGCGGTATCGTTGGTTAGGAGATGAGTGCTGAGCAGGAGTACGTCTACCAGCAGTATAGGAACAATGGCGGCTGGGACGTAACGCCACCAAATTAAGCTTAGGAACGATTGGCTTTTGTTACCCTGCCGGATAGTCATTGTGTTGGATTACACCGCTCGCGCCTTTATAACGATTACTGTCAGCCCATCGTGTGGCGGCTGCGGCCACTGCCGCGTTTAAGATGCACCAGCAACAGCGAAATGGCGGCCGGGGTTACGCCGGGAATACGGCCAGCTTGTCCGAGCGTGTGGGGCCGATGACGGCTCAATTTTTCGCTAACCTCGCGCGACAAACCATGGACCTGGGCATAATCAAAATCGCTGGGCAGTTTCAGTTCTTCGTGGCGGCGCTGGCGTTCAATCTCAACGTATTGCCGGTCGATGTAGCCTGCGTACTTGGCCTGAATTTCCACCTGCTCGGTAACCTGGGGATCAGATTCTCCCGGCCCGATACCGGGCAAGCTCATCAGGCCCGTGTAAGTGACTTCCGGTCGCCGCAGCAGGTCGGCGGCGCGGCTTTCGCGGGCCAGCGGCCCTTGCAGCACCTGCTGTAGCTGGGCATCAGCAAACTGCTGCGGCCGCAGCCAGATCTCGCGCAACCGCTCCGTTTCCCGCGCGATGGCGTCACGCTTCGTGGTAAAGGCCTGCCAACGTGTGTCGTCCACCACACCCAGGCGGCGGCCGGTTTCAGTGAGTCGCAGGTCGGCATTATCTTCCCGCAGCAGCAAGCGGTGTTCAGCGCGGCTGGTAAACATCCGGTACGGTTCACTGGCGCCGCGCGTGATCAGGTCATCGATTAACACGCCCAGATAAGCTTCATCACGGTGCGGCCACCATGGCTCCGCATCGCGCACGAAGCGCCCGGCGTTAATCCCAGCCAGCAACCCTTGGGCGGCCGCTTCCTCGTAGCCAGTGGTGCCATTGATCTGGCCGGCGAAGAACAGCCCCCGCAGCGCACGGGTTTGCAGCGAATACTCCAGATCGCGTGGATCAAAAAAATCGTATTCGATAGCGTAGCCGGGCCGAGTGATATGCGCATGTTCCAGACCCTTGATCGATCTGACAAAATCGAACTGCACATCGAACGGCAAGCTGGTGGAAATGCCGTTTGGATAAAACTCGTGGGTCTGCAAGCCTTCCGGTTCTAGAAACACCTGATGCGATGCCTTATCGGCGAAGCGGTGGATCTTGTCTTCGATAGAGGGGCAGTAACGTGGACCAACCCCTTCGATGACGCCGGCGAAGAGCGGTGAGCGATCCAGGCCACCGCGAATCAGATCGTGGGTGCGCTCGCTGGTGTGCGTGATCCAGCAGGACACTTGTGGGGGGTGCTCGGCCACGGACCCCCGATAGGAAAACACCGGGCACGGCAGATCGCCGGGCTGTTCGGTCATCTGCGAGAAATCGATACTCCGCCCGTCCAGACGCGGTGGAGTGCCGGTTTTCAGCCGACCCACTCGCAGCGCTAATTCCCGCAACCGGCCAGCCAGCGCGTTAGCCGGTGGATCACCCGCCCGGCCGCCTTCGTAGTGCGCCATGCCGACATGAATCCGGCCGGCCAAAAAGGTACCGGCGGTCAAAACCACCGCTTTCGCTGCGAATTGGATACCGCTTTGGGTCACCACACCGGCGATGCGTTCACCTTCAACGATCAGGTCGGTGGCGGCTTGCTGGAATACCCGCAAGTTCGGCTGATTCTCGATGAAGCGACGCACCGCTGCTTTGTAGAGCGCCCGATCCGCCTGGCAACGGGTCGCGCGCACCGCCGGCCCTTTGCGGCTATTGAGGATGCGAAACTGGATGCCGGCTTGGTCGGCGGCTTGTGCCATGATGCCGCCCAGCGCGTCGATCTCCTTGACCAGGTGTCCTTTACCAATCCCGCCGATTGCCGGGTTGCAACTCATGGCGCCCACTGTTTCGATGGTATGAGTCAGCAGCAGCGTGTTGGCGCCCATTCGTGCAGCAGCCATGCAGGCTTCGGTACCCGCATGGCCACCGCCGATGACGATCACATCGAAGGTTTCCGCGTAGCGCATGGTGATTCACTTCTCAGTTCCGGCAGCCCATCTTGGGCACCAAGCCGGAGCACAGCAGGAGAATCTAAAGGGCCGCTTCAGTCCGGTGACGGCAGTTGTACGGCATAGTTCGAGACAGGTAAGGCGACGTTGAGCACCCCCTGCTTGAGGAGAAATTGGGCAAAGCGCTTGTAACCGCTTTCGTCTAGCGCCGCTGGCCGCCGCGCCAACCGAGGCAAGGTATCACGCCAAGCGCGACGATTAAGTTCATCGTCCAAGTCCTTGTGCTTACTGATAAACGCTTTCCAGGATTCATCGGGATGATTGAGAAGGTACAGCGTGGCGTTTTCCAGAGCCGTCAGGAACTTCCGGTAACGGCCATCCGTAAGCTTCTCGCGGTTTGCCACTAGCACAAGCTCGTCGTAGGGTGGAATACCTTCTTCTTCAGGATAAAAGGCCCGGCCGGGTTTTTTAGCTAAATCAAGCTGATTCAGCTCAAAATTGCGGAATGCACCGATAACGGCATCCACCTGCTTCGAGAGCAGCGCCGGCGACAGGGCGAAATTGACGTTGATCAGGGTCACATCTTCGATTTTCAACCCGGCCTTGGCTAGCATGGATTTCAGCAAGGCCTCCTCAAAACCGCCGACCGAATAGCCAATCTTGTGGCCTTTAAGGTCGGCGATGCTTTTCACCGGGCCATCCTTAAGCACCACTAAAGAATTGAGCGGCGTGGCAACTAGAGTGCCAATACGTTTGATCGGTAGCCCAGCGTTAACGTGGAGAAACAGTTGCGGCTGATAGCTGACCGCCAAATCGACCTTACCGGCGGCTGCCAGTTTCGGCGGGTCGTTGGGATCGGCAGGCGTTTGCAGCTCCACCTCCAAATCCTGCGCGGCGAAGAAGCCTTTTTCCTGGGCGATGATCAAGGCAGCATGATCGGGATTGACAAACCAATCGAGCATGACGGTCAGTTTTTTGTTGGCGGGATCGGGATCTGTGGCCGCCCAGAGATTGGGCGCCAGCGCGGCCAATCCGAGCAATAGGGCTATAGCGCGTAACAGGTTATGCATAATCATTGCTTCAGCTCAGTAGGTTTCGGGATCGGTTGTGGGCGTGATGGGATGCCATGGCAGCAACCGTCTCAAGCCGGCATCGACGAAAAAATAAAGCAGGACCGCCAGGGCGGCCAGCACGAATAAAGCAGCGAACATCAAGCTGACCTGCATTCGGCTGTTGGCATGGAGCATCAAATAGCCCAGACCAGCACTGGAACCGACCCATTCCCCCAACACCGCGCCGATAGGCGCCACCGCCGCTGCCACCCTGAGACCGGAGGCAAGCGCTGGTAACGCGGCGGGAATGGCGATGTGGCGCAGGATCGCCCAGCGATGCGATCCAGGTTGCGATCCGGGAAGCATCACACGAGCGAGATCCAACCAGCCACGCGGCGTGTGGCGCAGGCCATCATAAAAGTTTGCTGTGACCGGAAAATAGATAATGAGCATCGACATGGCAATTTTGGAACCCATGCCGTAGCCCAGCCACAGCACCAATAGTGGCGCAATAGCAAAGACCGGGATGGCCTGCGAAGCGATCAGCATCGGCAACAGCCAGCGCCGAGCATGTTGTGAATAGCTCAACAGCAGAGCGCTCGCACAGCCCAACAGCGTCCCAAATACCATGCCGAGAATGATTTCCAGCCCTGTCACTCCAGCATGATAGAGCAATGGCCCGCTATCTTTCCATAATACCGATATGACTGCCAATGGATCGGGTAGGATATAAGGCGGCAATTCGCCGAAGGTCACGATTACTTGCCAAAGCGCCAGTAAACCAGCCAGTGTCGAGAGCAAACGCCCCAGACTTTTCATTGGGCTTCCAGCCGTCGCAGGATGGCCCGATAAGCCGCTTGTAGAGCCGGGTCGCCTGGATCGCGGGGCGGTGCGCCCGGCAGATCGGGCAATGCACTTAAGGTGGCGGGCCGGCCATTCATCACTAAGATCTGCTCGCCCAACCGTAAGGCTTCCAGCGGATCATGAGTGACCAGCAAGACCGTGCGTCCGGCCAATAGTTCGGCAGCCAGTGCTTGCAGGCGCAGACGGGTGAGGGCATCCAACCCTGAAAATGGCTCGTCCATCAACACCAACGGCCGATCTTCCATCAGAGTGCGGGCCAACGCCACCCGCTGGCGCATCCCACCGGATAGGGTGTCCGGGCGCACCAACGCGCTGTCTGCTAACCCCACCTGTGCCAACAAATCCAGTGCGCGACCCCGATTCGCTGGTTCGCTGCGCAGTCGGCTACCGAGAGTGACGTTTTGCAGCACGCTCAACCAGGGTAATAGTAAATCCTGCTGCGCCATATAGGCCACCCGACCCGTTAACCCCCGGCCATCACTCCCGCGCAAGTCACCACTGACACCCGGTGAGGTCAAGCCCGCCAGCAGGCGCAATAGGCTGCTTTTGCCGATGCCGCTAGGGCCGAGCAGACAGGTGAAGACACCACCAGGCAATTCAAGATCAAGGCCGTCAAATAAGACAAGGCCACCGTAGGTTAGGTGTGCGCTGCGCAAACTGATTGCGAGCGGCGGGGCAAGGGACAGTGGAGAAGCGGAGAGGGGTCGCGCTGGCATCATTCGATCATCGGGTTCGGCCGACGAGCGTTGACCGTCAGCATAGGTCACTATTTAAGAATTAATCAGCATAAATATATAGATATTAATTCCTTTTAGGTTTATCAATTCATTGTTAGTTTAGCAAAAGCGTAAAGTTAAATTTACTGGCATTATTGTTGGTAATCGGCCAAGAAAAGGCACACAGGCGATGACGCAAGCGATAGTGCAGCCGGACTCATCGGCAGCAGACCCAAGTCCGTGGTTCGATCTTGAGGCGATGAATCGTGAACTGGAAAGTTCCGGCGCCGAAAAGCGCGTTGCCTGGGCACTGGCAAATTTCCCCGGTCGTGTGGTTTTGACATCCAGTTTTGGCGCTCAATCTGCCGTTTGCTTGCACATGGTGGTTGCTCAACACGCTGATATCCCTGTGGTCTTGATCGATACCGGCTATCTGTTTCCAGAAACTTACCGCTTTATTGACGAACTCGCTGAACGCTTAGCGCTGAATCTACAGATTTATCGGGCGCCGTATGGGCCGGCCTGGCAAGAAGCCCGCTACGGCAAGCTGTGGGAACAGGGTTTAGAAGGGATTGAACGCTATAACCACATGAACAAGGTAGAGCCGATGCAACGCGCTCTTAAGGAATTGGCAGCGCTGGCCTGGATCTCCGGGTTACGGCGACAGCAGGCAAAGAGCCGCCAGCACCTTGATGTGCTGTTATGGCGCAATGGCCGTTGCAAAGTGCATCCGCTGATTGACTGGACTGACCGTGACGTTTACCGCTATTTGAGCCAACACGATTTGCCCTATCACCCATTATGGGAACAGGGCTATGTCTCTATCGGCGATGTTCATACGACCCGACGCTTGGTGGATGGCATGACCCCAGAGGAGACCCGCTTCTTCGGTCTCAAGCGCGAGTGTGGTTTGCATGAGCAAGTTTAAGCTCCCTCGCAGCGCCCAACGAATCAGCGATGATCGCCCATCATCAACATCACGCTGGACGATTATTGCTGGGTCCCCCATTGCCCAGATGATTGCGTGGCCAGCGGCCACCTTGACTGACCAGCCGATCCAGTTGGTGAACTTCGACAGCGGCTGAAAAAAGATACCCCTGACCGAAATCACAACCCAGTTCTCGTAAACGGTCCAGTTGCTCAATACGTTCGATGCCTTCGGCAACTGAGCGCAGCTTAAGAGTTGCGGCTAAGTCAATCAAACTCGTAGTGAGTGCCTGCCCTTCTCCTTGAGCGCCAATCCCATCCACCACCGATTTATCGATTTTCAAGATATCCGCTGGGAAACGGCGGATATGGTCAGCGGAGAGTTGGCCGGCACCAAAGTCGTCAATCGCCAGACGTACGCCCGTGGTTTTCAATGTATGGGCGTGATCAATAGCCGATTCGGGATCTTGCATCACCGCCGTTTCAGCGATCTCCAAAATGAGCGCGGAAGGTGCAAGGCCGGTTTCCGCCAGCACCGCGCTGATGCATTGAGTTAATCCAGGATCTTGCAACTGACTCGTTGAGAGATTGATCGCCACTTGCAAAGAGACAGCGGTGCGGCGGTGAAGATTAGCAATCTGTTGGCACGCTTCCCGCAGCGCCCAATAGCCAATCTGGGTTATCTCGCCGATCTCCTCAGCCAACGGCACGAACTCAGCGGGTGAGACGGTGCCCCGCGTGGGGTGCCGCCACCGCAGCAATGCTTCGACACCCACTATGGCTCCGGTCCACAGGTTCATGACTGGCTGATAGACTAGCTCGAACTCGGTGCGCGCGAGCGCGTCTCGAAGGGCTGCCTTGAGTTCTAACTGCCGCAATAAAGTATCATTCATGGTCAAGCCGCCGATCTTGATACGAGTAGGCGAGAGCTGGTCGCGTCATTAGAAGGTGTTTTACTCACCCCCTCGGCAAACGGTTTAAGACGGATACCGTCATTAACGCTTTTCTTTTGGTTTTTTATATGGCTTTAGAAAAAACCAAAGCCGACCACAAATCTGGCGGGAAGCAGTTTCGATGAACAGCTGTAGCGGAAAGCAGCTTTTAAATCAATACGTTTACTAGGAGCAGGATATATGCTGGTTGTTGAATGCTATAGCTATTTTGGTAATATGTTAAGCAAACTTAACAGCAAACTGATTTTTTCTCCACCTAGAGGACATACTACTGCAAACCGAGTCTTTTATATACAAACTTAATACGATCTTCAGGGAAAACAAGGGAATCAACCCTCTTTTCCCTTTAGCTGAATCGGTGTAAATGAGCGTAGGGTGGCAAGGTTTGCAAGTGCCGGTCCTCGACCGGCCCACCGACGGTGAAGTGATAGAGTGATTGCCACGCCAAGCCATCTAATCCCAGCAGTCGGTGCAAGGCATCATCAAAAAAACAACCGATACCCGTCGCGCGAAGACCACTGGCTTCGGCTTCCAAGTAAAGAATTTGCCCCAGCAGACCCGTTTCCCAAAACAATTCTCGGTACCGCCACGGTGCATCGTGTAGAGGGTCGGCAAACTCGGTCAAAAAGCCCACGGCAAAGCAGGAATCGGCTGCAATCTCCTGATGACAGCAAATCGTTTGGGCGGCGTCACGGCTATCGCCTGCGGTGAGCCGATAGAGCGGCAAATCGGCTGTAGCCAGCGACCATTCCCAGTCACCGCGTAGCGCCGCACGCAATTGCGGCAGCACTTCTGGGGATCGTACCAGCAGATAAAGGCCAGGGCTGATGCCAGCGATCCGGTGGACGAAGAACAGCGGATGCACGCGCGGCCTTTGCGGCCAGGTATCGAGTGGAGGTACATCGCGACGCGGCAGCAGCGCGTCGAGCATGGCCAGCCAGTTCTCCCTCGGCAAGCTGGTTAATCCATCAAAAGCAGTCGCACTGCGCCGCTGGCGGATCAACGCCGCAGCGTTGGCCACACAGCCTGATTCGCTCAATGGAGGATACGTTGGTGGCTCGAAAGGGGGCGTGAGTGAGACGTTTGGCCGGTGAGCGGCTACGGCGATATCAGCGATGCCAGGCCATTCCCGCTGGGAATGGCTTAACCGGTTGGCCCGGCCCAGGAAGGTTAATCCGTCTGCTAGCGAGTTAGCCGACAGATCGAGCGGCGATGGTTCCGGGCCGACCCATAGCGCGATTTCGGGCGCTTCCGGCTCGGCGGCGGCGAAATCATCCGCCCGATTCAGTCCCAGCAATCCGGCCAGCGCGTCATCGCCCCAATCGATAAGCAGTCGCGCCCGCCAGCCCAACGCGGCGGCGGCGTAGCTGATGGCGGCGATGGCGTGGCCGCCATCGTGCTGGCAATAGCGATAGGCGCGCAGGCCATATTTCCAGGCTTCCCGCCAGTGGATACTACTCAGCGCCACCACTACACCACCGGGCAATGCGCTGCTCCAGCTTGTTGAACCCGGCGCGGCGCGCTGTTCCAGCGCGTGATCGTGGCTCAGATAGTGATAGACACCGGCGATCAAGCCAGGGAGGGTAGGGCAGATCAAATAACCTTCGGTGGGATGCAAGTTGCCGCTTGATGGATTGCAACGTAGCGCCCAACGCGAACCGCCGTGCTGCTTCCAGGCCGATAAACCCAGCGACAGCTCGAACAGGATCGCTAGCGAATCCCGCTCCAACGCAAAAGGCGCCGGCCGCTCGCCCCGGCGCACGGCTTCGAATGGGGTCGGCAGGGAATCAGCCCGCAACGGCAGTTCAATTCGCGGCGCCCCGGTAAAATGGCGGAACGGATCGGGTTGGTTGGCCCAATCCAATCCGCCAGGTCCGGGCGCGTAGCGCTCCAGGTGATGCTTGCTGGCCTGGTGGTAGGCGATGACGGCCGCTGAACGGTTTGCATCGGAAGGTTTCGATTTCATTGGTTAATCCCTGTCAAGCACCACGAATGGTTAGTGCTCTCACCCACCCATCCGGTGCAGCAAATCGGCAGCCTCTTGGACAATTTTTTATTGAGAATGATTCTCATTTTTCTTATAATCCATTCAAAATACGCAAAGAATAACCTCCTGGGCTGCTCAACTATTATGTGCTGTCCCGGCCATTTAAGACGACTCTCTCCCATTTTCAAAGGTGGCAGGCCCATGAATGAAGAAATCGATAAAAGTAAGGCGATCAGCATCCTCAATCAAATCATGGAATTGGAGCTGGCCGGCGTGGTGCGCTATACCCATTACGCACTGATGGTGTTTGGGTATAACCGACTTCCCATCGTCGGCTGGCTCAATTCCCAGGCTGATGAAAGTCTGCTCCATGCTCGGCAAGCCGGCGAGTTGATCACCGGCCTGGGCGGCCACCCTTCCTTGGGCATCGGGCCGCTGCTGGAAACCGAACAGCATGATATCGGCGATATCTTGCGGGAATCCCTTGCGCACGAACAAGCGGCACTTGATGCCTATTACCGGCTACTGGATTGTGTGTGCGACCAGGATGTCCGCCTGGAAGAATACGCTCGCCGACTCATTGCCGAAGAACTGACTCACAAGGATGAGGTTGACAAGATGTTGCGTGCACCGGGCCAGAATAGAACGTCGGTGGGGAATCCGTAAATGAACGCGCTCAAAGCATCAGAACGCCGTGCTTTTGAATTGGGCTGCACGGTGGGTCTGGGTTTCACGCAACCCTTAGGGCAGATGCGGCCGGGTAGCGTGGGCCGCATTCTCGCCGTCAGCGGGAGTGACCGTGATATTGAGCGCGGTCTGTTGGAAATGGGCTTTGTAGAAGGCGCCTGTATCGAGGTATTACATCACGGCTGGCTGCGGCGCGATCCGCTGGCGGTACGTATCAACCAAACCATGACTGTCGCCTTGCGCTGTTGTGAGGCTAATGCTGTCCTGGTCGGCCCCTTGGGTGATCCGGCTGTGTCGGTGGGTGCGGTCGAATTGGAGTATGCGCCGTCGTGACCGCCGGAACGCTGACTGTGGAAGCATTGAGATCAGCCCGCATTGCCTTGGTCGGCCCGCCAAACAGCGGCAAGACCACGCTGTTCAATACACTGACGGGTGGCCGGCAAAAAACCGCTAACTATCCCGGTGTGACCGTCGAGCGAAAAAGCGGTCTTCTGCGAACACCTGATGAGCATTCGGTCGAAGTGCTTGATTTACCGGGTAGCTACAGTCTGCGCGCCCGCAGCCCGGATGAAGCCATTACCCGTGATGTGGTGCTCGGTCGCCAGCAGCAGGAAACCCTGCCCGATGCCATCGTCTGCGTCACCGATGCCACCAATCTGAACCAGCATCTACGGCTGCTGTTGGAATTGCGTCCGTTGGGTCGGCCACTGATTTTGGCGCTCAACATGATGGATATCGCCCAAAAGCGCGGCTGCCGGATCGACATTGATGCGCTATCGCGTGAACTGGGTATTCCAGTAGTCACGACGGTCGCTATGCACAAGAGCGGTGTGCAAAATCTTCTCGGCCAGATCGATGCCCTGTTGCGGCAGCGATTGGCTAGCGATGGCGCTCGTACCATCGACGGCTGGCAAGAACCTTCAGTGGATGCCATTCGCGCTTATCACCGGGAAGTGGAACGGGTCTTGCGGCAAGCGATGGTGGAGGAAGGTACGCCAGCGCGCTTCACTCGCCAACTGGATCGGGTGCTGCTGCATCCTATCGCCGGCCCGGTGATTCTGCTTGCCCTGCTGTTTCTGATGTTCCAGGCGGTCTTCAGTTGGGCGGCAACCCCGATGGATTGGATCGATGGTGGCATGGTAACTTTGCAGCAGTGGCTTAACGCGCACATGGAGGAGAGCCTGCTTAAGAGCCTGCTGGTGGATGGTATCGTGGCCGGTGTCGGCGGCGTGGTGATTTTCCTGCCGCAGATTTTGATCCTGTTTCTGTTTATTCTGCTGTTGGAAGATTCGGGTTATATGACCCGCGCCGCCTTTCTCATGGATCGACTGATGAGCGCGGCCGGTCTGAACGGTCGTGCATTCATTCCTCTACTCTCCAGCTTCGCTTGTGCCGTTCCCGGCATCATGGCCACCCGTGCGATCTCTCATCCGCTGGATCGTCTCGTCACCATCCTGATTGCACCGCTGATGACCTGCTCGGCCCGCCTACCGGTTTATGTCCTGTTGATCGCCGCCTTTATTCCCGACACGCTGGTATGGGGCAGCGTCGGCTTGCAGGGTCTGGTGATGTTCGGATTGTACGCAACCGGCATCGTCGGCGCCTTGGTGGTGGCGGCTGTGCTGCGCTTAACGCTGCTGAAAGGTGGCCGACAACCATTGTTGATGGAATTGCCAAGCTACAAATGGCCCAATCCGGCCAACGTGCTACTCGGCTTGTGGGATCGGGTGAAAATCTTCCTGCGGCGGATCGGTACCATTATCCTGAGCCTGATGGTCATTCTCTGGTTTCTCTCGACCTTTCCGGCACCGCCGACGGGAGCAACGGAACCGGCGATTTATTACAGTTTCGCCGGCATGATCGGGCGTGGATTGGAACCGCTGCTGGCGCCCATCGGCTTCAACTGGCAGATTGCTATCGCCCTGGTGCCAGGGCTAGCGGCGCGCGAGGTAGCTGTCGCAGCGCTCGGTACGGTTTATGCTCTGAGCGGTGACGAGGGGGCGGTTACGGAAGCCTTGTCCGCCACGCTGGCCCAACACTGGACGCTGGCGACCGCACTCTCGCTGCTGGCGTGGTACGTGTTCGCCCCGCAATGCCTGGCGACGCTGGCGGCTGTCCGGCGTGAAACCAATTCCTGGCGTTGGGCTGCGTTCATGTTCGTCTATCTGATGGCGTTGGCCTATCTCGCCGCCTTTTTCACCTATCGGATTGCGCTAGCCTTGGGAGGAGGTTGAGATGTGGCAAGACGCGCTGGCTCTACTGATCGTGGCCATTGCCGGGTTAGCCTTGTTAAAGCCCTATATCCCGATACGACGGTCTTTTGCTAACGATTGCCGAAAGAAGGGTGGTGCGGCGGCGGTGCCACCCACAGCGCTGTCCGGCTGCACTGGCTGTACGTTGGGATCGTCAGCTTGCGTTAAAGCGCAAGCTGGGATTGATACTACCGTCTTTGATCGGAATAGGTGATCTCCTCAAAGAGGTTGTGGGCCATCGGGACCGCTTAAAGCGGAATGCGCTGCCTCATCTGTATTCGACTAATGTGGCCTCATCTACCCCACTGTGCATACAAATTAACCTCTCACCCGATAGCCCTTCTTTGTTGGAAAAAAGGTCGGGTGTGAAACACGGTCGCCGGAAAACAGTGCCCTTGCCAGCAGAGCAGGCGTTTTAGGGTGAAATCAAAAAGCAGCGGATTGTGCTCCCGCAGAGCGCACAAGTCCGGCACAGCGTCGGTCGGCAACAACCCGTTTCGAGCCAGCGCAGCAGGCCATGTCAGCGGTACGATACCAGGTAACGGATAATCCGAGCCGTGTAACAGGCGATCATGTAGATCATTACGTTCCAGCAGAGTGCGAATGACGGTCAACTTACGGTTGCATTGAGTAATCGCGGAAATATCCCCATAAAGCAAATCGGTTGCCCGCGATTCCTCGAAAAGGCGCAAAAACAGATCAAAGCTCGCTCGGCGCGGCCCACGTTCGCCCTGATCCAGATCAATATCCTGGCCCAATGAGGCGCAATGAGCGACGATGACGCGGACCCCGGCATCCAGAGCACGCCGTAGCCGCAGAGGGTTTCCCAAATGATCCGTGCCACAATCTCGCACGGCCTTCTCCTCGCCGCAATGGATGATCAACGGCGTCCCTGTCGCTGCCAGCGCCCGATAGAAACCGTCACAGCGTTTTGCGGCAGGGTCCATACCCATCGCAGCCGGTAGCCATTTGATGGCACACGCATTCTGTGCCAGTGCCGTCTGTAGGGCATCGACTGCATCAGCCCGATAAGGATGGATGGACGCCGCCCATTCGAAGTGAGCCGGAAATTCCGCCGCCAACCGAGCTGCCCACTCATTGGGGATATAAAACGCCGTCTGGGCACTGTCTGGCTGACCTGTCTCGTCGTGGAAACGTTCAAACGCGAACAACAGCACCTTAAATCCGACTGGCATCGCCACGCATAGATTCAATAAGCGGGCAGCGTAGGTAGCATCGACTTGTCCCGAAGCGCGGTGCGCGCAACCGGCATTCAGGTAAAAAAGCCGCTGAGCGTAATGCAGCGGATGCCACAGCGAGGACAACTGCGGCCCAATTTCGATCCTGCTGTCACCGTCACCGAGTCCCGCCAAATGGACGTGGCTATCCCAGACTTGTTTTGGATCAACACCATCCCACGCTTGTCGTACCCAGCGACTGCTGAGGAAGGTGACTGGAATGGCCACCCGGCAAGGATTGAATAACAACGAATTGATCATCAGTGATGCCTAGCGGAAGTCCGTTCACCATGGTAGCGCCAAATTTCGCCTGGCCACTCAGCAAACATCGACCGTGCGACGCTCCGAATGGCTTTGTCTGGCCAATTCGATCAGGCGAATCGTATGTTTGGCCTGTTCGGGCGTGACCAACAAATCGGCTTGGCCGACGATAGCCTGATAAATATTGTCGTAGTATCGCCGATAGTCGCCGTTGCGGGTTTCGATTTTGCCCCGAAAATGCAAACCACCGATTTGCGTGTTGAGAACCCCCCACTGCGCTTCCGGCTCCGCGCCCCAATCTGTACCTTCGGGGGTCAGCCCACGCTTCAAGGCATCTTCCTGGGGATCGACTCCATACTTCACAAATGAGCCTTCAGTGCCGTGCAAAGCAAATCGAGGCCCTGGCTCGCGCAGCAATAAGCCAGCCCGCAGCGTGACTTTGAGAGCATCGTAATGCAAGATCAGCTCAAATTGATCATCGGCCTGATCGGCCGCCCGCTGGCTACGGATATCGGCGGTCACGCTGTGTGGCAAGCCGAACAACACCAGCGCCTGGTCGATTAAATGGGTACCCAAATCAAACAAGATACCGCTACCCGGCCCAGCTTGTTCCCGCCAGGCACGCTCAGGACTGAAATGATTTCGAAAGCGGTCGAAGTGGCTTTCATACTCGACCAGGCGCCCCAGATAGCCTTGGCGCACGATCTCGCTCACTGTCTGAAAATCGCCGTCCCACCGCCGGTTTTGAAAGGCGCTGATGAGTCGGTTTTGCCGACCACCCAAATCGATGAGGCGCTGAGCTTGTTCCGCGGTAAGCGTGAAGGGCTTATCGACGACCACATGCTTATCCGCCAGCAAGGCGCGCTCGGCCAGTTCGAAATGCGACGCACTTGGCGTGGCAATCACCACCAACTCGATCCCTGAATCTCCCAACAGAGCGTCAACCTCTCTGACGATTTCGACCCACGGGTAGCGCTCGCGCGCGGTGTCAGCACGGCGTTCAACCACCTTGGCCAGCCGTAACCCGGGAACAGCCGTGATCACCGGGGCGTGAAAGACCCGCCCCGCCATGCCATAGCCGATCAATCCGACCTTAATCTGTTGCATGATTCAGATTCCTCGAAAAGCAGTCACGGCGTAAAAATCAATCCAAGCCTTGACCGGCGCTCGCTCACGAATCGCGACCAACTGCTGCTGGGTGGTGTGGCTCAGCGACACTCTGACGAGACAACCGCTCTTTTAGCAAACGGTATGATAAATTACGCACCATTTACGGGTATCAGCTCGCTTAAACCGGTTCTCGCTTTCACTTGATCCCGACCCAATCCCTGAAATCCCCAATCCAAGTGTAGTAAACACATGAAAATTACGATCTTTGGCTCTGGCTATGTTGGGCTGGTTACCGGCGCTTGCTTCGCCGATGTCGGCAACGACGTACTATGTGTGGACGTGGACCCGCAAAAGGTCGAAAAACTCCAGCGCGGTGAGATTCCGATCCACGAGCCGGGCCTTGATGATTTGGTTCAGCGTAACGGGGCCAGTGGCCGCTTGCGGTTTACCACCGATGTGGCGGATGGCGTGCGCCATGGCTTGTTCCAATTCATCGCGGTTGGTACGCCGCCGGATGAGGATGGCTCTGCCGATTTGCAGCATGTCCGCGCCGTCGCGCGCTCCATCGGCCAACATTTGGCAAGCTATCGAGTCATCGTCAACAAGTCCACGGTGCCGGTGGGCACCGCCGATGTCGTGCGTGCTACCGTCGCCGCTGCTTTGGCCGAGCGTGGCTGCGAGATTGCTTTCTCAGTGGTTTCCAATCCCGAATTTCTCAAGGAAGGCGCGGCTATTCAGGATTTCATGCGGCCGGATCGCATCATCGTCGGCAGTGATGACCAGCGGGCCACCGTGCAGTTGCGCACCCTGTATGCACCGTTCAACCGTAACCGTGATCGGCTGATCGAAATGGACGTTCGCTCGGCGGAACTGACCAAATATGCCGCCAATGCCATGCTGGCCACCAAGATCAGTTTCATGAACGAAATCGCCAATCTCGCGGAACGGCTGGGTGCTGATATCGAGAAAGTGCGCATCGGCATCGGCGCCGACCCGCGTATTGGTTATCACTTCATTTATCCTGGTTGCGGCTATGGCGGCTCCTGTTTTCCTAAAGATGTCAAGGCGCTGGAATACACCGCTCGCTCTATCGATTATCAGGCCAATTTGCTGCAAGCCGTCGAAGCCGTTAACGAGCGCCAGAAGAACGTCCTGTTCGAGAAAATCCACCGCCACTTTAAGGGCGAGTTGGCGGGGCTGACGTTTGCGCTATGGGGGCTGGCCTTCAAGCCAGGTACCGACGACATGCGTGAAGCCCCCAGTCGCAATCTACTGGAAGCCTTGTGGCACGCCGGTTGCCAGGTCCAGGCTTACGACCCGGCTGCCATGAACGAAACCCGCCGCATCTATGGCGAGCGGCCCGATTTGCGTTTGTGCACCGACCCGATGGTAGCACTCACCGGGGCCGACGCTTTACTGATCGTCACCGAGTGGAGCCTGTTCCGCAGCCCCGACTTCGACGCCATTCGTGAGCGACTCAAACAACCGCTGATCTTCGATGGTCGCAATCTCTACGATCCCGATGATCTGCGTGCAGCGGGCTTTATCTACTATGCCATTGGCCGAGGCCAACACCCATGATTATTCCGGTTATCCTATCCGGTGGCAGCGGCACTCGCCTATGGCCACTGTCGCGCGAGGTCTATCCAAAGCAGTTTCTGCCTCTGGTCGATGAGCGCACCATGTTGCAAAACACCGCGCTGCGGGTCGTCGGTATCGCGGATACCTCGGCGCCACTGGTGGTGTGCAACCAAGAGCATCGGTTCATGGTGGCCGAGCAATTACGTGCATCAGGCATTCACCCGCCGATGGTGATTTTAGAACCGGTCGGCCGCAATACCGCGCCGGCGGTCGCGGCAGCGGCGTTATACGCCCGCCAGCACGACGAAGACCCCATTTTGCTGATCCTTCCCGCCGATCATGTGATCGCCGATACCGAGGGTTTCCGCGCCGCTGTCCGGCAAATGGCGACTCATGCCCAAGACGGGCGCCTGATTACCTTCGGGATTGTGCCAACCGCCCCGGAAACCGGCTATGGCTACATTAAGGCTGGCGCGGCGCTCGATGAAGCCGGGGTCTGCGCAGTTGAGCGTTTCGTTGAGAAACCCGATGCAGCTACCGCACAAGAATACTTGCAATCGGGTACCTACTCCTGGAACAGCGGTATGTTCATGTTCCGTGCCTCGGAGTTTTTGACTGAGTTGGAACGCTTCGCACCGACGATTTTGGCTGCTTGCCGACAAGCGGTGGCCGCCGGACGTGCTGAGCGTGATTTTCTCTGGCTGGACGGTGAGGCATTCGCTGCCTGTCCGAAGAATTCCATTGACTACGCGGTCATGGAAAAAACAGATCACGCAGTGGTGTTACCGCTCGATGTGGGTTGGAATGATGTCGGCTCCTGGTCGGCATTGTGGGAAGTGAGTGCGCGCGACTCAGCAGGCAACATTGTGCGTGGTGATGTCATCGTGGTCGATTCTCATAATATCTACGTGGACGCCACCACTCGATTGGTTGCCACCGTCGGCGTAAACGATCTGGTGGTGGTCGAAACTGCCGATGCCGTGCTGGTGGCCAGCAAGGACCGGGTGCAGGAAGTCAAAGCGGTCGTAGATCGGCTTAAAACTAGCCGGCGCCCGGAAGGCTGTAGCCACCGAAAAGTGTATCGGCCCTGGGGGTTTTACGATTCCATCGATTTGGAGCGCCGCTTTCAAGTCAAGCGGATCATGGTCAAGCCCGGCGCCTCCATCTCCTCACAAATGCATCACCATCGCGCCGAACACTGGGTCGTGGTTAGCGGCACGGCTCAGGTCAATCGTGGCGATGAATCCTTCCTGCTCACGGAAAATCAATCCACCTATATCCCCGTCGGCGTACCGCACCGACTGACCAATCCTGGAAAAATTCCATTAGAGATCATAGAGGTACAATCTGGTAGCTACCTAGGTGAGGATGATATCGTCCGCTTCGAAGATATCTATGGCCGGGAATAGGTGAGGCATATCATGACACAGCTAACGTGTTTTAAGGCGTATGACATTCGCGGGCGTATACCAGACGAGCTGAATGAGGATCTCGCTTATCGCATCGGGCGAGCGTATGCCATGCTCTTTCAGCCGCGTCGCGTGGCGGTCGGCCATGATGTGCGTTTAACCAGCCCGGCGCTGAGTATGGCGGTTGCGCGTGGGCTGCTGGACCGTGGCGTGACCGTCCTCGATATCGGCTTATGCGGCACCGAGGAAATCTATTTTACGACCTTCCACCACCAATTAGATGGCGGGATCATGGTGACTGCCAGCCATAACCCAATGGATTACAACGGCATGAAGCTGGTGCGTGAGCACGCCAAGCCCATCAGCGGAGATAGCGGCCTGTTCACCCTGCGGGATATAGCGGCGCGTACCGACATCATCGAATCTAAACGGCGCGGCACGTTAAGCGAACAACCGGACAAGAGCGCCTACATTAGCCATTTGTTAAGTTACATTGATAGGCGCCGGCTCAAGCCGCTGAAGATCGTGGTCAATGCCGGTAATGGCGGGGCGGGACCGATCATTGATGCGCTGGAACCACACCTGCCGTTTCAGTTTATCAAGATCCATCACGAGCCGGATGGCACCTTCCCACACGGTATCCCCAATCCTTTGTTATCGGAATGCCGCGACGCCACAGCCCATACGGTGCGGGAATACGGGGCCGATTTGGGTTTGGCCTGGGATGGCGACTTCGACCGCTGTTTCTTCTTCGATACCAGTGGCCGTTTCATTGAAGGCTATTATTTGGTGGGCCTGTTGGCGGAAACGCTGCTCGCACGTCAACCAGGCGCCAAGATCATCCACGACCCGCGCCTCACCTGGAATACCATTGAGCAGGTGCGGGCAGCGGGCGGCGTACCGGTGTTGAGCAAGACCGGCCATGCTTTCATCAAGGAACGGATGCGGCAAGAGGATGCGTTGTACGGCGGAGAGATGAGTGCCCATCACTATTTTCGCGAGTTCGCCTACTGCGACAGCGGGATGATTCCCTGGTTACTGATCGCCGAGCACCTGTCTGATACCGGTCAATCGCTAGCGGCGCTGGTGGACACCCGAATGCAAGCGTTTCCGTGCAGCGGCGAGATCAATTTCCGGGTCGCCGACGCGCCGGCCAAAATTCGAGAGATCCTGGGTGCCTACCGGGCGCAAAGCCCGGCTCTGGACGAAACCGATGGGTTGAGCCTGGAGTTTACCGACTGGAGGTTCAACTTGCGCTGCTCGAACACTGAACCGCTACTGCGGCTTAATGTGGAAACACGCGGTGATTCCGGGTTGCTGGAACGTCGGATCGGTGAGCTGCAAGCATTGATCGGCAACTGATCCAGACCGGGCAGCGCTAAGGTCACCCACTTCGATGCTGACGCTAGCACATCAGCGCTAGCCCATTTTCCGGTAGATTCAAAAAATAGTAGTGACTTCAAAGCGAATGTTCTAGCCAAAGCTTACCCAGTGAAAGCATGGCGTAAAGGTGTTGCTTCGCTCCGCTGGCGTTTCGCTATCAGGGTCGCCAGTTGGCACGAATCAGCCAGCCAAGCTACGCCGGTTCGGTATACAAACACCGCTGAAACCCACTAAACACCTTCCCGATCTCATCCGGTCGGCCGAGATCAGCCACCGCGTCCGGGATTGAATCGTGGTACTTCAGCTTCAATAGCGGTGTCAGCTTCGCCTGATCCAATTCCTCGACCCCGAGTGCCACATAGTGCGACAGCACGAAGTCGATAAACACCTGCTGCTTCGGATTGAAGTTCGCGCTGATGACCGCCATCGCCCGATCCGCCCGTTCTTCGCGGGTCAGTGGTTCCAAAGCATAGGCCACATGCGCCAGCACATCGAACAGGTCGCTTTTCTCGGCGTCGATAATCTTCTGCATTTCAGCCAGTTGATCCTTGCCAAAACCCTTCTCGGCCAAGCCTTCCAGCAACTTTCGCCGGGTATCCGGTGCGCTCCAGAGCGCCCGCAGTTCGCCTTCATCCTTGAAGAAGTCTGGCAGCTTGCCGAACAGCGCCTCCATGAACTGCTGCGCCGACATCGGTGTGCCGTCTGGGTGCCAAAAGCTGGTGACGACCATGTGCTGGATCGTGCGCGACTTGCCATCCGCCAGCTTCACCTTCGCCTTCTTTTTGCACACGCAGGGACGCTGACCACATTTCGGGCAAGGATCTTTCGCACACTCACAGGGCGACTTGCCGCAGAGATAGCAAAGCGGTGGCGGTTCCTTGATGCAGACACACGGCACCGAATGGCATTTCTTGCAGCTTTCCGGCTCGATAGGCTCGCCGTCCCATTCCGGGTCGCTGAAATGGTGATGCGCCTTCACGAAATCGTAGATCGTGAAGTAGTCCTTGCCGTCGTAAAGCCGGGTGCCGCGCCCGATGATCTGCTTGAACTCGATCATCGAATTCACCGGCCGCAACAGTACGATGTTGCGCACGTTCCGCGCATCGACGCCGGTTGATAGCTTCTGCGACGTGGTCAGAATGGTTGGGATGAACTTCTCGTTGTCCTGAAAATCCCGCAGCCATTGTTCACCCAACGCCCCATCATTCGCCGTCACCCGGTGGCAGTAGTTCGGATCGGTGCTGGTCTTGATCTGGTTGATCAGGTCACGGGTCGCCAGGGCATGATCCTGCGTGGCGCAGAACACCAGCGTCTTTTCCCGCTGGTCGATCAGAGACATGAATATCTCGACGCGCTGCCTTTCCCGTTCCATGATCTCGATAATCTTGTTGAAGTCGGCTTCCTCGTAGCGCTTGTCGGCTTCGACCTCGCCTTCGACTACTTTGTCGTCGGGCGTGTAGACGTATTCGTCGAGCGTGGTCGAAATCTGCTTGACGCGGAACGGCGTCAGGAAGCCGTCGTTGATGCCGTCCTTGAGCGAGTAGATAAACACCGGCTCGCCGAAGTAGGCATAGGTATCAACGTTGTCCTTCCGCTTCGGGGTGGCGGTCAGGCCAAGCTGCACGGCCGGCGCAAAGTAGTCGAGGATGCCGCGCCAGTTGCTCTCGTCGTTGGCTCCGCCCCGGTGACACTCGTCGATGACGATGAAGTCGAAAAAATCCGGCGGATACTCGCCGAAGTAAGGGGTATCCTCCGGCCCGCTCATGAAGGTCTGGAAGATGGTGAAGAAGAGGCTACCGTTCTTCGGCACCTTGCCTTTTTTGCGGATGTCGGCCGGGTCGATGCGCACCAGCGCCTTGTCGTCGAAGGCTGAGAAAGCGTTGTAGGCCTGGTCGGCCAGAATGTTGCGATCCGCCAGAAACAGGATGCGAGGCCGCCGGGTCGGCTCACCCTCGTTCTTCCCATTGGCGAGGCTCCACCGGCTCTGAAACAGCTTCCACGCGATCTGGAAGGCGATGAAGGTTTTGCCGGTGCCGGTCGCCAGCGTCAGCAGAATGCGATCCTGCCCGGCCGCAACGGCGGCCAACACCCGCTCGATGGCGATGTCCTGATAGTAGCGGCCTTGAAAGAAGCCTCCCTTGTCCTCGAACGGCACGGCGGCGAAGCGATCCCGCCAGGCGCTCTCGGTGGCGAAGGTGCGCTTCCACAAGTCATCCGGTGACGGGAAAGCAGTGATCTCGCCTTCCACGGCTGTTTGCGTGTCGATGCCGTAGATGCCCTGCCCGTTGGTCGCGTAGGTGAAGCGCAGCGCGAGTTTGCCAGCATAGTCCTTGGCCTGCGCCACGCCTTCGGTCAGCGCCTTGTCCCACGCCTTGGCCTCGACCACCGCCAGCTTGGTGTTGCGGTATTCCAGAACATAATCCGCCGTCAGCGGCTTGCCGCGCTTGCCCGCCCCTTCCAGACGGCCGAGCGTGATCGGATATTCGCGCCGGATACGGCTGCCTTCGGCCACGCCCCAGCCTGCCGCCGCCAAGGCAGGGTCGATGTGTTCGGCGCGGGTTTCAGCTTCGTTCATCGTCAGGGCAACCTTCATTGTCTCGGCATGGATTTGCGTCTAAATAAGCAACCCGTTGTTTTTTAATAATGTTATCAGGCGGCATGAACAAGTGTGCGATTTGCGTCTAAACAAACTCAAGCCCAGTAAGGGATGTAGCTGCGATAGCGCAGCGAACTCTGTTCCGGGTCGGCAATCTTGATTTTGTTCTGTTCAACCGCATCCCGAATTGTGCGAGACACCGATTCCGCCTTGTTCGCCGGCAGGCCGAACCGCTCACGCAGCGTCTGGTTGGTCATCTGCTCGTTGCTGACGTAATGCAGACAGCAATGCTGGTAGGCGGCGCGGACACGCTCATTCCTGTCCAGCTTCTCGAACTCCTTGTAACTGAACAGGATGGCCGTCGTCCGCACCTCGCCAACCCGAAAATCCGGTGGAGGTAGTTGATGTCCCTCAACCGCCTTGACCACCTTGTCCACGCCGCTGCCCTTCTCCTCGCAGATACCCAGACGGCGCATCAGGTCAGCCACCCGCTCGTTGCGGGAGCGGTATTCGTCGATAAAGCGTTCGACGCTGATGGGCGGCGTACCGGGATTGGAAATTTCCACCCGGTCGGCATACATCTCGATCATCACCGAGGCGCCCGTCGCCAGGAAATCCTGATGCACCAGCGCATTGGCAATCAACTCACGCAGCGCCTGCTTCGGGAACATCTTCACTTCCTCGCGCACCACCTGTTCGATGCTGCGATTCTGCGGTGCAGCGGAATGGACGAAATCGACGAGACTCTCGAACCCCACCGCGTAACCCCGGTTGCCCGGTTTGTCCTCGCGGGTTTGGGTCTTGTCTACGCCCTCGTAAATCACCACGCGGGGCGCTTTACGCGCCAGTGTCGGAGAAAATAGATCGAGTCGCTTGGCCAGCAGGATCGCCGCCAGATTCGTGATCGTCCAGCCCGCCGCCTGCGCAATGAGACCTTCGCTCGACAAACGCGCCAACACGCCCTCGCGCGTCGTTGGATAAGGCATTCGAGAAAGGTCGAAATAGGTCTGCGTGTCAAGCAGCGCGATCACCTCGTCGGCGCTGGCACCCTGTTTGGCCGCTTGCGAAAACCAGTCCGGTTGCCCTTCGGCGAAGATGCGGCGCAGTTGATCGGGCGTCATCGGCACCAAGTCCTCACCCGCCCGCATCAGGTAGGCCCCATCGAAATCCAGCGGCTGGCCCACCGGGCGCGAAGGAACATCGAACACCAGTACCCGGCCTTCGGGGTGCATCAGCTCCACCGCATCCACCCGGATACGCAGTTTGTCGACAATGCGGGACTTGATGTCGTTGAGATCGGCCGCCGCCGCGAATGACCGAGTCCCCACAACGCGGCGCGGCAGTTTGTCCGACACGCCAAGTACCAGATGACCGCCGCCCTCGTTCGCCAGCGCCACGCAGTAGCGCAGCAGCTTCGTCGTATCGAACTGCTGCTTGGCCTCCTTGAATTCCAGATGCTCGGATTCGGCAGGTGCGGCGAGCCAATGGGTCAGGGTGTCGAGGGTGATCATCGTGCCGACATCCTATAACACCCCGGAGAAAGCTTGGTGCAGCAGGGATTTCTTCAGGTCGTCGAGGGCGGTGAGTTTTTGTTGGTAGAGGGAGGCGAGGCGTTGGGTTTCAGCAGCAAGGGCGTTGAATGTAGCCGCGACCTCTTCCTGTTTCTTCAGAGAAGGGAACGGAAACGTTTGGTTCTCGAATGTCCCGAGATTGATATTGTCGCGTGCCGTACCTTTTCCCTTCTCTTTGAGCAAGGCTTTGAAGGATTGGAGCAGAAACTCCACATACTCGTTATCGGCAAGCTGATCATTGACCACGATTCCGATGACGCTGTCTGGGAAGCAGGCTTCAAAATCGACAATGGCCGTTTCGCCAACTGTTGCACCGACAATAGCGATACAAACTGTACCCTTTGGCCAAAGTCGGCTTTGCGACAGACCAAATTCGCTATAAGTCTGTGCGTATTCGGTCAGCCAGTGGTTTGCGTTGCTGATGTCGCCGGTTTGGATGAATGGATACGGCCCGCCATAGAGCTTTGGTTCATTTCGCGGGCGATACTTTGATTTGCCGCGCCCGAACTCCCGCGAAACTTCAACCAGCCTCGTCTCCACCCACCCCTCACCCCGCTCCGTGAAAACGGATTGCAGGTGGCTTTCAAACAAAGCGCGGGCGTTCTGGAGGTTCTTTTCGGCGTTGGCTTTGGCGGTGGCGATACCGTCGAAGGCTTCGTCGAGGATGGCGACGATGCGGTGCTGTTCGGGGAGCGGTGGTAGCGCCACCGGAATGCCGGCGATCAACGGTAGATTGAGAGAAGGATAGGCGTGGTCTTGGATCAAGTCCTGAGCAGAAATCGTACTCAAGAAATAAAGAAGAAACCGACGATCAACCTTCGCCTCATCGCCAACAATGGTCGCAAGATGGCTTGAAACATAACCATCCACACCGAGCATCACCCGATGATTAAGGAATGTTGAAGCACCACTCTTTGGAAAAAGAATTGTTCCTGCCGGAAAACGATGAAGCCCCTTGATGCCATCTTCGTTCAAATAGTCCGCTGACTCGGTGATGTCACCAAAGCGAATTCGCCCCGCGTCGGATGTACGGAAAAACGGGTAAATACCGTCTGCGAACAAGGCTGTACCTTGTGGGGCGGAATTGCCCGCTCCTACCTGAGAGACAGAGCCTAAGGTCGTCTGTTGCCACCCTGCCTTCATAGCACCCCCTTCTCTCCGTCATTCCCGCGTAGGCGGGAATCCAGTGCCGTTGAATTCTGGGTTCCCGCATTCGCGGGAACGACGGCGGGGGGAACGGCACCGATAATTTCCGGCCAGAGGTCATGCCAATCCGGGTTGGTTTTTTCGATGGCGGCAAGCTTCCATTTGCGCAGCCATTTTTTCATGGCCTTTTCCCTGCTGATGGCGCTTTCCATGGTTGCGTGTTGTTCGTACCACACTAGGGTTTTAACCCCATATTGCTTGGTAAATCCTTCCGCAAGGCCCTCCCGATGTTGCCAAATACGCTTAACCAAATCAGAGGTCACACCGATGTAAAGCGTGCCGTTGCGTTGGCTGGCAAGTATGTACACGGCGGGGTATTTCATAGCAACGCCCTAATATTAGCCAGCACGTCGGCACTCTCGGCATCCAGCGCGGCGATCTCGTCCATGATGGCCTGCGGGCTGCGGTGGATGACTTCTTCGCCACCATTCGGGTTTTTCACCGACAGGTCGTAGGTCACGGTGGCTATCGTCGCGGCATCGACGCTCCAGCTTTTCTCGGTATCGGCCTGCGTCTTTTGCAGTTCGACAAACTCGGCAAGATCGGCGTCGTTGAGCGGGTTAGTTTTGCCCAGGTTGCGGCCGGGGTCGAGCTGGTAGAACCAAACCTTGCGCGTCGGCGTGCCCTTCTCGAAGAACAGCACGACAGTCTTGACACCCGCGCCCTGAAACGTGCCGCCGGGGCAATCGAGGACGGTGTGCAGGTTGCAGGATTCCAGCAGCAGCTTGCGCAGACTCACCGAGGCGTTGTCGGTGTTCGACAGGAAGGTGTTCTTGATGACCACGCTGGCCCGGCCGCCGGCCTTGAGCATCTTGATGAAGTGTTGCAGGAACAGGAAGGCCGTCTCGCCGGTGCGGATCGGGAAGTTCTGCTGCACCTCCTTGCGCTCACCGCCGCCAAAGGGCGGATTGGCGAGGATCACGTCCATTCGGTCCTTGTCCTGAATGTCAGCGAGGCTCTCGGTGAGCGTGTTGGTATGGATGATGTTGGGCGCTTCGATGCCGTGCAGGATCATGTTCATGATCGCAATCACATAGGCCAGCGGCTTCTTCTCCTTGCCGTAGAACGTGCGCTCCTGAAGCGTCTTAAGATTGCCGGCAGTCAGCCCGGCCTGGCCTCGCAGGTAATCGAAGGATTCGCAAAGGAAGCCGGCCGAGCCGCAGGCACCGTCATAGATGCGTTCACCGACCTTCGGCTGCACCACCTGCACCATCGCCCGGATCAGCGGGCGCGGAGTGTAGTACTCGCCGCCGTTGCGCCCGGCGTTGCCCATGTTCTTGATCTTGGCTTCGTACAGGTGCGAGAGTTCGTGCTTCTCGGCCTGCGAGCGGAAGCGCAGTTCGTCGATATGGTCGATGATCTCGCGCAGGGTGTAGCCGCTTTGAATCTTGTTCTTGATCTCGCCGAAAATCTCGCCGATCTTGTATTCGATGGTGTTCGGGCCGGTGGCCTTGAGCTTGAAACCTTGCAGGTAGGGGAACAGCTTGCGATCCACAAACTCCCGCAGGTCATCGCCGGTCTGGGCCTTGTTGTGGTCGAGCCTGCCGTCTTTATCCTTGGGCGCGGCCCACGATGACCAGCGGTAGGGGGCATCGAGGATGAAGGTGTACTGCTTGCCCTCCAGTTCCGCCTCCATCGCCTTGTCCTGCTCCAGCCCGTCGAGATACTTGAGGAACAGCAGCCAGGAAGTCTGTTCGGTGTAGTCGAGTTCGGTGGTGCAACCCGCTTCGTTGCGCAGGTCGGCGTCGATATTCTTGAAGGCTTGTTCAAACATGGGGGGTTGTTCCGGGCGAAATTGCCAAAGCCGCTACTCTACTGGAATACCCCACCGCCGGACAAAGGCGGACCGTTCCGCCACCCCGCCAACGCCGACTTTCTAATTTTGCGAAACAGATTCAGCCATCCCGGCCCAGGTCGTCGCGTTGCAGCCGCCAAATATCCAGCAGTCGCATGTAAGTCTTGCTATTTTCCAATGCAAAAGCTGGAAAATATCCTCGAAAGCAAATCCTCTGATGTAAACTCGCCGGTAATTTCAGCCAGCGCGTTCTGAGCCTCGCGCAATTCCTCAGCGACCAGTTCGCCTGCATGGAATATTTCCAGTTGCTCAGCCGCTCGTGCCAACGCTGTGGCTGCCCTTTCCAGAGCCTCCAAATGGCGGCGACGGGCCATGAACGTGCCTTCCGCACTGCCACGATAGCCCATGCAGGCTTTCAGATGCTCTCGTAGCAAATCCAAGCCGGCGCCGGTTTTAGCCGATAAGAAAATCTCTGTTCCCCACAATCCTTCTTGAACTGTCGGAGAGCGGCCGCTGAGGTCGATTTTGTTATACAAAACCGTCAAAGGCGTCTCAACCGGCAAGCGTTCTCGCAAAGCGGCTTCTTCAGCCGCCAAGCCAATTCGGTCATCGACCACTACCAAAACGCGGTCAGCCGTTTCGATTTCCGCCCAGGCGCGACGAATCCCTTCTTGCTCGACCAGATCATCGCTCTCGCGCAAGCCAGCCGTGTCGATCACATGTAAGGGCATTCCATCAATGCTGATCCGCTCGCGCAGCACATCGCGCGTGGTACCGGGAACTGCGGTGACAATAGCCGTCTCCCGTCCAGCCAGATCATTGAGCAAACTGGATTTACCGGCATTTGGCCGACCCGCGATCACCACGGTCATCCCGTCGCGTAATAAACGGCCCTGACCAGCCGCAGCTTGTAAAATACCCAGTTGCTCCCGACAGTCCGCCAGACGGGTTACAATCACAGCATCGGCCAGAAAATCAATTTCTTCTTCGGGAAAATCGATAGCCGCTTCCACATACATCCGCAAGCTGACCAAGCTTTCGACCAACCCCTTCACCCGCTGCGAAAATTCACCTTGCAGAGAACGGAGCGCGGCCCGCGCAGCCGCAGCGGTATCACTGGCGATTAGATCAGCAATCGCCTCAGCTTGGGCTAAATCAAGCTTGTCGTTAAGAAAGGCGCGCTCGGAAAACTCACCGGGCCGGGCGGGCCGGGCACCTAATTCAAATACACGGGCCAACAGTAAATCCAACACGACCGGCCCACCGTGACCCTGGAATTCGACCACATCCTCGCCAGTGAACGAGTGTGGCGCAGGAAAAAACAGGACGATTCCTTGATCCAAAATCTCACCGGCTGTGGCGCGGAAGCGGCGCAAAACCGCCTGCCGAGGGGCTAGCACCAGACCACAGATCGCTTCGGCAATAGCCGTGCTACACGGCCCGGATACGCGCACGACACCGATACCCCCTTGTCCGGGCGGGGTGGCGATGGCAGCGATGGTATCGGTCATAAATCGGAAGGCTCCTCCTCATCTGCGAGGAGGAGGAATTCGAAAGTGACTAGAGAATGATTCAGCAACCACCCTCCCCAGACGGGGAGGGGAAGAGCAGATTATTTCTTGCGCTTATTTGGAGTTTTCTGCTCCGGCAAGGCTTGCTTCGCTAGAGAGATCAGCTTCTTAGCTTGTTCGCCTAACCCGGAGCTGATTCCGGCTTTTTCTTTGGCTTTCAGCGCAGCAGCGTCGGCTCCAGACTCCACTCGCTTGGTGATAACCCACTGCTGGGCGATGGACAGCATATTGTTGACCACCCAATACAGCACCAAGCCGGCCGGGAACCACAAAAACATGAAGGTAAACACCACCGGCAAGGCCATCATCACCTTGGCTTGCACCGGATCGGGTGGAGCCGGACTCAGCTTTTGCTGAATGAACATCGTCACACCCATGATCAGCGGCAGCACGTAGTACGGGTCAGGAATCGACATGTCCTTGATCCAGAGCATGAACGGCGCCTGGCGCAACTGCACGCTCTCTACCAATACCCAATAGAGTGCAATAAAGACGGGAATCTGTACCAGGATCGGTAAGCATCCGCCGAGCGGGTTTACCTTTTCCTTCTTGTACAGCCCCATCATCGCTTCATTCATTTTCTGCTTGTCGTCGCCGTACAGTTCCTTAAGCCGGCTCAATTCCGGCGCCAGTCGCCGCATATTCGCCATGGAACGGTAGCTAGTCTCGGAAAGCTTGTAAAACGCCAACTTGATCAGAATCGTGAGGAAAATGATGGCCCAGCCCCAGTTGCCAACGACCCAGTGAATCGCTTTTAGCAACCAAAACAGCGGCTCGGCGATGATAGTCAGCACACCGTAATCAACGGTCAGTTGCAGGTTAAGGGCCACTTTTTCCAACACATCTGGCAGCTTTGGCCCGACATACAAGCGCGTGTGAAAATCGCCGGTCGCACCGGGCGGTACCGTCTGCATGGCACCGCGCATTCCCACTAAATAGCGATTGCCACCAACCGATTTGGTATAAAAATCTTCGGTTTCCCCAGGATTGGGAACCCACGCACCCAAAAAATAATGCTGGATCATGGCAACCCAGCCGTCCTTGACCGGCTGATTCAGCTCTTGCTTGGTAATCTGATCGAAGGCAATTTTTTCATAGCGCTGTTGTGGCGTGGAAATCACAGCCCCGGTGTAGGTCACCACGCCACTGCCAAAATAGCTGCTAACAGCTTTCGGCGGCGTGCGCTGAAACTGCCGATACTGACCACCTTGCCACTCGTTGGGGCTACCGTTCTCGACTCGCTGATTCAATTCGATCAGAAAGCTGCCCCGGTGAAATGTATAGGTCTTGACCACCTTGAGGCCGGCAGGGTCCGACCAGGTTAGCCGCACCGGTAGCGTATCCTGGCCATCCGCCAAACGATACTCGGTTTGCTCAGGCACGAACGTAGCGTAATGATTAGGCGCCGGGCCGTTGTTCAACGCCACCAAACCAGACTGCGCGATAAACAAATCTGGACCCGTGTCTTTCAGTAAGGCAAACGGTTGATCGGGATGTTGGACCGAATCTGGATAGGTGCGCAAACCGGCGTGCCGCAGATCACCACCGACCGTGTCGATTTCAATGGCAAACAGATCGGTGGTCACCTGCACACGTTGCCCGCCGCTGAGGGCTTGTGGGCTAGGCACCGCACCGGCTCCCGGCGCAGCAGTTGGTATATCCTGGCCTGGGATAGGCGCCAAAGCGCCGCTAGTTCCAGCAGAACCGGCCGGCGCGGTGGCCACCGCCGGCGTGGGTGGCGGATGCTTTTTAGCCTGAAATTCCATCCAGTTCTGCCAGAGCAGAAATACGATGAACATCAAGGCCGCGAATAGAATCAAACGTTGGTTTTCCATCAACGGTCCTTCGGGGAAGGTTCGGGAACAGGATCGACGCCGCCCGGATGCCAGGGATGACAGCGCAACACGCGCCGAATGGCCAGCCCTACACCACGCGCGACGCCGTGAGACTCAATGGCTTCACGAGCATACTGCGAGCAGCTCGGATAAAAACGGCAATGGTTGCCCATTAACGGGCTTAGAACGATCTGATAGACGCGAATCAGCGCAATCAGCAGGGAGCGCATAATTGTGCGAATCTCCGCCAGTGCCGCTCCAACGAGGCGAACAGCACTGCGTTATCCTGCTCGCTCGCGCCGGATCGACCCAGCAGCACACAATCCAAGCCGCCGAGATCGCGCTGGTGGCGCCGAAAGCTTTCACGTCCGATCCGCTTCAACCGGTTGCGTGCCACAGCCGATTTGGCGACCTTGCGAGAAACCGCTAAACCCAAGCGTGGATAGCCCAACTCGTTGGGTCGGGTGAGCACGGTAAAATAACGGTCGCTGGATTTGCTAGGCTGGGCGAAGACGCCGGCAAAAGCCTGTCGGCCGGTCAGCCGGGCGCGACGCGGAAAACGCGCGTCGCCGGCCGCAGCGTTCAGGGTGCTAAACGAGCGCGACCCTTGGCGCGGCGCGCTTTGAGGACGAGGCGACCACCCTTGGTGGCCATCCGGGCGCGAAAACCGTGCGTGCGCTTGCGGTGAATGATACTGGGCTGGAACGTTCGCTTCATGGCGATTCCTTAAAACGGTGCGAGATGAAACAGATTGCGCTGTTTAATGAAAACGGCAAAATTACTGATTGAGAGGCAATTTTGTCAAGTGTTCTCAAAAATCTGTGCGCGCAGCGCTGTGGATAGATAGGCCTTAACCCATTAGACTGATTTATTTCTTCCCCATTGTAAGGAGGATCGTTGGTGGACCAAGCGTTGTGGAAATCTTGTCTGGAATGCCTGGAACGCGAACTGTCCGAGCAACAACTCAGCACTTGGATCAGACCGCTGCATGGTCGGCAGGAAGGCGATGCTCTACGGCTTCTTGCCCCAAATCGCTTTGTGCTCGATTGGGTCAAGAAGCACCATCTGGCACAAATTCAAGCGGTGCTGGAACGCATCAACCCGGAGCAGCCTACGCCGGTGCTCCTGGAAATCGGCAGTGGCGTGCTGATAGACGAAGCGGTGACGGAAAGCGCAGCAGAGCCTCTGGAGGAGGGGCCGGCTGCCCAACCCACTATCCATGGTGGCGAACTGCTGAAAAGCGGGATTCTCAACCCGGATTTCACCTTTGAGACCTTCGTTGAAGGCAACTCTAATCAGATTGCCCGCGCCGCCTGCCTGCAAGTCACCGAAAATCCCGGCCGAGCCTATAACCCCCTGTTCATCTACGGTGGCACCGGCTTGGGCAAGACTCATCTCATCCACGCGGTCGGCAACATGCTGCGCGAGCGCAATCCAGATGCGCAGATCGTTTTTCAAAACTGCGAGTATTTCGTTGCCGATATGGTGCGTTCGCTGCAACACAACGCCATCAATGAATTCAAACGCCGCTATCGATCCTTGGACGCCTTGCTGATCGATGACGTGCAGTTTCTGGCAGGCAAAGAGCGATCTCAGGAAGAATTTTTTTACACTTTCAATAGCTTATTGGAAAGTCGCCAACAAGTCATTCTAACGTGTGACCGCTATCCCAAAGAAGTCGCCGGACTGGAAGATCGACTGAAATCCCGCTTTGGCTCTGGACTGACCGTCGCTATCGAGCCACCAGAGCTGGAAACACGGGTTGCGATTCTCAAAAGCAAAGCCGAGCAGGCGCAGTTGGTGCTACCAGACGAGGTGGCTTTTTTCATCGCTCAGCGTATCCGCTCCAATGTCCGCGAGCTGGAAGGGGCGCTGCGGCGTGTCTATGCCAATGCCCAGTTCACCGGTAAAGCCATCACCCTGGGCTTTGCCAAGGAAGCGCTCAGCGATCTGCTGACCTTGCAAGATAAGCTGGTCACCATTGAGAACATTCAGAAGACCGTGGCTGATTACTACAAGATTCCTGTCAGCGATTTGCTGTCGAACAGTCGGTTACGCACCCTGTCACGACCCCGGCAAATGGCGATGGCCATAACCAAAGAACTTACCGCCCTGAGCCTGCCGGATATCGGTGAGGCGTTCGGTGGGCGCGATCACACCACTGTGCTACACGCCTGTCGTAAGATTCGTGAACTCCAGCATCGTGACCCAGATATTCGCGATGATTACACCAATCTGATTGGAACACTGACCAACTAGCGATATGGCCTGTGGATAAGTCCTGTGGATAAGTGGAATAACTTTTTGGCGAGATTTTTATGTCATATAATTGTCTATAAAATGTAAAAAATATTTAATAAAATAGAGGGGTTGAGAAATTAACCGTGTCAAAAACACACTTTTTTGCAAGATATTGGCTGTAGTTCGAAAAAGACCTAAAAATACCCTGTGGATAACTCTGTGGATAACTTTGCCATTTCTGTGGATAACTCACCAAAATCTGTGGATAACTGTGTGGATAACTTTTTGCCCCTAAAAAGTTATCCACAGGAAAACCGACTTATCCACATTTTATCCACAGACTTATCCACAGGAAAAAATCTTCCAATCCATTGAATCTATAAAAATAAAAAAAGTTATCCACAGAAAATCGGTTCCCTAATAATAATAATCTTTTATATATATAAGAAAAGATTTTTACTAATTAGGAAGAGCCGAGAAACCTAGGCTAACGGGAAGAAAAATTTTTTAACCCCTGGCTATAGTCAGGAATTAGTGGCCCTGGATCGAGGCTGCGGGCCTGCCAACGCAATGGGAGAATTCATGAAACTGGAAGCTAAGCGTGAGCATTTGCTCAAACCGCTCCAACAAGTGATTGGCGCGGTCGAACGCCGTCAAACCCTGCCGATCCTCAGTAACGTCCTGCTGTCAGCCACCGGACGTGAACTTACCTTGACCGCCACCGATCTGGAAGTAGAGCTATCGGTTCGCATCGAACTGCCGGTCGAGACACCGGGTGAAATCACGCTGCCCGCCCGGAAGCTGCACGACATTCTGCGGGCGTTGCCGGAGGATGCGACGGTGGTGCTCGGCGTGGAAGGGGAGAAGGCGGTCGTGCGCTGCGGCCGTAGCCGATTTACCCTGGTGACGTTGCCGGCTACCGATTTTCCCACCCTGGAAGATTTGCCATTCGACCAGGGGATTCCCCTGGCGCAGAGAACATTGCGCGGTTTGATCGAGCGCACGCACTTCGCCATGGCCCAGCAGGATGTGCGTTACTACCTGAACGGGTTGCTGCTGGAGGTGGGTTCGGGTACGTTGCGGGTCGTCGCTACCGACGGTCATCGGCTAGCCTTTCAGGAACTACCCATTGCGGTAGACGCCGAGCACCGCCAAGTGATCGTACCCCGCAAGGGGGTTTTGGAACTGATGCGGCTTTTAGCCGACAGCGAGGCCGAGGTGATGCTGGCGCTCGGCGCCAATCATATCCAGGCGGCCATGGGTGACATCCGGCTGACGTCCAAACTGATCGATGGCAAGTTCCCAGAGTATCAGCGGGTCATCCCACGCGATCCTGGCCGGACCATGATCGCTGATCGCATGGTATTGCGCGGTGCCTTGGCGCGGGCGGGTATCGTGCTGGACGATAAGACGCAAGGGATTCGCCTCCAGTTGGAAGACTGGACGCTCCGCGCACAAGCGCAAAACTCGGACCAAGAGGAAGCTGAGGAAGAAATCGAAATCAACTACAGCGGCGGTCCTCTGGAAATCGGTTTTAACGTCAGCTATCTGCTCGATGCATTGGGTGCGCTGGGTGGTGAACTGGCCAAGCTGTCTTTCAACGATGCTGGCAGTAGCTGCCTGATCGAGGAAAGCGAGGGCGGCAACAGCAAGCACGTCATCATGCCCATGCGGCTGTAAATCTCGCTGCGGATGCGGGTTGCCTCGCTTGACATCACCGGGTTTCGCAATCTGGAACGGCTTGTCCTACCGTGTGCTGCTCGCCTGAATCTGGTGATCGGCCCGAATGCTTCCGGCAAGACCAGCCTGCTGGAAGCATTGTATTTTCTGGGGCGCGGACGCTCGTTTCGCGCCCGGCAGCCGCGTGAATTGATCGGGACCAACGCTGAATTCTTCCGAATTGTGGCGATGATGGCCAGCGGTAACGGGCGGCGAATTCCGGTTGGCATTGAGCGGACACCGCGTGAGTTGAGTGCCCGTGTCGATGGGGTGCCAACCCATTCGTTGGCCGATCTGGCTCGACAAGTGCCGGTTTTGCTGTTGAATCCCGATAGTCACCGCTTGCTCGAAGAGGGTCCGCAAGTACGGCGCCGCTTCATGGATTGGGGGCTTTTCCACGCCGAGGCCACGTTTCTCGAAAGCTGGCGCCGCTACGCTGCGGCCTTGCGCCATCGCAATGCCGCCTTACGCGCTGGTTCCCCTGATCGGGTGGTGGCTGCCTGGGACGGTGAATTGACCGTGGCAGCTACGATTCTCGACCGGCTGCGCGAAGCCTTCTGTAAGGCGCTAGAAGGGGCCTTACAGCCCCTGGTGGATTCGACCCTTCTGCTAGGGAGGGTTAGGGTCGATTATCGCCGTGGCTGGCCTCTAGAGCCGTCTGAGCGGCATTTGGTGGAGTGGTTGCAGGCCAGTCGTCAGCAAGATCGCCAACAGGGCCATACTCGGCTTGGCCCGCATCGGGCGGATTTCCGCATTCAGATCGCCGGACGCTCGCCAGCTGAGGCGCTGTCGCGTGGTCAGCAAAAGCTGCTGATCATCGCCTTGCTATTGGCACAAGCCGAACTGTATCGACGCCACGCCGGGGATGCCTGCATCCTGTTGATCGATGATTTGCCGGCAGAACTTGATCCTGGCAACCGGCTACGGGTGATGGGAGCTTTAGCAGCGCTGGATAGCCAGCTATTTGTCACGGCGATAGAACCTAGCTTGCTGGATGCCGCCGCTTGGAGCGAGGCGCGGACGTTTCATCTTGCCCACGGCACCTTAGGTGAAATGGTATAATCCCACTCCTTACTGCGGATTTTGGAAGCGAGCTTTATGAACGATTCGTCTTACACCTCGTCAAGCATCACAGTCCTGGAAGGGCTGGACGCGGTACGCAAGCGGCCTGGCATGTACATCGGCGACACCGATGACGGGACCGGCCTGCACCACATGGTTTTCGAAGTGGTGGACAACTCCATCGACGAGGCGCTGGCCGGTTACTGCACCGAAATCAACGTCATTATCCACCCCGACGAGTCGGTCACTGTGACGGACAACGGCCGTGGTATTCCCACTGACGAGCATTCCAAGGGCCGCTCTGCCGCCGAGGTCATCATGACCGTGCTGCACGCTGGCGGCAAATTCGACGACCGTTCGTATAAGGTCTCTGGCGGTTTGCATGGGGTCGGTGTCTCGGTGGTAAACGCGCTGTCGGAGTATTTGCAGCTCACCATCCATCGGGACGGCAAACTTCACCGGCAGGAGTATCGGCTCGGTGATCCGCAGGCACCATTGCGCGCGGTCGGTGAGACTGAGAACACCGGTACTGAAATCCGTTTCAAGCCCAGTGCCACCATTTTCACGAACATCGACTTTCATTACGACGTGCTGGCTAAGCGCCTGCGTGAGCTGTCGTTTCTGAATTCCGGGGTTTGTATCCGCCTGTCTGATGAGCGTAGCGGAAAGGAGGACGTGTTCGAATATCAGGGAGGAATCAAAGCGTTTGTCGAGCACCTAAACCGCAACAAAACCCCACTGCACGACAACGTGTTCTACCTGAACACCGCTCGCGATGAGATTCAGGTCGAACTGGCAATGCAATGGAACGATTCTTATCAAGAAAATGTGTTCTGTTTTACCAACAATATTCCACAGCGCGATGGCGGTGCCCACCTGGCCGGTTTGCGCGGCGCCCTGACTCGCACTCTCAATCAGTACATGGATGCGGAGGGGATTCTTAAGAAAGCCAAGGTGGAAACCAGCGGCGATGACGCCCGCGAGGGCTTGACCGCGGTGTTATCGGTGAAGCTACACGATCCTAAGTTTTCGTCCCAGACCAAGGACAAGCTGGTGTCCTCCGAGGTCAAACCCGCCGTTGAAGGGATAGTAGCCGAGAAGTTACAGGAATTTCTGCTGGAGAATCCCAGCGAAGCTAAAGCCATCACCGGCAAGATCATCGACGCCGCCCGCGCCCGCGAAGCCGCCCGTCGCGCCCGTGAAATGACCCGCCGCAAGGGGGCGCTGGATATTGCCGGTTTACCAGGCAAGTTGGCGGATTGTCAGGAGAAAGATCCGTCCTTGTCTGAGCTGTTTCTGGTGGAAGGTGATTCTGCCGGCGGTTCGGCCAAGCAGGGTCGTGACCGGCGTTTTCAGGCAATCCTGCCCTTGAAGGGCAAAATCTTGAATGTGGAGAAGGCCCGTTTCGACAAAATGTTGGCCTCGGTCGAGGTTGGCACACTGATTACGGCGCTGGGCTGCGGGATCGGCCGGGAGGAGTTTAATCCCGACAAGTTGCGTTATTTCCGGGTCATTCTAATGACGGATGCCGATGTCGATGGCTCGCATATCCGTACCCTTTTGTTGACGTTTTTCTATCGGCAGATGCCAGAGCTGATTGAGCGAGGCCATATCTACATCGCCCAACCCCCGCTGTACAAGATCAAGAAAGGTAAACAGGACAGCTATGTCAAGGACGATACAGAGCTGTCTGAAAACCTGTTGCAAGCGGCATTGGATGGGGCGCTATTGGTTCCTAAGAGCAGAGCCGATGAGCCGATCAAGGGAGCAGCACTGGAGGAATTAGCGCGCGATTACATGGCTGCTACGGCAGTCATCCAGCGTTTATCGCGGCGTTACGATAGCGTTTTGCTCGAACAGTTGATCTACCTTCCAACATTGGAAGGTCGTCAGTTGCGTGGGGATGGCGGGTTTCCGGGCGGTTGGGTCGAAACCTTGATCGACCGTCTGAACGTGGGTTCGGGGGAGCGTCCTGTTTATCGCGCTATCGTCGAAGCGCGCGCGGAAGGTGAGGCGGTTAGCTTGGTCATCAGCCGCCGCACGCATGGTTTGGATCGGCAGTTCCGGCTCTCCGCCGAGTTTTTCGGCTCGACCGAATATGCGAAGTTGGCCGGCCTCGGCTCACGTTTGAGCGGTTTGTTCGACAGCGGGCTGGAGGTAAGGCGCGGTGAGCGCACGCGGGTCGTGCGTCATCTTCGCGAAACCATGGATTGGTTGCTGGAGGAAGCCAAGCGCGGTCAGCATATTCAACGCTATAAGGGGTTGGGTGAAATGAACCCGGATCAACTGTGGGAAACCACCATGAACCCAGCGACCCGCCGCTTGTTACAAGTCCGCATTGAAGATGCTATCGCCGCCGACGAAATCTTCACCACCCTGATGGGTGATCAGGTAGAACCTCGGCGGAATTTCATCGCTCAGAATGCGCTCGAAGTGCTCAACCTTGATGTTTGAAAGCCTTGGAGCGAGCGACCCAGATCGAGAAATCCCCAGCCGGGCAAAAAGCTATTCGATGTTCTGGATCTGTTCGCGCATCTGCTCGATTAGGACTTTCAGTTCCACTGCTGCGCGGGTGGTTTCGGTGTCAGCGGATTTCGAAGATAAGGTGTTCGCTTCACGATTGAGTTCCTGCATCAGAAAATCCAACCGGCGACCCACCGGGTCGGGTCGAACGAAAACCGCCTGAATTTCATCGAGATGAGCGTCGAGCCGGTCGAGTTCCTCCTCCACATCCAGGCGCTGAGCGATCAAGACCAGTTCCTGTTCCAGGCGGCCCGGATCGGCATCGGCCGAAATATCCGCCAGGCGGGTTAACAGTTTGTCGCGCCAACGGGCTTGGACTTCGGGCCGGCGCACTCGCACTCGCTGAACTTGCGCCCGGATCGCTTCGCAGCGTTGTTGGAGCTGTTCGGCGGTGCGCTGGCCTTCCCGTTCGCGGGTGGCAATCAGTTCTCGTAAAGCCGCGTCGAGGCAACCGAGAATTGCCAGTTGCATGTCGTCCAAATCCGGCTCGGCTTCATTGACCACACCTGGCCAGCGCAAGACATCACCCAACCGCAAACCGGTCCCAGGCCCAATCATGTGTTCCACTTCACCGGCAATTTCGAGCAGCCGCTCGACCAGCGGTTGGTTCAGCGTGATGGCGGTCAGCGGTGCGCCGGCGGTTTGCAGTTTGAGTGTGCATTCCACTTTGCCTCGACCCAGCGCGGCGGCGACTCGCTCACGAACCGGCGCTTCCAGACCACGCAACGCCTCTGGCAGACGCAAGGTCATTTCCAGATAGCGGTGGTTCACCGAGCGCAACTCCCAGATGATCGTACCCCAGACACTGGGTTGGTCCTGGCGGGCGAAAGCGGTCATGCTGCGTAACATTAGGCTAACCTCTTGTGGGTGGTTTTTTTATCTTAGGCTGAAATAGCCATTTTGCGTCGGATGTGACCATTTTTCTCTGAGCGCCTGATCGGCTACGACCAGATTAGGCTAGGTCAACTGACCTGTTCTGCTATAGTGCCGCTCCCAAAACTTGTCACACTCTTTAGGAAATCTGTCTATGCGTCCCAGCGCCCGTGCTCCCGCCGAACTGCGCCCGATTCGGATCACCCGGCAATTCACCAAGCACGCTGAAGGCTCGGTATTAGTGGAATTCGGTGATACCAGGGTGCTCTGCACCGCCAGCGTCGAAGAGCGAGTACCACCGTTTCTCAAAGGTAAGGGCCGGGGCTGGGTGACTGCCGAATATGGCATGTTGCCGCGTGCTACCCACACTCGGATGCAGCGTGAGGCCAGCCGGGGTCGGCAAGATGGGCGGACGATGGAAATCCAACGGCTGATCGGCCGGGCATTGCGGGCAGTCATGGATTTGGAGGCTCTAGGCGAGCGTACCATCACCCTCGATTGTGATGTGATTCAAGCGGATGGCGGCACCCGAACCGCTGCTATCACCGGCAGCTTCGTGGCGCTGGCCGATGCGATGCGTTATCTGGTGGGTAAGAAATCGGTCAAGAAAAGCCCCTTGCATGGTCAAGTCGCTTCGGTCTCGGTGGGTATCTATCGAGGGGTGCCGGTGCTGGACTTGGATTATGCGGAAGACTCCGAAGCAGAGACCGATATGAATGTGGTGATGAATGACGCGGGTGCGTTTATTGAAATTCAGGGAACCGCCGAAGGTCACGCATTCCGCATGGAAGAATTGCAGGCCATGCTGGCGTTGGCGCGCAGCGGAATCGAGGATCTGCTCAGAAAGCAGCGGGACGCGTTAGGTTTGGTTGGCTAAATTTGGCAGGAAATTTGCAATGCGTCATCTTGTTTTAGCAACCGGCAATCCCGGTAAAGTTCGTGAATTTGCTGCTGTGTTGGCTGGTTTTGCCTTCGAGATTGTGCCGCAATCGAGGTTTGGGGTGCCAGAAGCTGAAGAAACCGGTTTGACCTTTATCGAAAACGCCCTGCTCAAGGCCCGCAATGCCGCCCAGCATACCGGCTTACCGGCGTTGGCTGACGATTCGGGATTAGCGGTGGACGCGCTCGGCGGTGCACCGGGTATTTATTCGGCTCGTTATGCCGGTCCTGGGGCCGGCGATCAGGCTAACATCGCTAAATTATTGAAGGAATTGGATGGTGTATCGGCAGAACGGCGTACCGGGCGCTTCGTCTGTGCGCTGGCTTTGTTGCACCATCCCGCCGATCCGACCCCGCTGATTTGCCAGGCCAGCTGGGAAGGGGTGATTTTGACCGAGCCGCGCGGCACCCACGGCTTCGGTTACGATCCGGTTTTTTTCGTACCTGATCAGAACCGGACGTCTGCTGAGCTTGATCCGGCCTGCAAAAATCGGCTTAGCCATCGCGGTCGAGCCTTGGTTGAGCTGGTGCGTTTGCTAAGGTTGGATTCGGTGCCGCTTGCCAGTCAGTAACGGGGCGCACCGTTGGGCGATGGTCGATCCATTGATCGGCCATGAGTTTGTTGGATGATTTAATAGAGAGATGACAAACCATGAATAGCTATCTGATCCATCGATGTTTAAAACAAATCCTTGTCGCTTTCCTTCTGGCGGCTTCGTGGGCCGTGGCGTGGGCCGATCCTGATTTTAGAACGATCAATCTGGAGACCGGGGTCAAGCTGCGCTATGTCGATACCGGCCCGCGTAATGGCCAACCGATCATTTTTCTCCACGGCGCCACCGATTCCAGTCATTCCTGGTCGATGACCACGCCGTTTTTGAGCGACAGCTACCGCATCCTGGCGCTTGACCAGCGCGGTCACGGTGATTCTGAAAAACCGCCTTTCGGCTACAATATTACCCAATATGCCGATGACGTAATCGCTTTCATGAATAAATTACGCATTCAGCAAGCGGTCATCGTTGGTCATTCGATGGGCAGTTTCATCGCCCACCAGGTCGCCTCTGCGTATCCGAATCGGGTCAGCAAGCTGGTGCTGATCGGTTCGGCAAAGACTGGCGTCGGCAACCCGGTGATTACCAGCTTGTGGGAAGATCCGGTTGGCTTGCCAAGTTTTCAAGATCCCATCGATCCTGAATTTATCCGGTCTTGGCAGACCGGCCCCAACCCGGTCGATCCGGTTTTCTTTGAGAAAGTTCTCTCCGAAACTGCCAAGGTGCCGGCGCTGGTGTGGAAGGGTATCTTCCGTATGTTGCTATCCGATGACCATAGCTATTTTCTTAAGGCCATCACGGCACCGGTATTGGTGATTTGGGGTGATCTTGATGTGATCTTCAGCAGGGCCGACCAAGACGCTCTATTGGCTGCGTTGCCCCCCGGCGCGCAATTGATGGTCTTCTCTGGTGCAGGCCACAACACGCATTGGGAACAACCGCAGGCTGTAGCGCTTGCAATTCGCACCTTCCTTGCCCCCTGATAGGCCGATCTTGCTCGGGCATTGCGTGCCCGAGCTGGCTTATTGCTGATCCCACATCACATCAGCTTGCACGGCAACGGCAGCTTCCAGCAGTTCAAGCAACGGCAAGGCCCGATGGCTCAAATCGACTGGACGTTCAGCCGGTTCGTCATCGTTGTCATCCTTCGCGGGTGGCGGCGCGGCTGGCTTAGCCGCTTTATGGGCGCTGATCGCTGCCTTTAAACACGCTAATGCCGCCGGCACATCCTTAGCTACGATAGCACTTGGTACAGTTCCGCTGTGACCCATCATTTTTAGTAGTTCAATGGCGACATCGCCGAACATCATGATGTCGGGATGCTCTTTGGTCCGAAAGGTAACGATCATTAAGAATCTCCTCGGTGAGTTGCACACTCAGGTCAACCGGAAATCAAAGCGGGTTATCCGAATCGGGTGATCTGTTCATCAACAATGAACTTCGGTTTGAAACCTCCTCCTTCCGGGGGATAATCGTACATGGCAGAGGCGTAACCTCTGCCATGCTGTTTCACCCGGTCACGGGTGCGGATTGAAACACCCTAGACCAGTGAATATCCGCAAAATATCTGGCGTAGTATACGCTTCGGCTCTAGCGAAAGTATTCTTTAAAGCTCATACATTAGAATTACTTATGATGATTTTTCTCGCATCACGATCCTCTCTTGATAAGTCGTGTCGCTCATTGGCGCCGATTCTGAAAAAGGCACGGCTATGATCGACTTGATGGATGGAATGGGCGGCCCAGCGCTTGCGGAAGCGCTGGGGCTGGCGGATATCGTCCCTGAGGCTCATGCCGCTTATCGTCCGCTGGTGGTGGACGGGATGCTGTTTTTTCTGGAGCGCCTGACGCCCGCTCGCCTGGAGGCTATTGTTGCCGAACAGCTCGGTTTGCCACCGACCACGCACCCGACCCGCCGCTTGGGCCTGTTGTTTCGTCGCTGCCCGACCCTGCACAAACTAGGTCAGATGTTGGCGCGGGATCGACGGCTGGCGCCCGAATTGCGCGCGAATTTGCAAGAACTCGAATCGCTCGAACCGACAACGCCGCTGGCGGACATCATTGCCCTCATCCGGCGGGAATGGAGCCAGGTTGCAGGGCTTGATATCGGCACAGTAGCGCTTGCCGAGGCCAGTGTTGCGGTCGTAGTGCCGTTTACCTGGCGCGAAACTGGTACTTCCGAGCCGTGCCAGGGTGTCTTCAAGGTGCTAAGACCCGGCGTTGAGGAGCAATTGCACGAGGAGCTTGCAATCTGGTCGGCGCTGGGGGCTTTTCTGGAAACGCGCTGTGCGGAGCTGGGCTTGCCGGTGCTGGATTATCGCAACACGCTCGACAGCATTCGCAAGTTGCTGGCGCGGGAAGTTCAGCTTGACCATGAACAGGTTCACCTGGCGCGCGCGGCGACGTTTCACGCCGATTCACCGGGTGTGGTCATCCCGCGACTGTTGCCATTTTGCACGCCGCGCATGACCGCTATGGAGCGGATCGACGGTTGTAAAGTCACCGATTCCAAATTGCCCCCTGACCAGCGCCAGCGATTGGCGAAAACGTTAATCGAAGCCTTGATCGCCAAGCCGTTCTGGCATCCCGCCCCCGGTGCTGCCGTATTTCACGCCGATCCGCACGCCGGCAATCTGTTTGTCACCTCGGATGGGCGGCCAGCAATCCTGGATTGGGCGCTGGTCACTATTTTGAGCAAGGCGCAGTGCGTAGCCGTGGTGCAGGCAGTGGCCGGGGCGTTAACTCAGGACGAAAACGCGACCATGGAGGCCATCACAGTGCTGGGGCGGCCGTCCGATCCTGCTATGTTGCGCGCCGCTGTTGTGGCTGGTTTGCGTCAGGTGCGGCATGGCACTTTTCCAGGGTTTAACTGGCTGATGGGGCTGCTGGACGGGCTGGGTACGGCCGGTGCGATTCAGTTTCCCGAAGAGCTGACGCTGTTTCGTAAAACCCTGCTCACCCTCAGCGGTGTGCTGGATGATGTGGCGGGACAGACCGCCATCGACCAAGTGCTGCTGCGAACAGGGCTGATCCAATGCTGCCGAGAACTGGCGGCGCGAGGGCTGGCGCCCTTCGAGTCCCGCGCGTTCGGTACCCATCTGTCCAATGCTGACTGGTTCCGGTTGTGGGCAGGGCTGCCAGTGACGGCCATCCGCTATTGGACCGAACTGTGGCGGGACGCGCTTGGAACGGGTGACCTGGCGCTGGAAAACAGTGGGCCTTGAACGGCAGGTGCTTTAGGCTAGGGGCTAGCGAAACACCCGTCAACTCGCTGAAGCGCGTGGAATGAACTGGTACAGCCAGGTTTCCGAAAGCGCCTGATCGCCCAGCCGCAAATAGGCACGCAGGTCGATGGGTTCTCCGCCTTCCAGCTCAATCTCGAAATCTGCCCGCCAGCGGCGGGTGCCGGCCACCTGAAAGGCGCCGGGACTGCGCAAGCTGCCGCGCGTGCTACTGACCATCAATTGCACCGGCGCTTTTTGGTCGAGCTGTTCCAGTGGCCCACCGGCGAAGTCAATGGCGAACCAAATGCGGTGGGCGGGTCGTGGTGTGGTTTTGGGAATGGACCGCCAGCTAAGGCGAGTGGCGATCACTCGGCTGCGCGGTGGCGAATACGGCTCATCAGCGACCCAATGCAAGCGGTATTTGAAGGTCCGGCTGGTTCCCGCGCGTACCGGTTCTCGTGGTACCCAGCAGGCAACCAAGTTGTCGTTGGCTTCGTAATCGGTGGGAATTTCGATCAGTTGCACCGATCCCTCGCCCCAAGGGTCCAACGGTTCCACCCACAGGGTAGGTCGCCGCTCATAAAATACCCGATCATCCTGGTAGTTTTCGAAGTTCCGATCCCGCTGCGCCAGGCCGAACCCCTTCGGATCACGGTCAACGAAAGCGCTGGTCTGAAGAAAGGGTGGATTGTTGATTGGCCGCCAGATTCGCTCCCCGGCGCCGGTCCACAACGCCAAGCCGTCGCTATCATGCACTTCCGGGCGCCAGTCCCAGCTTGGTTGGTGGTTGCTCTCAGAGAACCAGTACATGCTGGTCAGCGGAGCGACACCCAGGCGCTGGACATCTTTGCGAAAGAAAAGGGCTGCCTCAACTTCCATAATGACGCGACCGTGGCGGATCGCCTGAATGCGATAGGCACCGGTAACGCTAGGACCATCGAGCAGGGCATAGATCATCACGGCCTGGGGATCGGCGATCGGTTCCAGCCAGAATTGGCTAAAGCGCGGAAATTCCTCCGCCGTCGGTAAACCGGTATCAATGGCAATTCCACGCGCTGAAATCCCGTACTGATCCAGTTCACCGGCGCTGCGAAAATAAGAGGCCCCCAAAAATGCCAGCCAGTCACGCTCCTCGGTCGGCGCGTGCATCAGCCGGAAACCGGCAAACCCCATGTCGTCCGGCAAGTCTGCCGCGTACTCGGCCTCCCCGAACGTGAATAACCGTGATGAGTAAAGGGCTTCGCGCGCTTCACCCTCTCGCACGATGTGGATTTTGACCGGTGAAGGAAATAGACGGCCCAAATGGAAGAAGCGAACCGGATAGGGGCCATCACCCGCCCGCCAGAGTGCCGCTTCTGGCCGGTACTGGATCTCCAGGTGGGCATCGTAGTCGATTCTATCCACCACCTTGGCGTGCGGCAGCGGGGGAGACTGATACGGCTGAGTCGCCAGTTGCTGGGCCTGTTGGCGCAATCCATCAAAGCTAAATGGCTGGGCCGGTCCCAGGCGCAGATCAACCGACGACTTCTGGTCTGCCAGAGCGTATCGATCCAATACCGAAAGCCAAGGCGCGAGCAGGGTGCTTGTCAGAAAGGAACGGCGGGTGATAGAGCGCTTGAACATAGCGAAGTGGCCCCATTTGAGCGGACAAAGAGCAAGACGATCCGAGAGGTCGATGATAGCTCACGGTGCGCTCTCGTGACAGATATCCCCTGGCAGTTGGGGTTTGTGGTCCACGGGTAGCCCGAACTACGCATTTGTGAGCGGTGGACGTTCACCAGCCATGTGCCAGTTCTCCTTGCTAAAATACTGGATAACACGGTCCGAAGCTGCCGCAATACTCTTGGCGTTACGACCGAACTGGCTAAAAGATCGCCGGAATATCTGGCTTATTTGATCCTCCATGAGGGTTGGTTGTTGCTCGACCGGTAGCGACGTAGAGAGGTGCTGAACCAATACCGGTACGGTGCGAGAATTGGGGCTATTGATTGAGCAAGATGGATTAAAAACGCTATGCCGGAACATTCCCTTGAAGTGGATTCGACCAGATCGGCCATTCTGGAGCGCTTGAGCGCTATCGAACAACGCGAAGCGGTGCGAATTTTATACGCCTGCGAATCCGGTAGCCGGGCCTGGGGCTTCGCCTCGCCGGATAGCGATTACGATGTCCGTTTTATCTACGTTCATCCGCGCGATTGGTATTTGAGCATCAACGTCGAACGTCGCCGCGATGTCATTGAACGACCGATAGAAGAGCTGCTGGACATCAACGGCTGGGATTTACGCAAAGCGTTGCATCTGATGTACAAATCCAATCCGCCGCTGTTTGAATGGCTGCATTCGCCCCTGGTTTACCGCGAACAGCCGGGATTTCGGCAAGCCATGCTGGCGTTGACGCCCACCTACTATTCACCGCGTGGCTGTGCCTGGCACTATCTGCACATGGCGCGCGGTAATCAACGGGACTATTTGCGCGGCGATCCGGTGCGCTTGAAGAAATATCTTTACGTGTTGCGACCTTTGCTGGCGGTTCGCTGGCTGGAAGGCGGACGCGGGGTGGTGCCGATGCCGTTTAGCGATCTGGTGGAAACGCTGGTGCCGCCGGGTGAGTTGCGCGATGCTATCGATCAATTGTTGGCCGCCAAGCAAGGCGGTGCTGAACTGGCATGGGGGCCACGAATTCCGGCCTTGAGCGACTGGATTCGTGCAGAACTGGCGCGGCTGGAGGCTGGTCCGGCGTTAGCAGCCACCGCAAATCCTGATCCGGCTTTGCTGGATCGCACATTTCGAGCTTGGCTTGATGCGTAACAGTGAGGAGCCTGTTGATGAGTGATAGTTCCGAACAAACATCCCGATCCGACGCGGCCTCCAACCCAGCGACTTGTCCTACCCGTGTGCCGCGAACCGCCCAAGCGCGCTTGCTGCTCCATGATGCCGAAGTTGATGCTCCGTTTATGGCGGTACTGAATGAGGCGTTGCCGGATGAAGCGGCCCGCCTGGCCTATTTGAATCATTTAGGCTGGCAGGCGCGCACCTGACAGGCACCCGCCGTTACCGATCCAGCCGTTCCCAGCGCTGAAACCGGAACGGCCAGGTGTGTTTTTCATCAGCGGGATGCGCGTCTTCCCAAACCAATGCCCATTCCGCCGGGTTCCAGTCTGGAAACCAGGTATCGCCGGGTACGTCCGCTTCCACCTGGGTCAGATACAGGCGTTTCGCCAGTGGCAAAGTCTGCTGAAACAGGATTGCGCCGCCGATCACCATAATTTCTGGCACCGCGCCCGCTGCCGTCAGCGCCTCGGCCAATGAATGAACCACTGTGCAGCCTGCCGCGTGATAACGCCGATCATCGGTTAGCACAATCATTGGTCGGCCAGGCAGCGGCCGACCGATGGATTCCCAGGTGCGTCGGCCCATCAGCAGCGGCTTGCCCATCGTGGTTTGCTTGAAGAAGCGCAAATCGGCGGGCAAATGCCACGGCAAGCGATTATCCCGCCCGATGACCCCATTCCGAGCGAGCGCGGCGACCAGGCTCAATTGCGGCGTCATGTGAGAGCGGATGCGCTGCTAACCGCCGGAACACTCCAGGCTGGAATGCCGGCTTCATCCAGGCGGATCGCGGTCAAGCGGTTGCCCCAGACGCAGCCGCTATCCAGCGCAAAAATGCCCGCCGCCCGATAGTAGCCGAGCGCCGCCCAATGGCCGAAGACGATATTGAGATCAGCGCTACGGCGACCGGGCACCGCGAACCAGGGGATTAAGCCCAAGGTTTGGCAGCCGGGAGCGCCTTTCTCGCTAAAGGACAATTTGCCGTCCGCCGTGCAAAATCGCATCCGCGTCAAGGCGTTGACCGTGAAGCGCAACCGGTCATAACCGGCCAGATCATCCCGCCAGCGCGCGGGTTCGCTGCCAAACATTTCCTTTAGAAAGGCGTTGCAATCGGCCCCTTGCAGCGTCGCTTCAACTGCGCTAGCACAGCGTTGCGCCAAGGCTAAATCCCATTGTGGCGGCAATCCGGCATGGATCATGGTAAAGCCAAGCAAAGCATCGTGATGCAACAGCGGGCGATGGCGCAGCCAAGCCAGCAGTTCCTCATGATCGGGTGCGTCAAGAATGGAGTGAAACGTATCTTTTCGTTTCGGTTTGACATGACCGGCCGCTACCGCAAGCAAGGTCAGGTCGTGATTGCCCAACACGGCGACTGCCCGCGCTCCCAAACTCCGCACGAAGCGCAACACCTCCACCGACTGCGGACCCCGGTTGATTAAATCCCCGACCAGCCACAGCGTATCAGTGGCGGGATCGAACCGCATGGCATCCAGCAAGCGCCGCAGTGGGTCGTAACAGCCTTGAATATCACCAATTGCATAAATCGCCATATTAACGGGGCGTCGGTGGTTGTGGTGCTTGGGCCGGCTGGGTCGGCTGGGCCGGTTGAGCCGGTTGAGCCGGTTGAGCCGGTTGAATCGGCTGGCTGGTGGGTTGTGGTGCCTGGGTTGGTTGAGTTGGCTGGTTTGGTTGCATAAACGGTGGTGGGCCTACCGGGCCAGGGGTCGGCGCGGCGGCGGCTACGGGCGCTTGAACCGTCTTCACCGTGGGGAGCTGATCGAGAATCCGCTTCGCCACCCCGGGATAGTCTTCGTCAAAGTGATGATCGCCTGGCATGGGGTTAGTGATAACACCTATATCGGCAAGCTTCGGGCAGAGGGCATCGTCTTCCTCAGTTCCGTAGATGCACAAACGCTTCAGTTCTTTCAATTTTTCTACTTCCGGGCGAACCGGTTGATCCCCTGCTGCGGGTGCGTCACTAATCCAATTGCGCAAATTGAATTCAAAGGCCGCGTGCGTGGAGAGGCCAAGAAAAACCACCAGCTCAATCTTTTCCCGCAAGCTTTGCGGTAAACGGTTGATAACCGCCGGTAATACATCGGCCCCGAATGAATAGCCGATCAGGACGATGCGCTCTTTTTTCCAACTCGCCAGGTAATAGCGTAACGCCCGTTCCAAATCCAGCGCCACTTCATCCGGCTGACGCGCTTTCCAGAAGTAACTGAGCGAGTCCCACCCGATGGTTGGCAAGCCGTTCTTGGCCAGTTCCGCCGTGACCGCCCGGTCAAGCAGCGCCCAGCCGCCATCGCCTGATAGCATCACCGCCAATTGCGGCCGCTCAGCGCCCGCAGGTACCGGAACTTCGGTCAGCGGCACGCCCACGACATTCGCGTCCGGTTGCACTTGTCTGACGATGCTGGGATCAAGCCATTGCATCAAGGCCGTCACTTGCGGCAGCCAGCTCTTGACCCCTTCCGTACCGGCGACCTCGGACCAACGCGCCAATTGGACCGATTTGACGAATTGGCTCGCTATGGCAGCATCGCAGGTTGGCCGATTTTGAAAGACGAACCAGGTGGTAGGCAGCCGAGCCACCGGCAGCAACGACAAGCTTTTGTTATCGGTCACCTTGGCGCCGTCCAGGTTATTCGCGCCCTGGCATAGTGGCTTGTGCAAAGCCAGTTCTGGGCAGAAATCCACGCTCACACCAGCGTGAAACCGATCATTCGATGCCTGGACCAGCGCCGCGTAGGTCAAAGCCGCCCCGGCGCCAACACCGACCAGAATTGGGGGCTGATGAGTGGCGATAGGGTAGCGCTGCTCGATGAGCCGATTAAGTCGGTCGAGATCGCCCGCAAGATCGGCACATGTCGCCTCCGACCGGTCAAGCCGGGCTACATAGTCGTCCAGATTGATGCCCGCCACCACATAATCGAGTTTGGCGATTTCCCTGGCCACAGCGGCCATCTCCGGTTTCCAACCCCCCGACCCGGCAGCCAGCAGAGCAACGCCTTTCGGTTCATCGCTACCCTGGTAAATCGCCAGCTTGCCGAAACCAGGCTCGTCGAGCGTTTCCTCGACCAGCTCCGCCCACACGGGAGCACCCGCTATAGCGGCAACTAAACCTAACATCAGTGACCATTTAGGCATCGGCTGCTCTCTCATTGTTATTTTCCGATCACGCCTCGAAAACCACCGGCGATCAACGCCGTCAAATCGCTCAGCACCCGCGGCAAAATCAAGCCGCCCGGCGCCGCCAAATAGCGGGCTTCCCACTCAGGAGAAAATTTATCTTTGTATTGATGAAGCCCGCGAAAATTGTAAAACGTCTCGCCACCGCCAAACACCAGCGCCCCAAACCGGTTCCACAATGGCGCGAAGCTACGGTTTTGTAACCCAGCCAACGGCGCCATTCCCAAGTTGAACCACTCGTAACCCTGCGCTCGGCCCCACAGCATCGTTTGGATGAACAGATAATCCATCAAACCGTTCGGGCTGTCCGGTGGATAACGCATCAAATCCACCGACAGTTCACAGCCGCCCGCTTGCCAGAGATTGGCGAATGCCACCGCCTGTGCAGCGTGCCAGACGACGGCAACCGCACCACTGCACACATAGTCTTCGTTGAAAAATCCCAGCGAAAAACCCTTTTCCCGGCTGTTTTTAGCACTGAGCCAGGCATCGGAAAGCTGGCGTAGCTGTGGCAGCAACGCGGGCACGGCGGCAGGTTCGATAACCTCGAAACGGTAGCCTTCCCGCTCCAACCGGTTGACGTTGTTGCGCATGGTTTTGCGCGCTTTGCCATCGAGCGAGAAATCAGCCAAGCGGACTCGCGCTTCCTCACCAAATTTCAATAAGGTCAAGCCCAGTTCCACATACAGCCCCAGATTGTCGGGGCGTACCTGATAAAACACCGGCCAACCATCATGGCGTTCGCACAGTGTGCGAAATTCCCAGGCTAATTCCCGGCGATCCTCCTCACGAAAAGCCACTGGATCGCCCATTGCCACCCAGGTCCGACCCGCCACACCGTACATCAGGAACGCATCGTGACCTGGAGCAAACAGCAGGGCCTTGTCGCCCAGCAGCGCCAAGTGAGCGTAGCTGTGCGGGAACGCTGCAACCATCGTGCGGGCTTGGGCAAGCTCATCAGGCGTCGGCAGGGTTGGTTCGAACACGGCTGGTCGCAGTAACTTCGCAACCCCAAAGAATAGCGCTACTCCCAGCGCCCCCACCATGGCACGTAAAAAGCGCGGCGCCTCGCCTTCGCCACTAAAGCTAAAGGCCCACCACAGCGAATGCGAATACTCCAGATGCTTGTAGGAGAAAACACCCAACCAGATCGACGAGATGAGCACCAAAGCGATGGTTGCTAGCCAGCCCGCCGTAAACCGCTCACCGAAGAGTGATGCCCGGCGATAGAATTGCCGCCGCGAGGGTAGCAAACCGGCCAGCAAAAACGCCAGAATGACCGCCTCTTCATAATCGCCACCTTTCAACAGCGAAGCGACGATGCCGGTGGCAAGAAGAATGACCGCTAGCAACCAAGCGGCATCCAGCCGGCGTTGCAAACCGCGTGCGAGCAACAACAAACTCATCCCAATCAAGCTGCTGGCAAAATGCGAAACTTCCAGCACCGACAGCGGCAGCAAATCTTCCAGCCAATCTAAGCGCGCTTGCACCGCTGGAGTCGCGGCTGAAACCAACAGCACCGCGCCGCTGATTAACGCCAGGAACGCGACGACATGCGGCAATAAGACCGGCACCCACGGCCCCACCATGCGCGGCAACCACAGTACCCGCTCCCGCTGATGGCGCAATTCGTAGGCACCGAGCGTGATCGCCGCCAAGCCTAAAGGCAACAGATAGTAGATTGAACGATAGGCCAGGAGCGCGCCGAACAAATCCGCCGACGGGACCTGATCGCGCAGCAACAGCAAGATCAGGGACTCGAACACGCCCAGACCACCCGGCACATGGCTGAGCAAACCAACAAGCTGGGCCACCAGAAAGATGCCAAGTATCCGGCCGAATCCGGCATCGACACCCGGCGGCAATAAGGCATACAGCACCACGCTCGCCATCACCCAATCGAGCGCTCCCACCATGATTTGCGGCAAGGCCAAGCGTGGACGGACCATCGGCAATGCCCACGGATCTAGCGGAATCGGTCGCCGCCGCAACACGCCAAGCAACACATAAAGCACGGGTGGTGTCAGCAGCAGCGTACCCAGCCAGCGGCTATCCAAAACCAGATAAGGGATCGTAGCCAAATCCAGCGGGTTCAATGCCAGGATCGCGCCACCGATGGTCAGAATGCCCAGCCATAAGGTGAGCGTGGTGAACATGACGATTTTGGCGATTTCCACCGTCGTCAGGCCCCAGCTCGAATACAAACGGTAACGCAGTGAGCTGGAGGTCAACACCGATAGCCCTACCGAATTGCTGAAGGCATAGCTGAGCAATGCGGCGAAGCCAAACTGGCGCCAAGGCAGCGGCCGGCGAATATAACGCAGCGCGAGCCAATCATACCCGGTGGTGACCAGATAGCTGAGCGCCGTAGCCGCCAGTGCCGTAGCGAGGTTCAACAGCGGCAACCGCCCCAAATAGGCCGTTACATCCTGATAGCGGTAGTCGGCCAACGCCTGATGGAGTGCCCACAGCGCCATCGCGAATAACCCCAAACCGATGGCCGGCCCCGCGACACGGGCGATGAGCGCTTTCATGGTAACTGCAAGATCGCCTCCCGGTTGGTCCAGGAACTCACGCAATGGGCCGCCGCCGCGCGTGGCAGCCACACTAATTCGCTGTGCTCATCAGGATTTAACAGGATGGTGCAGCGCTCCGTTAACTCGACCCGGAACACATGTTCGATATTCTCGGTCACATCGGGGGCGTAACGATTCCGCCAGGGCGGCAGAATCGGAAAGCGATTGACAATGCCGCAAGCTACCACTGTGACCGCATCGTCCAACCCGGTTTCCTCATACAATTCCCGCCGTGCCGTTATCAGCGGGTCGGTTTCCTCCCAATGCAGGCTACCGGTGACCGATTGCCAGAAATCGGCGGGCTGACGGCGGCGTAACAGCAACACATCACCGGAAATGGTATAGACCACCACCAGAACGGACTCCGGCCGTTTATAGCGGGGAGCGACCTTGGCTGACGAGCCAAAGGTTGGAAATGCGGGACTTTCATCCACCGTTAGTTTAGGGCGTGCGGCGCAAGCGGATATTGAGATCGCGTAATTGGCCTTCCGTGACCGGCGCCGGTGCTTGGGTCAGTAAACAAGCGGCAGTTTGGGTCTTGGGAAACGCCATCACTTCGCGGATTGATTTGGCGCCGGCCATCAACATCACCAACCGATCCAAGCCGAAGGCCAGGCCACCGTGTGGCGGGCAGCCAAATTTCAACGCATCCAGCAGAAACCCGAATTTGGCCGCCGCTTCCTCGGCACCGATCCCCAGCAGATCAAACACAGTGCTTTGCATATCGGGCCGATGAATACGCACCGAGCCGCCGCCGATCTCGGTGCCGTTGAGTACCATATCGTAGGCGCGCGATAGGCAGCCAGCCGGATCGGCCCGTACTTCGGCTGGATCATCGACACGCGGTGCGGTGAAGGGGTGATGCAAAGCGTTCCAGCGACCGGCCTGCTCATCCCATTCGAACATGGGGAAGTTGACGACCCACAGCGGCGCCCACTCGCGATTCATCAGACCCAAATCGGTGCCGACCCGTACCCGGAGTGCTCCCAAGGCGTCGTTAACCACTTTGGTGGTGCCCGCGCCAAAAAAGATCAGATCACCATTTTCCGCGCCGGTACGGCTCAGGATTTTAGCTAACACCTCATCGGGCAAAAACTTCACGATGGGCGACTGCAAGCCATTGCGGCCGGCTGCACTATCGTTGACCTTGATATAGGCCAAACCCTTTGCCCCGTAGCGCCCAACAAATTCGCCGTAGCCATCAATCTCACGTCGGGGAATCTTGCCGCCATCCGGCACCCGCAGCGCCGCGACCCGGCTTTTCGGGTCCTGAGCGGCAGCGGCAAAGACGTTGAACTCCACATCCGCCATCACATCCGACAGTTCGGTCAACTCCAGGGGAATGCGCAAATCCGGCTTGTCCGAGCCGTAACGCTGCATGGCAGCCTCGTAAGGCATCCGGGGAAACGGGTTCGGCAACTCAACGCCCAACACGCTGGCAAACATCGCCCGGATCATCTCCTCCATCAGATCGGTGATGGCCTGTTCATCCATAAAGGAGGTTTCGATGTCGAGCTGGGTAAACTCCGGTTGCCGATCTGCCCGCAAATCCTCGTCGCGGAAACAGCGTGCGACCTGATAATACCGATCCATTCCGGCCATCATCAGCAATTGCTTGAACAGTTGTGGTGACTGCGGCAACGCGAAGAAACTGCTGGGATGGGTGCGGCTGGGCACCAAATAATCACGGGCGCCCTCCGGTGTCGCTTTGGTCAGCATCGGGGTCTCGATATCCATAAACCCGTGCTCGTCCAGAAAACCGCGTAGCGCACTGATTGTGCGAGTACGAAGCCGCAGCCGCTCTTGCATCACCGGCCGGCGTAGGTCGAGATAGCGGTAGCGCAGCCGCACCTCCTCCGAGGTGTCATCATCATCCAATTGAAACGGCAACGGTTCCGAGCGGTTCAGAATCTCCAGGTCACGGACCAAAACTTCGACCGCACCCGTGGGCAGATTCGGGTTTTCCGTACCGGCCGGCCGGCGCCGTACCCGCCCAACCACCCGCAGTACATATTCATTGCGAACCCGCTCGGCATTGCTGAAGGCTTCCGGCACGTCGGGGTCGATCACCGCCTGCACCAACCCCTCGCGATCACGCAAATCGACGAAGATGACACCCCCATGGTCACGGCGGCGATGCGCCCAACCGCAGAGCGTAACATCTTGATCGAGCAGGGCGTCGGTGACTTGGCCGCAATAGTGACTGCGCATGAGATTCGGTTTCCGTTTTCGGGCAAAAAGTTTGCTTGATGGGATGGCGAGGAGGGGCCAAGCGGCGATTCTCCATGAAAAAAGAGATGTTACGGTTTCGACTAGCGAGTCGCAACCGCCAGATAGGGGCAACCGAATCCCGATAAAATCCGTTGCCTTGGTCGAGAGCAAAAAAAGAGCGCCCTGGGGCGCTCTTTAAGATCAAGACCTACTGCTTGTCCTGACCCTTTAACCGGCCTCTCAGCTCCAACGCACGCCATCCTAAGTTCAATTTTCCTCATTGTAAGCGCTTGCCTTGATGCCGAGAGATAGCAAGCAGGATGATTTTTCTGACCAAAGAGAGAAACCTATAGGGGCAGCCCGCCGAGAGGACATGCAAAATCCCGTTCATCACCTCGCGTACATTTACCCGCCGGCGGTTGCCTCCCGGCTTGGCTGGGCGAATCAGCGGTTCGCCCAGCCCCCACTCTTCTGGCATCAGATCGCTTGGATAGCGCAGCGTATCGCGGTTATACCGCCGCCGATTCTCGACCATCCATATCGCTTCTTTTTCTGGATGCCCCCACACCTTTCCATGATAAGGTATTATTTTCATTCGATATGTTTAGGGACGGACTCTAAGCGATATCAGCGATCAACTCTGGATCGAAGGCGGCGTTTTCGTTCTTCCCTTCTCTGGCATAGCCGCGCGGATTGCAAAGTACGCGAGTCCCTTTCACAGTGTAGTCGAAGCTATCATGGGTATGGCCGTGGACCCATAACACGACGCGCTCTTTGCCCATCAAGTACTCCAGATCGGAGACAAAGCACGCACTCAATGGCGCTGTAGCGAAGCGAGGGTGGAGACTTTTCGGCGAGGGGGCATGATGGGTGATCACCACCGTTGGCCCGGCAAATGGCTCAGCCAACTTAGCTTGCAACCACGCGGAATGACGCTCGAACAGATCAATCGCGTCGGTAGGTGAAAATGGCTGGCCACCCACCTCATCGGTATCGATCCGGCTGAAATCACGCACGAAAACCAGCGCTTGCGCCATCGCCCATTCGCACTGTTCACCCACACCGAACAGCTTGAAATCACTCCACAGAGTTGCGCCCAGAAACCGTACTCCCCCGATCTCGGTTTCGTCGCAATCCAGGATCTGGATGCTGGTATTTTCGGTCAGGCGTTTCAATTCCCGCATGGTGCCATTGAGGCTGCCGCCATAAAACTCGTGGTTACCCGCCACGTAAATGACTGGCTGCGCGAAAGTAGTTGCCCAAGCAATCGCTTCTTGAGGACGTGCGATGTCTCCTGCCAGAATCACCACATCGGCATCAGTCTGTGGCGTTGCGAGCGGACTGACATTGATATGCGGGTCGGAGAGAATGTGCAACCGCATGGATTCAAAAACTCATTAGCGAGAAAACGGGTTAAAACCGATACCAGTTCTGGCGCACCGGTGCGAGTGACCGGTAGCGTAAGCGATCAGCCAAGCTTACAGTACCGGCTCCTATCTTCACAGTGTTGCGCATTAAACAATCTGGTTTTGGGGTGTGACACTTGCCAATCATAGCCTACAACTAGCAGATGTTTCTGCTGTGTTCTTCCAGCATCCCTACTCTATACCAGACAAAGGCGTGAGAAAGCCGTCTGTATCGCAATTAAGCGCCCAAGGCATCACGTATCCGCTCAGCCAGTGCCTTCAGTTCCTCAGACTTAGCGGGTGCTCGCCCATGGGTGCCGATGCGCTGGCCTTCCTGCATCGGGATGAGATGAACATGATAGTGCAGCACCGTCTGGCCAGCGGCGGCGCCATTGGTTTGGACGATGCGGATACCGTCCGGTGCCAGTGCTGACCGGATCGCACGGGCGAGGCGCTGGACTGTCTTCGTCACCGCGAAAAGATCAGCCTCAGTAATCTCCATCAGGTTGGCGGCGTGGGTCTTGGGAATCACCAGCGTATGGCCAGGACTGGCCGGCTGGATATCCATGAAGATCAAGGTCTGCGCATCCTCGGCAACCTTAACGGACGGAATTTTACCCTGGACGATCTTGCAGAAGACGCAATCGGTGGCTTCGGTCATGGCGCTCAACTCTGTGGACAGGATGGATTCAATAGCTATTGGGGGCCGGCCAGGCGACCGGCCGATAGCCGGTACAGTGCCAGGCGTAAAGGGTTCGCAACAGGCTACCATCGGCCGCGCGGGCCGGTACTGGAGGCAGGGGATGACACGCGGTGAATGCACTCTGCAAGCGGGGTGAAATCTCATTACGGGTCGCCACATACACCCCATCGCGACCCACTTCACGGCCAATACCGGGCCAAAAATCGTGCTGGCTAAACCGTCGGCTTTCAGCGACTAAATAGATTGGTAAACGCTGCGGCCAATAAAACGCGATTTCTCCCGCCAAATGATAATTGGGCACCATCAAAAAATGCACATCGCCCACTTGCCGGGCAACGATCTGGACTGGTTTTTCCCACAGACGCAAATCCTTAAACGGCGCCTTGGCCAGTGATAAACCAATCAGTGCCGGGAAAAAGGTGATGGCTAGTAGCACGACAGAGCTGGCCATGCCCGCGACCACCAACCGTCGCCAACCGGCGGTCAGACGATCAATGTGGCCGGCGAATAACACTAGCAAACCGATGTAAGCCGGTGCCGGCCAATTTAGTTGCACTTTGTTGACCGTCGCCTTGAGGAAAAAAAATGCCAGAACGGCGAATGACAGGCCCCATAACAGCCGCTGCTCCGGTGCGCACGGCAGTCGCGCCAACACGCGAAACAGCGCAATGGCGACTAAAGGCGATAGCACCAACCATTGCCCGACCAGGAACTCCAGTAAATCGCGCAGATTTTCGATCCAACCACCGGAAGGCGCGGCTTCGAGCACATGGCCGCGCTCGTGACGAAGCATCGCCCAATCATGGCCTGCGTTCCAAAGAAGGATCGGAGTCAGCAACAAGACCGTTAACAGCAATCCACCCCACGGCGGCCAACGCCGCAGTTCACGGCGCCAGGCCGGCACCAACAACAGGCCCAGCCCTACAAAAAAAGGCAGCAAGCCGATACTTAGCTTGGCCAGACCGCCGATGCCGACCGCCGCACCGAACTCGTACCAGGCGCTGGTCTGGCCTCGGTACAACGCTCGCCACACGGCCCACAAGCCCCAAGTCCAACACACGAACAGAAAGATGTCGGTGGTCATCACCTGACCGAGCGGAAAATACAGTGGCGTGGTCAATCCCAGCGCCACGGCCCACCAGCCCGCCCGGCGGTTTTCCCATAACTGGCGAGCAAAGCAAAACAGCAAGATCAGAAAAATATCGTAGGCCAACCAGGCAAACAGTCGGATTTGCCACTCGCCGTGACCGAATAGGGCGGTGCTGAGGGCAATCAGCCAGGCGACCAGCGGGCCTTTCGAGTAATAACTCCAGCCAAGTTGTTGCGACCATTCCCAGTATTGGGCTTCGTCAAAATGCAGATCGAAACCAACCACCTCGGCAAGGAAGAACCGCAGAACCGGCAACGCAATAGCCAGCGCTGCGAACAAGATCAACTCGTGACGGGGCAACGCAAGATCGCCACCAGCGGTGGGGGGCAGTTCAGCCATCTGGCATCTGCCAGCCCGCATCGGGCGTCAATGCCAGCCCGCTATCCGGACGCACGGCATAGGATGAATTAGCGCTGGAAGACAAATAGGTCCGGGTGATCAATTCACTCAACACCCCGGTCGTTAGAAATTGCACGGCCATCAGGACCAGAAGGACACCGACCAACAGCAAGGGTCGAGTACCGATGTTGGCTGCGAAAAACAGTTTTTGTACCAGCAGGTCAAAAAGGATTAATAAACCCACGCCGCCGCTGGCCAAGCCGATGCGGCCAAAGAAATGGCCCGGCCGGGTCAAAAAGCGCAGAAAGAAATACACCGACAGTAAATCCACGACGACGCGGAAGGCGCGGCCGATGCCGTATTTCGATTCCCCATGGACACGCGCGCGATGATTGACCACCTCCTCGCGGATGCGGCTGGGTGCGGTTCGCACCGACATCCAGGCCGGGATAAAACGGTGCATCTCCCCATACAGCCGCACCTGTTTGATGACCGCTGACCGGTAGACCTTGAGGCTGCAACCGTAATCATGTAGGCGCACACCGGTGATATTGCCGATTAGCCGATTGGCAATCCGCGAAGGGATGGTGCGCAGCCAAACATTATCCTGGCGCTGTTGCCGCCAGCCGACCACCAGATCGAGTTCCTCGGTCAGCAAGCGCCCAACCAAGCGGGGAATATCGGAGGGGTCGTTTTGTAAATCCCCGTCCAGGGTGGCGATCACGTCGCCGCGCGCGGCATCAATACCCGCCTGCATCGCAGCGGTCTGACCGAAATTACGTTGCAGGATCAAGGCACGCATATGCGGCCCGTAGCGCTTGGCTTCTTCAGACAGCCGTTCGGCAGTACCGTCGGTGCTGCCATCATCCACTGCGATCAACTCCCACGGGTAGGGATAGACGGCCAGTGCTTGATGAATGCCAGCCAGCAGGGGAGCGACATTATCTAACTCATTATAAAGCGGCACCACCAGCGACAGGCGGTGCGGCGGCAAGGCCGCGTGATGATCGATTCGACTCATGAAACTCTCGGTTGCAGGTACTTCAGAGGTATCGCCAGCGACAGCGCGGGTCACAGTAAATAAAGCCTGATAGCGGATGGCCAGCCAAGCGCCCAATCCGCCGATCAACCCACCGATGGCCGCACCTGCCAGTACCTGGCTGGGGTAGTGTTTGCCCAGGTAAATCCGCGACAGCGCCACCAGGACCGCGATGAAAAACAGCCCACTGCGCCAGCCGCGCCACGGGGTGGCAAACGCCACGAAGGTAGCGGCGGCAAAGAAATTGATGGCATGGTTGGACGGCATTCCATTGGGATCGGAGCCGCATGGCCCGACCAAAGGGCCGCCAAAACCGCGCAATTGCTCGAATATCGCCTGGCACGGCCGTGGCTCATCAAACAGATCTTTAAGAACGCCGCCGAGTAGATCGCCACATGCCACCGTCACGACCAACAGCAAAAACAGTTTGCCGCTCGCTGGGCCGTAGCGGCGAATACTATCGTAAAGCAAGAAACCCGCGAGCGGCAAAGCGAACCAACCTCGCTGCGACACCCACCAAAAGAAGCCATCGAGGAAGGGGTGAGACCAACCCTGATTGATCCACAGCAGCAGGTGCTCATCCATGGCGGAGCATCGCCGTCGCGTGCAGATCGCGCCGGAGCCAGAGTGCCAGTGCACCACCCACCAGCGATAAGCCAAGCATAAACAGGTGCAGATTGACGGCGGCCGTTAGCGCTGCGGTCGGTGCAACGCCAAATGGAGCCAATGCCGCAACAACACCGGCCTCATAGGTGCCGGCGCCTGCGATCCCGTGGACCGGCAAGATGCTGGTCAAATCCCCGCCGATGGCGCCCATCACTGCCGCCGCGCCTGGCATCGCGGCGAACAGGCGTAAAATCCAGGCGAACACTGCCAATTTCACCAGCCAGTTAAGCTGCGTCCAAAACCACGCGCGCCAAAACGCGGTCGGCGTCTGTGGCAAGCCATGACGCGCACCAGCCAGCCGCTCCTGCCAGCGGGTGGGCAACCGCTCGCCAAACTTGGCTAATGCCCGTGTCGGCCGCAATTGGAATAACCACCAGGGCAAACTCAGCCAAAAGGCCGTCAGCAAGCCCGCCCATCCCACATCCAACCACCGGCCACCGATAGCGAGCAACGCGACCGCCGCCAGCGCGTGCAAGTCCATCAACCGAAACCACAACAACGCCGCCAGCGAAGTCGCCAGCGGGGTCGCAAAATAGCGGGCCATCAGCACAGGAAACGATACCTCGCCGGTGCGCATCGGTAAGAAATTATTGAGCAGATTATGCAACAGAGTCAGCTTGAGACAGGCGGCAAAGCCGCCGCGCGTACCAGGCAAGAAGTAATCGTACAGCCGCAACGCCCGCGCCGCATAGCTGCCCAGTGTCAGCAGCGCCGCAAACGCCAAGGCGGTCGGCGGAATGGCCCGCCAGGGCGCCAACAACGTGCTCCACCCGACCGCCCACTGGATGCCGACCAAAACTAGCGCGAGCAGGCCGAAACCGACGAACCAGCGCGCTTGCAATGCCACTTAGTGCGGCTCCGCTGCGGGCTTGACGCGCGCCGCCGCCTGCCGCTCCAATCGGATCTGATACAACGTTCCCAGTAACGCTAGCGCCATCAAAATCCGCCGCCAGCCGTCGGTTTGCGGATAGCCGGTCTGGTAATACAACAACCCGGTCAGGGCGCATCCCACCAATAGAAGCGTTAAACAGCGGCGGCCCATCGGCGTGATGCCCCACGACCAGCGGCGTGCCCAAAGGGTGCCGAGTACCGCCCCCAGCCAGCCTGCCACGATCCCGCCTAACACATCTAGCGGCCAATGTGCGCCGACGACCACCCGCGATAATCCAACCAGCCCCGCGCAGAGCAATAATGGTCCTGCCAGCCAGCGTCGCCACCGGGCCGACAGCCATAGCATCAGGACGCCGACAAAGGTAAATACGGTGGCTGTATGGCCTGAGGGAAACGAGCGGGACAAAAAAGCCTGGCCGATGACGTGAAACTGATCCAGCGGTAAGAGCGAGGCGGGCCGGGGTATATGCAGCGCCTGCTTGAAACCTTGCACGAATAGCGTGGCGAGCAATCCCGCCAGCAAACCGCTCCATGCCAGTTCCGGCCAGCGGCGAGCCAACGGCAACAGCAGCGCGAGCGCAATCAGCGTATCCCCCAAAATGGTCACATGCGCCCAAAACCCATCACCGGTATAGGCCGATAAGCGGTTAAATCCCAGAAACAAGGGCCGGTCGGCCGCCAACAGCAGGATCGCCACCATGCCAGCCAGCGCCGCCAGCGGCAAATCCCACTGCCAGGAATTCCAGCGGCGCTGCGAACTGCGGTTAGCAGCCATCACGGCAGAATGCCCGGATTGCTGGGACAAGCGGAGACACCCGCAACGCAACGACCCGCGCTCTCACTGCTCATGCGCACCAAGGCGATGCCGTGCCGCTGATAAAGCATTTCGTGCGGGCCTAGCTCCGACAAGCGTGCGGTTTTAGTCAGCACCACCTCACCGGGTCGAGGCGCCCGCCGGTCAACGATCCGCGCGCTGTAAACACTAAAGCTGGGCAGATTGACACCCCACATGACCAAGGGCACTTGCGGGTACTGGCGGGCGAGCAAACCGGCTTCCTTGATGGGCTGTTGGCGAACCTGCGCCACTAACGGCAGAATCTGCCCAGACACCAGGAAAACCAACAGCAATCCGCTCATGATCAATTTATAGGCCGGCGCCAGTCGCTGTTCGCGCATGAAATAAACGGTCAGTGCGGCACTCGCCAGCAGCCACCCATAGTAGCTGAGCGGGAACACCAGCCCTGCCAACTGCGCATGAGCCAGATCATCCCGTATCCGTGGCAGAGCGAGCTGTGCCAGTCCAGGTAAAGCCAATAACAACCCCAGAAACAGCAGTTGCGGCAACAGCAACCAGCCAGCCGGGCCGGGCCGCTCGTCCAGCTCTCGCGCCATCAGCAGGAAGAGGCCCGTATAACCGTAGGTCAGATAATGCGGCAGCTTGGTGGCCGCCAGCGAAAACAGCACGAACACCAGGCCGAACCAGATGAGCAGGTAACGGCCCAGGCCGTCAGCGAAGAGGTTTCGGGAACGTGCCAGCGTCCGTAGCAAAAGGGTGGTATGCGGCAACAGGCCGACCAGCACGACCGGCAGGTAATACCACCAACCGCCGCTATGGCCTTCCAGTGGCTGCTGAAAGCGGCCCACGTTGTGATCCCCGAAAAAGCCCCAGAAAAACCCGGCACCCTCACGCAGGTATTGCGCAAGATACCAAGGCGAGGCAATGGCCAGGAAGAACGCCCACGCCCGCCAATCGGCGATCAGCCGCAACCAGGCCCGCCACTCACCGCGTGAGAAGCAATAAAGAAGGCTGACCCCGGCCGGGATAACCACCGCCACCGGGCCTTTCGTCAGAAAGCCCAGGCCCATCGTTGCGGCGCTGGCGTAGAGCCAACCCCGGTGCCCTTCCCGCAAATATAAATACAAACTCATCAAGCTGGCGGCCAACAGCAGGTTAAGCAACGCATCGGCGGTGGCTGCTTTGCCGATCACCGTCACCGCCAGTGAAGTGGCCAGCAGAGAGGCCGCCAATAGACCCTGCCGTGTACCAGCCACCCGCTGCCCGAACAGAAAGACCAGCAATGTCCACGCTGTGGCTGCCAGCGCTGAGGGTAGGCGGAAGGCAAATTCGTTGACGCCGAGCGCAACCAGACTGACGGCCTGTAGCCAATAACTCAGAATCGGCTTGTCGTAACGCGGCTGACCGTTGAGATAGGTGGACATGAAATCGTCGCGCAAAAACATCTCACGGGTCGCTTGGCCGAACGCACCTTCGTCCAAATCGAACAGAGCCACTGCCTCAAGCTGGTAAAAGAAGCTGAGAAACAGGGCCAACGCTAGCAAAGCATAGAGCGGATAGTCACCCGGTTTGCGGGCGATGAGTGAACCGTGCGCTGGCGGTATCAAGGGAACGGCTCGATAGCGTTCGCGTCAACGGTCGAGCGCACGAATTTCCATTCGCAGCAACTCCTTGCCGTCCTTGTGTTGGGCGATACGCACCGGCAAATACTGCAAGTCTGGCGCGAACCAAAAGCGGGTGATCCGGGTCTTGCCCGGTTTGGACTGACTGATACGCACGGCCCGCAGTTTGCCGAGCGACGTATCCAGCGTTTCCTCGCCCTCGTTGTTGATTTGATAGCTCTTGATTTCGGTTTCGTCGGCCAAGCTGTACTGATCGGCCAAGTGGCCACGGCGTAAATCGGCCATGACTCGCAAGTTCAAACTCAACGGATCGAGAACCCCCGGCGTCAGCGGCAAGGAGGCGTGTGCCTCGTTATCGCGTGCTTCCAGTCGGTTGGCCGCCCAGTCGAATTGCAATTGTACCGTCTGTTTTTTCTTGGACGTTTCCATCCGCCGTTCGTAGTGGGTCGGGCGAATCACCTCAGCACGAATCTCGCCTCTGACCTGTTCGTCGATCTGACCAGAGACCAACAAGGTGGCCAAGGCGTTGGGCCGTACTTCGGAACGCATCTGATAGGTACCCGGACCAGTCGCGGCCAAGGTCATGACAGCTTCGCCAATCGGAATGCCTGAGCCGTACACTTCAAAACGTGCCCGAAATGGGCTGACCGGCAACGGGTCAGCATCGGCTTGTGCCACAGAACAGCCCAAGAGCAACGAAGCCACCAGTACAGCGGTGCGCAGGGAGAGCGTCATGGGAAGAAACATCCTCGCCGATTCTGAGGCCGGCAAACGGTTGCAAGGGCCATAGCCGATCATAAAGCATTCACGGCTGCCGGAGAGCGGGCGGCCCGGTACTCGATAACGTGGTGATTCAGAGTCGGAGTGACCGGTTTCACTGGCCGTGACCGGCGTGCGACGCAGCAGCGGCGGCTCCCTCGCGTTTGAGAACGGGTACAGTGATTTGCACCGTCCCGGCTTTTTCAAAGCGCAAGGCCAAGGGCACGCTTTGGCTGGCTCGCAAGGGCTGCTTCAATTCGATCAACATGATGTGCAACCCGCCCGGCTTCAGCGCTGTGGTGGCGCCAGCGGCCAAGTCAACCGCTTCGATTTTCCGCATTCGCATTATATCGCCTTCAAACTGGGTCGCGTGCAATTCGGTTTGGTTAGCCGTTGCTTCCGCCTGGGCGCTGAGCAGCCGATCCGCAGCGCCGCTGTTGACGATATCCAGATAAATAGCGGCCGTTTTCGCCGCCGGCGGCATCTCCGGCAGCCGCGCATTTTCGATACGAATACCGCCGCCTTCACCGGCGGCGAACGCCGGCGCGCTGAGCATCAGCAGGAACAAACAGGATAGAGTCGTTTTCATCAGGGGATTTCTCCGTATAGTAGCCACGCTTACCTTACAATATTATTGCCCTTTCGTCAGAGACGGCGAAAAGAGACAGCGAAAAAGGCGCTGCCCAATCCGCATCACCCAACCTCATCTCCCGCACATGGACGGGAGCTATCCGCCAGCTTTCCGGAGAATTGAGCGATGACCGTGCCTGACCCTAACCCCAATGTGGCCCTGGCGCTGGCCGAGGATATCGGCTCCGGCGATCTGACCGCAGCGCTGATCCCGGAAGCGGCCCAGGCCGAAGCGACCGTCATCAGCCGCGAGCACGCAGTCCTGTGCGGGACTGCCTGGTTCGACGCGGTATTCCGCCAGTTGACCGCCGTCGCGACCATCGATTGGCGGGTCGCTGACGGCGACCGGATCACCCCGGATCAACTGCTGTGCGGGCTACGCGGTCCAGCCCGCGCTTTACTGAGTGGTGAACGCACCGCGCTCAATTTTTTGCAAGCGCTGTCCGGCACCGCCACCCTGGCCCGCCAGTTCGCCGATGCGGTGGCCGGTACCCGCGCCACCATCCTGGATACCCGCAAAACACTTCCCGGCCTGCGTCTGGCCCAGAAATACGCGGTTCGCTGTGGGGGCTGCCGGAATCATCGTATCGGCTTATTTGACGCCGTGTTGATTAAGGAAAACCACATCATGGCCGCCGGTTCCATTAGCGCTGCCATCGCGGCGGCTCGCCGTTTGCATCCGGGCATCACGGTGGAGGTGGAAGTCGAAAGTTTGGCGGAGTTGCAGGAAGCGCTAGCGGCCGGGCCGGATATCGTGATGCTGGATAATTTCGACCTGCAAACGATGGCCGACGCCGTGCAGTTAACCGCTGGGCGCGTCAAGTTGGAGGCGTCGGGCAATGTCAACTTAACCACCGTGCGACCGATTGCGGAAACCGGTGTGGATTTTATCTCGGTGGGTAGCTTGACCAAGGACGTGCGGGCCGTCGATCTTTCCATGCGCTTTCGCACCTTATAAGGCGAAACCCTTTTTCGCAGGGGATGTCATAAGACTTTAACCGAGCGCCTTTAGGCTAAAAGCTCGGATATAACAAGACGGTTGAATTGAGGAGAAGAACCTATGAATGCCAATCTCATGTTGGGCACCCGCCATGCGGGTTTCGGTCATCCCGTAGCCGATTATCGGGCAGCGGATTTCTTACGACAGGAAATCGCTTTTTTCGAGACTCGCTTGCAAGAGATGGGTGAAAAAGGCGATTGCGCTTACGAACATTTACTCGGTCGTGCTTACGAGACGCTCTTGCAGGAGCGGCGCGACCAGTTGGCTCAGTTGCAAGCCTAAGCACCAGCGCGCCGGTCGATCAGTCCTGATTTTGGTACCGGCGCCGCTAACCCCATCTGACGGACAATCCGCCGACAATAGCAGATCTCCACTGGCAAACCTCTGGCCGAATGGCTCCAGCAGAGGCTGCACGCTTTCCGTGAGGTGCCGCTGAGGCGTAAGCTACACGCTTTCGCAACACGACCGCTACCTCCGACTTGACACGACTCGTATGAATCCATTGGTTGGTTTAATCATGGGATCCACCTCCGACTGGGGCACACTGGAACACGCAGCGAACACCCTAGAGACGCTCGGTGTTCCGCACGAAATCCGGGTGGTCTCCGCCCATCGTACCCCCGATCTGCTGTTCGAATACGCCGCAACCGCCGAGGCGCGCGGCCTGGAAGTGATTATTGCCGGTGCGGGCGGCGCGGCTCACTTGCCGGGCATGGTAGCCGCAAAGACCCTCCTGCCGGTCCTGGGTGTACCCGTCCAATCGCAAGCGCTCAATGGCCTGGATTCATTGCTCTCCATCGTGCAGATGCCGGGCGGCATTCCGGTCGGTACGCTGGCTATTGGTAAGGCCGGAGCTATTAACGCCGCGTTGCTGGCTGCCGCACTGCTCGGCAATAAATATCCCGCCATTCGGGAAGCCGCTCGTAGCTTTCGTACTCGCCAAACCGCGCAAGTGCTCGATCAACCCGACCCCCGGAGCCTCACTCGATGAACATCGGTATCGTCGGCGGTGGTCAGTTGGCGCGGATGTTGGTTTTGGCCGGTTATTCTTTGGGATTGCAATTTCAGGTGCTTGATCCGGCGACCGATGCCTGCGTCGGACAGGTTGCGCCGCTCCTGCAAGGGGAGTACGACGACCAAAATCGGCTGAATGCGATGGCCGACTGGGCCGAGGTCGTGACCTTCGATTTTGAAAACGTGCCATCCGCTGCTGCCCGCATCCTGGAGGAAAAGGTCAAGGTTCACCCATCGAGTGGCGTGCTCTGGGCCACTCAGGATCGACTCTACGAAAAAGGGCTGTTTTGGGAGATGGATATTCCGACCCCGGTGTTCGCGACGGTCGATAGCCTGGAGGAGTTGCAGGAAGCCATCGCCAAGGTGAACTTGCCGGCGGTGCTGAAAACGCGACGCCTGGGCTACGACGGCAAGGGTCAGCAGGTGTTGCGCACCCCTGAAGATATTGAACCAGCCTGGCAGGCGTTGGGCAGCGTACCGCTGTTGCTGGAGGGTTTTATCCCATTCGAACGCGAGGTGTCGGTGTTGGCGGCGCGTGGGCGAACGGGTGAGATGGCGTTCTATCCACTGGTGGAAAATCACCATCGCGGGGGTATTTTGCGCTTGTCGCGCGCGCCGTGCCCACTGCCGGAACTCGAACAGGAAGCCTGGGATTATGCCCGCCGCCTATTGGAGCGGTTGCACTATGTTGGTTTGCTGGCGATTGAGTTTTTCGTCCATGAAGGCCGTCTGATAGCCAATGAGATGGCGCCGCGTGTCCATAACTCTGGACACTGGACGATTGAAGGGGCGGAAACCAGCCAGTTCGAAAATCATTTGCGGGCTATCGCGGGGTTGCCGCTGGGCGCTACGACGGCGCTGGGGCCGTGCGCCATGCTGAATTGTATCGGTTCGCTACCGGATCGGGCGGCCGTACTGGCGGTGCCGGGCGCACATTACCATGCTTACGGCAAAGCACCGCGACCGGGCCGCAAGGTGGGCCACTTGACGCTGCGTGCTAAGGATCACGATGCACTGGCCGAAGGATTGCGGCGCTTATTGTCGCTGGTTGGTTACTCGGTTGAGGAATTCGGTCCTATATGTTGAAGACCACTTTCTCGCTCCCACGCTGGCATGGGAATGAGTTTGACCGCTCCAGCGGTTTGGCGGGACGAAGGCTCCCACGCTGGAGCATGGGAGCCAGGCGCATCACCCGTTTCTCGTTCCCACGCTCCGGCGTGGGAATGGGGTTGACCGCTCCAGCGGTTCGACGAAGGCTCTCACTCTATCGGCGATGGAAATCCAGAAAGGCTCTAGTGGAGGTTTTCTGGCGGAGCGGGCATCGTTGCGCACGAGCACACGTTGGATTGCTCAGAAACAACGTGGTCAAGCGCTGGATCAAGGGTTAGGTGTCCAGGTTGCACCACAACAGGTCCAGGGAGTAGTGTTTGATCGCATGGAAGGAAATTGGAACCCGCTGGACATCCTTTTGGGTTCTCACCTGCTCCCGCTACAATTTCTGTACTGGTGCGGGATAGCGAGCGATTTGCTCATCGGCCGTCAGCAGTGTTATGCCCTCGACCAGCGCCTGCGCGATCAACAGCCGGTCGAAGGGGTCTTTGTGCAGTGGCGGCAGTCGATCCAGGGCAACCACATGCTCACTGCGGATCGGTAGTTCGCTATAGCCATTATCCAGCAACCCCCGGCGCAACAAGCGGGCGTCCACCTGAAAATCTGCCCGCCCCAAGCCGCTTTTAATGGCGATTTCCCACAGGCTGGCCGCGCTGAACCATAACTCATTTTCCGGTGCGTTCAACAAAGCGTGCGCCTGAGTCGATAAGCGTTGCGGATTTCCGGCGGCCCACAGCAGGACGTGGGTATCGAGCAGCCATTTCACAGGACACCACCGAACAACTGCTCTATCTCAGCATCTCCCATCCGGTCAAAATCCTCCGGCATCCGCATCTGCCCCGCCATAAATCCCAGTCGTTGCCCAGCTTCCGGTGCGGCCAGCGCCATGACTTTGACCAGCGGTTTGCCTGCTTTGGCAATGATGAACGCTTCCCCTTGGACTGCTTGTTCAACCAGACGGGAGAGATGGGTCTTGGCTTCATGGATATTGATAATCTGCATCACAGGTTCTCCACGATTAAACTAGATTTAGTAAATCTAGTTTACATTCGGTCAGGCATCCATGGCGAAACATTTTCGCCACCACTGATGAAGATGTTATCGGCCCGTCCCTTGATTTATTGGGGCTAAAAATACTTTGGCGATGTCGTGTTAGATATATCACGTTCCCTGGGCTATCCTTCTTAACATCACTGTTCACCGCCTCGGTGAGGAACAGCCCACTCCAACCCAGAGGTGATTTTGATGCGACCCTTTAGATCTCTGTATCAGCACGACTTCCAAATGGAGGCTTTACCATACATCGCCCCTGTTTGGCGGCTGTCTACCCGGGCGCCTTACCACCTATCAGTTTCTCATCACGGTGCAAGCAGGGTAGAAGGGGGGTAAGGGTTGGTGCATTTGGAGCCGTCTTTGGAGCAACCGTAGACCACGTTTAAACCAGGAGAGCATGCTGCGTCCGATTTTCTTAAAGGTCCAATGGTGGGGATCGGTCTGTTCCTGGGTTTTTTTTCGAGCGGGGCGGGTGCTGGCGGGCCTCCTCTTGCCCGGCGCGTACGCACCAGTGCATGGCGAGCGCCATGATCAACACGAGGCGATCCAAGCGATCCGGGGCCTGAAGCTGGGTGGCCTCCAATTGAAAACCACGACGTTTAACGTCAGAAAAGGTCGGTTCGATGCACCAGCGGCTCGCGTCATCGCGCACGGTCGCCTGGGTCGGTGGGCAGTTCATCGCGATGATCCAAGGGTCCTGATGGCCTGCCTCGTGCAAAATCCCCAGATGCGTCGGCACTTCATGGGCGAACAGCCGCACGTTGGGTAGGTAGCGCTGCGTAAACCCCCGCGCTAGATCGCCGGTGGTGACGATCTGGCCAAACCCAGGATCGACGCTGAGGTTACTCTTGAGGCGCAGCCGGTACTGCCAACCCTGACCGTGCAACCACTCAAACAGCGCGGTGGACGGGTAGAACCGATCCGCCAAGAGCAGCACCGCTGCCCCGTCCGGCAACCAGCCCCGCACCTGATCAAGCACCGCCTGCTGGCCGGAAAACCCGATGTTCGCCGGGCCGACCGCCACCCGCCACGCCAGCGGCAACGTCCGATCACCGACCACCACACCGAGCATCAACACCGCAAAGCGATCCCCCAGATCGGTCTGATCCAGACTCAGCACCACCGTCTGTCCGTTCCGATGGGCTTGCTCCAGGGCCTGGCGCGCCCACGGCTCCAGCAGGGTTGCACTCACCAGCAGCGGATTTTTTAACAAGCGCCGCAGCCACTGCTCGCGCATGTCTTGTCGTTGTGTCTCCAACGGCAAGACAGTGGCTAGCTCCGCCGTGTTCGGACTGCGTACCTCAATCATCGCGCCCACCGCTAAGGCCACCTTACCCACCACCGTCTTGCGAAGCCTCGGCAGCGCCGCCTTCAGCCCCCGCCCGACTTCCTCCGCCAACCTCCGCACCGTTCCCATCCGCTTCGCCTCATGCCTTAGTTCACACAGTCCAGAAGATTAGCTCAAACTGATGGGTGGTAAGGGGCAGCTATATTGTCGCCCCTACAATACTCCCCTATGAAATCGGCAACGCATTAACCGCCTTGGTTAAACGGCATCGCTTATCCCCAGAGGGGGCAAAGGTAGCTTTTCGGTCTACGCAAGCTATTCCAGTTAAACTTACTCAATTGAATGTTCAGCGATCACTGGAAATTGCGTTCCAATTTAATTTATATGCTTATGATGCTTATTTTCTTCAATGCGCCCAATCTTTCAAATGTCCTTTCATAACCTTTGATCGACGCGCAAAAGAAGTTGCAAAAGCACTCAATATTGTTGTCTTGGAGTAAATAATGAAAGTTTATAGTTACTCACAAGCTCGTCAACAGTTATCGGAGTTACTCGATTCTGCGGATAACGAGGAGGTGCTGATCCAACGTCGGGATGGATCAAGCTATCTGGTCATCCCTAAACCAGTATCTACCTCTCCCTTTGCCGTTTCGGGGATAAAGACCCAGGTTTCCACGCAGGACATTCTAGAAGCCATCGGAGAATCGAGGAAACACGGCAGCACGGTGGATTAGCCAGGTAGCGCGTCGCGGGTTAGCTCAGCGTAACCCACCTTTCAAGAAACCACCCACCAAGTCCGGGATGCCACGCAAATGGCGGATTACGGGCTGAGGCCCTAACCAGCCCTACCACCCGCAGCACCTTCCTAAAAAAGCCTCAAAGGCGCAACCCCCACAATTTTGTCAGCCAGCGAACTTGCTCTATTCCCTGGCCGCTTCATCGCGCCTAACCCCCCTCCCATCAAGTCCTACGTAGCGCGCTACAGTACCGGCCAAGGCGTTCGAACATCCGCCTTCCACGCGCTAAAATAAAACCATCCACCGCAACACACTCAATTAGGTTAAGGATGGCAAAGGATTTACGTTGAACCGACACTCAAGCGCCGACAACCAAGATGGAGACCAGGTTCTCCCGCCATTGACCCCGACCGATTTCGCCGAAATCGTGCAGATCTTCGACGAAGCGATCATCGTGGTAGACAGCACATGGCGCGTGATCTTTATCAACGAAAGCGCCGAACACCTCTTCGGCTACTATTCCACTGAAATCTTCGGTCAAGATGTCGAGCGCTTATTCGTCACTCACTCCCGCGACGAGTTGCGGCGACTCGCCACCGTCGCTGGCCGCTCGCCTCAGAAAAAGCAACACCCAGCCACCCGTTATCCTGTCGTTGCGTTGCACCGTGATGGCCAGGAATTTGCGGCCGACCTCTCGCTGGCTCCGCTGCGGCAAGCTGGGCAGGATTATGGGGTAATAACCCTACGCGCCCTCAGTGAGCGTGAGGAAACAGAACGGCAACTGCGGCTCAAAAGCGACGCGCTAGACAATTCGCTCACCGCTTTTGGCATCGTCAGCCGCCAAGGCCACCTCATCTACGCCAACCGTACCTTGCTTAGACTCTGGGGTTACGACAACCTGGCTGACATGGTCGCTACACCGGTCACCAATCATTGCATCGATCCCAACACCCTACCCAAGATCATGAGCGCGGTCGCCAAGCGAGGGCAATGCAGCGTGGAATTTACCGCCCGCCGCAAGGATGGTTCCACATTCGAAACGCTGATGGCGGTTCACGCATCACCCGGCGAGCACGGCACGCGAACCTATACCGGCACCGCCATCGATATCAGCGAGCGCAAGCAGGCAAAAGCCAACCTCGCCGCCCAGAAGGATTTGCTGGAAACCATTCTGCAACAAGCGGCCGAGGCCATCGTGGTATGCGATGCGCAGGATAACCCGATCCTGGTCAACGCCGCCGCGCGCCGCCTGGCATTGGTCAGCAGTCGGGAACACGCCGGATCAAGCCCAAAATTTCTCTGGGGCAAAGCGTATTACCCAGACGGTCATTCGATACCCCTGCAAGCGTGGCCCCTGCAACAAGCCTTGCGCGGCAACACCACCTCTGGAGCCGAGGTGCGCATGGTTCGGCCGGATGGTACTCATCACGACGTACTGATCAGTGCTGCACCGATCCGTAGTGCCGAACAACGTATCATCGGGGCCGTCGCCATTTTCTCCGACATCAGCGAACGCAAGCGAGTGGAGGAAAAATTGCTCTATCAGCTACGGCTGACCCAAGGGATCACCGATAGCGCCACCGAGTCAATTTTCGTGACCGACGCCAAGGGCATGGTGACGTTCCTCAATCCAGAAGCCAGTCGAGTGTTCGGATTCTCGCCTGAAGAGATCATTGGCCAGTCCTTGCACGAAACGATCCACAGCCGCTACCCAGACGGCCGTTTGATCCCTGCCGAGCAATGCCGCCTGGGGCGTACCTACGTGACCGGCGAAACCATCCGAGATCATCAAGACCTATTCCATCGCAAGGATGGGACAACCCTCACCATGTCCTGCTCCAGCGCGTTGCTGGAAAACAAAGGCAAGCGATTAGGCGCGGTTTTTTTCCTGCGCGACATCACCGAGCACCGCCAGAACGAAAAAGCCCTTCAAGAAAGCGCGGCGCGACTGCGTGCGATCATCAATGCCGTTCCCGACATGCTGCTGGTGTTGGACCAGGACGGCCGCCACCTGGAAATCCTTTCACAACCGCAATTACATCCTTATGCCGATCCTAACCGGCTCAAAGGACGAGCCATCAGCGACATCATCCCCGAAGTGAACGCCAAGGAAATCCGTGAGGCGATTCGCAACACCTTGTCCACCCGCCAGCCGCAAAGCTTCGAACAAGAGATGCAAACGCGCAAAGGCAAACGCAGCTTTGAAGTGCGAATCGTTCCCCTGGAGGATTTAACGCTTGATAACCCCAGTGTGGTTCTGCTAGCGCGTGATATCACCCAACACCGCCTGACCGAATCAAGCCTGCGGCACGCGCAAAAGATGGAGGCGGTGGGTCATCTGACCGGCGGGTTGGCCCATGACTTTAATAACTTGCTGGCGGTTATTCTGGGTAATTTGGAGCTGCTGGCTGAGGCACTGACCGACCCGGCGTTGACGGAGCTGGTACAGCGCGCCCTGGGTGCCGTTGAACGGGGCAGCACGCTGATCCGACGCCTGCTGACCTTCTCCCGCCAACAGCCTCTGCAACCGATTGCCGTCAACCTCAATACCCTAGTGACCGGAATCAGTGATCTGGTGAAGCGTAGCTTGGGTGAGACCATCGACGTTAAAACGGTTTTGGCCCCAAATCTGTTACCGACCTTGATTGATCCCAGTGAATTTGAATCGGCGCTGTTGAATCTGGTCGTCAACGCCCGCGATGCCATGCCCAATGGCGGCCAGCTCACGCTGGAAAGCTCTAATCGCTGGATTGACGAACCGGCATCCCAGCAGCACCTTTTTCATGTACAACCGGGGCAATATGTCACGCTGGTCGTCAGCGACACCGGCACCGGCATGTCACCAGACGTGCTGGAACACGCTTTCGAACCGTTCTTTACAACTAAGGCGGTGGGTCAAGGCAGCGGTCTGGGGCTAAGTATGGTGTATGGCCTGGTCAAACAATCGGGTGGCCACATCCATATCTACAGCGAAGTGCATCAGGGAACGTCGATCCGTATTTTTTTGCCCGCTGTCACCGGCCAGGCTGCTGGCACGTTAGCAACCGTGGAGGGCAAAACGCCTTTGCACCCTGGCCAAGGCCAAACCGTGCTGGTCGTCGAGGACGAAGTACTGGTACGGCGCTTAGCGGTCCACATGTTGCAAAGTTTGGGATACGAAACCGTCGAAGCGGCAACTGCGGCGACGGCACTGGAGGTTTTGGCAGCCACGCCACGCATCGCCATTCTGTTTACTGATGTCGTTCTGCCCGGCGGGCAAAGTGGGGTCGAGCTTGCCCAAAAGGCGCTCCAACGGCGCCCGGATTTAATCATGTTGTTCACTTCAGGTTATACCGAAACCCATCTCGCTCACTTTAGGGGCCGCCCCACCGGCAGCGGTTTCCTGAGCAAGCCTTACCGAAAAGCTGAATTGGCTGATAAGTTGCATGACCTGTTGCTCAGTCACCACCGATGATCTTCAACAAGGTGATGCTAGGCGTTAGCGGTACTCTATCAGCGAGTGCATGGTCGGCCTCTCTAAAATATCGTTCTCCAGCGGATGGGTGGCGCACTACTCATCTGTGAACTGGCGAACGTATTACCGTTGTCCTAACGCTACATCCTAACTCTGAGGTTGCCCGTGGACCCTGCAAAACCGGTCGAGCTGCAAATCATTGAGCGCCTGAGCGAAACCGTACCCGCCCAAGCGACATTGACCCTACCCTTTGCTTTACGTCAAAAAAGCCGGCTAAGGACGCGCCTGGATGGTGGCGAGGACATCGGTTTGTTTTTAACACGCAGCACGATACTGCGACACGGTGATCTCTTACGGACGACCACTGGGCGGGTCATTGAAGTCCACGCCGCACCGGAAGCGGTCTCCACCGCCCACACCGATGATTCGCTGTTGCTCGCTCGCACCGCCTATCACCTTGGCAGTCGCCATGTTGCTCTCCAAGTGGGGGCAGGCTGGTTGCGCTATCTGCACGATCCGGTGTTGGATCGGATGATGGAAGATCTTGGGTTGAGCGTGAATCGTGAGCAGGCGCCGTTCGAACCGGAGGGAGATGCTTACGGGACTGATCATTACCGACATTCACACGGACAGGCCCATTAAGCCGACCATTTTAACCCGACTGTGTTGCAGCTCTTCAGTCCGACCTTGCCGGTGGGGCCTATGCTTAGCAGGGCTTGGCACAGCGGCGCATCGACTGTCGGAGAAACCTGGGCAGGGTTGCTGCTGACCCAGCCGATAAGCCCAACCGACCTCTATCGCCCCTCGGAGCGAACGACTTGGAACCTGAATCCTTCGTTGAAGCCGCCGTCGTGCTGCTGGTGTTTACGGCCTTTGCCGTTGCCGTTTTTCGCCGTTTTGGTCTGGGTTCGGTGCTGGGCCTGCTGGTGGCGGGCATCTTGATCGGCCCCCACACTTCAGGGTTTGTCGTCACTCGAAATGTGGAAGAAGTGCGGCACTTCACTGAACTTGGGGTGGTGTTGCTACTGTTTGTCATCGGCCTGGAGATGCATCCACATCGACTCTGGTCCCTGCGGCGCTCCATGTTTGGTCTGGGCACCCTGCAAATCCTGCTGTCCGGCGGCGCGCTGACGCTTTTCATGCACCTCACTGAGCCGGATTGGGGCATCAACCTCTTGGCCGGTCTGACCCTCGCCTTATCTTCCACCGCTTTCGTCATCCAGATCCTGCAAGAACGCGGCGAAATCGCCAGCCCCCACGGCCAAACCACTTTCGCTATCCTGTTGATGCAGGATTTAGCCGTCATGCCCCTGCTCGCCGTGACGCCGCTTTTGGGCGATGCCGGCGTCATAACGAGTGATAAAGCCCTCTTCCAGCAAATTCTGATCGTGATTGCGGCCATCGGCTTGGTCGTGGCCGCCGGCTATTATGCGATTCCCCGTATCCTCGATTTTCTGGTACGCCAGAACAACCGCGAAGGCTTTTTTTTGGTCGCCTTGGCTGCGGTCTTTACCGCCGCCTGGGCCATGGAAAAAGCCGGGCTGTCCATGGCGCTGGGCGCTTTTCTCATGGGGGTAGCGCTGTCCGTTTCGCGTTACCACCTGCAAATTCAGGCTGCCATTGATCCCCACAAGGGTTTGCTGATGAGCCTTTTCTTCGTCGCCGTCGGCATGTCGGTGGATGTGGGCGCGTTGGCGGCGGCACCTTGGCTGTTTCTGAGCCAAGTCATTGCGATCATGGCAATCAAAATCGTGGTGCTGCTGGGGCTTTGTCTCGTGTTCGGCGCAACCCGCCAGACGGCGACCCGAGTTGCCTTCATCCTTTCCCAAGGCGGTGAATTCGGCTTCGTGCTGTTTGGGGCCGCCAAGGCCATGAACATCATCGACAACAACACCTTTGTGCTGTCCGTCGGCATCATCTCCTTCAGCATGTTGATCACGCCCTTGCTGGTCAAGCTGGGTGATGCCCTGACGGTGCGCATCCCCGTCGCAGCGACGCCAGGCGCTGGGGTCTTTCAGTTTTCAGTCGAAGGAACCGAGACCCGCACCCGCGCTTTAGTCGCCGGTTATGGCCGTGTGGGCCATGTTGTGGGCACCATCCTCGCCGGCAGCGGAGTCCCCTACATCGCCTTCGACTTAAGCCCAGCGCGGGTGGATGAATTCCACGCCCTGGGCCATCCCGTCTATTACGGCGATATCACCGACGCCGATTTATTAATAGCGGCCCAGATTGAGAAAATCGATCTGGTGGTGATGACCCTGGATGATCGCGAGACCGTCTTGCGTGCCATTCGTCTCATCCGCGGTTTGGCGCCCCGCACTATCATTGTGGCGCGGGCGCGGGATTTAGCCACCAGTAGCGCCCTAATCCAAGCCGGAGCCAACAGAGCCTTTCCTGAGCTGGTCGAAGCCAGTCTGCGGCTGGCCGCCGAGGCGCTGGAAAGCCTGGGTGTGGCGGGCGAGGACACCGAGCTGCTGGTTCGTGGGGTGCGCCGCACGGATTATGCCTTGGTGCGCGAGAAGGACAGCGAGGAAAGCTAGCAGTCCCGCTCATGCTATTGGGCAGCGCTGCGCTGATTCGGCGACCTATCGGTAGATTTTCACCATCGCTCAATCTTGCGCTATTGCTAGCACGATTGAGCACCAGAGTCAGTCGCTAAATCTCTTGGATTAGCAAGCACTATCTATTATCTTATTAATACAATTGAAATTTTCATTTGGCGTGATTCCTGTCACGCCTCGGCAAACCGACCAATTACGATACGAAAGTTGCCCATGATTAAAAGCAAACCCAAAGTTTTATCTTGGCTTATGACTGGGATGCTGCTATTCGCTGCCTCGCTGGCTCAAGCCGCCGATACCATTAAAATCGGGGTGCTGCACTCGCTATCCGGCACTATGGCGATCAGTGAAACCACCTTGAAAGACACCGTGCTCATGCTGATTGATGCCCAGAATAAAAAGGGCGGCCTGCTCGGCAAGCCGTTGGAAGCGGTGGTGGTCGATCCAGCCTCGAACTGGCCGCTGTTCGCCGAGAAGGCCCGCGAGCTGTTGCAAAAGGACAAGGTGGCGGTGGTATTCGGCTGCTGGACCTCGGTTTCCCGCAAAGCGGTGCTACCGGTATTCGAGGAGCTGAATGGCGTCTTGTTCTATCCGGTCCAGTACGAGGGCGAGGAGTCGTCCAAGAGCGTGTTCTATACCGGGGCGACTCCCAACCAGCAGGCCATTCCGGCGGTGGATTACCTGATGAAGGATCTGGAGGTGAAGCGCTGGGTGCTGGCCGGCACCGATTACGTCTACCCCCGCACCACCAACAAGATCCTGGAAGCTTATTTGAAGGCCAAGGGGGTCAAGGCCGAGGACATCCTGATCAACTACACGCCGTTCGGCCATTCCGACTGGCAATCCATCGTCGCCGACATCAAGAAATTCGGCTCCACCGGCAAGAAAACCGCCGTGGTCTCCACCATCAATGGCGACGCCAACGTGCCGTTTTACAAAGAATTGGGCAATCAGGGCGTGTCCGCCAAGGACATTCCGGTGGTGGCCTTCTCGGTCGGCGAGGAAGAGCTGTCCGGCATCGACACCAAGCCGCTGGTCGGCCATCTCGCCGCCTGGAACTACTTCATGAGCATCCCGGACAAGGCCAATGACGCTTTCATCAAGGACTGGCACGCCTTCATCAAGAGCGACAAGCGGGTCACCAACGACCCGATGGAAGCGCATTACATCGGCTTCAACATGTGGGTCAAGGCGGTCGAGAAAGCCAAGACCACCGACCCGAACAAGGTGATCGACGCCATGATCGGCATCGAAGCGCCCAACCTGACCGGCGGCGTCGCCAAGATGCTGCCCAACCACCACCTCACCAAACCGGTGTACATCGGCGAAATTCAGGCCGACGGCCAATTCGATGTGGTCTGGAAAACCAAGGGCTTAGTCGAGGGTGACGCTTGGTCGGATTATCTGCCCGGCAGCAAGGACATCGTCGCCGACTGGGCCGATCCCAAAATCAAGTGCGGCAACTACAACAGCGTCGCCAAGACCTGTTCCGGCCAGAGCTACAAATAAGCCGACCCTGCTTTTCGCTCCCATTCTCTGCGATCTGTGCGGCCAGAGGGATGGCCGATCTGGACGGGCAACGGGTACGGCACTATTTGCCGGTTTGAGGGCCTTTGCCACCCTTGGCAGACACGCCTTATGTTGACTTTTTTAATGGGTTTTTTAGCTTATAATTAAATAGTGGGAAGGCACCCTTCCCTTATTTGAATGCGGTTGGCTTTAGAGTATGGCTAACCGCTAGCTTAGCTAAAGAACCTATTTTTGAAGACAGCAAGATCAGCCCACCAGATCCTTTTACCCGTGCTGGCCTGCTTAGCCCTGCTCGCCGGTAGTGCGTGGCTTAATAGCGCCCAGCCCAAAGACCCATCATCCGACAACCGCTCTACCATCCCCCCTGGGCAACCAACCAAAATTACGGTGGTGGATGATCGTTCTTATCCTCCTTTCGCGTTCCTTGATGCCGAAGGCCGCCCACGCGGAATCACGATTGACCTCTGGACCCTATGGAGCAAAAAAACTGGCATCGCCGTGGAATTTTACTTGGCGGAGTGGGAAACAGCCCTGGCCGCTGTCCGCGAGGGGCGAGCCGATGTGGTCGGTGCCCTTTTTCGGACACCACAGCGGGAAGAACAATTCGATTTCACTAACCCCTATCACAATATCGCCACCAGCTTATTTTTCCATCAAGAGATCCAAGGCGTCCGCAGCATCGAAGATTTGGCCGGCTTCGTGGTCGGCGTCGTGAAAGACGATAGCGCCGAAGAGCTGCTCATCAAGCAGTATGCTAATGTCAAACGACAAACGTATCCGGGAGCCGAGGAGCTGGTGAAAGCCGCCCTGGCCGGTGACATCAAAGCCTTTATCGCCGATAGCCAGGTCGTGCGCTTTTATCTGGCAAAACTGGAAGCCGGCTCAGAGTTTCGCGAAGCGCTGACCCCCGTAGCCGTCAATGCGCTATACGCCGGCGTCAAGAAAGGCAATACGCGCCTGATGGGCTTATTGGAACAGGGCTTCCAGCAAGTATCCGCCCAAGAAAAAATCGCCATTATCGAAAATTGGACCGGCATCTCAGCATTCTCCAAAGTCCCTTGGGTCGCTCTCAGGACCCTTTTCACCCTGATCGCTGCCATCCTCTGTGTCATGGTGCTATGGAATGTGCAACTTAAGCGCAAAATCGCGCAGGCCACCAGCGTCTTGCAAAAACGCCATGAAGAGTTGCAAAACAGCGAGCGCAACTATCGGGAGATTTTCAACGCTACCCACGAAATGATCTTTCTGCACGACGCCCGCGAGGGCCGTATCCTGGACATGAACGAAGCGGCTGTGAAATCGACCGGCTATAGCAAACAAGAGCTGCTGGGGCAATCCATCGCCAAGATTACCGTGAACCCACCGGCGACCGTGGATGAATCTCCCTCCTATAGGATTAGAAAAGCCGTTACCGATGGGACTCTCGTCTTCCAATGGCTATTCCAGCGGCGTGATGGCGAAACTTTTTGGGCTGAAGTTGCCTTGAAAAGCTCCCGCATCGGTGGCGAGAATCGGGTACTGGCTGTCGTGCGTGATATCAGTATGCACAAACAAGCCGAAGCGGCACTCAAGAACAGCGAAGCCACCTTACAAAGTCTATTCAGTGCAGTACCGGTTGGCTTAGCCATCGTGCAAAACCGCCGTCTTCAAGCGGTCAACGAGCGTGTGTGCCAAATCTCGGGCTATGGCCGTGATGTCTTGCTCGGTCGTAATATGAGGTCATTCTACGAAAACGATACCGAATACCAGCGTGTTGGAGAGATGCTCTATCAGCGGCTGCCCCCTTACGGTCTCAAGTTTGTCGAGACCCGTCTACGCCATGCGAACGGCTCCTTCCGTGACATTTCCGTTTGCGCGGCACTGTTGAACCCCCAGGACCCGACCGGCCGCGTGGCCCTGACGATCCAGGATATCACCAGCCAAAAAAAGGCACAGTCAGCGCTACGAGCGAGCGAACGCCGCCTGCGAAATATCGCCAAGAATATCCCTGGTGTGGTCTATCAATTCTATGTTCGCCCGAACGGCCAAACTGGGTTTTATTACATCAGTCATCGCGCCGGCCAGTTGTTCGGTATCGGTCGCCGCTTGAATGGTGCTTTTAACCGCTTTATCAAGCATGTCGCCCCGGAACATCGCAAAGCCCTTCTGGCTTCGATTGAGCAATCCGTCACCACACAAAGCCCCTGGAGCTTTGAATGGCGCTTTATCAAACCCACCGGTGAATCACTGTGGTTTAGAGGCGCATCCAGCCCCACCAATTTCGGTGAGGAATTGATCTACAGCGGCGTCGTCCTTGATGTGACCGAGCACAAGCTGGTCGAACAGCGCATTGCACATCTGGCCTATTACGATGTGCTGACCGCGTTGCCTAATCGGGCGTTACTGACCCAGCGCGTAGAATTGGCCCTGGCGCTGGCAGCTCGCCATCAACGTCAACTGGCACTGCTCTTTTTAGATCTGGATCGCTTCAAGGATGTCAACGATTCACTGGGCCACTCGGAAGGGGACCTCTTGTTGACGCAAGTCGCTGCTCGCCTCCAGGCCCTCATTCGCGCGGAAGATACGGCGTGCCGACTGGGCGGTGACGAGTTCGCGCTCTTGTTACCGGACACCGATCAGAACGGTGCCTTACGGGTCGCCGATAAGCTATTGGAAGCGTTTCAGCAACCCTACAACGTCGCCGGTCATCGCCTGAGGACGACGGTTTCCATCGGCATCGCCCTGTATCCCCATGACGGAGCCAATGCGACTGAACTGCTCAAAAACGCGGACACCGCGCTGCACCGCGCCAAGCGGGAAGGGCGCAACGTGCGGGTGTTTTACGACCGGCAAATGAACGCTGCTACCTTTCAGCGGCTGGTGCTGGAAGGCGAGCTTCGCCAAGCCATCGCCATGGGCGAATTGCGCGCCTATTATCAACCTCAGGTCCGATTGACCGATCAGACGTTGGTCGGTGCCGAAGCGTTGATTCGCTGGCAGCATCCACAACGCGGCCTGGTTTCACCGGCTGAATTCATTCCCATCGCCGAAGCCAGCGATCTGGTGGTGGCGCTGGGCCGGTGGATGTTGGAAGCGGTCTGTCAACAACTGTACCACTGGCACCATAGCGGGCTGGTACCGCCGCCGGTGGCGGTCAACATGGCAGCGCGTCACTTTCATTCCCCCCATTTGCCAAGCGAACTGCACCAACTGCTGGAAACGTATGGATTGCCGCGGCACGCTTTGGAATTGGAACTGACCGAATCAACGCTGTTGGGTACTGAGGAAACGCCGGAGGCCGCGTTGCGAGCCATCGAACAGTTAGGAATTAAGCTGGCTGTTGACGATTTCGGCACCGGTTATTCCAATCTCGCCTATCTCAAGCGTCTTCCATTAGCGGCGTTAAAAATTGACCGTAGCTTCGTGCGCGGTCTGGCTGATGACGCTAACGACCGAATTCTGGCCGCTACGATCATCGCTCTAGGCCATCAAATGGGCCTCATCGTCGTGGCCGAAGGCGTGGAAACCGAACAGCAGCGGCAAATTCTGCTTGCGCAAGGCTGTGATTTGGCCCAGGGATTTTATTTTGACCGGCCCATGCCCGCCGAAGCATTCGCCGACCGTTGGCTACAGCAGACGGTGGGTGATCAAAACCTGCTACGCCAACGATGCTCGCCGAAGCATTCGCCGACCGTTAGCTACAGCGGCCAGCCTGAATGAATCATCGACTTCCAGCGATCCTGCTCGCTGTCGCTGTCGTGCTGCTCCTTGGGTGTCACGCACTGTGGGGCTGGGTTCCCATTCTTGATAGCGCCAATCTGGCCTTTCACGAAGCGGGACACCCCATTTTTAGCCTGCTTGCCAACCGCCTGACGGTGTATGGCGGTACGCTGATGCAACTATTGATCCCGGCTGCTTGCGCCTGGGAATGCTATCGCCGGGAACAGGTTTACGGTTTTTACGCCTGCCTGGTGTGGGTCGCGGAAAATCTGCTCAACATCGCCCGCTACATGGCCGATGCCCGCGCTCACCAACTACCATTGGTCGGCGGGTTGGATCCAGATGTCTTTCATGATTGGACTGAAATTTTGAGCCGGTGGGGCTTGTTAAACCAGGATACCGCACTTGCCTTCTTAGTGCGGGTCGGCGCCGTCGCGCTCATGGCGTGGGCGGTCTGGCAAGCATGGCAGCGCACCGAAGACCCCTTCTGAATTCGGTGACGGTTCAGCCGCCTTCGATCCGCAATGCCCGACCGAGAGCCGCACGCACCGTTTGCGGAGAGAAGTAGCGTTCGATATTGGCGTAGCCACCCTCGGATAACCGCTCCCACAAGGCAGGCTCGCGGTAAACCCGAACGATGGCGGCGACAAACTCTTCAGCACTGTCGGCGACCATAACATCGGCGCCGGGACAAAGATGCATCCCCTCAACGGCGACGCTCGTCGCGACCACCGGCACGCCGTAAGCCATGCTGGTATTGATCTTACCCTTGACGCCGGCACCGTAGCGCAGCGGTGCCACCGATAACCGACAACGGTCAAACCACTCGTCTAAGTTAGCGATATAACCGGCAAAAACCAAATCGGGCGCCGCCAGCGCAGTGAGTGCGGCCGGCGGGTCCGCTCCGATGATCGATGTAACGACCCCCGGCAGCGCAACCCGCAAGCGCGGTAGGATGTCACGGGCATAGAACTGCACAGCATCGCTATTGGGTGGATGGTTGAAACTGCCGATAAACACAATACCCGCCCGTTCTGCGAAAGACGGGCCACCACGCCGGGTTTCATGGATATTGGAAACGATCTCAATAGGCGCTTGCGGCAATTCAGCGTGCAACAGTTCGTGCTCGGCCGCGCTCACCACCAACGTGACATCCGCTGCACGGATCAACGCCAGTTCCTGCACCTTGCGGCGAGCGGCAGCGGCGGCGATACCCGTCGAATCGTGCAACGACGCCAGTCGCTGTTCGCGCAAAAAATGCAAATCCACAGTATCGAACATCACCCACGCTTGCGGTGCATGACGCCGCACCAGCGGCAGGTAACGCTCGGCGGTATCGGCGCGGCTGAGCAGTACCGCATCGTGATAGCGACCCCAATCGCGGAGGTAGTGCTCGATACTCGCAATGAAGGGGGCATAGAGCACTTCAATACCCTGTTGTTGCAGCTCCGGCCCATACGGTGGGCGATACTCCAGATTGATCGCTGCAAACGTCACTTGGTAGCCGAAGGATTGGATCAGCTCCAGACAGCGAAACAGGCGCAACGATCCCGAATCACGATCCGGCGCCGGTATGTATTTATCGATGACGAGTAGCCGTCGCGTGCTGCTGCGATCTTTTTCAAGATCCGGCTCAATACCATTGAGACGATGACCGGCCAGCGCGGATCGCCAGCGCTCGGCGAAGATCGCCTGATGGGGAATTTGAAACCGCTTGAGACCACTGCCAGCAGTGTCAGTCCCGGCAGAGATTCCCTCAAAATGGATCACCCGCAGAGCAGGCTGATACAGCACTCGATAACCCGCTTGGCGCACCCGCATCGCCAAATCGGTATCTTCGTAATAGGCTGGCGCAAACTGCGTATCGAAACCGCCCAGTTGCGCGAACAACGCGCGCGGCACCCCAATGCACGCCCCGGAACAGTAATCGACTGAACGGAGATAATTGTATTGCGGCTTTTCCGGGTCATCGAAGCGCCCGTAATTCCAGGCCGAACCATCGCGCCAAACAATACCGCCGGCCTCTTGTAGCCGGCCATCAGGGTAAATAAGACAGGCGCCCACCAAACCGGCATCGGGATAACGGCTAAACGTCCCAAGCAGCGCATCCAACCAGCCCGGCAACACGATGGTGTCATTATTAAGAAAAACCAAATAACGCCCACGCGCATGACTGGCGCCCAAGTTGCAGGCGGGCACGAAGCCCCTTTCCCCCTCGTTACGAAGGGTCCGAACACCGCGCATGGCGCTTAACATCTGTGGTGTTTCATCGCTGGATTGATCATCCACCACGATGATTTCGTAAGGCAGCCCCCCGCTCGTGTCACGCAGAGAGCGCAAGCAGGTAAACGTGTAGAGGTGTTTGCCGTGAACCGGGATCACCACAGAAACGTCCGGCCGCTCGGCTTCCGGAAAATCCAGAGGCAACCAACGCTCGGCAACGTGATAACGAGCGGGTGCGCGGATCACGTACCGATAAGGGGAATACAGCTTGTGACGAATGCGCCGCCATAACCGCAGCGGGCCTTCCTGGCGCAGGATGGCCAGCCCTACAGAGCCGTAATGGCGCCAGCGCCTCGCAGTGAGCAATATCAAGCTCCCAACCCGCTTAAGCCACATCAAACCGGTTAAACGTCATGGTGAACTGACCACGGCCATGCGTCATGCCGCGCAACTGGGTGATATAGCCCAACAAACGATCTAGCGAGCAGTCGCAATGGATAATCGTCATCTCGCCGAGCGTAGTGGTATCGCGAATCACTGCTCGGCGGGCCTGCAAATCACCCATGACCGCCCCGACATCACTTTCCGGCACCACCACTTCAGTGGCCATGATTGGCCGCAGGATCAGCCCCCCGGCCTGTGACAACGCTTTGCGCGCCGCCTCTGCCACCGCCACTCGCAACGCCTGCGGGCCAGATAACGGCCCGAACAGTTCGAGACCCAGCACACTAACTGCCACATCTTGTAACGGCGCCCCGGTCACCGGACCACTGGCCAAGGTGTCTTCAGCACCACCCAGCACTGCATCCTGTTGCGCGGCATGTAGTTCCATCCCCTCCGGCCGCATCAGCGGTTCGGCGGTTACCGTCTTGCCGGCGCCTCGCGGCAAAGGCGCCACCTCGACCCGCGCCCAGGCTTTCATCTCCAGCTTCTTGCCATCCGGTTGCTCGATTTGCCGATGGTATAGATAGTCGGCTTGCGCGGATCGTGCGATGGTCTCGCGCAGCACTACGTCAGGGCTTCCAACCCGGATATGAACATTGAATTCCCGCTGCAAGCGCTCCTCGGCAATTTGCAGGTGTAGTTCGCCCATGCCCCGCAGCACGCGCTGGCCGGTTTCCGGGTTCTCCTCAACCCGCAGGGTCGGATCTTCCTGCTGCAACTTGTCCAGGGCATCAAGCATTTTTTCTTCATCAGCGGCGGCTTGCGGCTCAATGGCTAACCCCAGCACCGGCTCGCGTGTTTCGATACGCTCTAGCCACAGAGGATGCGTCGGCGTACACAAGGTATCGCCGGTCGTCGCCCAACGCAGCCCAGCGACTAGGGCGATCTGGCCGGCAGTCACCTCATCCAGGCGCGTTTTGTGATTAGCATCGACCTCAAATAACCGTGCGACACGCTCCTGCCGCAAGCGACCGTCTGGGCCAGGGATGACCACTTCATCGCCTACCTTGAGCGTGCCTCGGTAGACCCGAACAAAGACGTGGCGGCGGCCTTCCCACAGTTGCACCTTGAACGCGAGCGCGGCCAGCGGACCATCGGTTGTCATCGCCACCCATTCCTCGCCACCATCCAAGCGGTGCGCCAAACTGGGCGGCCGTTCGGTCGGGCACGGTAACAGGTTGACGACCCCATCCAGCAGCGGCTGCACCCCTCGATTACGCAGCGCACTACCAGCGAAGCACGGGCACACCTTCCCGGCCAATGTCGCTTGACGCAAAGCAGCCCACACTGCGTCAGGGTCAGGTTCTTGCTCAGCCAGCACCTGTTCGGCCAGGGCATCGTCCATCTCCGCCGCTGCCAGCAATACGCTTTCTCGCCAGGGCCGCATCTGCCGCCATGTCACTTCATCCCAGGGAGAAACCGTGACTTGCTCACCGCGCTCCCCAGCAAAATGCAGCCGGGTCTTATCGAGTAGATGGGCCACTGCGCCCTCGTCATCGCCCAGCGGCACCGTCACTGCCACCGGTTCGACGCCCAGTCGTTCACGCACCGTGGCCAGCGCACGGGCAAAATCGGCGCCAGGCCGATCCAGCTTGTTGACGAAAAACAAGACCGGCAAGTGAAACCGGGTCCGCTGTCGCCAGATGGTCTCGGTCTGTGGTTCCACGCCGCGCACGCCATCCAAAACGATCACACAGCCGTCCAAAACCCGCATCGACCGTTCCACTTCGATGGTGAAATCAACGTGGCCGGGAGTATCGATCAATTGGATCAGGTGATCGCGCCAAGGCAGCTTGGTGACTGCGGCGGTGATGGTGATACCGTGCTCCTGCTCTTCGGCCATGTAGTCCATGTGCGCGGCACCCTCATGGACCTCACCGATTTTGTGAGAGGCGCCGGCGTAGTACAGCATCCGTTCAGTCAAGGTGGTTTTACCGGCATCGACATGTGCGGCGACACCGATATTACGCACCAAGGTGAGATTGGGGGATTTGGCCATAAGAGAGGCAGCGAAAATTCAAGGCGTAATTCGGCGACATTCGAGGTAAAAGCGTTTTTCGTCGGCCCCGCCCATCGAAAAGGTCTTGCGCGGCAACGCACCATCACGAATCACCGTCGGGAAAAAGTCGTCCTTGGCTAAGGTGGGCAGATAAAAACCGATATTGCCCGGCTGTTGGCCAAGTGCCTGAAGGGCCTCTTCGCCGTGGATGTAATCAATGCGGGCCTGCGGTTGGGTTGCCAGATAGGCATCAAGAAACACTTGTAGTGTACCGACCGGCAAGGTGTGCTTGGCCCGTTCCACTGTTAGCACACCAGCACGCCCCTCAGCCATAAACCCGATCACTTGTCGATTGGGTTGCTGGGCTTCCAGCCCGTTCTGCCGGGCGGCCTGCCATGAAGGAAACTCACGCACTGTCAATGCCGCGCGCGCTTTGGTCAGAGAATCATCCAACGCCGCCAACAGATGCGTGGGGTCAACATTGAATATCACCCGATGGATCGCTTCGAATTCCAGACCGGGATCGTGCAGATTAACCAATTCGACCAGCGCGTGACGCGCCGGATGGTTCATGATAGCCGCCGGATCGGGAGCCGCTCTCTTAAGATTTTCCCAGATAGTCTTGGCCGTTGCAAAAGAATGGTTACCATCGCCCATTGCGTACAACAAGACCGGCTCGTCTTCAACCCCATAACGGGCCGCAAAGGATTCGGGATCGGCAAGCCGGATCAATTGCTCCACAACCCACTGAATCAACAACGGATGGTAAGCTAACCAGCCGCGTGCCCGGCCACCGTCCATCATCAAAGGAAAATCATACAGACGATCTTGTGGTTCCGCGAACAGCGGTTCAATGACCAGGCGTTGCGGATCATCAATCAAGACCATGACGTGAGGCAGCTCCAGCGGTGCGTTTTCCCGGACCCGCACCCGGGGTGGCAAACGTTCCAAAATCGTGTCTTCCGTGGGTCGGATCAAGGTTTTGGCACCCGGATTGAAGTCGTAGCATTCCAGATCCAAGGCTGCGAGCAACCCTTTGCGTGACCGGCCGCGATGGGTTTGCCGCTCGACCAACACGAATCCGGGGGGTTGCGGCACCAGCACCTCCTGCGCCAAATAACGGTGCATGGTTTGCTGGATGGCCAAAATCCGTTCCGCTTCATCCGCCGCCCCCAGATAAACTTCCGGTAAAATCAACCGCAGGGTGGAAGGAGCCGAGCCGACCAGACGTTCGACCGCTTGCCAATACGCTGGCTGCGAGGTGTATTGATCGCAGGCAACCACCGCCCATTGGGTTAGGTCGGTACCTGTTCGGGGCACCAACAAAGCCGGAACCTGCAAACCGATTTGCGGGAAATTCATGAGCGGTCAATCTCGGGTTAGCATCGACGATGGCCACGATATCAGCGGCGGTTTTAGAGTGAGCCGCCCAAGCTTAACAAATTGAGTTGTCCGCTCTCCAGAAATGTTGCCGGTAGCCGACTTTATAATTTGGCGCTCCACCTAAAAAGGGGTGGTTATGACCTGCGCCTTTTCGTTGAAACCAGGAAAATTGTCTCATGCACAAATTGAAGATCGCCTTGATCGCCCTTCCTATCGCCCTCATTCTCATCGTGGGGGCGCTGTGGGCTTATTTGTGGTACAGCACCAAACAGCAGGTCGATCAAATCGTGGCGGCGGCGAAACCGTTTGCGGACATTAGCTATCGCGACATCAGCATTTCGCCTGCCGGCTCCGTGGGAGTCAACCGGGTACAAATCATCATCGATGCCCTCAACGACTCGGTGAGGATCGGCTCTATCCGCTTGCAGGCACCGAATCTCCTAGCCCTGCTTGATATCCGTCGCGAGCTGAGCGCAGGCCGCCTGCCCTCGGCACTCGCGCTCGTGCTGGAACAAGTCGAGGTGTCGCTGGATGGTGGATTGCTCGGCGCAAGCGAGTTGGCCGCCACTCAGCGCTCGTCGTTTGACAATCTCGATGCGCTAGGCTGCGGTCCAACCCACTCGTTCGGTGGCACTGAATGGCGGGAAATGGGCTATGGCAATCTGATCAGCAACATCAATATCGGCTATCGACTCAACCCAGCCCGTAATGGGATTGAGTTGCAAATCGACGGCGATACCCGAGACTGGGCCGCAGTTAACTTGACAGTCGGCTTAAACACGCCTTCGGCAGCACCTTCGATGCTGGATTTAGCGACCACCGCAACCCCCAAGCTCACCAAGTTCGCAGCCATCGTGCGCGATGACGGCTTCAACCAGCGCCGCAATGACTATTGCACCAAGAAAGCCGGCAAGACGGTCGATGCTTATATCGCGGAACATACACGGTTGCTGGTGGAACGCCTGCAAGCCAACGGCATCTATCTGGGGCCAGGGCTGACTGAGGCCTATCGGAACTACCTAGCAGTTGGCAGTCATGTCGCGCTGAATCTCTCACCGCCCGTACCTATTGATCCCCGTGAATTCCAGTTCTATAAACCTGACGATGTGATCAAATTGATGGGCTTGACGCTGAAAATCAACGAAAAACCGGTTACTGATCTCTCGATACGTTGGGACAATGAGAAAATAGCCAAGGCGTTAGCAACCAAGCCCGCACCTGAATTGGCAGCCGAAGCCGCATCGACGCCTACAGATCGCACGCCATCCAGTACCGCAGAGCCGGCGATAATCCCAAAAAGCTTTCATCCGATAGCGACAAGTGAATTGGGTAGATACATTGGAGCCACTGCAAAAGTCAAAACCGCCAATGGCGCACGCTATAACGGTAAAATAGAAGCGATAGCCGATGGGATGGTCACTATCACGATCCGCAAACCTAGCGGCACTGCGACGTTATCCTTACGGCGTAACGAAATCACCGAAGTGGACGTGCTGTATTAAAGACTTGCGCGGCTTGTCAAACCCGCACGATCCTAATGAGCAGGAGCACAAATAACACCACCAGCGCCAGCGGAATCAGGGCCGCTGGCCAATCTTTCTTGGCGACGCGACTCCGTTCAATGGCAGCCTTGACGCCAGGCTGGAACCATAGCACGACTAGGATCGCCGCGAGTCCTCCCAACAGGATTTCCCACCAGCTTGCGGGTTCCACGGTAACCTCCAAAATGCCGATGGTTCGGGGCCGTAAGATCAGTCCTTACTGCGCCCGCCGCTTGGCGGTAAGACCGGTTGCGGGAACGGTGTCACGTTATCGCAACCTTCTACCGGGCGAATTTTGCTGACCCCTTCTCGCTCAACTTCATCAATCCGCACGATATAGTGCAGCGGCACGAATGTCCGTCGGACGCCGGAAAATTCGTTTTGCAATCGTTCCTCGGCCGGATTGACCAGTACGCTGGAACGCTCACCGAAAAGCAGCTCCTCGACTTCGATGAAGCCGTAGATCTCGCCTTGATAGATCCCGCGCGCGTACAGTTCATACAGCTTGCCCTGATTGATGAAGAGGACGCGGTAGATACTCTTGGTGATTTTAGACATGATCCGGCAAGTTCCAGTCGGCGACTGCTCAATCTAACGCGATTCGATGCAGCGGGCAAATCTCCAGCGTACGGCACGGCGTCACAGTTCCATGACTGCCGTGTTCGATGTTTCCTGCGAAATAGCCAATGATTTGTTTCAATGCACGAACTATAATGATTGTCGCTTTTTCGCAATCTCATTTAACACCACACACTATGGAGAGCTGCATGAAAGCTATTTTAACAAACGCGATCCTTGCGGTCTGCCTGACATTTTTTACCCACACTGCACTCGCCCAGGCTCCCGCTGACACGATTCTGGTCATTGAGCAACCCACGATCAACAGCACCTACACAGGCGTCGCAAATCTCAGAGGTTGGGCGGTATCGATCAACGGCATTGATCACATTGAGCTTTTCGTAGATGGCACCCTGAAAAGTAATATCCCTTCCGGCTCCTTGAGAACGGATGTGGGTAGCGCTTATCCGACGTATCCCGGCTCAGATCAATCCGGTTTTTCGATGGCGTTCAACTACTCGGATCTCACGCCCGGTCAGCACACAATGCTGATTCGCGCAGTGGACACGCGCGGCAACGCTAAGGCTGAGACAATTAGCTTCTTTACCGTCCACTTCGATGTCCCTGGCAATTTCCTCACCGATCCGAACAAAGTCAGCCTAAAGTCCGCCATTGTCGGCGTGGGACCAAATGGTCGATCGATTTCCATCAAAAATCTGCAGGTCGACGGAAAACCCTACACCGTTCTTTTGGACTGGAACACAGGCTCCCAAGACTTCACCATCACGCAGCTATCCAGTCCCTGATGCTTTTTTCTCTTCTTCCCGCTCCCGCTTGTTCTTCATCTACAGCGGGAGTTGTCGCCTAAGTCGCCCGCGTTCGCTCATCGCCATCACCAAGGTAATATTGTAATGCGATGTCAGCGGATCGATAGTCAGCCCCAGTTGCTCCTGACCCTTGGAAGCCGTTTTTAAAGCAGCGCTGCTTGCTTAACCGCCGATCCCGTAACGGCGTTCGACGTAATCGGCCACCAGTTGCTGAAAGTCGGCCGCAATCCGTTCGCCTTTAAGCGTCACTGTTTTCTCGCCATCGACGTAGACTGGCGCTACGGGTATCTCGCCCGTACCCGGTAAGCTAATTCCGATGTTCGCTTGTTTGCTTTCCCCCGGACCATTGACCACACAACCCATCACAGCCACCGTTAAGGTTTCCACCCCCGGATAGCGTCCACGCCAAACCGGCATCTGTTCCCGTAAATAGCCCTGAATTTGCTGAGCTAGGCGCTGAAAATAATCGCTGCTGGTACGGCCGCACCCCGGACAGGCCACCACCGCCGGCGTAAAGGCGCGTAATCCCATGACTTGTAAAATTTCTTGAGCGACGACGACCTCTTGCGTCCGGCTGCCGCCAGGTTCTGGGGTCAACGAAATGCGGATGGTATCGCCGATCCCTTCTTGCAACAGGACTGCCAGCGCGGCTGTGGACGCCACGATTCCTTTACTGCCCATCCCGGCTTCGGTCAGACCCAAATGCAGTGGGTAATCGCACCGCGCCGCCAATTTGCGATAGACCGCGATCAGATCCTGCACGCCGCTCATCTTCACCGACAGGATGATGTGATCATGACCAAGCCCGATCTCCTCGGCCCGTTGTGCGCTCTCCAGGGCCGATAAAATCATGGCTTCGTGCATCACGTCGGCGGCCGGTCTTGGCTGCTGTAGACGGGCGTTCTCATCCATCAGGCGGGCCGCCAACTCCTGATCGAGACTTCCCCAGTTGACGCCGATCCGCACGGGTTTGTTGTGACGGCAGGCCATCTCAACGATGGTAGCGAATTGCTCGTCCTTTTTCTTACCACGTCCAACGTTGCCGGGATTGATGCGGTATTTGTCGAGCGCCTCGGCACAGGCGGGATAGCGCGCCAGCAACCGATGACCGTTGAAATGGAAATCGCCGATCAGCGGTACCGTCACGCCTTGTGCCGCCAATCGCTCGCGAATCAGCGGCACCGCGCTAGCGGATTCCTCTGTATTGACCGTGACGCGCACCAGCTCCGATCCGGCGCGGGCCAATTCGGCCACTTGCGCAGTGGTAGCCGCCACATCAGCCGTATCGGTGTTGGTCATCGATTGCACGACAATCGGTGCATCGGCGCCCACCTTGACGCTACCAATAGAAACAGCGACACAGGGGCGGCGCCGGCTAGCGGCAGGAACATGGCGCATAGGGGATTTACCTTCACCAGGAGTCATAAAGCGAGCCGGCCGACGGCTCTCAACGCAAAAACTCGCGGCTGATCTCACGAAATGGCTCGGTTCCCGCTCGGTGCAACCACTCGAACGCGACCATCTCCCGGCTAACCACCCGCACGCCCTCAGCACGCATCCGAGCCAGCGCAAGCTCGACATCGCCCGACGAGCGTGAGGAGACGGCATCCGCAACCAAATAAACGTCCTTGCCGGCCAGCCGCAGATCCAAGGCGGTTTGCAGAACACACACATGCGATTCGGTACCCAGTAAGACCATTTGTGGGCGACTGAGCAGGTCAATCCGACGCATACAATGGACCTCGGCGGCGCAGGAAAAATGGGTTTTTTCCATGAACGCATCCTCCGGCAAAACCTCGCGGATCGCAGCAACCGTCCGTCCCAAGCCTTGGGGGTATTGCTCTGAGGCTAGAATCGGCACCCCCAGCCGCTGGGCAATGCGGATCAGCCAAATTGCGTTCGCCACAACGGTATCGGCCCGCTCAACTGCCGGCATCAGGCGCTCTTGCAAATCGATGACCAACAGACAGGACGTATCGGCTCTCATCAACATCGGCTATCCCCTTTCGGCACGGCTCGCCCCTAAGAACGACTTGCCTCAATTCGCGATTAAGGTGATCTGTTCGTTTGGATTGGCACCCTTAACAGTGCGTGACCGCAATTCCTTCCAAGCGGGCGCCAGTAAATCAACCGGCGCCCGGGTCTGAGGATCGTCGATTGCAAGGGTGAACAAGCGCATCCGTGGCTCCAGTTTTTGTCGGCTGACGCTACCCACCCAAACCGGTACATTATCCCCTTTCAGCCGGGCTGCTACATCCCAAAAGCGCAGCACCCACCGAGCATTAGCGCCGGGTACGTAACGTACCATGCGCACATCGTCTTCGCTGCCATCGTGGATCTGCGGCAACACGGGTAACTCCCGCAGTTCGACTTGTGGGCTTAGGCACAACAAAAGGCCCCGCAAATTCACCGGTGGAGCCGATTCCCAGCCGGTTTCCCGTAAGCGTTTCTCCAGATCCTCACTGCTACCTGCCCATTGCAACACGAAGTCCTGGCGACGATTGCCACGAAAATCGAGACGTTGCTGAGGCAACCGCCGCCAATCATCCTGCCACCAACGCTCGCGGGCGATCACTCGCGTAACCGGCTGGGATTGATAGCGCTGCAAGTCTGCGTCATACCGCGCGATCAGATAGATTGCATCGGTCGCCAGCAAAACGATCAGGCTATACGCCAGCAAACGTCGCCAAGGCACCGCGACCGCTGTCGCGTGGCTGTTATAGGCCAGACCCAGCACCGTCACCCAAATCAAACCCAGCGATAAGCCCGCCAATGTATCGGTCAGCCAATGCACGCCCAGATACAACCGAGCGAAAGCGACCGGCACGACCATAAATGCGGCTGCGAGATAAACCAGCCACCGGCGGGCGGGCGAGACCCCTCGGGCGATGAGAACCGCCAAAAAGCCGAAGACCAGCATGTTCAAGGTGGCGTGGCTTGACGGAAAAGCATAGCCCGGTGCGCCGAGTGCCACCTCGGTAGCACTAGAACTGGGCAACAGCCACCTAAACAGCAGATTGGTAGCCATGCCAAACCCTAGAGCGGCCAGCCAATGCCACGCCGCCACCGGGCGACGCTGCCAGATCAGCCAACCGAGTACGACCACGCTAAGGGGTAAGATGACCCAGTAATCCCCTAATCCAGCGGTGAACACCATCCAGGCATCCGCCCAAGGTGTGCGTAATTCCTGAAAAAAATGATAGAGGCTCTGATCCAAACCGCTTGGTAGCTGTTGACCGGCCGCACTCAAGCTCAAACCTACCAGTACGATACTGCCCAGCAGCAGCACCGCCAGGATCGCCAAGCCCCGCAACTCGCCCCGGGAAGGATCAAGCAACGAGGCGCTGATCGGCCCGATGAAGCGGCGCCCTTGGCTCCAGTGGTAGAAATGTCGCACCCAAACAGGGGCATGGGCTTGAAAGAGCCGCACCATGCGCCTCACCAACCAGGTGGTGGCCCATAACAAAACGGCGACGAGGAGGATTAGCACAACCAAGCGCCCTGCTACACGGGAAGCGATCTCCAAGGAGGCGCCGAAGGCCATGCCGGGAATCAGATAAGCGGGTGCCCAGAGGATGGCCGACACGACGTTGGCGATCATGAAATTGCGCCATGTCATGTCCATCATCCCGGCCACGGTCGGAATCGTGCCGCGTACCGGACCAAAAAAGCGCCCGAACAACACCCCCTTCCCCCCATGCTTGCGGAAAAATTCTTCGCTACGCGCGAGCATTTCGGGGTGTTTGGCGAATGGCCAGACTCGGCGCACGCCCTGATGGAATACCCGACCGATCCAAAAACTGATCGCATCCCCCACCACCGCTCCAAGTGCTGACCACCAATAGGCCGACCAAAACTCTACATGGCCCAGTCCGATCAACGCGCCCAGGCTAAACATAATCAAGGCGCCTGGAATAATGACACCGACAATCGTCAGCGACTCGGCCGCCGCCGTGATAAAGATCACGGCGCCCATCCAACCAGGATGGGCGGTAACCCAGCCAAGCAGAGCAGTAACAAACTCCGATTGCATACGAGTAGTTTATCGCTATGGGGAAAAGGTGAAATTTGAACTCGCGCGCCAGGATTATGCTTAGCTAAAGGCAGTTCTGCTACCGTAACCGTCAACTTTTCGTCTAGCGGCCGGCACACCACGCGCCATAGACTCGCCTTCCAGCCCTACTAAGCATCTCTTGCGATAGACTAGTGAACCTACAGCGAGCGAATACTCGCCTTGCGGAACTCAGTACGCATTTCTTCGAAGGTGCGGGCAACGGGAAATTGCGGGAACTCGTCGATCACATTTTGCGGCGGCCGAAACAAAATGCCTGCTTCAGCTTCAGCCAACATGGCAGTATCGTTGTAGGAATCGCCCGCCGCGATCACTCTAAAATTGAGGCCGTGGAAGGCGCGTACCGCTTGGCGCTTGGAATCGGCTTGGCGCAGAGCATAGTTAATGATCCGGTTACCGACCACTTCCAAGCGGTGACAAAAGAGCGTTGGCCAACCAAGCTGGCGCATCAATGGCATAGCGAACTCGTAAAAAGTATCAGACAAAATCACCAGTTGAAAGTGTTCGCGCAACCAATCCAAGAATTCATTGGCACCTTCCAATGGTCCCATCTCGGCAATCACTCGCTGGATATCCGTTAACTTCAAGTGGTGTTGATCGAGCAGCGCCAAACGATGCCGCATCAATCGATCATAATCAGGAATATCCCGAGTAGTCAGCCGTAAGGCTTCGATGCCGGTGCGCTCGGCGACATTAATCCAAACTTCAGGAACCAAGACCCCTTCCAGGTCCAGGCAAGCGAGTTCCATGAAAACCCCCTCTTGGCCACTGCGAAAGCGCAAGCCAACAATTGATTAGGTCGATAATAGTGTTCGCACCGGTAACGCTAATCGCTTCCCGTCTCTACCGCAATACGCAGTAGTAGAAATCCCAATCAACCGCCAGCGACACGGCCGGGGGTCATGGCTACAGAGGATACAACACGATATAAACGCTTCATGAGTGATCTCATGCCCTCTGCTCGCATGATCCGCCGCGACTCACCAAGAGGTTGAATCGCAGGATAACACCGACTATTTGTACCTCTACTTTTACTATAGTAAAACAATATTTTCCTTGAACAGACCATCCGCCACTCTTTTCAAGACCCGACACATGGTCTAAAGTGTCAAAGCTAGGCGAATTATAGAATCCTCGACCCGCCGCAAGCCTCACCGCGCACACTATGGCCACCAATCCCAGCAATGCCACCTCGCAACCCACTATCCAGCTGATCGGTTTAGCCAGGCAACTGGTGCAAAATCACCTGCTTGATGAAGCCGCCGCGCTCAAGGCTTTCGAGCAGTCCCGCAAAGATAATACCCCCTTCGTTGCCTATTTGGTCGATAACAAACTGGCGCGTGATAAGGATATCGCCCGCGTCGCCGCTCGCAGTTTCAACCTACCCCTGTTCGATCTGGATACCCTGGAAATCGATTTGACGACTGTACGTCTCGTCGATGAAAAACTGCTGCGCCGCCATTTTGCCTTACCGTTGTATAAGCGAGGTAGGCGCCTGTTCGTGGGCTTGAGCGACCCGACCAACCAGCGGGTTCTGGAAGACATCAAGTTCCAAACCCGCCTCGACATCGAACCGATCATCGTCAGCCAAGCGCAGATCGCCAAGGCTCTTGATAGCGCCATTGATGCACCGGTCAGCAGCATGACCGATGGCGAGATCGGTGATCTCGACTTTAGCACTGATAGCGACCCAACCGGCAAAGTTGAGACCCTAACACAATCGGATGCCGATGATGCTCCGGTGGTTCGTTTCATCAACCAAGTCATCCTGCAAGCTATCAATCGCGGTGCCTCCGATATCCACTTCGAGCCTTACGAAAAGACCTATCGAGTCCGTTTTCGCCAGGATGGTATCTTGGACGAAGTCTATAAACCCCCCGTCTCCATGGCGCCACGCTTGGCGGCTCGCCTTAAGATCATGGGTCAAATGGATATCGCGGAACGCCGCGTGCCGCAGGACGGCCGCATCAAGCTTTATCTGACTAAGCAGCGCGCCATTGACTTTCGCGTCAATACATTACCGACGCTGTGGGGCGAGAAAGTGGTGATGCGTCTGCTTGATCCTTCCAGCGCGCAAATGGGTATTGAGGCGCTGGGCTACGAGGATCATCAAAAAGAATTATTTCTCAAGGCAATCCACAAACCGCAGGGCATGGTACTGGTGACCGGCCCCACCGGCAGCGGTAAAACCGTGTCACTCTACACGGGCCTCAATATCCTCAATACGCCTTCGGTCAATATCTCCACCGCCGAGGATCCGGTGGAAATTAATCTCGCCGGCATCAACCAGGTGAACGTCAACACCAAGGTCGGCATGACGTTTGCGAATGCATTACGCTCTTTTCTTCGGCAAGATCCCGACATCATCATGGTTGGCGAAATCCGTGATTTGGAGACTGCCGAAATTGCTATCAAAGCGGCCCAGACTGGCCATATGGTGCTTTCCACACTCCATACCAATAGTGCCCCGCAAACACTCAGCCGCCTGATGAACATGGGCGTGGCCCCTTACAACATCGCCTCTAGCGTGACCCTCATCATCGCCCAGCGTCTGGCACGCCGCCTTTGCCAGCACTGTAAGGAACTGGTCAAGATTCCCCCAGACGAACTGATTAACCAGGGCTTTCGTGAACACGAATTGAAAGATTTAGAAGTTTTCAAGGCGGCGGGTTGCGATCAGTGCAATCACGGTTACAAGGGCCGGGTCGGAGTTTATGAGGTGATGCCCATTTCCGAGGACATCGGCCGAATCATTATGGAGGGTGGCAACGCCTTGCACATCGCTGATAAGGCCCGCGAGGAAGGTATCAACGATTTGCGCCGATCGGGTCTGAACAAAATCCGAATGGGCCTCACCAGCCTCGAAGAGATCAACCGAGTAACGACGGATTAACCACTGTGGCCAAGCAACCGACTCTGGCGAAAGCCAAGAAGAAAGAAGAGGAACCCACATTCAAGTGGGAAGGAACCGACAAACGGGGCGTCCGGGTCAAAGGAGAACTGCGGGGTGCCAACCCTGGTCTGATCAAAGCAGAGTTGCGACGGCAGGGCATCTTACCGCTACGGGTACGAAAAAAACCCAAACCTCTCTTCACTGCCGGTGATAGCGTTAAACCCAAAGATATCATGCTGTTCACCCGTCAGTTATGCACGATGCTAGCCTCTGGCATTGCCGTCGTGCAAGCGCTAGATATGGTTGGGAACAGCAACAAAAAAACCAAGGTTAAGGAGCTGATTCTCGCCATCAAATCCGACGTGGAGAGTGGGACCTCACTCTCACAGGCGATGGGCCGGCACCATTTGTACTTCAACGATCTGTATTGCAGCCTGGTACATGCCGGTGAGGAAGCCGGTGTACTTGAAGTGCTCCTCGATAAAATCGCCACCTATCTGGAAAAATCGGAGGCGTTGAAAGCCAAGGTCAAAAAAGCTCTCACCTATCCCGCTATAGTATTGGTATTCGCCTTTGTGGTCACAGCTATCTTGTTGATTTTCGTGATTCCCACCTTTGAAGATATGTTCAAGGGTTTTGGTGCTGAGTTACCAGCTTTAACCCGTTTTGTTATTGAAGTGTCACAAGTATTCCAGAAGTATTGGTACCTAATACTGGGTACACCCGTCATTGCTATCGTCGCCTTTATTCAAGCCCGTAAGCGTTCACGGGCTTTCGCCCAATGGTTAGACCGAATGGTCTTGCAACTGCCTTTGATCGGCGACTTGGTGGCGACTTCAGCCAATGCTCGCTTCGCCCGCACCCTATCGACGCTGTTTAGCGGTGGTGTCCCCCTGGTAGACGCCATGACGAGCGTCGCTGGTGCGACTGGCAATTTCGTTTACGAAAAAGCAGTTTTGGAAATGCGCGAGTCTGTTTCTATCGGTCAACAGCTGAATTTTGCCATGCGCCAAAGTAGCCTGTTTCCAGATATGGTGATTCAGATGGTGGCGATTGGTGAGGAAGCCGGTTCCTTGGGGGACATGCTTGCCAAGGTCGCGGACTGGTATGAGGCGGAGGTCGACCAAAAAGTAGATACTTTGACCACAATGATTGAGCCATTGCTGATGGCGTTTCTAGCGGGTGTGGTGGGAACCTTGGTAATCGCCATGTACTTGCCGATTTTCAAGCTGGCCGCCGCAGTTTAACGGCCGTTGCTCCCATGGCCATCACTGAATTGCTGGCAAGCTCCCCAGCCTTGTTCATCGTTTTGGTTGTCCTGCTAGGCTTGATAGTTGGCAGTTTTCTCAATGTCGTGATCTACCGTCTACCGTTGATGATCGAACGAGAATGGCGGTCACAGTGCGTGGAATTGCTCGGACAGCCCATTACAGATACTGAACAGCCGGCCCTCACCTTATGGGGGCCCCGCTCTCAATGTCCCCAGTGCGGCCATCTGATTACCGCCATCGAAAATATCCCACTGTTAAGCTATCTGTGGCAACGAGGCCGCTGCGCCCATTGCCGCGCTGCCATCGGTATTCAGTATCCACTGGTGGAAGCCCTGAGTGCCTGCTTGGCTGGACTGGTTGCCTGGAAATTTGGATTTGGCTGGCCAGCGGCGGCAGCATTGCTTTTCACCTGGGTTTTGTTAGCAGCGAGCGCCATTGATTTCAGATGCCAGTTGCTTCCTGACGATCTGGTCCTACCCTTGCTGTGGTTCGGACTCGCGGTTGCCCTGTTTCCTCTGTTCACGGATCTGCGCAGCGCAGTGATCGGCGCCATGGCCGGCTATCTATCTTTGTGGTCCGTCTATCAAGCTTTTCGCTTGCTGACCGGTAAAGAAGGGATGGGCTATGGCGACTTTAAGCTGCTTGCAGCCCTTGGCGCCTGGTCCGGCTGGCAACACCTGGTAACTATTGTCATCTTGTCATCCCTGGTAGGCGCGGTTTTCGGTATAGTGCTTATCTTGTTACGGGGTCGAGATCGGCAAGCCCCAATGCCCTTTGGACCTTTTCTAGCGGCCGCTGGCTGGATCACGCTGTTGTGGGGCGACAAGATCAATAGCGTCTATTTGCAGTGGTTGGGCTTTTGAACGTGTTGGTGATCGGCTTAACCGGAGGAATTGGCAGCGGCAAAACCGAAGTCAGCAATCGATTTGCGCAACATGGTGTACCCGTCATCGACACTGACCAACTCGCCCGCGAATTGGTCGAACCTGGTCAACCCGCCTTGCTGGAAATTGTCACGGCCTTTGGGCCGGATTGTCTTGATGAACGAGGCCAGCTAAGACGCGACCAGTTACGCGAGCGGGTCTTTGCTGACCCATCGGGTCGCCGCCGCCTTGAAGCGATCCTGCATCCGCGCATCCGCACCCTCCTGCAAGCCCGAATTGCCAACATAACCGCACCTTATTGCGTGGCCGTTATCCCCTTACTGATCGAAACCGGGATGATCGACTTGGTGGATCGCATTCTGGTCGTCGATGTCTCTGAAGCTGAACAGATTCGCCGGGTTCTCGCTCGTGATGGGATCACTGAAACACAAGCTCACCGCATTCTTGCTGCTCAAACTCAGCGCCAAGAGCGGCTGGCATGTGCGGACGATATCCTGGAAAATGGAGCTGACTTCAGCCGATTGCACCAACAAGTGGCCGCACTGCACGAGCGCTATCTCGCTCTGGCCTCGATCAAAGCATCCTGACCTGTCCGTTCGCACACTTGTTGCTATCGGACCTTAACCACCGTGCGCGATAGCCGGCTACGCCGACGCTCCACAGGTCGGCTCACCGGCGACGGCCTTGCTTGCGAGGGACTCCGTGCTCCAAACCGTTTATTACGAACAACCGCTCAACGAACGGGTGCGTGCTTTGTTACGCCTGGAATTTTTGTTTCAACAGGTGAACCATGCGATGCGGGGCAATTCGGCTTGGGACAGCCGCATGGCCCTGCAAGGCTTGTTCGACATCCTCGCCTTGACGGGCCGCAACGAATTCAAGGGCGATTTACTCAAAGAACTGGACCGGCACGCCTCTACCTTAAGCCGCCTTCGGCAAACTCCCGGTGTCGATGGCCCTACGCTTGATGGCGTGCTCGGCAAAATCGAGGAAGTCGTCAACCGCATTCACGGCTCAGACAACCAACTGCAAGAGGCAGTGAGACAGACTGACTTCCTAAGTGCTGCCCATAAGCGCAGTCATGTGCCTGGCGGCTCCTGCCAATTTGATGTACCGGCTCTTTACCATTGGCTACAATCGTCTCACTGTGTGCGGGCCGAGCACCTGCGTGGATGGCTGACCCCCTTCGGACCCATGCAAGACGCGGTCACGCTTATCCTGCAACTGATCCGGGAAAGCGCAGAACCGCGCCCAGAAATCGCTATCCATGGTTTCTTTCAACGTGGCCTTGATAGCGGTGCTCCCCATCAATTGATCCGCGTGTCAGTACTAGTCGGCCGTAGCTGTTTCCCTGAAATCAGCGCCGGTAGACACCGCTTCACCATTCATTTTCTGGATCAACCAGACCCTAATTCACGGGCGGTGCGCAGCGTGGCGGATATCCCCTTCGAACTGGCCTGCTGTGCTATCTAATTCCGCATGGCACGCAACTGTTCAATGATCGGTGCGTCAGCAGCAGGAAAGCTTGACTCAAGCATATCCTTCGGCTCCAGCCAAGCCAGCGGTTGCCCTTCTCGGCCGTGTGGCTCTCCCCGATAGGCATCAACTCGCCACACATTGAGTAGGACGGTTTTCTCAGGATAGGCGTGGGAAACTTGCAGGAACGGTTCGGCGTTATCGAGTTCAATGCCGAGTTCTTCCCGCAACTCGCGCTGAAGGGCGGCGATGACGGTTTCTCCAGTTTCCACCTTCCCTCCAGGAAACTCCCAGCATCCACCCTGATGCGCATGTTCGGGCCGGCGCGCAACCAGCACCGCTCCGGTGCGGGGATCAACCAGCACACCGACCGCGACATGGACTATGGGCGCTGCGCCGGTTGTTTCGCTCATGTCCGGTAGTCGGCGTTAATCCGAACGTAATCAGTCGATAAATCGGTGGTCCAGATGCGTGCAGAAGCTTCACCGCGACCGAGGTCTACTCTGATCGTGATATCGGCCCGCTGCATGACCTGTTGCCCCTGTGCTTCGGTATAGCCGGGCGCGCGCCCACCCGTCTGGACAATGCAAACCTCATCAAGATAGATCGCTACTCGTTCCAGATCCAAACTCGTCAAACCCGCACGACCCACGGCCGCCAATATCCGGCCCCAATTAGGATCGGAGGCGAAAAATGCGGTTTTGATCAGTGGCGAATGGGCGATGGTGTACGCCACCTGACGACACTCGGCGCTATCCCGTCCGCCCTCGACCCGCACGGTGATGAATTTGGTGGCCCCCTCACCATCGCGGATGATCGCTTGGGCCAGTTCGGTGCAGACCTCGGCTACTAGCTCAGTAAACTGTTGATATTCAGGCCCTTCGGCCGGCACGGTCACCCCAGATTGTCCGGTCGCCAATAAGATGCAGGAATCGTTGGTCGAGGTATCACCATCGACCGTGATCGCGTTGAATGAGCCAGCCACCGCAGTGGCTAAAACCTGCTGTAAAATCCCACTATTCGCGCCGATATCGGTTGCTACGAAAGCCAACATGGTGGCCATGTCCGGCCGAATCATGCCGGCACCCTTGGCGATCCCGGTTACGGTGATCTCTCGCCCACGGATGATGGCACGACGCGAGGCCGCCTTGGGGCGAGTATCAGTGGTCATAATGCCGTTGGCGGCCTCCTGCCAGCCATCGGGCCGCAATGCCGCGAGCGCCGCCGGTAAGCCCGCTGTCAGCCGACCCAGCGGTAACGGCTCCCCAATCACCCCCGTCGAAAACGGCAGCACCTCTTCGAGACGGCAACCGGCCTGCTCCGCCAGACTTCGACAGGTGGCTTGAGCATCGACCAAACCCTGCCGCCCGGTACCGGCATTGGCATTCCCGGTATTGATAACCAGATAGCGTGGTGGCGTGGCAGCCAGGTGGGTCCGAGCCACCACGACCGGTGCGGCGCAGAAGGCATTCTGGGTGAAAACAGCGGCCGCTTGGCTGCCCACCGCCACCTCAATGACCACCAGATCGCGGCGATCAGGGTATTTAATTCCTGCACGAGCCGTGCCTAACCGGATACCGGCTACCACCAACGGTTCCATGGCCTTCGCTCTCCTTAGCCCAAAGCACCGTGGCATTGCTTGTATTTCTTACCCGAACCGCATGGGCAAGGCTCGTTACGGCCGATTTTGCGACCTTCACGCACAAAGGGGATATGCGCTTCGGCCTGCTGAGCGGGGTCTACACTGAAACCATCCTCACCTTGCAGCACGGGTTCAGCGAGCGCTGATGCCTCGGCATGTTCAAAATGAATGCTGGCCGGTTCTGGACGGCGCGGCGCGGGTACAACCGGCTCGGCTTGTAATTGGGCACGCACCAGAAAACTGACAGCCTCCTGGTGGATACGCTGTACCAGGGCCTGGAACATCTCGAACGCTTCGCGCTTGTACTCCTGTTTCGGATTCTTCTGGGCATAACCCCGCAGATGAATGCCCTGCCGCAGATAATCCATCGCCGCCAGATGCTCGCGCCAATGGGAATCCAGGACTTGCAGCAGAATCGCTTTTTCAAACTGCCGCATCAAAGGGGAACCGACTTCCGCTTCCTTGTGCGCATAGGTTTGCTCCATCTCTGCGCTAATCCGCTCACGGAGGGGTTCCTCATGAAGGTCAGAATCCGCCTCCAGCCAGGTGCGGATCGGCAAAGCAAGCCCAAATTCCTTTTCGAGCGCTTCCTCCAATCCCGCCACATTCCATTGCTCCTCCAGGCTCTGCGGCGGAATCCAGGCATCAATGACTTGTTTGAGAACCTCAGCCCGCATGTCCTTGAGAGCTGCCGACACATCCTCAGACTCCATCAGTTCGTTGCGCCAGGCGTACATCACCTTGCGCTGATCATTGGCGACATCATCGAATTCCAGCAGGTTCTTGCGGATATCGAAGTTATGCGCTTCGACCTTGCGTTGGGCGTTCTCAATGGCCTTGGTTACCCAGGGATGCTCAATAGCTTCACCCTGTTCCATCCCCAGCTTCTGCATGAGTCCCGCCACCCGGTCGGAGGCGAAAATACGCAACAGATTATCCTCCAACGCCAAATAGAAGCGGCTAGACCCGGGATCGCCCTGTCGGCCGGAACGGCCACGCAACTGATTATCGATCCGGCGTGACTCATGGCGCTCGGTGCCAATCACATGCAAGCCACCGGCAGCGACGACCTGTTCATGGCGGATCTGCCAATCGCGCCGAACCGTTTCATGCGCCGATTCGTCAGCATCCTCAGGCAAAGCCTTCAATTCCGCTTGCAAGTTACCGCCCAGGACGATATCAGTACCGCGCCCGGCCATATTGGTCGCAATGGTCACGGTGCCCGGTCGGCCGGCCTGGACGATGATTTCCGCTTCACGTTCGTGTTGCTTCGCGTTCAATACCTGATGCGGGATCTTTTCCTTGTCCAGCAAGCCGGCGATCAGTTCCGAAACCTCGATGGAGGTGGTACCAACCAATGCCGGCTGGCCGCGCTGGCGGCAGTCACGAATATCAGCCAGCACCGCCTCAAATTTTTCCTTCTGGGTGAGAAACACCAGATCGCCCAGATCCTTGCGGATCATCGGCAAATGGGTCGGCACAACCACGACTTCCAGGCCATAAATCTGCTGGAACTCGAAGGCTTCGGTGTCGGCGGTGCCGGTCATACCGGCCAATTTTTTATACAGACGGAAATAGTTCTGGAAGGTGATCGAAGCCAGCGTCTGATTCTCAGCCTGGATGGACACGCCCTCCTTGGCCTCGATAGCCTGGTGCAACCCATCAGACCAGCGTCGTCCGGGCATCGTGCGACCGGTGAACTCATCAACGATGATCACCTCGCCGCCGCGCACGATGTATTCCACATCCTTATGAAACAAGGCATGAGCACGTAGGCACGCATTTAAGTGATGGAATACGCCAAGGTTGGCGGCATCGTACAAGCTCTCGGTACCGTGTAGCAGCCCCATTTCGACCAGCAGATCCTCGACCTGCTGGTGACCATCTTCGGTCAGATACACCTGCTTGGTCTTTTCATCGACCCAATAATCGCCCGGCCCCTCCTCTTCCTTTTGCCGGGTTAACCGAGGAATGATCTCGTTGACCCGACGGTACAGCTCGGAGCTTTCCTCGGCGGGTCCAGAAATGATCAGCGGGGTACGGGCCTCGTCGATCAGGATCGAATCGACCTCATCCACCAGCGCATAATGCAACGGGCGTTGGACTTTTTGCTCCAAACCAAACGCCATGTTGTCGCGCAGATAGTCAAAGCCATATTCGTTGTTGGTTCCGTAGGTGATATCGGCATCATAAGCGGCCCGCTTCTCCTCAGGACTCATGCCGGCGATCACTACGCCAACGCTCATGCCGAGAAATTGATAGATTTGTCCCATCCACTCGGAATCGCGCCGCGCCAGATAGTCGTTAACGGTGACCACATGGACGCCCTTACCGGTCAACGCATTGAGATAAACCGGCAACGTGGCCACTAAGGTTTTGCCTTCGCCGGTACGCATCTCGGCGATTTTTCCCTCGTGCAACACCATGCCGCCGATCAGTTGCACATCGAAATGGCGCATTTCCAAGGTGCGTTTGCTGGCTTCTCGGACAACGGCAAAGGCTTCGGGCAACAGCGCATTGAGGGTTTCACCGCGCGCCAGTCGGCCCTTGAACTCTTCCGTCTTGGCGCGCAACTCGGCATCACTCAGCGCCGAGGTAGCCGGCTCTTGCGCATTGATCCGTTCAACAATCTTGCGCATCGGGCGGAGTACGCGGTCGTTGCGGCTACCAAAAATGTTTTTGAAAATGTTCATCTAACGGAAGCCCTTCGCTGCATCGCTGAAATCAAATGAACTGAAATGATAACCTAAGCGAGCGGATTTTTGCCTGAAACCAGTCATCATCGCACAAGTCACAAAAAACGACGGCGACCTTCCAGGTTGATCCGGAAAGCCGCCGCAGAAAACTGCAAGATGGAGGGAATCGCAGGCCCTACTCTGCTCAGCGGGTTGCTTGGGCCGGTTGCAGATAGGAGATCGGCACTTGCCGCTCGTCGGTGAAAGTCACTTCTTCCCAGGCCGCCTGATCCGCCAGCAGCGCTCGCAGTAGCCGATTGTTCAGGGCATGGCCCGATTTATAGCCGGTAAAAGAGCCGATGAGGCTGCACCCCAGGAGATAAAGATCACCGATTGCATCCAGAATCTTGTGTTTGACGAATTCGTCTTCGTAACGCAAACCGTCTTCATTGAGGATTCGGTAATCGTCAACGACAACGGCGTTATCGAGCGTACCGCCCAAAGCTAACCGGCGCTCGCGCAGATATTCGAGATCACGCATAAAGCCGAAGGTGCGCGCGCGGCTGACTTCCTTGACGAAGGATGTGGTGGAAAAATTGACCGCCGCGCGCTGATCACGCCCTTTGAAAAGGGGGTGATCGAATGCAATGGTAAAGTCAACCTTGAAGCCATCGAAGGTATCGAAACGCGCCCATTTATCACCGTCTTCGACCATCACCGGTCGCTTGATACGGATAAAGCGCTTGGAGGCATTTTGTTCTTGAATCCCGGCCGATTGGATCAGAAAAACGAAGGGGCCGGCGCTACCGTCCATGATGGGCACTTCGGCCGCGCTCACATCGACATAGGCATTATCGATGCCCAAACCGGCAAATGCCGACAACAGATGCTCGACCGTGGAAATCCGGGCCTTTCCCTTGACCAACGAGGTCGATAGCTGCGTTTCCCCAACGTTTTGCGGACACGCCTTGATCTCCACCGGCTCAGGCAGATCCACGCGCCGGAACACGATCCCGTTATCAGGCGCCGCCGGCCGCAATGTCAAATACACCTTGTCGCCGGTGTGTAGGCCAACACCGGTTGCCCGGATGGCATTTTTCAAGGTTCGCTGCCTAATCATGTTAGGTCCCCCAACACGTCGATTGAATTTGGAGCAGGGCATCCTGGAGCGCTACACGCTCTTGGCAAAACCGGCCAGGGTGTTGCTGGGTGGCTGCCAATATGCCTTCATCAGGTGACGCGCAAACTACCACATTTAGTGGCTATTTCGCAACTTATGTTTCTCTTTAACAACTCAATTTGTTGTTTGTTTGCGAAATCCCTGCTCTAAAGGGTCATTACAAACGAGAGGCGCCCTCCACTGGCAGCCCTCCCCGGCTAAGATAAAACGCCTTGCAACTTAATCGGCTTGACGGCGCAAAAAGGCTGGAATATCAAGATACTCCAACTCATCGGCCCGCTCCCGTTCGCTCGCCATGTCGCCAACTGGCTTTTGGCGGACGCTAGGCCGATCATGGCGTAAATGCGCTTCACTATCATGTTGGCGCTGAACCAATTTGAACGGCGGGATCGCCGCTTCCTTTTCCTTGGCACTGCCCTGTTTGGCCGGCACACCCTGGCCGATGCCGGTGGCCACGATGGTCACCCGGATTTCATTATGCATTTCCGGATCAATAGCGGTACCGACCACCACGGTGGCGTCATCGGCAGCCAATTCCTTGATGGTGCTGCCCACCTCTTCGAATTCACCGATGGTTAAATCCATGCCGGAGGTGATGTTCACCAACAACCCCTTGGCGCCCGCCAAGTTGACGTTCTCTAACAGCGGGCTGGCAATCGCCGCTTCCGCCGCCTCACGCGCCCGGCCATCGCCGACTGCGCGGCCCGTCCCCATCATCGCCATCCCCATTTCGGCCATGACTGTACGGACATCGGCGAAATCGACGTTGATCAGGCCAGGACGGGTGATCAGTTCGGCGATGCCCTGAACCGCGCCCAGCAACACATCGTTGGCGGCCCTGAAGGCATCCAACAGGCTGGCACTCTTACCCAGTACGGTGAGCAACTTTTCATTCGGAATCGTGATCAGCGAATCCACCGTTTCGCTCAGCTCACGGATACCGCGCATCGCGACTTCCATCCGCTTCTTGCCTTCGAAGGGGAAGGGCTTGGTGACGACCGCGACCGTCAGGATTCCCAAGTCGCGCGCCAGTTGTGCCACTACCGGCGTCGCGCCCGTGCCGGTGCCGCCGCCCATACCGGCCGTGATGAACACCATGTCAGCGCCTTGCAGGACTTCCTTGATCCGCTCGCAATCCTCTTGGGCCGCTTGCCGGCCAACATCTGGATTAGCGCCGGCGCCCAAGCCCTTGGTGATGTTGGTACCCATTTGCAGGGTGACCGGCACCGTGCAGGCTTTCAGGGCTTGGGCATCGGTGTTGGCACAGATGAAATCCACGCCTTCAACGCTAGCGCTGATCATGTGTTGGACGGCGTTGCTCCCACCCCCACCGACCCCGATGACCTTGATCACCGCATTTTCCGTCTTGGCATCCATCAATTCGAACATAACGGCACTCTCCTCACTCATAGGTTTACGGATCTGACTATCATCGACCCAAGCTTCGCTGATCATGCTAAAAATTACCCTGGAACCAATTTTTCATACGCGCCCATAATCCTCTGCGGCCGACCCGCGATATCGGGCTTGGCCTGATCGGCCGGTTCTCATTGCCAAACAGCAACAGACCGACCGCAGTCGCATAAACCGGATTGCGCACCACATCCGGCAAGCCCGCCACTTCGTGGGGATAGCCCAAGCGCACGGGAACATGCAAAATCTCCTCAGCCAGTTCCACGACCCCATCCATCTTGGAACTGCCACCCGTCAGCACCACCCCAGCGGCAATCAAACTCTCAAAACCGCTACGCTGGAGTTCCACCTGCGCGAACTCGAACAACTCTTCGTAACGTGGCTCGACCACTTCGGCCAACGCATGACGGGTGAGCGTGCGGGCCGCCCGGTCGCCGACGCTGGTCACGTCGATCCGTTCGTCCTGCCGGGCCAACTGCTTGACACAGCAGGCGTGCTTGATCTTGATCTCTTCGGCCGATTGAGTCGGCGTGCGGAAAGCGACCGCGATATCGTTGGTCACTTGATCACCGGCGATAGGGATGACTGCGGTGTGGTTGATCGCACCGTGCGTGAAAATCGCCAGATCGGTTGTCCCACCGCCGATATCCATCAGGCAGACCCCCAGATCTTTTTCATCCTGAGTGAGCACGGCTCGACTGGAGGCCAGTTGCTGCAAAATGATATCGTCAACTTCAAGTCCACAGCGCTGCACACATTTGACGATGTTCTGGGCCGCGCTAACCGCACCGGTGACAACATGGACTCGCGCTTCCAGCCGCACACCGGCCATCCCAACTGGGTCTTGAATCCCTTCCTGATTATCGACGATAAATTCCTGGGGTAGGATGTGGAGAATTTTCTGGTCGGCCGGAATCGCGATCACCCGCGCCGCCTCCATCACCCGGTCAACGTCTTCCGAGGTCACTTCCTGGTTCTTGATCGCAGTGACCCCGTGAGAATTAAGCCCGCGAATATGGCTACCGGAAATACCGGTATACACTGAATGGATTCGGCAGCCGGCCATCTGTTCGGCTGCCTCAACCGCGCGCTGGATCGACTGGACGGTGGATTCGATATTGACCACCACACCTTTCTTCAGCCCCCGCGACGGATGCGAACCGATCCCGACCACCTCGATCTGGCCGTCAGGACTCACCTCACCGACGATAGCCACCACTTTCGACGTGCCGATATCAAGTCCGACAATCAAATTTTTCTCTTCTTTTTTGGGCATCACCGCTCCATTCCCCATCACCGTCTAACCAGCTAGCGGGGCTGGTCGTTCCGCTTTCCAGCGGACGGCAAACCCATTGAGATAACGCAAATCCACCACTGCGATCCGGTCGATCTGAGGAGCCAGCAACCGCGGATAAATTTGCGCCAGTCGCTGTAACCGCTGAGCAAATTGCTCGCGTCCCAGACGGACATCCAGGCCGTTCTCAAACGTCAACCACCAGGCTCGGCGCTCATCCTGCACTAACCGTATGAGCTTTAAGCCAAGCGGGTCGAGCAGAGCACGGGTTTGTCGATAGGCTTCGATCAAAGCCTTCTCGTGGCCATCGGGGCCAACCAGCCTTGGCCAAGGGCCGGCTTGGCGCACGATGGTCGGCTGGAATCGAACACCGTTAACATCGACCATCTCCCGCTCGCCCCAATAGCCGAAGGCCGTGCGTTCGCGCAGGCTGATTTCCACGGTATCCGGCCACCAGCGCCGCACCGCCACGGTTTCGATCCAGGGATTGGTAGCCAACGCCGTATTCAATTCATCCAGATTAGCCACAAAAAAATTCTGCCCGATATAAGCCTCGGCAACCGCATGAACATCCGCTTTGACCAAGTTGCGCCATTCACCCTCAGTCTGGATATAGCGCAGCGGAAACGCGCCGGGTTCGCGCAATCGCTCGCTGCCAATCTGCACACCATAGCCCACCGCCGCCACCACGAGCAGCACACCCAGCCAGCGTAGCGGCGGACCCCAAACGGTTTTCCACCGTTGCAGCCCGTCGGCAGGCTCGCGCTTGAGCGAGGTTGCGCCCCGTCGGCGTTTTTTTTGGAATGCCATGGTGTTAGCCGCTCAATCCGCTCGTGACAAACTGGTTTCGAGAATGCGCCAAACCAGTTGCTCAAAGGTCAAACCCACGGCGCGGGCCGCCATTGGCACCAAGCTGTGATCGGTCATGCCGGGGACGGTATTCACTTCCAACAGCCAAGGCCGCTCTTGAGCATCCACCAGCACATCCACCCGCCCCCAACCGTAACCGCCCACTGCCGCGTAGGCGCGGCGCACCAAATCGCGTAATTCGGCTTCTCGCGCCTGGGGTAAGCCACACGGACAGAGATAACGAGTGTCGTTGGCGTGGTACTTGGCTTGGTAGTCGTAGAACAGGCGCGGGGTCTCCAGGCGAATCAGTGGCAAAGCCTCGTCTTGTAGGACAGCACCGGTATATTCCTCTCCCTGTACCCAGGGTTCGACCAAGACCGGCGAATTGCAAGCGGCGGCACTCTCCCAGGCGGTTGACAATTGATCGAGCTTGTCAACCCGACTGATCCCGATGCTGGAACCTTCACGGGAAGGTTTCACCGCCAGCGGTAACCCCAGATCGCGCGCGGCAGCGCTCAGGTCATCCAAACGGGTAGCCACCCGGTAAGGCGGGGTCGGCAACCCTATTCCCAGCCAAAGCTGTTTGGTGCGTAGCTTGTCCATGCCCAGCGCCGACGCCATCACACCGCTACCGGTATACGGCAGACCAAGAATCTCCAACGCACCCTGAATCACGCCATCTTCACCGCCACGTCCGTGCAGGACGATAAAAACCCGGTCAAACTTGCCGGCCACCAGCACATTGAGAACCTGACGGTCAGCATCAATACCGTGCGCATTCACCTGTTGCGCTTGCAAAGCCGCCAGCACGGCCGCGCCGCTTCTGAGCGAAACGTCGCGCTCCGCCGACCAGCCGCCCATTAGGACGGCTACTTTGCCGAATACCGCCGGATCGGTCACTGCTGTTTGCCGTGCTTGTTGCATCCGCTCCCCCTTCAGTGTCATACCCAAATGCCTGCCTCAGGCCATCGCGTTCAGTGAGTGCCCGGCAAGCCATCGCGCCCCAACTGCACGGCCATCGCCCCGATGTCGCCCGCACCCATCAGCAACAGCAAATCGCCATCGCGCAGCAAATCCGGCAATAGGTCCGGCAGATCCGCGGTGTGCTCGACGAAAATGGGTTCCACCTTGCCACGGGCGCGGATGGCCCGGCTAAGGCTGCGGCCATCCGCGCCGGGAATCGGTTTTTCGCCAGCCGGATACACGTCCAGCAACAGCAAGGTGTCTACCTCCGATAGCACAAGGGCGAAGTCGTCGAACAAATCGCGGGTTCGGGTATAGCGGTGGGGTTGGAAAGCCAGCACCAAACGCCGTTCCGGCCAGGCGCCGCGTAACGCACTCAGTACCGCCTGCACCTCGCGAGGATGGTGACCGTAATCATCCATCACGGTGGCACGGCCGCCGTCGGCTAACACCAACTCCCCATGCTGCTGGAACCGGCGACCGATCCCCTGGAAATTTTGCAATGCGCGCCGGATGGCGGTTTCTGCAACCCCCAATTCGTGGGCGATGGCCAATGCCGCCAGGGCATTGAGCACACTGTGGCGTCCTGGCAGATTAAGAGTGATCGGTAATGGCGCCCGCAGGTTAGGCAGATGGGCTAAAAACCGAGTGCGTAGCCCTTCCTGCACGATATCGGTAGCCCGAGCATCACAATCTTCACTGGTGCCATAGGTCAACACCGGTCGGCTTACTCGCGGCAAAATCGCCCGCACCTGCGGATCATCCGTACACAAAACCGCCAGCCCGTAAAACGGCAAATGATGGAGAAACTCGATAAAGGTCTCGCGCAAACGCTCGAAATCACCACCATAAGTCGATAAATGATCAGCATCAATGTTGGTCACTACCGCGACCATCGGCTGTAAAAACAGGAACGAGGCATCGCTCTCGTCCGCTTCGGCCACCAGGTAGCGACCACCACCAAGCCGGGCGTTGGCACCGGCACTGTTTAAGCGTCCACCGATCACAAAGGTTGGGTCCAGGCCACCTTCAGCCAGTAAGCTGGTGATCAAGCTGGTGGTCGTAGTCTTGCCGTGGGTACCGGCCACCGCGATGCCGTAGCGGAACCGCATCAGTTCGGCCAGCATCTCCGCACGCGGCACCACGGGAACCCGCACGGCGCGCGCCGCCATAACTTCCGGGTTATCCTCGGCGACCGCACTGGAAATCACCACGACATCACAACCGGCGACATGTTCGGCCCGATGCCCCTGGCAAAATGTCGCCCCCAACTCGACTAAACGAGCGGTAACCGCGCTAGCTTTCAAATCCGACCCGGAGACGGTATAGCCCAAATTCAGCAACACTTCGGCGATGCCGCTCATGCCAGCGCCGCCGATACCGACAAAATGAATGTGGCGAATACGGCGCATATCGCGCCATGCCTCTGGAATTGCCGCCAAACTCGGTTTGCCCATGTCGTTTTCTCTTGTGTTGTCCATCATCACCGTCATCGGTCAGGGGCGCGCTTGTTGCAGACAGACGGTGGCAACCTGCTCGGCGGCTTCCAATCTGGCCAGCCGGCGCGCAGCCTCGGCCATGCCCAGCAACCGCCCTCGGTCACCGAGCGCTTCACGTAATAATCCGGCAAGCATTTCAGGGGTCAACTCGGCTTGTTGACGGATCAGTGCGGCTCCACCCTGCTCCAAAAACCGAGCGTTGGCGGTCTGGTGATCGTCCACCGCGAAGGGGAATGGCACCAGGATTGAGCCAATACCCGCCGCCGCCAACTCGGCAACGGTCAAGGCACCGGCTCGGCACAGCACCAAATCAGCCCAACCGTAAGCTGCTGCCATATCGTCGATAAAGGGGGTCAGCCGCACCGCCACACCGGCAGTGCGGTAGGCGGTTTCCGCCGCCGCGTGCAGCCGTCCACCCGCTTGATGCCAGGTCTCCGGGCGCTCGCTTGCGTCCAACAGCGCCAACGCTTGCGGCACCAGTTGGTTTAGCGCCAGCGCGCCTTGGCTGCCACCGACCACCAGCAAGCGCACCCGGCCGGAACGCCCGGCAAATCGCTCGGCCGGTGGTGGCAATGACGCGATAGATTCCCGCACCGGATTACCGACCGCCACCGCGCACCGAGCGGCTGGAAAGGTCGCGGGGAATGCCTCCAAGACCCGATCAGCAACCCGCGCCAGCCAACGGTTAGTCAGCCCCGCGATAGCGTTCTGCTCGTGAACAACCAACGGGATGCCTAATGAACGTGCCACCATGCCCCCAGGGCCGCTGGTGAAACCACCCATTCCTAAAACGACACACGGACGCAGCCGCCGTAAAATGATCCCGGCTTGCCACACGGCACGCCCCAGCATCAAAGGCATCTCCAATAAGCGACGTACTCCCTTACCGCGCAAGCCGCTTACCCCGATCCACTCCATCGGAATCCCCGCCTTTGGCACCAAGGTCGCCTCCAAGCCACGTTGGGTACCCATCCAAACCACCGGCACCCCGCGCCCACGCAGCCGTTCAGCCACCGCTAGCGCCGGAAAAACGTGACCACCTGTGCCACCGGCCATGATTAACACCGGTCGAGTTGTGTTCATTCGCCGTGTACCCCGCCGGCGCGCGTCTCGACATCAATACGCAGCAACAACGCCAGGGCCACGCACATCACCACCACACTGCTGCCCCCGTAGCTCATCAGCGGCAAAGTCAAGCCTTTGGTCGGCAAAACGCCCATATTGACTCCCATGTTAAAGAGCGCTTGGATTCCGAACCAAAGCCCGATGCCATACGCCAGATAGGCGGAAAAGTTCATCCCTAAGCGCTCAGATCGCCGCCCGATCTCAAACGACCGCCAAACCAACGTCATAAACAAGCCAACGACGATCAAGATGCCCACCAAGCCCAACTCCTCGGCCAAAACCGCGAACAGGAAATCGGTGTGGGCTTCCGGCAAATAGAACAGCTTCTGCACGCTCTCTCCTAAACCGACACCAAGCAGTTCACCCCGGCCAATCGCAATCAGGGATTGTACGAGTTGGTAGCCCTTGTCAAGGGGATCGTCCCATGGACTCAGAAAGCTCAACACCCGGTTTCGACGATAGGGAGAAGAGAAAATGAGCACGGCCATGACAGCCGCCGTCCCGACCTGCAAAGCGCCGAACTGCCAAAGATTGACCCCCGCCAAAAACACCATACCGAGCGCAGCGATCAGCAGCACCACGACGCTGCCGAAATCGGGTTCCATCAGCAGCAAGACCGCCAGAATCGCCAACACGCCCATCGGCCGTGCAAGAGCGATTGCCGAGGTTTTGAAATGGTTGGTCTGCAATTCGTTGCCATGGCGCTTGAGGTAGTCGGCCAGATAGACCAGCGTGAATAGCTTAGCGATCTCGGATACCTGAACATTGATAGGACCGGCACCGATCCAGCGAATACTGCCGTTAACCTCCTTGCCGATGCCAGGAACCAACACCAGCCCCAGCAGGCCAATCGCCGCCAGCAACAGCAAAATCCCAGCCTGCCGCCAGCGCAGTACCGGGATTTGGAAAACCATGCCAGCAGCCAGCAACCCGATCAACACAAAAGCGCCTTGGCGGATCAGAAAATAAAACGGTTGGCCATGCCCACTCTTCGGATCGGCGCCAATCGGGATCGAAGCGGAAGCGACCATCAGTAAACCAAAAGCCAACAGCAAGACAGTGGCCACCAGAATCCACGGATCGGGAAATGGCAACGCGCTACGGCCTTCGCCCGCTCGAGGTAGGCGGCTCTGCGTTCCATAAGCGCCCAGCGTGGGATTCAACATCCAGCCAGCCTCCTTACGGCAGCAGCGAAGACCGCACCCCGTTCTTCATAACCGCTGAACATGTCAAAGCTGGCGCAAGCCGGGGACAGCAACACGCTATCGCCAGTCTTCGCACAATCCGCCGCCTGGGCGACGGCCTGATCCATGTCGTTCGCCCATCGAATCGGCACGCTATCGCCCAAGGCATCAGCGATCAATGGCGCATCGCGCCCGACCAGCACCACCGCCCGCGCCTTACCCGCTAAAGCCGCCCGCAGCGGTGCAAAATCCTGGCCTTTGCCGTCGCCACCGGCAATCAGCACGACTGGGCCGGGCAGTCCACGAACCGCCGCTACCGTCGCGCCGACATTGGTCCCTTTAGAATCGTCAAACCAGCGTACCCCAGCCTGATCCAACACCAGCGCGGTGCGGTGCGCCAGACCCGTAAACTCGCGCAGGGCTGCTAACATTGCCGCGCGTGATAACCCCAGTGCATGGCCCATGGCCAGCGCCGCCAGCGCATTAGCAAGATTATGGTCGCCACTGATCGTCAGCTCCGACGCCGCGATCCAAGGTTCCTCACCGCGTGCCAGCCACGGTTTGCCCCCAAGCTGACGCACACCAAAATCGTCTGTACCCGGCGCGCTCAAGCTAAACCGTACCACCTGTCGTCCCGGCTCGACCATTGCCATGACTGCCGGATCATCGGCGTTGACCACCATCGTGCCACCACCCCGGAATATCCGCCGCTTGGCAGCGATGTAGTCCTCCAGCGTGGCGTAACGATCCATGTGGTCGGGGCTGATGTTCAGCACCGTCGCCACCCGCGCATTCAAGCTAGTCGTGGTTTCCAACTGGAAGCTTGACAGTTCCAGGATGTAGCAACGCAAGGGATCGGCGGTAAGCCGGTTGCGCTCTTGGCTCAGCCATAAATCCAACGCCGGAGTACCCAGATTACCACCGACCGCCGCGTGGATACCGGCCTGTAAAGCCATTTGCCCCAGCAGCGTCGTTACCGTGCTCTTGCCGTTGGAACCGGTGATCGCCGCCACCGGCACCTGGCTCAGCCGAGCCAGTAACTCAATGTCACCCCACACTGGTATGCCGCGTGCCGCTGCTGTTGCAATAGCCGGCGTGGCTATCGCCACGCCTGGACTGACCAATAACCGTGTCGCATCCGCGAACAGCGCCGGATCAAAAGGCCCTAAATAGCAGGGTACGGCAGGAAACTCGGCGCGAAACGTGGTCAATCCTGGCGGATCTTGTCGGCTATCGGCCACCGCCACAGTAGCGCCCAGCGCCGTCAGCGCCCGCAACGCCGACACACCGCTTTTGCCGAGTCCGACCACCAAGGTGATCCCGTCCAATGCCAACATCCACCAATCTCCTTAGCGGATCTTCAAGGTTGATAAGCCGATCAATACCAAAATAATGGTAATGATCCAAAACCGGACGATAACCCGAGGTTCCGGCCAACCCTTTAATTCAAAATGGTGGTGGAGAGGTGCCATCCGAAAAATTCGTCGGCCGGTCAGTTTGAACGAGCCGACCTGGAGAATGACCGACACGGTTTCGATCACAAAGACGCCACCCATCACGAACAGCACCAGTTCCTGGCGGACGGCGACCGCAATCACGCCCAGCGCGGCCCCCAACGCCAGGGCGCCAACATCGCCCATAAAGACCTGGGCGGGATAGGCGTTAAACCAGAGAAATCCCAGACCAGCACCGACCATGGCCCCGCAGATCACCAAGACCTCGCCGACGCCCACCACGTAAGGAATATCCAGATAGCCGGCGAAAATGCGGTTGCCAGAGGCATAGCAAAACACCGCGAGCGCACCGGCCACCATGACAGTGGGCACAATGGCAAGCCCATCCAGGCCATCGGTCAGATTGACGGCATTGCTGGCACCGACGATGACGAAATAGGTCAGCGGGATAAAAAACCAACCGAGATTCAACGCGACGTTTTTGAAAAATGGCACGATCAACTGCGTTTCGATGGGGGCCTGTGCGGTGAAATACAACAACAGCGCGGCGATCAGGCCGGCTCCTGACTGCAAGGAATATTTGGCGCGCGCCGACAACCCCTTCGAGTTACGCAAGATCAATTTCTTATAGTCATCCGCCCAACCGATGGCCCCGAACGCCAAGGTAGTGAGCAGCACGATCCAGACATAATGGTTGCGCAGGTCAGCCCACAGTAGGGTAGCGACTGCAATAGCCACCAGGATCAACGCGCCCCCCATGGTCGGAGTACCGGCCTTTGACAGGTGGCTTTTCGGACCATCCTCGCGGATATGCTGACCGATCTGATAATGGCTCAACCGCTCAATCATGGTTGGCCCGACGATGAGAGAGATCAACAATGCCGTCAGCGTTCCCAAGATTCCGCGCAATGTCAAATACTGAAAGACATTGAATCCAGTATAAAAATTATTCGTCAGCCACTCGGCCAGTAAAACCAGCATCAGCCGTGCTCCCCTGGATTCATTGTCGGTTCGCCAGGACCCACCAAGTCCGTCACCACGCGCTCCATCCGCATACCACGCGAGCCTTTAACCAGCACCACCGGCGGCTCGCCACCTTCGTTGAGATCGTTTGCCAATGCGGCAAGCAATGGTTCCAGCGCCATGAAATGCCGACCACCCGTCGCAAAGGCGGTTACTGCCGCCTGGCTATGCTCGCCAAGTCCATACAGGCGCTCGAATCCGGCGGATCGAGCATCCCGGCCGGAGCCAGCGTGCAGATCATCCGCTGCTGGACCCAGCTCCCACATGTCGCCCAACACCAGCCACTTGCGCCCTGGTTCGACTCCCACAGCCTGTAATGCCGCAGCGAGAGAAGCCGGATTGGCGTTGTACGCATCGTGGATCACCGTTCCACCATGGCGACCGCGTAGCCGCTGTAACCGACCACCGACCACTTGCAAGCTTTCAAGGCCCTGGCGTATGTCCTCCAGCGTCGCGCCGACTGCTGTGGTTGCCGCCGCCGCCGCCAGCGCATTACGGACGTTGTGGCGACCGAGCAATGGCAAGCGAATCTCGACGCTTTCAGCACCAATCCCCAGCCGGAAATGATTGTTGGGGGCATCAAGCAGTTGGCCGCTGACGGTCGCGGGTTGCTCCAGCCCGAAATCGATGATCCGCCGCTGTGGATTCAAACTATTCCAATAATCGGCGTGCGGATCATCGCGATTGATGACCGCCACCCCATTCACAGAAAGTCCCTGAAAAATCTCGCCCTTGCCGCGCGCCACCCCGGTCACATCGCCGAAACCTTCCAGATGACAGGGGCCAGCGTTATTGATGAGCGCCACATCAGGCTGCGCCAGACCGGTCAGATAGGCGATTTCACACGGATGATTGGCGCCCATCTCAATCACTGCGTAGGCATGTTCCCGACGCAGCTTCAACAACGTCAAAGGCACGCCGATGTCGTTATTGAGATTACCCTCGGTTGCCAACGTCGGGCCTCGCACCCGCAAGATCGCGGCGATCATTTCCTTGACGGTGGTTTTGCCGTTGCTGCCGGTCAAGCCGATTAAAGGACCGGTAAAATGCTCGCGCCACGCCGCTCCCAACTGCCCCAATGCCAGCAGTGTGTCGGCTACCCGCACTTGCGGGAGCGGATCGTCCACCCGTCGGCTGACCAATGCGGCGCACGCGCCGTGCGCTCTGGCGGCTGCGATAAAGTCATGGCCGTCGAAATTCGGACCGGACAAAGCCACGAACAAAGCGCCTTCCGGTAAGCGCCGACTGTCGGTGCTGACCTCGCTGAATGTCGCATCGGCACCGAAAAGCTCGCCTTTCAGCAAGCGAGTGGCTTCCAGCAAACTCATGGGTGAAAAAAATACATCAACCATTCACGCGGCCTCATCCTGATGATCGGACGCCAAGCACTGACGCACGATCATCCGATCACTGAACGGTAACCGTTCAGTACCGATTATTTGATAATCCTCATGACCTTTACCGGCCACCAACACGATATCGTCGGCGTCTGCATCCGTTAGCGCACGCTCGATAGCAGCGCGCCGGTCACGAATGACGAGGGCATTGTCGGGATTATGGAGACCGGCCAGGATATCGCTGACGATGCGGTCAGGATCTTCGGTGCGCGGGTTGTCATCGGTCACGATCACTCGCGCCGCCAAGCGCTCGGCCACCGCACCCATCAGCGGGCGCTTGCCGGGATCGCGGTCGCCTCCGCAGCCAAATAGGCACCACAGCCGTCGGCCACCGTGCTCTCGCAGGGTGCTCAATACCTGTTCGAGCGCATGTGGGGTATGGGCATAATCCACCACCACCAACGGCTGTCCCCCTACCCCACCCCACCGTTCCATTCGGCCAGGGACGGTCGCGGTTCGTGCCACCCGCTCCATGGCCTCGGCGAACGGCATATCCAGAACCAACAAGGTCGCCAGGGTCGCCAATAGGTTGTGGGCATTGAATCGCCCCAGTAAACCAACCTGTAACTCACCGTCTCCCCAGGAAGATCGTACCTGCATTCGCAAACCGGCAGGCGTCAGCACCAAGGAGTCACAGCCCACGAAATGGGTTAGTTCATCCGGCCGTGCGTTGAACCCGTAACCGACCTTGTGAGCCGAAGGGTGCAAATCAACCGTCAATTGCCTGCCGAAAGCATCATCCAGATTCAGGATGCTCCAGTGTGGCCGGTGCTCCAGGAACAAGCGGCGCTTGGCTGCTGCGTAGGCCTCCAAGCTGCCGTGATAATCCAAATGGTCACGGGTAAGATTGGTCAACACCGCCACCGCGAATTCAATCCCATTCACCCGGCCTTGCTCTAGGGCATGGGAGGAAACTTCCATCGCCGCACAGCGCCGGTCGGCGGCGCGCAACCCAGCCAACCAACTCTGCACCGCCAACGGGTCCGGCGTGGTGTGTACTGAGGGCTGGACTCGGCCGTAGCTACCGATGCCTAACGTACCCAGAATACCGCAGGCTGCCGAATCGTTATCGCTGAGCGCCTGAGCGATGAAATGGGCACAAGAGGTCTTGCCATCAGTCCCAGTGATCCCCACCACCCGTAAGTGTCGTGAAGGCTCGCCCCAATAGCGGGCACTGATCGGCCCCAATTTCTGGCGCAGTTGCGGCACCGCCACTAAGGGGATCTCTTGTCCGCTGATTGTTACCGAATTGTCGTAGGGCGGTTCCCAGACGACCGCCGCAGCACCCGCCGCCTGAACAGCGTCGAAAAATTTCAGGCCATGGTGCTTCTCACCGCGCAGCGCGAAGAACACCTCGCCCGGCCGGATCACGCGACTGTCGGTCGCCAGGCCGGTGATCGGTTCAGCGGCCCACGCAGCGGATATCGGGGTGTAACCCGCCAATAGCTGGCCCAAGGTGGGGGTAGCGAGAGTCGCCCTCAAGGTAAGGCACCAACCGGCTGAACGGTCCCGGCAATTTTCATGGAGGGCATATCGTCTGGCGTGATGTTCATGATCCGCAAGACCGCTCCCATGGTCTTGCTAAAGACCGGCGCCGCCACCGTACCGCCGTAATAAGCGCCACCCTTCGGATCATCAATCAGCACGGTCATCACCAGCCGGGGATCACTGGCCGGCACCAGGCCGGCGAAGAGGGCAACATGGCGATTGCTGATATAACGCCCACCGGAGATTTTGCGCGCCGTGCCGGTCTTACCGGCGACCCGGTATCCTGGTACATCGGCTTTTAATCCGGTGCCCCGTTCGCTGATGACTTGTTCCATCATGGCCCGTACCTGGCGCACGGCGGAAGCGTTCAATACACGTTCCTGTTCATCAGGACCAAGCGGTCCCTCACGCTTGCGCAACGTCAATGGTCGGCGCATCCCATCAGCCGCCAGCACCGTATAGGCTTCCGCCAATTGCAGGATCGTGACCGAAAAACCGTAGCCGAACGAATGTGTGGCATGGCCGATCTCTCCCCATTTGCTGAAATGGCGGAGCACGCCAGACTGCTCACCATCCCACGCCGCCGCCTTGGTCTGCGATCCGAAACCAAGATCTTGGTAGAGCTGCCATAACTTTTGCGCCGGCATGGATAAGGCGATCTTGCTGACGCCAACATTGCTGGATTTGCTAATAATGCGCGTGACATCAAGCACGCCATAGTTGTGGGTATCACGCACGGAATAGCGCCCAATCATCATCGGGCTGGTACTGACCCGCGTACCTGGAGACCATTTGCCGCTTTCCAGCCCAAGAGCAGCGGTAAAGGGTTTGACGGTCGAACCCGGCTCGTAGACATCCGTTATAGCTCGATTGCGCAGCAGTTCACTGTGCAGCTCGGCGCGGTTATTGGGATTGCCGGCAGGCTGACTCACCATCGCCAGCACTTCTCCAGTACGCGCATCCACAATCACGGCGGCCCCGGCACTGGCCTTATTTTCAGCCACGGCGGTCTTGAGCGCCCGATAGGCCAGATATTGCAATCGGCGATCAATACTGAGGACAACTGGCTTGCCAGGCTGCGGCGCCTGGACGTTTTCCACATCCTCGACAATGCGAGCCATGCGATCTTGGATAACCCGCTTACGGCCGGGAATACCCTTTAACTGCGGGTCAAACGCCTTTTCGAGACCTTCCTGACCCGCGTCATCAATATCGGTGAATCCCAGCAAATGGGAGGTGACTTCTGCGTCGGGGTAGTAACGCCGATACTCCCGCTTCGCGTGGACGCCGGGGATTTTCAGTTTCAGAACTTGCTGCGCCAAATTGGGCGCCAGATGGCGACGCAGATAGGCGAACTTGCTGTCGTCACGACCCGCCAGCTTTTCCTCCAGCTCGCTAAGCGGCAACTTAAGCGCCGCCGCCAGACTGGGCCAACGCTCTCGCTGTCGCAAAAGCTCGCTAGGCTCGGCCCAAATCGAATCAACCGGCGAACTTACGGCCAGCGGTTCCCCGTTGCGGTCCAAAATCATCCCTCGATGCGCCGGCACCTCGACCACGCGCAAAAAGCGTTCGTTGCCCTGTTCCTGCAAGAAATCGTTGTGAACCAGTTGCAGATAGGTAGCGCGGGCCACCATGCTTCCCGCCATTGCGAACACCAACCACAGCACTAAAACCCGGCGGCTCACAACCGGGAATGTCTTCAGGGCTTGGCGCGCCAGCGCACGCCATCGGGGTTTTCGGGTAAACGATTTATTCATGGGGGGTAATATAAAAAACCTCGCCAGGATCGGGCGTCAGCATATTGAGGCGCCTTCGCGCGATATCTTCTACAGCTGCATCGGTAACCAGCGTACTTTGCTCCAGTTGCAGTAACTCCCTCTCGACTTCCAGATTATCCCGCTCAACATGCAATTTTTGTAATTGGATAAACAACTGACGGTTGATGTGTCGCGTGTAAACCACGCCGATTCCTGAAGCCAATACGGCAACAGCTAGCAAGGCGACCAGCACCACCTCTTTCTTCATTAAACTTTTTCCGCCACCCGCAAGACCGCGCTACGCGCACGCGGATTCGTCGCAATCTCCGCCTCGTGAGGACGCACTGCCCGGCCAATCACTCGTAAGCTAATGCCTTCCGGCACACCGCGAACTGGCAAATCCAGTGGCAACTCCCGCCCGCGTGCCTGCTCTCGCATAAAGCGCTTGACCATCCGATCCTCCAGCGAGTGAAAGCTAATAGCGACCAACCGCCCTCTGGAACCCAACACTCGGACAACTTGCGGTAAGGCTTCACTCAGCTCGTCCAGTTCCTCGTTAACTGCGATCCGAATAGCCTGGAACACCCGTGTAGCGGGATGTTTGCCGGGTTCGCGAGTCGGCACCGCACCGGCCACGATCTGCGCAAGTTGCGCTGTGCTGACAATCGGCGTTTGCTGGCGAGCAGCGACGAGAATCCGCGCAATCCGACGATGAAACCGTTCTTCGCCAAACTCCATCAGTACCCGCGCAATCTCCGCCTCATCCGCTTGATTCACCCAGTCCGCTGCGCTCTGACCGCTGGTGGGGTCCATCCGCATATCCAGCGCGCCATCCCGACTGAAGCTGAACCCGCGCGCCGGATCATCCAACTGCGGCGATGAAACTCCCAAATCGAGTAAAACCCCATCAATCCGGCCTAACAAATCTCGTTTGGTAACAACCTCGGCCAATCGGCTAAAACAGGCCTGGATAAACTGAAACCGGTTGTCACCTGTAAATTTTTCTTTTGCCCATTCCCCCGCACTGGGATCGCGATCCAAGGCCAGTAATGAACCGGTCGGCCCCAACAGCGCCAATATGGCCGCCGCGTGTCCCCCCCGACCAAAGGTGGCATCGATGTAATGCCCATCAGGCCGAATGGCCAGCCCGGCCAATGCCTCCGCCAGCAAAACGGGTCGATGGAGCGACGGAATCAGGGCATTCAAAATGCCAGCACCGCCAAATCGGGAGTGGTTTCATCATCGCTCTCGTTGGCCAGTTCAGCCTCGCACCACGCTTGCCAAGCCTGCTCACTCCAGATCTCAAATTTGTTCCCCTGCCCGACCAGCACGATTTGCTTTTCCAGATTGGCAAAGTCCCGCAATGGCCCCGGCACTAAAATACGGCCGGCTGTATCGAGCTGGCACTCCTCGGCATGTCCTATCATCAAACGCTTTAAAGCACGGGCGCGTTTATTGAGGCTGGAGAGTTCGATTAATTTGCGCTCAATCCCTTCCCACACATCCACGGGATACAATAGAAGGCAGCCATCCCGATCAACTGTCAGCACGAGTTGACCCCCGACAGTATCCAATAAACGCTGGCGATAGGCGGCCGGCACTGATAATCGACCCTTGCCATCCAACGCGATGCGATGAATGCCTCGAAACACTAATCACTTCCTTACGAGACGACCAGCCGATCTTATATCCCACTTTTTCCCACTTTTCGCCACTTTTCGCCACTAACTATAGGGACGCCAGACTGTGGATGTCAAGGAATGCTTCTAAAAAGAGAATTTATAAAATTCTTTTTAAGAACATATTGTTAAAAAATTATGAAAAAATGTAGTCTGGTTCAGACAACCGAATTTCAAAGAATTGGTGGGGCAAATAGCGCCTAAAAAAGCAGCTAAATTCAGGCTGGAGCGACAAATACCAATCTATTGAACGCGCTATTTTGGGGGGAGAGAAAAAAAGGAACCGGCCTATAAGCCGGGTTCTGTCGAGGACGGTCATTCCTCTGCGACGCTTGTCGCCAAGCGCCTGTAGCGACCTACCCGGGAGCCGCGCGGACCACGCGATATGCCCCCCTATTTGGTCTTGCTCCGAGCGGGGTTTACCCTGCCACGGCTGTTGCCAGTCGCGCGGTGCGCTCTTACCGCACCTTTTCACCCTTGCCGGTTCTTGCGAACTTAGGCGGTGTGTTTTCTGTGGCACTTTCCGTCGGCTTACGCCGCCCAGGCGTTACCTGGCGCTCTGTCCTGTGGAGCCCGGACTTTCCTCCATACCGCAAGCGATACAGCGACCGTCCAGCCGGTTCCCGCGCGTAGTGTCCATGTCAAGCTAACAATTGGCAAGTAGTCATCAGTCATTAGCCATTGCCAACGACCCATTCAGCGTGATCGCCAAATCGTAAAGCGCCCGTTTAGGCAAGCCGGTCAATTTAGCGACCACCACCACTGCCCGGCTGGTTGGCAATTCCGCCAGTAATGCCGTTAACAGTCGCCGAGTCTCCGGCGTATCGGCTTCGGTTGCGCTTGGCGCACCCTGCACCAAAACCACGAATTCGCCCTTGTTTCGGTTGGGATCGGCGCTGAGCCATCCCGCCAATTCGGCCAAGGTCGCGCCATGCACGTCTTCAAATCGCTTGGTCAATTCGCGGGCGATAACCGCCAAACGCTCGCCGCCGATCTCCGTGACCATATCCGCCAAACAGTCACTCACCCGATGACTGGACTCGAAAAAGATCAGGGTGCGCTGCTCCCCTGCCAACGCCCGCAGCCGTTCACGCCGGGCCGTGCTTTTCGCCGGTAAAAACCCCTCAAAAACGAAACGATCCGTCGGCAACCCGGCCACCGACAAGGCAGCTAACACGCTGCTCGGCCCCGGAATCGGCACAACCGATAATTTGCGCTGGCGTAGTTCACGCACCAGGGGAAACCCCGGATCGCTGATTAGCGGGGTTCCGGCATCGGACACCAGCGCGACGTTTTTACCCTGCGCTAACAGCTCCGCAATCTGCGCCACTCGATTCCGCTCATTGTGCTCATGGAGCGACAACAGGGGTTTATCAATTTCAAAATGCCGTAAAAGCTGGCCGGTATGGCGAGTATCTTCCGCCGCGATATAGTCAACCTCGCGCAAGATGCGCAACGCCCGCAGGGTGATGTCTTCCAAATTGCCGATGGGCGTTGCCACCACGTACAGCGTACCGGATGAGAGGGTCATAGCCGTTTCCAAAGAGAGGTTGTCATGCTGGCTTACGCGGCCACTGGTCTGATGGGGTCACGCACCATTTTGGGGATTGCACCGGCCCAATACGCACGCTATTGGATCAAATTCCACAAAAATATTAAAAATAACAAATACTTAAATATGGCATAATTTTAGCTTAAAAGACGGCCACACCCTTGAAACACGGAAGGAGAGAGCAATGGTTGCTTTCGAGCAGCAGCAAACGATAGCCCCCGGCCCATCTGCTCAACAGGCCAGCACACCGCGCGATGAACTCAAGGCGGCTCGCTCGGCGTATGGCGTGGATAGCGCATTCTCCAGCCAGCAACAAAGCCTCCATCGTCAGGAAGCGCCCCCATTCTATGACGAAATGACGGGACGCGATGGGATGATACGCCCGCACTATCAGGACTATGCGCAGTGGTTGCACCACACGCCCGGCGAGCGGATGGCGCGCAAGCGCCAGGAAGCCGATGCGTTGTTTCGCCGCTCCGGCATCACCTTCGCCGTCTATGGCGACGAAGCAGGCGCGGAACGCCTGATCCCGTTCGATGTGATTCCGCGCATCATTCCCCTAGAGGAATGGCAAAAACTGGCGACCGGATTACGCCAGCGAGTGAAGGCACTCAATACCTTCCTGCACGACATTTATCACGAGCAGGCGATTTTAAAAGCGGGGCTGGTTCCCGCCCGACAGGTGCTCGGCAACACGCAATACCGCGAGGAAATGCGCGGGGTCAACGTCCCCAATGACATTTACGCGCACATCGCCGGGGTCGATTTGGTGCGGGCCGGGGCGGGTGAATTTTATGTGCTGGAAGACAATCTGCGGGTGCCGTCTGGCGTTTCGTACATGATCGAGAACCGCAAAATGATGATGCGGCTCTTTCCCGAATTATTCGTCCGCCATCGGGTGGCGCCGCTGGAGCATTATCCCGATTTGTTGCTGGACACCCTGCGCACGGTCGCGCCGAAGCACTCGCCGGATGCCACGGTGGTGGTGCTGACGCCTGGCAGCTTTAACAGCGCCTATTTTGAACACGCTTTTCTCGCCCAGCAGATGGGAGTGGAACTGGTCGAAGGTCAGGATTTATTCGTCTCTAACCAGCACATTTTCATGCGCACCACCCAAGGCCCGCAACGGGTGGATGTCATCTATCGCCGGGTCGATGATGATTTTCTCGACCCCCTCGCCTTTCGGCCTGATTCGGTCTTGGGGGTGCCTGGCCTGCTGTCGGTCTATCGTGCGGGCAATGTCACCCTCGCCAACGCCATTGGCACCGGCGTCGCCGATGACAAATCGATCTATCCCTATGTTCCCGATATGATTCACTTTTATCTGGGCGAAGAACCCTTGCTGAACAACGTGCCGACCTATCTGCTGCGCAAGCCCGACGACCTGGCCTATACCCTGGAGCATTTAGCGGAATTGGTGGTAAAGGAAGTGCATGGCGCGGGCGGCTACGGCATGTTGATCGGCCCGGCGGCGACGAAAGCGGAAATCGCCGCCTTCCGCACACGGATTAGGGCCGCGCCGGAAAAATACATCGCCCAACCGACATTGGCGCTTTCCGCCTGCCCCACCTTTGTTGAAAGCGGCATTGCCCCGCGCCATATCGACTTGCGGCCTTTTGTGCTTTCCGGCGATACGATCCGCTTCGTGGCGGGCGGCTTAACCCGCGTTGCCCTGAAAGAAGGCTCGCTGGTGGTGAATTCCTCCCAAGGCGGGGGCACCAAAGACACCTGGGTTTTGGAGGGCTAAGTCATGCTATCGCGCACAGCAGATCATATCTTTTGGATGGCGCGCTATATGGAACGGGCGGAAAATCTGGCGCGGCTGTTGGACGTGAACAGCCGGATGCTGTTGATGCCGCAAACCCCGCAGGAAATCCAGCAACTGTGGCTGGCCACGCTGGACACCATCGGCCTGCTGGAAAGCTATGGCCAACAGCAGGGCACGGTAGCGCCGGATCAGGTCGCGCATTATCTGGCGCTGGATCGCGCCAACCCCGGCAGTATTTTTTCCTGTCTGCAATTGGCCCGCGAGAATGCTCATGCCGTGCGCGGCACCTTAACCTCGGAACTGTGGGAGACGATCAACACCACCTGGCTGCATTTGCATCGCTATCAAGCGGCTAAGCTCGATGTCGGCGAACTGGCGGCGTTTTTTGAATGGGTCAAGCTGCGTTGCCATCAATTTCGGGGCGTCAGCATCGCCACGATGATGCGTGATGAGGCCAACTATTTTCTGCGCCTGGGGCTGTTCCTCGAACGGGCCGATAACACCGCGCGCATCCTGGATGTGAGATACAGCGAACTGGCGGCCGCACCGCGCCCTAACGAAGCCGGTGAATATTACCAATGGAGCGCCCTGCTGCATTCCTTATCGGCCTTCGAGACGTACCGCAAGGTTTACCACGATCTGATTACTCCGGCGCGGGTGGCCGAGCTTTTGGTGCTGCATATCGACATGCCGCGCTCACTGGCCTATTGCACGGCGGAAGTCGCAGCGCATCTGGAATCCATCGCCAATCCCCGCTCGCGCGAAACCCGTCGGCAGGCTGGAGAATTGGCCTCCAGTCTGCGTTATGGCCGGATTGAAGAGGTGCTGGAGCAAGGACTGCACGCCTATCTGACCCGCTTTATCGATAAAACCAACGCGCTCGCTGAGCGCATCGCCGCTGATTTTCTGCTACCGACCGGGCCGGGCGTTTCGGCGGAAAATTCCAAAATGGCACAAGGTGTAGAAGCGACCACCGCCGCGCTGCTGACCGCGTTATAGCCTCTCGCAGCCACCAAACGGAACCGTTAGAAAAGATTGAAAAAGCTAGGAGTTAGCAGTTGAAATTCTAAGTGATTGATTAATGGAAAATTTCGGTTGTCTACCGCACAAGTCGATTTCTTTTAAAATCAGAGTGTTAGAGATCCAACTGCGTAACTCCTAAAAGCTTGACAATCGGCGCTGGGCGATACCCGAACTGTACCTCGGCACAGCCGCTCTTTATGATTGCGCCAAATCACTCAACAGGAGCATGGCTTGATGGCTACAATCACCGCCGGTACTAAAATTCCTTGTCGGGTCTCCAGAACGCTGGATGTCGGGGACTTCTCGCTCCTGCATCAACTCACCTGGTTCAATATGGCGATTCACAGCAATTCCGAGTATGCCAAAGGCACCTGGTTCAAGGAGCGTTCTCTGGCCGGGCCGGTCATTTTTAGCGTCGCCGATGGGTTGGTTCATCAGGCGGATAACGTAGCCGAACTGCTGGCCCAGGACGGCTACCAAATCTACGCTTATCTTGGAGTCGAGAAGCTGAAGCTCACCGCGCCGGTGCTGTTTGGCGATACGCTCAGAGCCGATGCGGAAGTGGTGGCGCTGCGGGCGACCAAGCATTCGGAGCGGTTCTTGTTGATCTACCAAAACAAGACTTACAACCAGCGCAATCAGCAGGTGATCGAATACCAGACTACCATGATGGTCACCAAAAAAACCTGAGATCAGCGCCGGAATACCAGCAACGCTGACCCTTAAGATCTTGCATTGGCAGGGTCGCTAACCGCTTTTGCTCGCACTTCCGCCAGCAACGATTCCATACTGCGCAGCGCCGCTGGCATGACGGTGACATGCACCCGCACCTGATGCGCGCCGCCGCCTAAAATCACGCCGCGCATCGGCGTGACATCGGCAAAATCGCGGCCCCAGCCGAGCACCACATGTTCAAGATCAGGCTGGACATTATTGGTCGGGTCGAAATCCACCCAGCCGACGCCAGGACACCATAACGACACCCAGGCATGGGAGGCATCGGCCCCGATCAGGCGCGGCTGGCCGGGCGGCGGATTGGTCAGCAGATAGCCGCTCATGTAGCGCGCCGCCAGCCCCAGCGATCGCAAGGCGCTCAACATCAGATGGGCGAAATCCTGACAAACGCCCCGCTGGCGCGCAAAGGTCGTCGCCACCGAGGTGGCCACGGTGGACGCCTCCGGGTCAAAGGTAAATTCCTGATAAATTCGCGCCATCAACTCGCGGGCGGCTTCCAGCAGCGGACGGGAAGGCGGGAAGCTGCTGAGCGCCCAATCACGCACCGCTGGATTGAGCGGCACATGCAGCGAAGGCAGGGCGCATTCCTGCACCTCCAGCGGCTCCGTGGCTGGAAATTGCCCCACCGCCGCCACGACGGTCTCCCACGCCGGGCCGAGAGCCTGCCGCCAGGCGCCGGGTCGGGGCTGCACCTCAATCACGCTGGCGGCCAGCAAGCGCAATACGGTGTGCGGGGTGCGCACCGCCAGCCAAACCATCGGATTCCCAAACCAATCGAGATAGCGGGCCTGTTCCGCCGCCGTCGGCTCAATCTCTAACTGGTGGCTGTGTACCTGCTGCAAGGCCAGCTCACGCGGCGACAAGTGCAACAGGTGCTGCGATAACGGCACCGGTGCCGCGTACTCATACACGGTTTCATGCACGACATGATAACGGGTGGTACTCACGCGCTGACCCAGACGCTTTGGCCGACATGACTGAAGAACTGGAGGCTCAACTGATCGGCCAGTACGCCCGCTGCGGTATGCAAATAGTGCAACGTTTCCCGCAACACGACTGAATCGGGACGAAATTCCTGCCCGATATCCAGCGCCAGCAGGGCGCGATGCTGAACTTGAAAATCCGCCTGCGCCCGAATCGGCCCCAGCAGGGCGGCGATCTGTTCCAGATAGTGACCGATGCTGGTGGTTTGAAAAACCAGGCCCCGCGGATTGCTTTCATCGGTGATCAGCAAATCCAGCACCGCCAGCCATTCCGGTCGCGCCATATAGCGCGAGCGGTAAGTAACGATGCTGTCGGAGACTTCCAGCAACCATTCGGGGTTAGCCTCGCTTGGCATCTTCATCGCTTCCATGATGGCTTGGGTTTGAAATTGCAGCCGCTCAATCCGGCGGCCCAGGGCTAAAAACAGCCAGCCGGGGTCGCGGGTCATGCCATCCAGGGCAAAACCCGATAGCGTCATGCACAGTGAAACGGCGCGATCCAGCAACCCAATCGCGCCCAGCAGCGAAATGGGTATCGGTGCTTGCTGCTCCAGGGTGTAGCTCAAGGCATGTAAGGTGCGCCAATTATCGGCGGAAAGCCGCTCCCGCAATTGAAAGCCGGTTCGAGACAAGTGGAGAATTTGCGCCGCCAAACTCCCTGGCCGATTTTTATCGGCGACGCCATTCAACAATCCGGTGGTCATACGCGCCTGATCCCCTGCGTCCGCCAGCAGGCCCAGCCGCCCGCCGAGCGCCGCCAACCCGGCCCATTCCAGCGGGGCTTCGGCGTATTCGGCAATGCGACTGAGCGCCACCCGTAGATAGCGGGCCAGGTGGTCGGTGCGTTCGGTGTAGCGACCAAACCAGAATAAATTCTCGACCACCCGGCTGGATAAGCCCGCCCCGCTGCGCACCAAATCGCCGACCCCGACCGGGCGCTGCAACAGTGAGAGCGGCAAACCGAGCGATTCGCCGCAGACCCACACATCCTTGCTGCCGCCGCCGCGCTGATTGGAAAGAACGCGGACATCCTGTTCCGACGCGGTGCGCGCCAGCCCACCCGGCATCACCACATAGCCAGAAGGCGTGGCGACGGCGAAGACCCGCAGTCCCACCGAACGCGGCTCCAACCGCGGTTCTGGATGGCGTTTCAGCACCGGTGCCCGCGATAGCGCCACCAATTCCTGAGCCAGAAATTCGGTGGGCGCTTCATTCACGGTCGTCGCCAGTTGCCGACAACCCGCCGCATCCAAATCCTCGCCAAAAATCGGCCCGAAGCGCCGCTGCGGCGTCGCGCCCTTAAACACCAGCCGGTGGATCTGACTCAGTGCTTCCTGATGGGCTGATGGCTCGCCGCACCACCAGGTCGCCACGTTGGGCATCAACAGCGACTCCTGCAAGAGCTTCTCGCAAAGACCAGGCAGAAACCCCGCGAGCGCCCCGGTTTCCAGAACGCCGGAACCCAGCACGTTGGCAACCAGAACCTGGCCACGGCGCACCGCTTCCATCAAACCGGGCACGCCCAGGGTTGAATCGGCGCGAAACTCCAGCGGATCGCAAAAGTCATCATCCAGCCGCCGCACGATCACCTGTATCTTGCGCAACCCCAGCAGCGTCTTTAACCAGACCGCGCCATCGCGCACGGTCAGGTCTGAGCCTTCCACCAGAGGAAAGCCCAGGTAACGGGCGAGAAAGGCATGTTCAAAATAGGTCTCGTTATAGGGGCCAGGCGTGAGCAAAACGGTGTGGGTCGGTCCCTCCCGATTGGGCGCTAACGCGGACAGCGCATCTCGAAACGTGGCGAAAAACGGGGCCAGGCGACGGACGCGCAGCCTTTGAAATAAATCAGGAAACAAGCGGGAAACGATCAGCCGGTTTTCCAGCGCATACCCTAAGCCCGACGGGGCCTGCGTCCGGTCGCTGATGACCCACCAGCGCCCATCCGGTGAGCGGGCCAGATCCACCGCCAGCAGATGCAAATACACGCCCTGCGGCGGTGTAACCCCGGCGGCGGGACGCAGAAACGCCGGCTGACCCAGAATCAGCGTGGGCGGTAGCTGGCCTTGCGTCAGCAAATTCTGCTGACCATACAAATCAGACACGATATGATTGAAAAGCCGGGCGCGTTGCCTCGCGGCTTCTTCAATCTGCCGCCATTCATCCGCCGGAATGATCAGCGGGAGCGGGTCCAGCATCCATGGTCTGCTCGCTCCCTCGCTATCGCCATAGATGTTGTAGGTGACGCCGTGATCACGAATCTGCCGATCCACCTCATTAAACAGGCCGCGCCATTGTTTTGAGCCTTCCTGGAGCAGGTGGGCGTAGAGGGCGGCATAATGCGGGCGCGCTTCGTTTTGCGCCCTAAACATTTCGTCGTAGCGCAACCCATCGTAGTGATAATGCGCCAACCAGGGTTCGGGCTGAGCCATAGCCTGTGCGAAAGGGAACGATGAATTCATGTTTTAAGCGAGTGTCATGGTTATCGTTGGGTTGACGAGGCAATGAAAGCAAGGTAACAGTGATCGACTCTGGAGAAAACAGCGCAATGCTCATTAAGTTAAGCAGGGCGGCCTGTTTTTTAACCCGCCGCTTGTCCGCCGTTGGAGACCGCCGTTGATCAGCCGCGTTGCGCAGGGAACCGCTGCCGAGGATTTGGCGTTGCGCTATCTGGAAGCGCGGGGACTCGCCCTGGTGACGCGCAATTTTCGCTGTCGTGGCGGCGAACTGGACTTGATCCTGCGCGATGGCGGTCAACTGGTGTTCGTCGAAGTGCGCAGCCGCCGTTCCAGCCAGTTCGGCACGCCCGCCGAATCGGTCACCCGCAGCAAGCAGCAGCGGCTGTTGCGTGCGGCGGCCTTTTACCTGCAACGCCACCGCCTGGACCTGCCCTGTCGTTTTGATGTGGTGGCGATTCTCCAGACCGCCGCTGAACCACAAGTCGAATGGATTCAGGATGCGTTTCAGCTTACGTGAATTTTTGTCGTTCAGCCGAAGTAACCGAGTATTGCCCCGATGACCGTCGATAAAACCGCCCCATTACAAGACCTGTTGGCCCGCCGCATTCTGATTCTGGATGGCGCGATGGGCACCATGATTCAAAGCTACCGGCTGCAAGAGGCGGATTATCGCGGCGCGCGCTTCCGCGACTGGCCGAGCGATCTCAAGGGCAACAACGATCTGCTGGTGCTGACCCAACCGGCAATTATCCGCGAAATTCACGCCGCCTATCTGGAAGCGGGCGCGGACATCATCGAAACCAACACCTTCAATTCGACCTCGGTGTCGATGCACGACTACCGCATGGAAAGCCTGGTGCCGGAACTGAATCGGGAAGCGGCGAAACTGGCCCGCGAGGTCGCCGACCGCTACAGCACGCCGGAGCGGCCCCGTTTCGTCGCCGGTATTCTCGGCCCCACTGGCCGCACCGCCAGCCTGTCGCCGGATGTGAATAATCCCGGCTTTCGCAATATCCGCTTTGATGAGCTGATCGCAGCTTACACCGAAGCGGCGCAAGGTTTAATCCAAGGTGGCGCGGATATTCTGCTTGTCGAAACCATCTTCGATACCTTGAACGCCAAAGCGGCGCTGTTCGCTATTCAGCAGCTTTTCGACGAGGCTGGAATCCGCTTACCGGTGATGATTTCCGGCACTATCACCGATAAATCCGGGCGCGTGCTGTCTGGCCAAACCACCGAGGCGTTCTGGAATTCACTGTCGCCGATTCGTCCGCTCTGCTTTGGCCTGAATTGTGCGCTGGGCGCGACCCAACTCCGCCCCTACCTCGCTGAATTAGCGGGCATTGCGGACACCCACGTTTCCGCCCATCCCAACGCGGGATTGCCGAACGCTTTTGGTGAGTACGACGAAACCCCGGAGATGATGGCCACAACCATCCGCGAATTCGCCGAAAGCGGTTTCTTGAACATCGTCGGTGGCTGCTGCGGCACCACGCCCGCCCATATCCGCGCCATCGCCGAAGCGGTCAAGGATTTCCCGCCGCGCCCGATTCCTAGCATCGCACCGCGCTGCCGACTGTCCGGTCTGGAGCCGCTGAACATCGGCCCCGATTCGCTATTCGTCAATGTCGGCGAGCGAACGAATGTGACCGGTTCGGCCGTATTCAAGCGGCTGATTACCAAGGGTGATTATACCGCCGCGCTGGATGTCGCCCGCCAGCAGGTCGAAAACGGTGCGCAAATCATCGACATCAACATGGACGAAGGCATGTTGGATTCCAAGGAAGCGATGACGAAATTCCTGGATTTAATCGCCGCCGAACCCGATATCAGCCGGGTGCCGGTGATGATCGATTCCTCCAAATGGGAGATTCTCGAAGCCGCTTTGAAGTGCATTCAGGGCAAGCCGGTAGTGAACTCCATCAGCATGAAGGAAGGCGAAGCCGAGTTTATCCGGCAGGCTACACTGATTCGCCGTTATGGCGCGGCGGCCATCGTCATGGCTTTCGACGAACAGGGTCAGGCCGATACCGAGGAACGCAAATTCGCCATCTGCCAGCGGGCCTATCGGCTTCTGACCGAACAGGTCGGCTTTCCGCCGCAAGACATCATTTTCGATCCCAATATCTTCGCCGTCGCTACCGGCATCGCCGAACACAACAACTACGCGGTGGATTTCATCGAAGCCACTCGCCGCATCAAGGCCAAGTTGCCGCACGCGCTGATTTCCGGCGGCGTCTCCAATGTGTCGTTCTCGTTTCGGGGCAACAATGCGGTGCGCGAGGCGATTCATTCGGTATTCCTCTACCACGCCATCCAGGCGGGCATGAGCATGGGCATCGTCAACGCCGGGCAATTGGCGATTTACCAGGAGATTCCGGCGAACCTGCGCGAGCGGGTCGAGGATGTGATTCTCAACCGTCGCCTGGACGCCACCGAACGTCTGCTGGAGATCGCCGACCATTACAAAGACGAAAGCGGCGCATCCGGCCCCAAGCGCGAGGAGCAGGACTGGCGCTCCTGGCCGGTGACCAAGCGGCTGGAACACGCGCTGGTGAAAGGCATCGACGAGTTTGTCGAGACCGACACCGAGGAAGCCCGCCAGCAGGCCGAGCGGCCGTTGCACGTCATCGAAGGCCCGCTGATGGACGGTATGAACGTGGTCGGCGACCTGTTCGGCGCGGGCAAGATGTTTCTGCCGCAGGTGGTGAAATCGGCACGGGTGATGAAAAAAGCGGTGGCCTATCTGATCCCGTTCATCGAAGCCGAACAGGGCGAGGGCGAACGACGCAGCAATGGCCGCATCGTGATGGCGACGGTTAAGGGCGACGTACACGACATCGGCAAGAACATCGTTGGCGTGGTGCTTCAGTGCAATAACTTCGAGGTCATCGACCTCGGCGTGATGGTGCCCACCCAAAAGATTCTGGATGCCGCCCGCGAACACAACGCCGACATGATCGGCCTGTCCGGGCTGATTACTCCGTCGCTCGATGAAATGGTGAACGTCGCCAAGGAAATGAAACGGCAGGATTTTTCTATTCCGCTGCTGATCGGCGGTGCCACCACCTCCGGGGTGCATACGGCGGTGAAAATCGACCCGCAATATCCCGGCCCGGTGATCTATGTCAAAGATGCCTCGCGGGCGGTCGGCGTGGCGCAGAATCTGGTGAGCGTCGATAGCAAAACGGATTACGTCACCCGCACCAAAACCGACTACGCCCAGAAGCGCGAGCAGCACGCCAAGCGCCGCAGCCGGGAACCGCTGCTGCCGCTCGCTCAGGTCTGCGCCAATCGGCCAAAACTGGCGTGGGCAAGCTATGTTCCGCCCTGCCCGACCTTCCTCGGCGTGCGCGCATTCGACGATTATCCGCTGGCCGATCTGGTGGAGCGCATCGACTGGACGCCGTTCTTTCAAGCGTGGGAACTGCGGGGGCGCTATCCGGGGATTCTCGACGATCCCGCCCAAGGTGCAGAAGCCCGCCAGTTGTTCGCGCAGGCGCAAGCGATGCTGGACAAGATCATCACCGAACGCTGGTTAACGGCGCGGGCGGTGATCGGCTTTTTCCCCGCCAACCGCAGCGGCGACGGTGACGTTACGCTCTACACCGACGACAGCCGCCAACAGGTGCTGCTGACATTGCACCATCTGCGCCAGCAGACGCCGAAACCGGAAGGCAAGCCGCATTACTGCTTAGCGGATTGGGTCGCGCCCCAGGAATCCGGCCTCACCGATTATCTGGGCGCGTTCGCCGTCACCGCCGGTATCGGCATCGACGAACGGGTGGCGGCGTTCCAACGGGCCAATGACGACTACAGCGCCATCCTGCTGAAAGTGCTGGCCGACCGGCTAGCCGAAGCCTTTGCCGAACGGCTGCACGAACGGGTGCGCAAGGAGTTCTGGGGCTATGCGGCCAATGAGGCGTTGGATAACGAGGCCATGATCGACGAACGCTATCGCGGCATCCGGCCCGCGCCGGGCTATCCCGCCTGCCCCGATCACACCGAGAAAGGCTTGCTCTGGCAACTGCTGGATGCGGAAACCAGGGCGGGTATTCACCTGACCGAGCATTTCGCCATGACCCCGACCGCCGCGGTCAGCGGCTGGTATTTCAGCCACCCGGAAGCGCGTTATTTCGGGGTGGGCCGCATCGACCGCGATCAAGTCGCCGACTACGCCCGGCGTAAGGGTTGGACGGTCGCGGAAGCGGAGAAGTGGCTGGCGCCGAATTTGGGGTATGAGCCGGAGGAATAAACCGAAAGGCAGGAGGCCAAGGACGGCCAGAAGGAGCGCGGGTCAGGCAGCGAATAAGCTTTCGAGATTGACCCATTCTGCGGCGGGATCGGCGCTGATACCGGCGATTTTGTGTTCCAGATCGGCCCACATGGCATCGTCGAGCAACTCGTAGCTGTGGCCCCAAAACAAGAACACGCCATTGCTTGCCTTGGCCTGTTCGTAGCGGCTCCAAAATGCGGGGTCGACAAACCGGCAACTGACCCCAAATTCCAGGGGATCGCCAGGTGGAAACACCCAATCGTACTCGGCAACCGTGCGGGCATAGCGATGGCCGGTCGCCCGGATCGCTTCCTTGACGGCGGGATTGAAAGTCCCAAAGGGATAACAAAAACCCCGCACCGGCTGTTGAAACCAATCTTGTAACAGCCGACGGCTATCCCCCACTTCCCGCGCCAAATCCATCGGCGACAAATCAGCTAAGTTAGGATGAGTCAGCGAGTGGTTGGCGATTTCAAAACCGGCATAAACCGTCGTTAGCTCATCGCGAGCAAGCCGCCAGACTTCCTTATCGCCATAATGCCAGCCAAAGGAACGGCCTGATTGGTAAAGGCCCGGATTCAGATTGAAAGTTGCGGTCGCGCCATAGCGCCGTAACAGATCAGTCAGTCGAAGATCATCGACTACGCCATCATCCCAACTCTGAGCGACTTTCATACCGCACTCCAGCATGCCGTCAGGAATGACATCAGATCAAACGCTTAATCTTTTACCATTCCCCATTACGGACACGGCGCACCAGGACGTTCAATTCATCATCCGGGACATCGCTCAAACCACGGATAATTTCAGCGAACAAGATGGGGCGTTTCATGACGATTTCGCGGATGTCGCTGGACACCTTGCCTGCTAAAGCCAGCAACAAATCAGCGTCTTCCCCCAAATCGGCAGCCAGCCGTCGAATGGTTTCCTCTGACGGTGGCGATACATCGCCGCGCTCGATCTTACTGAGGTAAGCAGGCTCTACTCCGATTCGTTGTGCCGTCTGCCGAACCGAATAACGACGGTTTACTTCACGTCGCTGCTCGCGCAATTGTCGCACATAGGTACCAAAATCCATAATCTCGCCTCTTAAAATTTATAAAAATCAAAAAAATAGTTAAAAAACACTTAAAATCGCAGGCCAACCAACCTATAAACTTACGCTGCCAAAAATGTTCAATATACTTACAATGGATACGTAGTTCCGCTAATGATGCAATGTAATACTTATACCATACTCTACTCATATTATAATTGCAAGTTTAATATAATAAGTGACAGTTATCTATTTAACAGCGTTTGTTCGAATCTTTTACATAAGCTTAACTGGGGGTGTTTCTTGTAGATCCACCGTAACTTACAGCCCGGCTCCTGGTGAACGGCAATGCTCGGTGATGAAGCATAGGCCGATCAACCCATCAAGCTATGGAACGCTACGTCAGACCTTATAGGATAAATGGTATTTATAAAAATTGTTATTAAATTAATAGATTATAATTATTTTTTAATAATTTAACAGTATTTTTTTCGGTACACATTGCGAGCCTCACCTTCCTTACCCGACAATAGCCACCAACCCGGCCACGCCTGAAGAGGAAATCGCTGTGCCCTACCAGCATCGTTCTATGGACGGCAGTCCGCTCGGCCTGCCTCCTGGCAAGGTCGTTTGTATCGGCCGCAACTATCTCGAACACATCCGCGAACTCGGCAACGCCGTACCGGAAACGCCCATTTTGTTTATTAAACCCGCTACCTCGCTGGTCCAACTGGCAGATCCGATTCAATTACCGACAGGACGGGGCAGTTGTCATCATGAAGTGGAATTGGCGGTACTGGTAGGTCGCAAACTACAAAATGTGGATGCCTCGACCGCACGCCAAGCGGTGAGTGGCTACGGTATAGCCCTGGATTTGACCTTGCGCGATCTACAAAATGAACTGAAGAAAAAAGGTCATCCTTGGGAACTGGCCAAGGCTTTTGATGGTTCTTGCCCCCTATCCCCATTTCTCAGCCCGACCGGTCTGCCCGACCCGCAAGCGATCAATTTAACTTTATATATCAATGGTGAACTCCGCCAAGAAGGTAATACCGGACAAATGATGCTCGGTATTTTTGATCTGATGGCGCATATATCGAATCACTTTACCCTGCTACCTGGCGATGTGGTACTAACCGGCACTCCGGCCGGTGTCGGACCCTTACAGTCGGGCGATCAGTTGATTCTCGGCCTGGCTGAGCACCACTTTACTGCACAAGTCGCGTAAGCAACTGTTACCGCTCTAAATCCAGAGTCTGTATTGCCTTTGGGTGCCATTTATTAAGCGCATGAATATTCTTATTATCTATGCCCATCCCAACCCGCGCAGTTTCAATCGAACGATCTTAGATACGGTCGAAACGACGCTATCCAAGCGCGGCGATGCCATTCGCATCCATGACCTGTATCAGATGCACTGCCGAGCGGTTTTAGAGCCTGAAGATCTCATTCGGAACTGGCGCGGCGATTTGCCAGCGGATACGCGACGCGAACAGGATGCGGTCCTTTGGGCGGACGGGCTGGTCTTTATCTATCCGATTTGGTGGTTCGGCCCACCAGCCATTTTGAAAGGCTGGATCGACCGTATCTTCACCCACAAATTTGCATTCGACTTCGGCCCATCAGGAATGAAAGGCTTATTAACTCATAAAAAAGCTTTGATAATAAATACATTAGGTGGAGATCAGCATACCTACCAACAAAAGCGCTGGCACGAATTACTGGTTAGGCCGATGGCGGAAGGCGTCCTGGGCGCCTGTGGCATCGATCATGTGGACCATCGGGCCTTTTATTCGGTACCGACAACGACTCAAGCGGCCCGACAAGCGATGCTGCTGGACGTCAGCGCACTGGTCGAGAACTTGTGAGCAGCCGCCTTTTTCCTTCCAATACCGGGTATGTGCTTGGCATAATGTTACACTTAAAGACCTTCCGACGTGACGCCTCATCGGAATTCGTTTATCTCATCGCGGCTCATCTGCCCAAGGGAGCACAACAAGAATGCGCGTCCTGCTGACTACCAACGAATACCCCCCCTATGTCTATGGCGGTGCTGGTGTCCATGTCGAATACCTGTCGCGTGAACTGGCTAAACTGACGCCCGTCGAGGTCCGTAGCTTTCACGATCAAACCATTGATGAAGGCCAACTTCGGGTGCGTGGCATCAAGATGGATACCACCCATTTTGCCGGTTGTCCGCAATCCTTCGTCTCGCCGCTGAAAGCGTTAAGCACCTGCCTCGCCTTTGTCGGCCAGGGAGTTTACGATCTGGAAGGGAATGCGGAGATTATCCATTGCCATACCTGGTATGCGCATTTCAGCGGCATTCTGGCCAAAATCCTCTACAACATCCCACTGGTGATCACGGTTCACTCCCTGGAACCGTTGCGGCCATGGAAGCGCGAGCAGCTTGGCCGCGGTTACGACTTGTCTTGCTGGATCGAGAAAACCGCGCTGGAAACCGCTGACGCCATCATTGCGGTCTCGCGCAGCACCCGTGATGATATTTTGCGGTTGTTCAACGTCGAGCCAACGCGAGTCGTGGTCATTCCCAACGGCATCGACACCGAGGAATATCAGCCAACACACGACCCCGATGCCATCACCCAACTGGGGATCGACCCGAACCGTCCTTACGTGTTGTTCGTCGGACGGATGACCCGGCAGAAAGGCCTGTATTATCTGTTGCAAGCGATTCCGCACCTTGATCCAAAACTGCAAGTGGTGCTATGCGCGGGTGATGCTGACACTCTGGCTATGCAGCGCGAGATGGAAGAAATGGTTCATGAGCTGCAAAGCCACCGCGATGGCATTGTCTGGATTCCGAAGATGGTCTCGCGCCAAACCACGATCACGCTCTATTCACACGCAGCGATTTTCTGCTGCCCTTCGATTTACGAGCCATTCGGCATCATTAACCTGGAAGCGATGGCCTGCGGTACTCCAGTGGTTGGCAGCGCGGTGGGTGGTATCAATGAAGTCGTGGTGGATGGTGAAACGGGTGTCTTGGTCGATCCGCAGCTCTCGCCGGAACCGCCGCATGACCCCAGTTCACCTGCCAAATTCGAACACGGCTTAGCAAGCGCGATCAACCGTTTGGCTGCCGATCCGGCTCTTCTCGCAAGAATGGGCCAGGCAGGCCGCGAACGAGTTGAACGCCACTACAGTTGGCGCAGCATCGCCCAACAGACCTATGATCTGTATCGTCGATTAAGGTCGCAACGCGGCTGATTATCTAGCCGAGGGGTCATTTAATGGTCTCTTCAATTCCGGTACTCGAAAGCTCTTTGGCCACCCCCAAAGTGCGAATCATAAAATCCGATCAACTCTGGGAATGGCTTGGTGCCGGCTGGAAAGATCTCTGGCGAGCACCCGCCGTTAGCATCCCTTATGGCTTGCTCTTCGTGATCATGGGCTATGCGCTGATTTATCTTGCCACCGCCCGTTTTCATTTCATCCTGGCGCTGACAGCCGGGTTCATGCTGGTCGGTCCATTTCTAGCGATGGGTCTATACGATGTCAGCCGTCGGCTGGAGGTCGGCAAAACACCGACGCTAGGGCTAGCTCTAACGGCTTGGCGCCATAACATGTTACCGATCCTGCTTTTCGGATTGCTGATCGGCGTGTTGATGATCGTCTGGGTGCGCCTAGCCGCTTTGCTGTTTGCCGTCAGCTTCCGCGACCTCACAGTCGATACCTCAGTATCGGCGCTGTTTTTTTCGGGTGGCGGCCTAACCTTCCTGATGATACTCACCATGGTAGGCGCGATTATCGCCGCACTCGTGTTCGCGATCAGCGTGGTATCCATTCCGATGATGCTGGATCGCAAGATCGATTTCGTTACTGCTGTACTGACTAGCCTGACCGCTGTTCGCGCCAATCCAGGCCCCATGGCGCTATGGGCGGTACTGATTGTGATTTTTACCGGAATCGGTTTGCTCACCTTCTATATTGGTGTGGCCATCGCGCTACCGCTGATCGGTCATGCATCCTGGCACGCCTACAAAGATTTGGTGGAAGACGATCAGATTGAAGCGCAACCGTATTAAAGGGCGCAACCGCGAAAACGCCAGCCGAGGGCTGGCGTTTTTTTTCTGCACAGATTCTTCACAAGCGCCCTAATAGCTTACGCAATCGTTGCAAGTACAGCCGCTCGTCGGGTTCGCTGCCGGATCGTTGCGCTTCCCAAAGAGTTTCGCCAAGACACTCCATCATGAGATGTTCGGCGGTATGAGTATCTCCGGCCCGCCGACAAATTTTTTGATACACATTGTGAATCCCGTGCGGTCGATCACTGCCCAGTTGCTCTTGCATGGCGATATGCATCCCCATGTGCAGGAACGGGTTGGTTTGCCCCATTTCCGGGAGATAATCTCGGTCTAAGATCGCTTCGGTGCTTTCCAGCAGCGCATGATATTCGGGATGCTGCCGAATAACGTCGGCGATCAGGTGTTCCAGCGGCTCCAACGGTAGCCCAGCTTCGGTCTTTTTCCAGACCGTCAAATAGTAGCGGCGCAAGCTGTTACGATCATGACCGAACATCAGCAACCTCGTTCTTAGCGGAATACTCGCAAAGATCACGGATCAGGCAATCCGCACAACGGGGCTTTCGCGCAGTGCAGACATAACGGCCATGCAAGATCAGCCAGTGGTGAGCACCCATTTTGAACTCAGTCGGCGTATTGGCCATCAAACCGTCCTCCACCTCGCGAACGCTCTTACCCAGCGCCAATCCGGTGCGATTTGCCACCCGGAAAATATGCGTATCGACCGCAATGGTCGGTTCGCCGAACGCCGTGTTTCGGATCACGTTGGCCGTCTTGCGACCGACGCCAGGCAACGCCTCCAACGCCGCCTGATCACGCGGCACTTCGCCACCGTGCCGCTCCAGTAACAAAGCGCACGTCTTTAGGATATTGGCGGCTTTAGCGTTGTATAAACCGATGATTTTGATGTGTTCCTTCAGTTCGGCTTCGCCCAATTCCAGCAAGGTTCGCGGCGTATTAGCAAGAGAAAATAGCCGCGCTGTCGCTTCGTTAACCTTTTTATCGGTGGCTTGCGCCGACAGCATCACCGCGATCAGCAGTTCAAACGGACTACGATAAAATAATTCAGTCGTTGGTGTCGGCTGGGTCGCTCGGAGTCGGGTAAAAAGCTGGTGAATTTTAGCTGGATTCATGGGCAACAGAAGAATGACAACGATTTAACAAACGTGACACAGCACAGAGTCTATAGTTCTGCAAGCTTAACTCACATCTCGTCTAAAGCGATGCTTGGAAGATTTGCCGTAAATTTCCTTACAGTCAGGAATGGAGATCACCGCTACCATGGGCTAAAGTTGTGGTATGCAAATTCGGTCGTCGAGCGTCTTTCTGCGCGTCGAGAGGCATTTGATCGAGTCCAGAAATCGGCCAACAAGACAGAGCAAACCCCATGGACAATAACCTGGAGCATGATATTCGCAATCTCGCCTACGATATTTGGCGATCCGCTGAAAATCAATTTGGCCATGCCCTGGATTTTTGGGCGATGGCGGAACAGATGGTGGTTGAAATGACGGCCGATTCTGCCCGTCGGGCGAGCGCTGCAACCGCCACTATTCTAGAGACTGCGACCGCCTGGCCCTCCGCCCTGCGCGCCCTCTATCTTTACCGTCTCCGCGAGCTGGCCCACAACATGTGGGAGACCGGCACCGAACAGCGGGATCGGTCAATGGATTATTGGCTGGCTGCTGAAAAACATTTGCGCCTGCTCAGTGAAGCAGTAGTGCGCACTGCCAATGCGCGAATGGGCGAAGATAACCCACTGGCCGATACGCTCGAGAGATTTTCCCCCGCAAACTATTTAGAGCAGATCCGCCAACTGGCGTACCAACTGTGGGAGAGCACTGGGCAGCAATATGGCTCGACCCTGGATTTCTGGCTGGAAGCGGAACAGAAAACGCTCGATTCGCTCACGGTCAATCAACCAGTGACGATCTTGGAAAAGACCAAGCGCCCGGAACGTCCAGAACATCCAGAACATCCAGAACGTCCAGAACGCCCAAAGCGCCCCACGAAAGCGCGGACGCGCGAAGCGGGAACCAAATAAGCACAACCCGGCTCAAGCCTGTACTTCTTGCAGCGCCACCGCCGGTTTAGCTGCTGCCCGGCGTTTGGCGTGTGCATCCAGGACGTTTTTTATAGCGATCAAGCAGCCTAGCCCAATAAATGCGCCCGGCGGCAGGATAGCCAACAGAAATCCACGATAGTCGTCGAGCACATGCAGAGTCAGCCCCCGGCCCGCCTCACCGAACAACAGTTCCGCCTGCCCGAATAAAGTCCCCTGCCCCAGAATTTCCCGTAGTGCGCCTAGCAACACCAAGGCCAGCGTAAACCCCAAGCCGGTGGCCATACCGTCTACCGCTGACTTAGCCACCCCGTTTTTGAAAGCAAATGCCTCGGCACGGCCGATCACACAGCAGTTAGTGACGATCAGCGGAATAAAAATTCCCAGCACGGTATAAAGCCCTGGTAAAAAGGCATGCATCGCCAATTCCACAGCAGTCACCACGCAGGCGATCACCATGACAAACACCGGAATGCGTACCTCTGGCCTCACCAGGTTACGAATCAACGAGATAGCAACATTTGACAATAATAAGACCAATGTTGTCGCCAGACCCAAGCCCAGGCCGTTAACGACCGAATTGGACGTTGCCAGCAAGGGACAAAGCCCCAGCAGGGCCACAAAACCGGTATTCTGAGTCCAGACCCCATTTTTCAGGATCTCCCGATAGCTTTGGCTCATGACAGTTGCCCCTTGGCGGTTGGCGGCACTGCAAACAACTGTTCGCGGTGCGTTCGCACGTAATCCAGGAATTTACGGGTCGCCTTGACCACGGCACGCGGCGTAATGGTTGCGCCGGTGAACTGATCGAAAACGCCACCGTCTTTCTTGACCTTCCAAGCATCCGGCCAGGGATTTTCCAGCGACTTACCGGCAAACGCCAGAATCCAGGGTGAGCGTTTCTCGTCGATCCCATCGCCCAACCCCGGCGTTTCCTTGTGGGCTAGCACTCGAACTCCAGCCAATGCCCCGTCGGCGTAAACCCCGACCAACAATTGGATCGGCCCGCTGTAACCATCCGGCGCGGTGGGCGTAGCGAACAATGCGACCGGCTGGCCATTCTTGCGGGCGCGATACACTGCAACCGGCTCATCAGTCCCCAGCCACTCCGGCGCCACAACCTCAATCTGATCCTCGACCACCCGATTGTCATAGCGATCCGCCGGCACCAACTGGTTTAGGCTAGCTTCCAGCGCTGCCCGTTGGGCCTCGGCAATAATATCTTTGGTACTCGTATAAGTGACCGCCACCAACACCGTGCCGACGGTGGCAAAACCGGTCAAGATCAGGGCAGCGATACCCATGCTACGCAGGGGCGTCATTCGCGGTGCGCTCCGAACACTCGCGGCCGGGTGTATAAATCGATGGTCGGTGCTGCGATATTCATGAGTAGCACCGCGAAAGCCACCCCGTCCGGATAACCGCCAAAACCCCGGATGAGATAGACCAGAAGGCCAATGCCAGCGCCGTAGATCAGCCGACCGCGTGGTGTGGTGCTCGCAGTGACCGGATCGGTTGCGATGAAGAAAGCACCGAAAATGGCGGCACCGCTCCATAGATGAAACCACGGTGGCGCGTAGCGTTGCGGATCAATCCCATAGAAAATGGTCGAAATGACCGCCAACGTCCCTAACATTCCGGCTGGAATCTGCCAAGCCGCCGCTTTCGTGTAAACCAGCCACAAGCCACCCGCTAAAAATCCTAAAGCCGCCCATTCCCAGCCACTGCCGGCGACGATGCCAAATACCGGACTATTGCGCACCTCGGTAACGGTCAACCCCAAACCCAACTGGGTACGCAACACGTCCAAAGGCGTGGCACCGGTTAGCGCGTCCGGGGCAAATCGTGCCGGCTGCACCCCGCTAAAAACGGCTTGTAGCGTCTCCCACAGCGTCATGGCGTGCGCTTGATCGATCCCGTGTGGGATTGGCCATGTACTCATTTCACGCGGAAACGAAATCAGCAGAACCACATAACCAATCATGGCCGGATTAAACGGGTTATAGCCCAGGCCACCGTAGAGGTGTTTGGCAACGACGATGGCGGCCAAGACACCAATCACGGTCAGCCACCATGGCGCTAATGGCGGTAAAGCCACCGCCAGTAACCAAGCGGTTACGACGGCGCTATAGTCGTTCAAATACAAGGCCAACGGTTTGTTGCGTACAGCCAGTATCGCCGCCTCCGCCAGCAAGGCGATGCCACTAGCGAGGGACAGGTTAACCAACACGCCCCAGCCGAAAAACCATACCAAGGCCGCGATACCGGGCACCATCGCGTAGAGCACTCGCCGCATGATTCGGCCAACGCTCGTTTCACCCAGAATATGTGGAGAAGTGACCGTTCGAAAGCGCATAGCGGCTCAAGCGTCCCGTGCGATGGCTTCGGTGGGGCTGTCAGCAGCCGACGATGCCGCTTCCTTAGCATGGGCGATGGAGGCTGTAGGCGTCGGCTTTTCTGCCGCAGCATCGGAGCGCGGTGGGGCTTTTTGCCGCAGCTTGGCCTCTCGCTCCTGCTTCTCGCGTTCCAATCGTTCCAATCGAGCTTGATGCCGCTGCCGGGCCAATTCGGCTTTTTGCTTCTCTTTCTCTTGTGCCCAGATTTCGTTCTTGGCGTAGCGATAATACTGGACGAGCGGGATGCGGCTCGGACAGACATAGCTGCAACAGCCGCACTCGATGCAACTGAATAAATGGTAGTCCTGTGCCTTGTCGAATTCTTTGGCGCGGGCGTGCCAGTACAACTGCTGCGGGAGCAAATCCGCCGGGCAGACATCCATGCAAGCCCCGCAGCGAATACACGGCATGGCCGGCTGCTCTAGGGCCAGATCCTCAGCGCCAGCGGCGAGAATACAATTGGTGGCCTTCGTCACCGGTACCCGATCATCATGCAAGGCAAATCCCATCAACGGACCACCCATAATCAGGCGCTGTACACCGTCCTGATAACCGCCACTCTCGGCGATCAGTTCGGCAAACGGCGTGCCCAGCAAGACCTCCAGATTCTGCGGTTGCTTGACATGGCCCGTGACGGTGACGATACGCGAAATAACCGGCTCTCCGTGGTGGATGGCGCGATGGAGCGTGTAAGCGGTAGCGACGTTGAAACACTGGACACCAATGTCGGTCGAGCGGCCATCGGTTGGCGCTTCCTTGTTGGTCAGCAGCTTGGTGAGCTGTTTGACGCCGCCGCTGGGATAACGGGTCGGCACCGGTCGTACCTCATAACCGGTACCCGCACAAGCGGCGGCCATGGCGGCAATGGCTTCGGGCTTATCGTCCTCAATACCGATCAGGACTTCGCGCGGGGCTAGAAGGTGCGCCAAGATATGGATACCAGCCACGATCTCCGGCGCCCGCTCTCGCATCAGCCGGTCGTCGCATGTCATCCACGGCTCGCACTCGGCACCATTGAGGATCAAATGCTCCAGCCGCTCGCAATGGCCGCTTAGATTCATTTTGACAGCGCTTGGGAACACCGCGCCACCCAAGCCCACGACCCCGGCATTGCGCACCACATTTCGCAGGTCACTGGGATGCAGGTGCTGGTAATCGACCGGGCACCGCTCGATCCAACGCTCTTCGCCATCGACCTCAATGCTCACACACCAATCCGTCATTCCCGAAGGATGCGGCACGGGTTGCTGATCTACCGCAATGACAACGCCGGATGTCGGCGCATGGACAGCAGCGCTAACATAGCCGTCGGGCTGGCCGATCCGCTGACCTTTGAGGACCGGATCGCCGGTTTTTACCAAGGGCTTGGCGATGGCACCCACATGTTGCCGCAGCGGCACAATCAATCGCTTTGGCAGCGCTGCGGCTCGAATAGCTTGCCGGTTGGATTCCGTCTTATGGCGAACCGTTTTTAAGCCGCCATGGAACGGGAACAACCGCATCACACAGCAGCCTCTGCCGCCGCTGACTCCACCTTGGTTTCAGCCATCGGATAGGTCCATTTCCAGGTGCTGATGGCTGGGGTGACCGGCAGCATCTGAATACAATCCACCGGACAGGGTGCCAGGCATAATTCGCAACCGGTGCATTCCTTGGCGATGACGGTGTGCATGTGCTTGGCCGCGCCCAGGATAGCGTCCACCGGACAGGCTTGAATGCACAGGGTGCAACCGATGCAATTCTGTTCATCGATCACCGCCAGCATTTTGGGTTTTTCGGCGCCATTTTCCGGATTCAGCGGCTTGGGGTCGCGGCCCAACAGTTCTGCCAAGGCGACAATCCCGTTTTCTCCGCCCGGTGGGCATTGGTTGATATCGGCTTCACCGACAGCGATGGCCTCGGCATAAGGCCGACAACCGGCAAACCCGCATTGCCCGCATTGTGTTTGCGGCAAAATGGCGTCGATTCTCTCGACGATAGGATCGCCTTCCACCCTGAAGCGTACAGCGGCGAATCCCAGCAACAACCCGGACGCACCGGCTAACAGCCCCAACGCCACTGCGGCAACCATCATTGATCTATCCTCGCACCAATCCCGCAAAGCCCATGAACGCCAGCGACATCAACCCAGCGGTAATCAGGGTGATGGCCGGGCCGCGAAAATGCACCGGAACATCGGCAACTACGATGCGCTCACGCAACGCTGCAAACAGAATCATCACCAGCGAAAAACCGACCGCTGCCCCAAAACCGTAGAGCGCTGAGGCGATAAAATCGTGCCGCGCTTGCACATTCAGCAGCGCCGCTGCCAACACCGCGCAATTAGTCGTGATCAGCGGCAGATAGATCCCCAGGGCCTGATAGAGCACCGGACTGGTCTTATGGACCACCATTTCGGTAAATTGCACCACCACAGCGATAACCAGGATAAAAGCGATTGTGCGCAGATAGTCCAGCCCTAATGGAATCAGCAGGTAATGGTCGGTCAGATAAGAACAGATCGAAGATAAGGTGAGCACGAAGGTCGTGGCCAAACCCATGCCCATGGCGGTTTCCAACTTGCGGGACACGCCCATGAATGGGCACAGGCCCAGGAATTTCACCAATACGTAATTGTTGACCAGAATCGTGCTAATGAGGATCAAAGCGTATTCTTTCATGGCTTACTGCATTCTCAGCCGTCAGGCAAAATCGCCCGCGAAAACCTGCCCTATCTCACGCTTCCTCAACCGAACCCAACACAAAGATCACGGCCAAGGGTGATGGTATAGGCGATTAAACTCGTGAGAAACAAGGTCAATTAGCGGTCGCTAATGTAGCAGATTCGCGCACGACTCCGCCAGACGGCTTTCACGCAAGCATATGAATTTTAATTATATGAATTCTGCAACAATAGAAACTCAATCAAGGCTTTTTGTACGTGCAAGCGATTTTCAGCTTCGTCCCAAACCTGACTTTGCGGGCTATCGATCACATCGGCGCTAACTTCTTCACCCCGATGGGCCGGCAAACAGTGCAAGAACAGCGCGTCGGGCCGAGCGTGTGCCATAACTTGAGCATTGACCTGATAGGCTGCGAAATCCTGCAAGCGTTGCTGACGCTCTTCCTCCTTGCCCATACTGGTCCAAACATCGGTGGCGACTAAATCCGCCCCTTTGGCAGCGGCGCATGGATCACGAAGCAAGACCACGCGACCAGCAGCGCGTTCCAACAAGCCGGCATTAGGCTCATAACCGGGCGGTATGGCGACTCGCAACTGAAAGTCGAATTGGCAGGCCGCCTCCAGATACGTGTTACACATGTTGCCCCCATCACCGATCCAGGCGACTGTTTTGCCACGGATAGACCCCCGATGCTCGATGAATGTCTGCATATCTGCCAGTAATTGGCAGGGGTGATTGTAATCGGTCAACCCGTTGATGACCGGCACAGTGGAACAGGCAGCAAACCGTTCCACTTTCTCATGTCCGAAAGTGCGAATCATCACGATATCAACCATGCCAGAGAGCACACGCGCGGTATCTTCAATCGGCTCACCACGACCGAGCTGGGTGTGGTCTGGGGCCAAAAAAATGGCGCTGCCACCCAACTGCGCCATGCCCGCCTCAAAAGAAATGCGGGTGCGCGATGAGGCTTTTTCAAAAATCATCCCCAGCACTTTTTGGGGAAAGGGGGCATAGCATTCTCCTCCACGACGCAGAGCCTTCAATTGCGCTGCCCGCTGTAACACCTTTTCCAATTCAGCGGTTGTCAGATCGAATAAGCTAAGAAAATGACGTGTTTTCATTTTATGATTCGCTGATAATCTTCGGATTATGCGTAATCGGTGTATGGTCGTCACACCAATTCGTGGCAGCTACTCCACGCCGACCGATCAACCGCAACCCGTTTTTGAAAACAAAACGGCAGCGATGTAGCTGCCGCGATGAAAAAATTGTAGGCTAACTTCTCAGGCCGATACAGGCAAACGGATATTTTGTCGGAACGAAGGATCTATCCCAGAACAGCGCCCCTATGCCAATGCAGACCCATTACTGTCCCCAATGTGGCAGCACATTACAGTCGGCCGATATCGACGGCCAAACCCGGCGCCGTTGCAGCGCGCCCGGCTGTACTTATGTCTTCTGGAACAACCCTGTTCCGGTAGTCGCCGCCATCGTCGAAGTGGACGGGGCCGTGATTCTGGCAAGGAATAAAGGGTGGCCGGAGAAGATGTACGGCCTAATCACCGGCTTTCTCGAACAAGACGAAACACCCGATGTGGCGGTACGCCGCGAAGTGCGGGAAGAGCTGGGACTCAATAGCACCATAGCCCATTTTATCGGCCACTACACTTTTTCGGCGATGAATCAACTCATCATCGCCTATCACATCCCAACAAGCGGCGATATTGTACTCGGCGCGGAATTGGCCGACATCAAGCGCGTACCCATCACCCGGTTGAAACCCTGGGATATTGGCACCGGTCCCGCCGTGCGTGACTGGTTGGCCAGTCGCTCGCCCGCTTGAGGTGCTTTCAGCGCTGGCGCTCTGACGGGCCGGACAAAAGACCACTTCGCCCGACTCGCCCAGCGACCGCTTCTTGCCAAATCAATTCTGGGCGATGTCTTTGAGGAGTTCCGTGTACTTCTCGGCATCCGTGGTCCGCAACAACCGCTGAACGGCCTTCGTCAATTCGCCGACATGACTATCTTGGATCACCCGCTTGATCTCCAACAAACCGGCAGGATGCATACTGAATTGAGTGAGGCCAAGCCCCAATAGCAAGCGAGTATAACGGGGATCGCCGGCCATCTCTCCGCACAAGCTCACCGGGATACCCGCCCGATGACCGGCACGGATGGTATAGCGGATCAAGGTCAACACCGCCGGATGTAACGGGTCGTACAGGTAGTTCACCTCATCATCGACCCGATCAATTGCCAAGGTATATTGGATCAGGTCATTGGTACCAATCGACAGAAAACCCAAATAGCGCGCGAACTGTGCCGCGCACACCGCCGCTGCGGGAATCTCGATCATGCCCCCCACCGGCATGTTGTCGTCGAAGGCCAGTCCCCGCTTCCGCAACTCTTGCTTGGTCTCCGCCACCAGGCGCAATACCTGAGACACTTCCTGAATGGTGGACAGCATGGGAATCATCATCCGCACAGAGCCATAGGCTGAGGCGCGCAGAATGGCCCGCAACTGTGGGCGGAACATCGCCAAGTCTTTGAGGCACATGCGGATAGCGCGCAACCCCAGCGCCGGATTGGTACCTACAGGCCCGGCTCGACCCCCATCCACCTGCTTGTCGGCACCCAGGTCAGCCGTGCGAATGGTGACCGAATTGCCCTCTAAAATATTGATGACATGGAGATAAGAGGCCAGATGCTCCTCTTCGTCAGGTACATCGGACCGATTCATGAACATAAATTCGGTTCGGTACAAACCGATGCCGTCGGCCGCCACGTCTCGTACCGTCACGGCGTCTTCGGGCAGCTCAATATTGGCTTGGAGCCGGATGGTGATGTTATCGCGGGTGACAGCCGGCTTGCCCTTGAGCTTATTTAATTCGCGCTGTTGCCGGCGTTCCTCCTGTTGCTTATGACGGTAATAGCGCAAGATCCGCTCGTCCAAGCTCACCAAAACCACTCCCTGGCGACCATCAACGATGGCTGGCTCGTTATTACCCAGATAAGCCCGCGCATTGCGCGCACCCACCACCGCCGGAATACCCAGACTACGGGCCAAGATGGCCGTATGCGACAACGGCCCCCCGTATTCGGTTACGAAAGCCAGCACACCTTGATGCTGCATCAGAATGGTATCGGCCGGGGTCAGGTCGTCGGCAACGACAATGCGCCCTTCCAAGCGGCTGGCAGTCAGCTCAGAGAAGCCCGTGTCACTCAGAAAAGCCGGGTCGTCAGTGACTAAAATACGCTGTACCCGACGCACCACATGCTCCACGTCATCCTTGCGGGTGCGCAGATACGGATCATCCATGTCCTCGAACACCTGTACCAGCGTATCGCGCTGAATTTTTAACGCCCATTCGGCGTTGCACTTGCGGGAGCGAATCAGATTGGCTGGGGCTTCGGTGAACGAAACATCCTCAAGCATTAAGAGGTGGGTATCGATGAAAGCCGTAATATCGCTAGCGGCAGTCACCGGAATCCGCGCTCGGATGTCCTGTAACTGCTTCCGGGCCAACCGCAAACCGTTGAGAAAACGCTCAACCTCGTCCTCAACGATCACGTCGGGGATAGTGTATTCGGTAATTTCCGGTTGGTTACGCTGTAGTAGATACGTTCTACCAATCGCATACCCTCGGGAAACCCCGATGCCATGCAACGAAAACGGCATGGAGACGCCCTCTCATTCGCCCTCGTCAAAGCGGCGGAGAACTAGATTTTCTAAGTTATCGAGCGCTTGCTCGGCATCCGGCCCGCTCGCACGCAATTCCAGTTGCGTCCCGCAGCCGGCAGCCAGCATCATCACGCCCATGATGCTTTTCCCGTTCACCTCGCGCGCACCGCGCAACAGGCGGATCTCGGCATTGAAGCCGGCGGCCAGTGTTACAAATTTGGCGGCAGCTCGGGCATGTAAACCGAGTTTATTGATGATGGTGATTTCCCGTTTCAACACTCCAAGCACTCCGTTGTTCCCGGCCGTCTCATCGGTATCGCCTACTGACTAGTTCGCCAATTTCAGCTCTCGGTGGCGGACCATGACAAAGTCACGGATGTCGCCAAAATAACGCCCCAACGCTTCGGCGATAAACACCGAGCGATGCTGACCACCGGTGCAACCGATAGCAACCGTTAAATAGCTGCGCTCGCTCGCCTCAAAGCGTGGCAGCCAGATTTCGAGAAATCCCCGCAGATGGTCGATCATCTCCAGCACGTCCGGTTGGGATTGGAGAAATTTGATGACCGGCCGGTCACGTCCATTCAAGGGTCGCAACTGCGGCTCCCAATGCGGGTTGGGCAAACTGCGGACATCGAAGACAAAATCGGCATCAGCCGGCACCCCGTTTTTGAAGCCAAACGACTCGAATAGCAGTGACATCGCCTCGAGCAGGGTATCGTGTAGCCGAGCACGCAGCAATTCCCGCAACTGGTAGATATTGGTGTCACTGGTATCAATGATCAGATCGGCAGAAGCAACTATCGGCTCCAGCAAGCCACGCTCTTGGCGAATCGCCTCCGGTAGGGGAATGCTCCCCAAATCCAGGGGATGGCGCCGGCGGGTTTCGCTATAGCGCTTAATCAGAATTTCATCCTCGGCCTGGAGGAACAGCACATGGACATTCAGGCCGCTGTCCCGCAACTCTTTCAGGGTGGCGGGGAATCGATACAGCTCGTCGATAAAATTACGCGCATCCACCCCGACTGCCACGGTCGGCGACACGATGTCACTGGCCGAGAGAATTTCGCGCGCCAGCGGGAGAATGAGCTTGAACGGGAGATTATCGACACAGTAATAATCGAGATCCTCTAACGTCTGCAACGCGATGGTCTTACCGGACCCGGACAGGCCACTGACGATAATTATTCGCATGGAACCCGTCTCGCCATCGCTTTTTCCATGCGGGCCATCAAATCTTCTTCCGCCCGATAGCCGCCCAACCGCAGGATATGATCGCGCACCGCACATTCCACCAGAACCGCCAGATTACGGCCCGGCGCAATCGGCAGGGTGATGGTCGGTATATTGATACCCAGGATGGCGCGACTGGCCCGTATTCCACGCAACCGGGACTCAGCCGGGGTCTGAATTTCCTCCATTTTGACGAGATCCACGATCAAGCGCACCCGTTTGTTGCGCTTGATCGCGCTATCGCCAAACATCCGGCGGATATTCAGAATCCCCAGCCCGCGCACCTCCAGCAAATCAATTAAGGTGGGCGGGCAGGTTCCCTCCAATACGTTGGGGGCAACGCGCGTCAAGTTTGGGGTATCGTCGGCGACGAGCCGATGGCCTCGGCTAATCAATTCCAGGGCCAGCTCGCTTTTGCCGATGCCGCTCCCGCCGGTGATGAGCACACCCAAACCGAACACCTCCAACAATTCACCATGCACCACGGTAGAAGCGTCGAGACTGTAGCGATAGTAGTTGAGTTGCTCCAACGCGACTCCCAACTGAGCTGGGGTATACCAAAGCGGAACGCCAGCGGCATCGGCCACCAGCCGAAGCGCCTCCGCCTGGTCAAGTTCACCGCACACCAGCACCGCGCCAGCCGCCGGCTCCAGTAACTCTCGAATCAAGTTCTCTCGAAGCGTCGGTCCCATCCGGCGGAGAAAAGCGCTTTCCTCGGCACCCAGCACCTGTAGCCGAGGCGGCTGCACCCAGTTCAGGCGCCCAAAAAACGGTGCGCTCGCCTCGACTGGTGGCCACAAAACACGCTCAGCGCCAATTGTGCCACCAAGCCAGCGCAGCTCCAGCGAGTTTTCCAATGCCTGATAAACGCTTTGGGCGTACACCGGCTGGTTCATGGCAACTCAAGCACCGCTGGCTTCCAACCGCTAAGCAAATCGAACAACATCTGATCAGAGTCGCTTTCGCGCAACCGCTGGCTAAACGCCTGATCACTGAACATCTCCGCCAAGTAGGCAAGAATTCTGAGATGTTCATCAGTGTAATGATCCGGCACCAAAAGGCCGAAGATCAAATCCACCGGCTGCCGGTCGATGGCATCGAAATCCACTCCTTTCTTGAGCTTGATAAACGCACCAACCGCCCGCTGGCTCTGACTCAGGCGACCGTGGGGTAAAGCCACGCCATGTCCTAAACCGGTACTACCCAGACGCTCTCGCCCGATCAGGCTATCGAAGATCGGGCGGGCCGCCAAACCAGGTTCGCCCTTCGCCAGTAACTCGCTCAAGGTCTCGATCACGCGCTTCTTGCTGGTCACCTCACCATCGCAAAGTATCCGTTCGCGGGTAATCAGCTCTGTGATATCCATGGCCACCCCGTCGGTTCAAGGTTGAGGGGGATAGGTACGCGCCTTTTCACCCCGATGCTTGTCCGTCAGTTTTTCCTTGTGCCTCTTGATCTGGCGGTCGATTTTGTCAATCAACGCATCCAGCGCGGCATACATATCTTCATCCACCGCATCGGCATACAACTCGTTGCCGGCGACATGGATGGTCGCTTCCGCTTTTTGATTCAGCTTTTCGACGCTGAGAATGACTTGTGCGCTGGTCACATTGTCGAAATGCCGCTCAATGCGCTCCAGTTTATCGTGTACGTAGTCATGGAGCGCCTGGGTAATTTCCACATGGTGTCCGCTCAATTTGATTTGCATGACATGGACTCCTGGTTAGCAAGTTTTTTTATGGTTGTACTGTACGCCTTTCCAACACCCGGTGAGGCGGCTTTCACAGCGCTCAGACAAGCCGTTTGCGATCCGATGAAGAGGCGATGGACATGGCCTCCCGGTATTTTGCCACCGTCCGCCGCGCCACTTGAATGCCTTCCTTACCTAACAAGTCGGCAATTCGGCTATCGCTCAGCGGTTTCTCCGGTTTTTCTCCTTGAATCAGTTTGCGGATCATGGCTCGAATGGCAGTTGAGGAACATTCCCCGCCATCGCTGGTACCCACATGGCTGGAAAAGAAATACTTTAACTCGTAAATTCCACGCGGGGTGTACATATATTTCTGTGTGGTTACCCGCGAGATCGTCGATTCATGCACGCTCAATTCCTCAGCCACATCGCGCAGGATCAGCGGCCTCATGAATTCGTCGCCTTGCTCCAGAAACTCCCGTTGCCGCTCGACAATGCAAGTCGCCACTTTTAGCAAGGTTTCGTTGCGATTTTGCAAACTTTTCAGAAACCAGCGGGCTTCCTGCAAATGGTTTTTCAGATAAGACGCATCCCCATTTTGGCCGGTGCGGCGTGCCAGAGCCGCATAGCGGGAGTTAATCCGCAACTTCGGCATATTTTCCGGATTTAGTTCGACCCGCCACGTATTACGGCTGCGGTAAACAAGCACATCAGGGACCACATATTGTGGAGCGCTGTTGGACAAGCGCTCACCCGGATGCGGATCGAGCGATTGGATCAGTGCAATGATTCCCTGTAAGGCTTCACGCGACACTTTGAGCCGCCGCATTAAGCCATTGAAATCCCGCTCGGCGAGTAAATCCAGATATTGTTCAATCAGACGGCGCGCTTCAGCCAGCCAGGGCGTATCGTCCGGCATGGCTTCAAGTTGCAATAGCAGGCATTCGCCTGGACCGCGCGCACCGACTCCCTGCGGGTCGAAATGCTGGACGATTTTCAGCACCGCTTCAATTTCAGGGATTGTAATATCGAACTCACTTGCCAGTCCCTGATGAATATCCTCCAAGGACAAGGTCAAATAGCCCGCTTCGTCGATGGCGTCGATGATGGCTGTCGCGATAGCCATTTGCTTTTCGTTGAAAGGTGTCAGCCGCATCTGCCAGGATAGATAATCCTGCAAGGATTCTCCGCCGCCTGCATAGCGTTCGGAAATATCCCATTCCTCATCGTCTTCACCCCGAGAATAACTGGTCGAGCCATCAGAAGAGTCGTAAATATCTTCCCAGGCGCTATCCACCGGTAGATCGTCGGGCATGGTGGCGGCTGCCCCGTCGATCTCAGTTTCCGAGCTGCTATCAGCCGCCGCTTGGGCCGCTAAGGTTTCCGGTTGCACCGGCACATCTTGCGGCTCATCGACCCGTTCCAACATCAGGTTGGAATCGAGAATAGCCTGCACTTCAGCCTCCAGATCAAGGCTGGACAGTTGCAGCAAGCGAATCGCCTGCTGCAACTGGGGGGTCATCGTCAGTTGCTGGGTCTGGCGTAGCGTCTGGTGAAATGACGGTCTCATAAACTTTTGATCGAACGGCGGACGAACAAAAACAACGTACTATTAATCCTAGCTGGTTTTGACAGAGAGTGGGGAGCAGCTACGTTATCACGCCACTCGCTGCCATGGTTCACAGTTGAAAAGACTCGCCTAGATAAACTTGGCGTACCTGCCGGTTGCCAAGAATTAAAGCTGGATCACCCTCGGCGATCACCCGGCCCTCGTTGAGGATATAGGCCCGATCACAGATACCCAAGGTTTCTCGGACATTATGATCGGTAATCAGCACACCGATGTCGCGTTCGCTCAGATGTTTGATAATACGCTGGATATCCAACACCGACAGCGGGTCAACACCGGCAAATGGCTCGTCCAGCAAAATGAATGCCGGCCGCGCCGCCAAGGCACGGGCGATCTCGACCCGCCGCCGTTCCCCCCCCGACAGACTGATACCGATGTTATCGTGCAAGTGGCCGACATGGAGTTCCTGCAACAGGTCTTCGGCGAGCGGCCGCCGCTGCGAGCGGCTCATATCAGAATGGGTTTCGAGCACTGCCATCACGTTCTCCAGCACCGTTAACCGCCGGAATATTGATGCTTCCTGGGGCAGATACCCGACGCCCAGCCGCGCGCGCGCGTGCATGGGCAAGTGGGTCAGATCACGCTCGTCCAGCAACACCCGACCTTCGTCACAATGGATCAAGCCGACCATCATATAAAAGCTGGTGGTTTTGCCCGCACCGTTCGGACCAAGCAACCCAATGACTTCGCCACTAGCGACCTCTAACGACACCGCATCGACGACGACGCGCTTGCGATAGTGTTTGACGATTTCCTTGGCGCGCAGTCTGGCCATCGCTAGCGTTTCTTAGCAGCCGGCGCCGCATCCTGGGATTTGGGCTGGATGGTGAACTGGATGCGACCATTCTCACCAGCACCCTTAGCCCGGATCACATCATCCTTCAGGTCGTACTCCAGCCGCTCCCCATTGAACACATCCTGCCCTTGCACCACCCGCACAGTACCGATCATGACCACCTTGCCCCCGAGGACATCGTATTCGACCCGCTTGCTGGTGCCTTGAATTTCCGGTTTGTCGGCGGCAGGCTTGTAGCGCAAACTGGCTGGGCCTCCGATTGCATCCATCCGCTGAAAATTATTGTCCTTGACGTAGATCGTCGCGGTATCAGCGACCAGCCGCATGGAGCCTTGGCTGATCGTCACATTGCCTTCATAGACGCTGATACCGGTTTTTTGATCCAACTGGCCCCGGCTGGCTTCTAAATGGATCGGTTGGGTACGGTCCTCCGGTAGCGCGGCAGCCGAAGTGGCGACCAGCGCCACCACTACTGCCAATCCGATCCTAGCGCTTCGACGGTTCATAGTAACCTCTCACTTCGGAAAGCAGTTCCAATTGTTCCCGGTCCAAATAGGCCCGTAGACCGACCGCCCGCAGCTCACCGCCAGGTGTCACCGCATGTGCGGGTGCGGCAGTTTCCGCATAACGGTCGGTGGGACGGACCAATACATCACGAGTCGTGACCTCAACGGGAGTTTTGCCGCTCTCGGCGCTCCGAGTCATCACGACCTCACCTTGTAACCGGATCGATTGTTGGTCGGCGGCGACCCAACCCTGTTCAGCACGCAAACGCCAGTCTCGCGTCTCGCCATCCGGTTGATACCAATCCAACAACGGATGTTCGACCCAGGTGCCTGCTTGATTCGGCAACTGCCGCAAGAGCGGCGCCTCGACGACATATTCGCGTAGTCCCGCCATACTCAGCCGCACGGCACGAAACCGTTCAAGCACCAAAAGCGGTGCTTGGCTTTCAGACGCTGCCGGTTTTTGCATCGAAGACTCCACCCAGCGTAATACGCCATAACTCAAACCCGCCAATAACAATAAACCGGCCAGGTAAAACCACCCCTGCACTGGGGTAGGTTGCTGTTCCATCAGAGATAGCGCGCGCGCTGGCTATCCAATTGGCCGTGCGCTTCCAGCAAGAGTTCGCACACATCGCGCACCGCACCTCGGCCGCCACGATTAGCCGTCTGCCAATGCGCATGGCGTTTGACGAAGGGATCAGCGTCCGCCACGGCGATAGCCAGCCCCACGCGGGTCATGACCGGCAGATCAATCAGGTCGTCGCCGACGTAAGCGATCCTTTCATGTTCGAGTGCCAGTTGCGTCCGCAAGCTGTCGAACGCAGCCAGTTTGTCCTGTACCCCTAGATAAGCGTGGCGGATGCCGAGATCGCTCATGCGTCGTTCCACTGCCACGGTATTGCGGCCAGCGGAAATCAGAGCGACTTCCACCCCGACCGCCAGTAACATCTTGATACCATGGCCGTCGCGGACATGAAAAGCTTTCATCTCGCTGCCATCGCTGCTCAGATACAACCGGCCGTCGGTCAACACGCCGTCCACATCGAAAATCACTAACTGCACCAAAGCCGCCTTCGCCAAAATATCGCGCATCGTTGTCCTCTCGCCGTTGGGCGATTACAGCGCGCCGGCGCGCAACAGATCATGCATATTGAGCACGCCAACGAGTTTACCGGTGGAGTTTACCACTGGTAGCGCGTTGATCTTGTACTGCTGCATCATCCGCAGCGCTTCAGCAGCCAGCATTCCGGGGGCAATTGTCTTGCACTGACGGGTCATTACCTCGGCGACGCGGGTGGCGTGGATATCCACCTGTCGATCCAGCGCCCGGCGCAGATCGCCATCGGTGAAGATGCCCAAAACATGCCCGGTTTGATCGGCCACTACAGTCGCGCCTAAGCCTTTGCGGCTCATTTCCAGCAAAGCATTCTTGAGAAGATCATCCGGCGCGCTGCGCGGCATTTGTTCACCGACATGCATCACATCGTCGATCAGCAGCAACAAGCGCCGACCCAGCCGGCCACCCGGATGCGAGCGGGCAAAATCCTCGACGGTGAATCCACGCGCTTCCAGCAAAGCCACGGCCAGCGCATCGCCCATGGCGAGGGTGGCGGTAGTACTGGAGGTCGGCGCTAAACCCAGCGGGCAGGCTTCCTGGGCCACGCTGACATCAATATGGACGTCAGCGGCCTTAGCCAGAGTGGAATCAGGGTTGCCGGTTAGCGCGATTAGAGGCACGTTGAGGCGCTTGATCAGCGGCAGCAGGGTCAAGATCTCGTCCGTCTCGCCAGAGTTGGAGAGCGCGGTTACCACATCTTGCGCGGTGATCATGCCCATATCGCCATGATTGGCTTCGGCAGGATGGACGAAAAAGGCGGGAGTGCCGGTACTGGCGAGGGTGGCGGCGATCTTGCCGCCGATGTGGCCGGACTTGCCGATGCCGAGGACGACGATCCGGCCTTGGCAGGCGAGCATCAGGCGGCAGGCGTGGACGAAGTGGTCGTCGATGCGATCAATGAGTTTAGCTACGGCCTCGGCTTCAATCGCCAAAACCCGGCTGGCGAGTTCTTTTAGTTTTTCGTTGTGGAGCGTCAGCATGGTAGCTGGGATTATACCAGCTATGCCCCTTGTCGTCGCAGATACCCAGCATCTGCGGTTTTGCGCATTATCTGTTCCCCAGCTTCTCACCCGCAGGAAGAGAAGTTGGAGTAAGGGTTAAGTTGCTTTTTGCCCCCGTTTTCGCATCCAACCCAAACCAGCCAAACCGGTGCTCAGCAATCCCAGCGTAGCCGGTTCAGGAACCGGCTTGGGACTGGATGCAGCGCCATACTGCAAATGGTCCACTTCCCAATCCGTGCTGTTCGCCATCTCAATCACAATGCGCGAAATACCTCCAGCATCGATCACCCCGAAGAAACGATCCTCGGCTGTTTCCCCCGTAATAACCCCATCCCCAACCTTAACGCTAAGCGATCCCAACAGGCCACCCGACACGCCATAGCCCTGGAAAAGCACCGATCCGTAACCGAATTTTCCCAAATCCACGCCACCCACATCGGTCCAGACGATACCCGCATGGGTCGGCAAACGGCCAAGCACGCCTGCATCGAAAGCAAACGTGAGACGGTTAGCATCTTGCGAGAACCAAGAATGGCCAGCGAGACCGCTACCATCGGTTAACCCATCATCTGCATCAACCGAATCGGTAAAACGATCAGGAGGTGCAACCGCTCCCGCTGACGCATGTACTCCTGGAGTATTCAGCTTGCCATCTTCGAAATTTTCGAGATGGAAATAATCGAACTTGCCAGACTTAAATGGGCTATCCGTAAAACTCGTATAGGCCGTCGGCCCCAAAAATACCGGAACCGCTTGGACCTGCCACGATACACCGCTCAGCGCGGCCAACATCCCCGCCCTAAGCACCGTTTGCAAGATCTTCACAGGCTCTCTTGGCGTTTGCTTTTTCATGTCTTTTCCTTTAAATTTCAATCCGATATCTCAATATTGATTATTACGATAATTCTCCCGACCTCATTGCGTCGGCTAAAATTTTCCTGCCCATCTTTCAGGAGTGGGTAGCGCAGCCTTGGTATCTGTTAACAAGGGTTTCTGTGGTGCCGGAATCCAAAATGACATCACCGCCAGCAGTAGCGCTAATGCCAAAGTGATGGCTCGTTTAAGATGCATTTGATCCATGGGCCTGTTCTCCTAGCCGTCTGGCTCTTTTAACGGTTGCGAAAAATGAGCACCTGCCCGGTAGCCAATCCCTTTGCTCGACGATGCGCCAGTTTTATAACTAGGCACCTTACAAATCGCTTACAGATTCGCTGATGTGAGCGGAGATTCGTTGATCATCGAGCAATGATCGAAATCCAGGCATACCCTCATGCTCACGCTTTGGGTTCCACGCTTACAACGTAGGTTCGAAAACGCCAGGTCAGGCGCGAGGACACCCAAACGGTAACGGTATTCGTCGCTCGCATTGCTGGCTGCTCAATCAATCGAAAAGTCCAATAACTAATGAATAAAATCACAGGGGAGATCGCAATCACTAACATCCAATGCTGTTGTGCAGAGAGCAATTGAGCATGATTCGGTCCGACAACGAATTTGAACAGAATAAAAAGAGCCATGCCATGTAACAAATAGATACTGCATGACAACTCTCCGAGAACACGAGAGATAGAACTCCTCAGAATTCCGAATAAACTATTTCCTCCAGCGATTAGAGAAAATATAAGTGAGATAAAAATTAAAGGCATTATTGCATAAGCAGTCTGAAATAGAACAACAACCGCAATAATCAAGCCGATAACCAAAAAAGAACAATAATCTTTCCTGCAAAACCACCGAAAGCTATCGGATCGAACTAAGAGCGATGCAGCAATACCTCCAAAGAAAGAAAATAAAGGATGAAGTTGTGGATGAACAGGGTGAGTCTGTGGATTATAGATTATGAAAGTCACGATACTGCCAACAGAGAGAACGATATATAGAGGCGGTGGAACCACCCTGACTGTCATCGCAAGCACAGGCAATATGAGATAAAAAAACCACTCGTAAGGTAATGTCCAAATCACTCCGGAAACTATCAATAATGTATCCTTTACACCATTCAAGTCAGGTGCCCCCAAGATAGTGAATCCAAGCCAACAAACGAGATGCTCAGCTATCTTTAGTAAAGGTTCATGCAAAACCCAACCTGATACCACCATGACAATGATGCAGAGCGATACGATCATAAATAAATAGAGTGGTACTAAACGCAAAAGCCTTCCTATGAACAACTTCAGCCAATCAATTCCTCGTGTTCTTCCATCAAGCAGCTTTGAAAAAAATAAGAACCCCGTGATCATAAAGAACAATAAAACACTACTTTGCCCAAAATGGGTGTACAGGTTTGATGGTGGTACTTCCCATTGTCCCGTTCTTAAATAAAAATACCAAAGGGCTGAATGATAAAGAAAAACAAAGAGCGCAAGATAGCCACGCAATCCATCAAGTGCCACAAAACGCCCTTGATCTGGCGGTATTTCAGAATATCGACTCATAAGATACGCAACCACGACTGCAACATAAAGAATTAATATCGCAGGCAATGGGCTAAGAGGGTCCATATTATCTCCTAAGAACTATACAGATTCTTTTCAGTCTACCGTTTTCCTAGATCATTTGATCTTTCTAGCTACAAGAATCAGGTTTTTCCACTGCAATGACCCATCCCTTACACCAATAGATTCTGTGATTTTAAAACCATTGGCTTCTAAACTATTCACTGCGCATTCCTTTGACCAATAACGCAAGCTCTCTTTATCTAATCCTATAAACCCCATTAAACTCCACCATCGATACCAACTCATTGATAAAAGCTCAAAATAACCATAATAAGGTATTGCTGTAACCAAAAGACCACCGACCTGAATTTTCAGGGAGACTGCTTCAATAAATGCAGATGGCTCAGAGAAAAAATCAATTGGTCTTAGCGCAATAACTCCATCAAAATCATTGCTCTTGGAGTGATCAATTTCAAATTCCAGCTCTTCTAAGATAATAGGCTCAATAATTTTCAAACTCTTCTTTATCGTCTTAAGATAATCACCGATCATCAGGATTTTTTTCATCTTATATCGGCTGCAAAGATCGGAAATCACAGAATGGATAGCATAATCAATATTCTGCCTTTCTGATCTATATCTATTCAAAGGATTCATATCAACAACTTGCTGGGCGGTCATATTTTTCCTGGAAAATTTATGAAAATTATTGAATAGAAATCTCAGAGCGACTTGTCAGATTCTTGGCTCACTACGAAAGGATTAAGCTACTTCTATAACCCAACCCCTTACAGATCGCTTACAGATTCATTAATGAGAATCAGTGTACTCAGCTACTACCACACAACCCTTTTGGCACCCAGTCAGCCGCCGGAGCCTTCCAGTTATTTGCTGGATCGTGCAGCACCAATACGATAGAGCGCCGATTCTCAGTACCAACGCTCTTTAGGCGCATCGGTTGATTGCCGGGGATGAGCAGCGGTTCACCACCAGCTCGTCCCACCATTTTGCCGTCTGGTGTTTCCACACAAACCTCCCCCGATAGCGTATACAGCGCTTCAGGACCGTCATGCCGATGCACATCGGTTTCAAAGCCCGGCGCGGTATCAGCGTTCAAATAGGTGGCGGTGTACGTTCCACCCTTGCCTAACGATGGCAGGGGACCGATCATGGCAACACGGGTTCCAGTGGATGGCCGCCAGTTCGCGTCGGTAATGGTGAAGAGCCAGACCTTATCGAAGGACTCCGCGACTGTACTGCGTTCATCCTTTGCCGCCTCCGCTGCGGCACGGTTCGGATAGGTGTCCAAATGCCAATAAAGCGGCATCTGCGGTAGGCGTTAACCACAGCGGTGGCGATGGCGTTGGCGCCGCGTTTTGGGGCTTGTTGGGCGGAAACCTCACCCCAGCCCAAGCTCGCTACAAGCATTAAGATGGTGCTCAAACCAACCGAAGGGCGCTGGACCCCACATGTTAAGTACTTCATGCTGATCTCCTATAATCGTTACCAACACACTACCGAGCAGCGGACGGGTTGTTTTTATAATTGAGCACCTTACAAATCGCTTACAGATTCATCATTCGGGTAGACCTAACCGTGATTTGCCGAGCGAAAGGTGAATGCAGGACAATAGCTTTTGTGTTTCCCTTCCTCGATTAGCCTCTACCATGCAATCCCAAAAATTGATTGAACGCTTAGCGCCGGATCGAGAAATTGCAGAACCGAGCTATCTTCAGGTCGCGCAAAAACTGACACAACTGATTGATTCAGGCGAAATTTCAGCGGGACAAAGCCTGCCATCTGAGCGGGTATTGGCAGAAAAACTCCAATTGAGCCGGACGACGGTGCGGCGAGCCTACGACGAGTTGCGGGCCAGGGATTACTTGTCCACACATGGCCGCGCGGGCGTTGCGGTCAAAGCACCGGTTCGCCTGTCGCCCCAACTGGGACGACTCAAGGGTTTCACTGAGGAAATGCGAGAGTTGGGCATGGAGCCGTGCACTCGCTTGCTGGAGCGGCGCATTGTGACCGATAGAACCATATCTTCGCTGTTCGAGCGGCCGACCACTGCGCAGTTTTTATACCTGGTGCGGCTTAGGCTGGGCGATGGCACCCCACTCTCGCGGGAAGTCGCCTGGTACGACCTGACCGCCGCGCCAGACCTTGCCAACTGGGATGTTGAGGGATCGATTTATCAATATCTTGAAGACTGCTGCGATATTGCCTTAATCCGGGGTGAGCAAACCATTGAAGCCGTTATGAGTTTCAGCGCGGAAATGGCAGTGTTCGAATTTACTAAACCTGGCCCTTGCCTGCTGATGAAGCGCAAGACTTACAGTGCGACCGGGCAGATGATTGAATATGTCGAAGGGACGTTTCGCGGTGATGCCTATGCGTACCGCGTGACGCTCAATTTGAAGCCGCAGCAACCCTAAACGCCTCGACTTCAGCAGGCCGGGGCAGGCCCTCCAGGATGCCTTCACGGGCGGCGATGAGCGCGCCGCAGGCATTGCCGATCTGCAAGCATTCGGTTAACGGCAAGCTACGCCCAAGCGCCCATAGCAAGCCACAACCAAAGGCATCACCTGCGCCGGTGGCGTCAATCTGGCGAATCGGGTAAGCAGGCTGCTTGACGACCTGTCCCGCCTGATCGATAGCGACACAGCCTGCTTCAGCCAAGGTCACCACCAGCCATTGGCCAAGCCAGCCAATTTTTTGGCTTAACGCGGGTAACTGCTCCAGCCAGGCGTCTCGCGTCAACATCTCCAGATCAGGTTGATCAAACAACTGCTCTGCCTCGGTCACGTTGACCACTAACACATCGGTAAGCGCCAACAGCTCGTTATCGGGCTGACGCCACGGTGAGGGATTTAGATAGGTTCGTTTGCCGAGACGACGCGCCCTGCGGAAGGCGTGATAGATCACCGGATCAGGAATTTCAAACTGCGCCACCACCCAATCGGCCTTGCTGAAAACCTCTGTTGCTTGATCGATATGGTCGGCGGCTAATAGCGCATTTGCGCCGAGATGGGCTGCTAGAAAATTGCGGCCGTCCGGGGTGATGAAGCCCACCCCATAACCTGAATTGGGTCCCAATGGTAACACCCATGCGGTGTTGATGCCTTCCTCGGCGAGTCGGCGCGTCACCGCTGCACCAGCTTCATCGTTTCCTACCGCCATCAGCAAGTCGATAGTCACCCCTAAACGGTGCAGTCCGACAGCCAGGTTTAAACCCTTGCCGCCGTGCTCCTGGAAATGACGCGATGCCGCCAAGGATTCACCGGCTACCGGCAGACGATCCACGGTCAGAAAATTGGCGTTCATGTAATTGCCGAGCACGAAAGCGCGCATTCAATTCTCTTGCCTTGATTGTGGGTTTACTAGCTGATTTTACAGAAAATTCTGATTATCAGCTTAGCCAGTGATTGCTTTTGTGACGGGAATGAGCCGCTTCCAATTGACTTTTAGGCACTTTATGGCTTTATTATGGATACATATAGGTACTAAAAACACGCCGGACAATGACCGATCTGGAGGAGGGATTACGCGCGATGGCCAGCGCGGCGGCAGACTGAAGTTTTCAAGCAAAAGCGACCGGCTTTCTAAAATCAGCAGCCTGGTTCGCACTTCGGTTCAGACCACGGAATATCGGTGTTTATATTATGAATAATCTATTTAAAAGAATGAGCTATGAAGACTGCTCTCCTCATTTAGGAGATCTTTATGGCGACTAACAGCGGTCTGGCGATAGCTAATCCCGCCGTTGGGCTGGCTAAATTAAATCGGCCCTGGTTACCAGCAGTGTTACCCCGCGAGCGGCTGTTCCAGCGCCTGGACAGCGTGCAAAGCCAGCCCTGCACCTGGATCGGCGCACCCGGAGGTTATGGCAAAACCACGCTTGCCGCCAGTTACGTCGAAATGCGCGGCTTGCCTTGCCTGTGGTATCAACTCGATGAAGATGATGCAGATTTAGCGACCTTCTTTTATTATCTGGGCCTAGCGGCAGACTCCCTCGGTGATGGCCCGCCTTTGCCGCTGCTGACACCGGAGTCTCAGCAGGACATTCCCGCCTTCACTCGCCGTTATATTCGTCTGCTCTGTCAGCGGCTCAACCCGCCTTTCATCCTGCTACTGGACAACTACCATCGCCTTCCAGCGGAGGCGACATTTCATGGCATGTTGGCGGAAGCCCTGAACGACCTTCCCAGCGGGGTGCGCTGCCTGGTTACCAGTCGAGGTGAACCGCCACTCGCGCTGAGTCGAGCGCGTCTTCATGGCCAATTGGCCATCATCAGCATGGAAGAATTGCGCTTGACCTTGCCGGAGGCTCAAGGCATTGCCGATTTGGAGCCGGACCACCGCCCGACCATAGAGGATGTGCAACGGCTTCATGAACAGGTGCAGGGCTGGGCAGCGGGTTTGACGCTCTTATTGCGCGATGCCCAGATTCCCTTCATCTCCCGACCCCTTCCCGCCTCGGCATTGCTATTCGATTATTTCGCCACTGAAGTCTTTAAGCACACCGATCAACCGACCCAGCAGTTTTTGCTCAAAACCGCCTTCTTTCCAAAGATGACCGCCGCAATGGCTAGTCAAATGATCGATAGCGGGGATGCAGCAGAGTACCTAAACGCATTAGTGCGCAGCCACTATTTTACCTTCCGCAACGACACCACCGAACCCAGCTACCAATATCATGATCTGTTTCGTGATTTTCTCCTGCGTCGAGGCGCCCAGACCTTTAATGCGACCGATTACACGCACCACCAACGTCGTGCAGCCGTCATCTTGGAGGCGGTTGGTGATTTAAGTGCGGCGGTCGAATTGCGCCAAGCGCTCGGCGATTGGGAAGAACTCAGTCGCTTGGTGCAGCAGCACGGCCAAACCTTATTACGGCAAGGTCGCAGCCAATTGTTAGAAACGTGGTTGCATGGCTTTCCGCCCACTATGCGGGATCAATCCCCCTGGCTACTCTTTTGGTTAGGACAGTGCAAACTACATCACAACCCGGTCGGTGCCCGGAAAACACTGGTACGGGCTTATCGACGCTTTAAACACCTCGGCGATAGTCCTGGCGTATGGCTGACATGGGTAACCATCACCGACAGCTATTGTTTAGCGTGGGATAACTTCAAAGCAGCCAGAGGTTGGCTGGTAGAGTTCGAATATCTTCAACAGCGTTACCCTGGCATCCCGGTCCCTGATCTTGAAGCGCGTGTGGTTTGTGGGGTATTCAACATGATGTTGTATGCTTGGCCAGAGCATCCCCGATTCGCCTATTGGGAGCAACGGCTGGTCCAGTTATTACAGAGTCGCTGTCCGCCCGAAATTTATCTAATTTCCCTCGTCAGCTTATTGCTTCACTATGTCTGGAATACCGGGCAGCGCGCCAAAGCCACTTGGGCGCTAACCCTCCTACGTAATGCCAATGCAGATACATCCGATGTCCCACCAGTGTTGCGTTGCCTGGGGTACTGGGGAAAATTCTGCTACCAGTATTTATTTGAAGGCAATTCAATAGAGTGCTTGACGCTGGCCAAGACTGCTTCCGCGATTGCTACCCGTTATGGTATCCAAGTCATTGAACCTTCACTCTCCGGTTTTGTGGTCATTCACCTGAACGAGGGTCGGCTGGAGGCTGGGCGGACCGCGCTGGAGCGCTTCAAGCCGGTGGTTCATTCACTCCGTCCCGTAGAGCAGCTTCATTATCATTGGCTGTGCGGCTGGGAAGCCTGGCTATCAGGCCGCTTAGCTGAAGCGGCAGAATTGCTCCAGCAAAGTCTACCGGCATCGCATCAGACCTTTTATCACGCAACCGGCATGATTCAATGGGGTTTAGCTCAAGTTCAAGCCAGCCTCGGAAATCGCTCCAGTGCATTGCGACACCTGGCTGGTATGCGCTTTTGGATTCGTGCAGCTAATAGCCAGATCGGGCGGTTCGCCCGCACACTGGCTACTGCGCAATTTGCCCTGGATTGGGGTCGGCGAGAGCGCAGTCTGCGACTGCTGCGCGCAGCATTTACGATTGGGCGTCGAGAAGGTTATCTGTGTTTTCCATTCTTCAAATCAGAAGACCTAAGCCGATTGTGCATGACCGCGCTGGACGCGGGTATCGAGGTGGAGTATGTACGGACCCTGATTCAAAAACGCGGGCTGTTACCCGACTCCACCGTACCCGCTTCTGAACGTTGGCCCTGGCCAGTAAAACTTTACACCCTGGGCCGCTTCGCGCTGGTCATTGATGAGCAGCCCCTGACTTTTGGCCGCAAAGCACAGCATAAACCGCTGCAATTACTAAAAATTTTACTTTCCTGGGGCGGACGTGACGTTGAGCAGGCCCGCATCGCCGACGCGCTATGGCCGGACGCTGATGGCGATACTGCTCAGCAAACGCTGACCACGACCCTGCACCGGCTGCGCAAGTTACTGGGCCACGATGAAGCGGTGTATTTGCGGGATAGCCGATTGTCGCTAGACCCGCGCTATTGCTGGGTCGATCTGTGGTGTCTGGAGCGCCGCATCAACCAGGCTCACGAGCACATTCGAGAGCGCAAGACGACGGCTGCGGCCGCCGATATGGCCACCCTAGCCCACAGCCTCCTGGGCGCCTATCGCGGGTCATTTCTAGGTCAGGACAATGAAACATGGGCGCTTCAGGCACGCCAACGCCTGCAAAACAGATATCTGAAAATTCTGGAAGAAATCGGCGCTCACCTTGAAGATCAGCAGGATTGGGACGGTGCCCGTGCCTGCTATCAGCGCGGAATGGAGTTAGCGCCCGCCTCCGAGCGTTGCCGCCAGGGATTAAGGCGCTGTAATCCATCGCTGGAATCGTGCTAGCGCTTATAGCTGGGTGGCGCTAAAGGTATCGCACTGCCGTAAATCGCCCGTCGTAATGCCTTGCTTGAACCAACGCACCCGTTGTGCGGAGCTGCCGTGCGTGAACGAATCAGGCGCGACATAGCCTTTGGAACGCATTTGTAGGCGGTCATCACCGATGGCGGTCGCGGCGTTCAATGCCTCCTCAACATCGCCTGCTTCCAGAATCTGTCGAGTTTTTTGAGCATGGTTGGCCCACACTCCGGCGAAACAGTCGGCCTGCAATTCCAAGCGTACCGAGAGCGCATTCCCTTCAGCCTCGCCCGCACGAGCGCGCAAAGATTGCACCTTATCGGAAATCCCTAGCAAATTTTGCACATGATGCCCAATCTCATGGGCAATCACATAGGCTTGGGCAAAATCACCGGGCGCCTTAAAGCGCCGCTGCATCTCGTCAAAGAACTCGGTATCCAAATAGACCTTTTGATCCGCTGGACAATAAAACGGGCCGACCGCCGATTGGGCAAAACCGCAAGCCGACTGCACCGCGCCACTAAATAACACCAGCTTAGGTTCTCGATAAGTACCGCCCATCTGCCGGAATAAACTCCGCCATGTGTCTTCCGTATCAGCCAGCACCACTGAGACAAATTTACGCGCCTCCTGGTCAACTGGCGAGGTGGGTGCCGACCGCTGAGTGACAACAGGACTCGGCGTCCCGCCGCTTTCCATTAACACGGTGGGATCGATACCGAAGAACCAGGCGACAAGCAACAAGGCAACCGTCCCAATTCCGCCACCCGCAACGACGGTGCCCGTTCCCATGCCACGCCGATCTTCAACATTGTCGCTTTCTCTACCATCTCTCCAGCGCATGGAAGCCTCTCTAAAATAAATGATCTACCGACAGCGAAACATGAGCCTCAATCCCACCCTCCTTGACGTTCGCCAACGAGGGTGGGTCTTCGAGGAAGAGAGTATGTCTTTTAGACGATGGAAAACAATAAGGGCGACCGTAGCCGCCCCCAGCATTCCGGTCGGGAGCGCAAATCGCCACCCCCGACTCCATCAACAACGATTAAGGCTGATAGTTCCCTTCCAGCAACTTGGCATGTGCCGCCGCCAGCCGGGCGATGGGAACGCGCGGTGAGGAGCAGGACACATAGGTTAGGTTGGCATAATGACAGAAGCGCATGGAACGCGGATGACCGCCCTGCTCGCCACAGATGCCGACCTTGAGGCCGGAACGAGTCTTGCGACCGTTGGTGACCGCAAAGGACATCAACTGACCAACGCCCTTAGTGTCCAACGCCTCGAACGGGTTGTCCTTCAGAATACCCGCCGAATTGTAGAACGGCAGGAACTTGTTCTCGGCGTCTTCACGCGAGAACGAGAAGGTGGCCTGGGTCAGGTCGTTGGTGCCGAACGAGAAGAATTCCGCCACTTCAGCGATTTCCTCAGAGCGCAGACAAGCCCGCACCACTTCCATCATGGTGCCGAACTCGAAATGCACCTTGACCGCGTACTTGGCTTCGACTTCCGGCAATACCTCATCGACCAGCGCCCGCACCCGCATCAATTCTTCCTTGGTACAGACCTGCGGCACCATGATTTCCGGGTGAACGTTGACCTTCTCCTGGATACATTCCGCCGCCGCTTCCAGCACCGCCCGAATCTGCATCTTGTAGATTTCGGGATAGGTCAGGCCCAGACGAACGCCGCGATGACCGAGCATCGGGTTGATTTCGTGCAGGGCGCGGGCCTTTTGCAGGATTTCTTCCTTCTTGGCCAGCACATCGGAGACCAGATGGCTGTCGTTGAGGATACCGAGCTGCTCGACGGCCTTCGGATTGGCCTGGGCCAGAATCTGGCTGATGGCTTCCAAACCCTGCGCGGTCTGGCGCAGATGGCGCAGATGCTCGATGTCGTCCACCAACGTCTGCTCGGAGGGCAGGAACTCGTGGATCGGTGGATCAAGCAGCCGGATGGTGACCGGACGCGGGGCCATAACGCGCAGGATTTCCTTGAAATCGCTGCGCTGCATCGGCAACAACTTAGCCAGCGCGGCTTCGCGGTCTTCGGTGGTCTCGGCCAGAATCATTTCCAGTACGATGGGCAGACGTTCCTTGGCGTTGAACATGCGCTCGGTACGGCACAGGCCAATGCCCATCGCGCCGTAGTTGGAGGCGCGTTGCGCGGCGTCTGGGGTATCCGCATTCGCCATCACCTTGAGGGTGGCGATTTCGTCGGCCCAACCAAGCAGGGTGCGCAGTTCCGGGGTAAATTCCGGCTCGACCGTCGGCACTTCACCCAGGTAGACCCGGCCGCTGCCGCCATCAATGGTGACGATATCGCCTTCGTGCAGCACCACATCACCGATCACCGCCTGGCGCTGATGGACGTTGACGTTAATATCTTCGGCACCGACCACGCAGGGCTTGCCCATACCGCGCGCGACCACCGCCGCGTGCGAGGTCTTGCCGCCCCGGCTAGTCAGAATGCCGACCGCCGCGAAGAAACCGTGAATGTCTTCCGGCTTGGTCTCTTCGCGCACCAGGATGATTTTTTCGTTGGCGCCACGACCGCGCTTCACGGCGGTATCGGCGTCGAACACGATCTTGCCAGAGGATGCACCCGGAGACGCGCCCATCCCCTGGGCCGCAGGAGCCACCTTATGTTTCGGGTCGAGCTGCGGGAACATCATCTGTTCCAGCGATTCGGGATCAATACGCAGCAGGGCTTTTTCGCGGTTGATCAAGCCTTCGTTGGCCATTTCCACCGAGCTGCGCACCATCGCCGCAGCGTTCATCTTGCCGTTACGGGTTTGCAGGCAGTAGAGCACGCCCTTTTCGATGGTGTACTCGTAATCCTGCACTTCGTGGTAGTGGCCTTCCAGCTTGTTGCGCAGTTCGACCAACTGCCGGAACAGATCCGGCATCTCGTTTTTCATCTCCAACACGGGCTTGGGGGTGCGGATGCCGGCCACCACGTCCTCGCCCTGAGCGTTGACCAGGTACTCGCCGTACATCACGTTTTCGCCAGTGCCGGGGTCGCGGGTGAAGCCGACGCCGGTCGAGCAATCGTTACCCATGTTGCCGAACACCATGGTCACGATATTGACGGCGGTGCCGTTGGCCTGATCTGGAGTGATCTTGAATTCGCGGCGGTAATCGACGGCGCGCTGGCCCATCCACGAGCCGAACACGGCCTTAATGGCCAGCTCAAGCTGCTCATAGGGGTCTTGCGGGAACGGCCGCCCGGTCTGCTCCTGAACGACTTTGAGGAACAATTGGCCGATGTCTTTCAGGTCGTTGGCGCTCAGGCCCAGATCAACCTTGACGCCTGCACGGCGCTTGACCGCCTCAAAGTGCTCATCGAAATGATGATCGTCCACCCCCAGCGCGATCTTGCCAAACAACTGGATGAAACGACGATAAGCGTCATAACCGAAGCGTTCGTTGCCGGTGAGCTTGATCAGCCCGGCCAGGGTGGTCTCATTCAGGCCCAGATTGAGGATGGTGTCCATCATGCCCGGCATGGACATAGACGAGCCGGAGCGTACCGAGACCAACAGCGGATTGCCCGCACCGCCAAACTGCTTGCCGGTTTCTTTTTCCAGCCAGGCCATATGTGCCCGCACATCGTCCATCACGCCATCGGGCAGGCGATTATTGGCAATGTAGTCCAGGCAGGCTTCCGTACTGATGACGAAGCCCGGCGGCACCCGCAGCCCGATCTGCGTCATTTCGCAGAGGTTGGCCCCTTTACCGCCCAACAACATTTTGTTCTTGCCGTCGCCTTCGGTGTACTTGTAAATGTATTTTTTTGCCATGATCCTACCTTCTGCATGATGATTTGAAACAAATATCGGAACCCCGCAGTTCCCATACGGTAAGCCCATCCGGCAGCACCGTAACCGGGTTTGTAGCTCGGTCAATTCGGCGCGCCGGATACGACGGGAACACACGGAATTCCGGAGGAAAACTCCCGCCGGCCAATACAGCAGCCAGCATCGTTATAAAAAGATAGCTGCTTGCGTAGGTAATTGCCAAGTTTCATTGGCGCTAGCACCGAGCGTCCTATTTGACTTACCGCTGGCTTGACCGGAAACTAGATCACCTTATCGCCACATAAATTCATCAGTTTGCCATCTCTCTCCGCCTCAATGTCCGCCGTCACCCACTCTGCCGCGATCCCCATTCCCGACGCCGCGCCGCTGATTACCGTGCGTAATCTATCCTTTCGGCGTGGCTCACGGATTATCTTTGAAAACGTGGATTTAGCGATTCCGCGCGGCAAAATTACCGCCATCATGGGGCCAAGCGGCACCGGAAAAACCACGCTGCTTCGGCTGATCGGTGGTCAGATACGCCCCGACGCCGGCCGCATCGACGTCGATGGTGCCTGCGTTCACGAGTTGGGGCGCCGCGAGTTGTACCAGTTGCGTAAGCGGATGAGCATGTTATTTCAAAGCGGCGCACTGTTCACCGATTTGAGCGTTTACGATAACGTCGCTTTCCCATTGCGCGAGCATACTCGGCTACCGGAGAGCTTTATCCGCACGTTAACGTTGATGAAATTGGAAGCAGTCGGTCTGCGCGGCGCGCGCCATCTGATGCCAAGTGAACTGTCCGGCGGTATGGCCCGGCGGGCAGCCCTGGCCCGCGCCATCGCCCTGGACCCCATGATGATCATGTACGATGAGCCTTTCTCCGGCCAGGACCCGATCACGATGGGCGTGCTGGTCAAGCTAATCCGCACGCTCAACGACGCCCTGGGATTGACCAGCATCATTGTGTCGCATGATGTCAAGGAAACCGCCTCTATCGCCGATTACATTTATCTCATTTCCGATGGCTCGGTAGTCGATCATGGCACCCCGCAAGCGTTGGAGCACTCCCGATCCGGCTGGGTCGAACAATTTCTGCATGCCCTACCGGATGGTCCGATGTCATTCCATTATCCCGCCCCGACGTATGCCCACGATCTAGCGCTTGCTGAGGGACCGGCCCTTGCTTGAAAGCGTGCGACGCTTGGGGCGCCTGGCACTGCGCTTCTTGCAACGTCTGGGCAAAGCCACGTTGTTTTTGCTGGGGCTGTTGGGCGCGCTGGCCGCGTTGTGCAAACGCCCTGGATTGATCGTTAAGCAACTTTACTCCCTTGGCGTGCTCTCGCTACCGATCATCGCCATGTCGGGGCTGTTCGTCGGCATGGTGTTGGGTTTGCAAGGTTACGCTAATTTGGTCGATTTCGGCGCCACGTCCACACTGGGTACGGTCGTTGCCCTGTCTCTGGTACGGGAACTGGGACCGGTGTTGGCCGCGCTCCTTTACGCCGCGCGGGCTGGCTCGGCACTAACTGCTGAAATCGGCTTGATGAAGGTCACCGAACAACTCGCCTGTATGCAAATGATGGCGGTTGATCCATTTGCGCGCGTTTTCGCGCCACGCTTTGTGGCCGGCTTTATCGCCATGCCGCTGCTGGCGGGTATCTTCACCGCTATCGGCGTCTTGGGCGGCTATTTCGTCGCGGTCAAGCAGCTTGGCGTGGATAGCGGGGCTTTCTGGTCACAAATGCAAGCATCAGTCGGGCTGGTTGATGATGTCATCAAAGGCGTGGTCATTAAGAGCATCGCGTTTGGCTGGGTCGCCAACTGGATCGCTGTCTTTGAAGGGTACGATGCGATACCCACCTCGGAAGGCATCAGCTTGGCAACGACTCGCACGGTCGTCAACACCGCCTTGGTGGTGCTGGCATTGGATTTCGTGTTGACCGCGATCTTTTTTGGAGTCTAAGCGCCATGGTCGCTATCAAAAAACTGGAACTGGCGGTCGGGGTTTTCGTCGCCCTGGGGCTGGTGGCTTTCTTCATGCTGGCGATGAAAGTCAGCAATATCGCTGAACTGGGCGAAGATAAAGGCTACAAGGTCACTGCTCGTTTCGAGAGCATCGGCGGACTTAAGATCCGCGCACCGGTCAGCCTGGCTGGGGTACGGATCGGGCGGGTGGCCAACATCGGCCTGGACACCCAGACCTACGAGGCCGTAGTCACGTTGTCCATCGACCCTCAATACGACCGTCTACCGACCGATTCCAGCGCCAGTATCCTGACCTCGGGTTTATTGGGGGAACAATATGTCGGTTTGGAACCTGGCGGCATGGACACCTATCTGAAGAACGGCAGCACTCTGAAATTGACGCAATCGGCCTTGGTGCTGGAAAAACTCATCGCCCGCATGATCACTGGAGCAGCGGACAGCGAAGGGTCATCCAAAAAACCTTGAGCATCCGCCATTTCGGTATGCTGATTTAACCGACACAGCCCGCGTTTCTGCTGGCTTAAACCTGACCTAAAGAAGAGTTGTTACATGAAACAAGTCATCACCACCGGTCTGCTGTTGCTGGCCTTGGGTAGCGGTTTCAGCGAAGCCGCTGTCACTTCCCCGCAAGATGTGGTCCAAGAGACCTCAACGCAGATGCTGGATGCTTTGCGGCAAAACCGCGCTACCATTGACCGCGAACCGGGTCAAATTTATCCGCTGGTTAATCGGATCGTGTTGCCTAACTTCGATTTCGAACTGATGTCACGCTGGGTACTGGGACGAGCTTGGCAGCAAGCCACGCCGGAGCAACGCCGCCAATTTACCGAGGAATTCCGAACGCTGCTGGTGCGGACTTACGCCAAAGCACTCCTGGAATATGCCAACGAAACCATCCAAATTTTGCCGCAAGCCGGTGCAGCGGTGGGCGATGAAACCACCGTCAAGACCGAAGTTCGACCCAAGACCGGCCAACCCATCCAGATCAACTACAACATGCACCTCGGCAACGAGGGCTGGAAAGTTTACGATGTCACGGTCGATGGAGTGAGCCTGGTCACCAGCTATCGCAGCACGTTTACTACGCAAATCCGTACGAGCGGTATGGATGCCGTGATCGCCGATCTGCGGCAACGCAACACCCGGTTCACCCGCTGATGGCGACCGCAACGGTCGAGCGCGATGGTACGACCCTGCGGATCGTCGGCGAACTGGATTTCGATTCGGTCGCGGATCTGTGGGCGACTACCGGCTCGTTATTCGAAATTGCAGTGGAACCGGTAGTTCAGATCGACCTCAGCGGGGTCCGGCGCTCTAACAGCGCGGGCGTGGCGCTCTTGGTCGAATGGCTACGCCAAGCACAAAGTCGGCAAAGTAAGTTGGTTTTCAGCAATATGCCCGCACAAATGCGGGCCATCGTCCGTGTCGTCGATCTGGAAACTGTATTACCCGTGGCTTGAAGGACTCAAGACTCTGATGACCGCAAACTCCCTAGCGAGCGTTTCTATCCCTCGCTTCTCGCAGCATCACATCCGGTGTGTGACATGCAAGCCAAAGACATAGCACAGTTGATCGAACAGCAGTTGCCCGGTGCTAAAGCGACCGTGCAAGGCGACGATGGCATCCATTTCGAAGCCGTGGTTATCAGCCCGGATTTCGCCGGTAAGTCCTTACTGCAACAACACCGTTTGGTGTACACAGCCTTGGGCGGATGCATGGAACGCGAGGAAATTCACGCGCTTTCCCTCAAGACCTATACGCCGGATGCCTGGCGCCAATCACACTCCTGATGGGTAACAATGAGTCAATGAGCAAATTGATCATCAGCGGCGGCTTGCCGCTACAAGGCGAACTACGGGCGTCCGGAGCCAAAAATGCGGTACTCCCGATTCTAGCCGCCACTCTGCTGGCCGATGCGCCGATGACCATCGGCAATGTCCCGCATTTACAAGATGTTACGACGACGATGGAGCTGCTGGGCCAGATGGGCGTCGAACTGGTGGTGGACGAGCGGATGAATATTCAAGTCGATCCACGCACCATCCACACGTTTCACGCCCCTTACGAGTTAGTGCGTACCATGCGCGCCTCCATTCTGGTGTTGGGTCCGCTGTTAGCCCGCTTCGGCCAAGCCGAAGTCTCCTTACCCGGCGGTTGTGCCATCGGTTCACGGCCGGTGAACTTGCATATCAAGGGTTTGGAGGCGATGGGCGCCACCATTAAGGTCGAGAACGGCTATATCCGCGCCCGTGCCGAGCGGTTGAAGGGTGCTCATATTGCGCTGGATCTGGTCACTGTGACCGGTACTGAAAACCTGCTGATGGCCGCTACCCTGGCGCGCGGCACCACGATCATCGAAAATGCCGCCCGCGAACCTGAAGTGGTCGATCTGGCCGATTGCCTCAACGCAATGGGAGCGCGGATCAGCGGTGCCGGCACCGATACCCTGGTCATTGAGGGCATTGACCGCCTGGGCGGCGCTAATTATCAGGTTTTGCCGGATCGCATCGAAACGGCCACCTATCTGCTGGCTGGCGCGATCACTGGTGGTCGCGTCAAAGTCAAAGGGACGCGCCCGGATACCTTGGAAGCGGTCTTGCTAAAAATGGAGGAAGCGGGTATCCGGGTCAATACCGGTCCTGATTGGATTGAGGTCGATATGGCCGGCAACCGACCCAAGGCGGTTCGCATCCGTACTGCCCCCTACCCGGCTTTTCCCACCGACATGCAAGCTCAGTTCGTTGCGCTTAACGCGGTCGCCGAGGGGGTTGGCATGATCACCGAAACGGTCTTTGAGAACCGCTTCATGCACGTTCAGGAACTACACCGGATGGGCGCCCAAATCGAACTGGAAGGCAACACCGCAATCAGCATCGGCATACCGCGCTTAACGGGGGCACCGGTCATGGCCACTGATCTGCGCGCCTCGGCCAGCCTAATCCTGGCGGCCCTGGTCGCAGATGGCGATACCGTGGTGGATCGGATTTATCATATTGACCGTGGTTATGACTGTATTGAGGAAAAGCTGGCCCAATTGGGCGCTCGCATCCGTCGCACACCAGGCTAGCTCGTTTATGGCTGCGCCGTTGACTATCGCCCTATCCAAGGGCCGCATTTTCCAGGAAACCCTGCCGCTGCTGGCGGCAGCTGGCATTGTACCGACTGATGATCCTGAAACCAGCCGTAAGTTAATTCTCGACACCGATCAGCCGGACGTTAAGCTGGTGATCATCCGCGCTACCGACGTGCCGACGTATGTGCAATACGGGGCTGCCGATCTCGGTGTGGCCGGTAAAGATGTGCTGCTGGAGCACGGTGGCGAAGGACTGTATGAACCCTTGGATTTGCGGATCGCCCGCTGTCGGCTGATGGTCGCCGGCCGTCCTGATCAGCCACTCCGCTGGCACCGCCCTCGGATCGCCACCAAGTTCGTCAATATCGCGCGACGTTATTTCGCAGACCAAGGGCGCCAGGTGGAAATCATCAAACTGTACGGCTCGATGGAGCTGGCGCCGCTGGTGGGGTTGGCGGATTACATCGTTGATGTCGTCGATACCGGCAATACTCTGAAAGCCAACGGTCTGGCACCGCTGGAACATATCGCCGACATTAGCTCGCGGCTGATTGTCAACAAAGCGGCAATGAAGATGAAACACGCCCGAATCAAAGCGATCACCGCGCGCATGGCTGTTGCGGTAGGCGACTGAGCCACGCCGCCCTTCCTATCCTGGAGCCGATTTATGCCAGACATCCAACGTCTGACCACTGCGGACCCCGCTTTCTGGACGCGACTGGAAACGCTGACCGCGTGGGAGGGAGTCGCCGATGAAGCCGTGACCACCACCGTGCGCGACATCCTCGCTCAAGTCCGCACCGTGGGCGATGTCGCCTTGCTGGAATACACCCGCCGTTTTGACCGCCTGAACGCTAAACAAGCCGGCGATCTGGAAATCCCTCCTATCCGCTTGCAACAGGCACTGCACTGTATCCCTGTTGACCAGCGCACCGCGCTGGAAACGGCCGCCGCTCGCATTCGCACCTATGCTGAGCGACAAAAACAGGAATCCTGGGTTTTCACGGAAGCCGACGGCACCGTGTTGGGCCAGCAAGTGACGCCTTTGGATCGGGTGGGTCTATACGTCCCCGGTGGTAAAGCAGCCTATCCATCCTCGGTGTTGATGAATGCCATCCCGGCCAAGGTCGCGGGTGTTCCGGAAATCGTCATGGTAGTACCGACGCCCGGTGGTGAACTGAATGAATTAGTATTGGCCGCCGCCGCCGTGGCGGGCGTGGACCGAGTATTCACCATCGGCGGCGCGCAGGCAGTGGCCGCACTGGCTTACGGCACGGCGACCGTGCCGCGCGTGGATAAAATCGTCGGGCCAGGCAATGCCTATGTCGCCGCCGCCAAACGGCAAGTCTTTGGCACGGTCGGCATCGACATGATCGCTGGTCCCTCGGAAATTTTGGTGGTCTGCGACGGGCAGACTGACCCTGACTGGATCACAATGGATTTATTCTCGCAAGCCGAACACGATGAAGACGCCCAACCGATTCTGATTAGCCCGGATGCCGCGTTTCTGGATCGCGTTGCGACTCGCATCGACGCCTTGCTACCGAGCATGGAGCGGCGGAAAATCATCGAAGCATCGTTGGATCGGCGGGCTGCGCTGATTCAAACGCTCGACTTGAACGAAGCCGCGCAGGTGGTGAATTTCATCGCGCCAGAACATTTGGAATTGTCGGTGGAAAAACCGGAAGCGCTGTTGCCACTGATCCGTCATGCAGGGGCAATTTTCCTCGGTCGTTACACCGCCGAGGCGTTAGGTGATTATTGTGCCGGCCCTAATCACGTTTTACCGACCTCGCGCACCGCACGGTTTTCCTCAGCGCTGGGCGTGTACGATTTCCAGAAGCGCTCTAGCCTCATCAACTGCTCTCCTACCGGAGCGGCGACTCTGGGTCGCACCGCCTCAGTCCTGGCCCGTGGCGAGGGTTTGACTGCTCATGCCCGCTCTGCCGAATATCGAATCGCGGAGCAACCATGAGCAATCGCTATTGGAGTCCGCTCGTTCACCGACTTACGCCCTACGTTCCGGGCGAGCAACCCAAGCTCCCTCATCTGATCAAACTCAACACCAACGAAAATCCCTACGGACCATCGCTCAAGGTGCTGGAGGCGATTCAGGCGGAGCTATCCGATGCGTTGCGCTTGTATCCCGATCCCAATGTCGAACGGTTGAAACAGGCCATCGCAGATTATTACCGCATCACACCGGCTCAGGTGTTTGTCGGCAACGGCTCGGATGAAGTGCTGGCGTTCGTGTTTCAGGGGCTGTTCCAGCATCCAGCACCTTTGCTGTTTCCTGATATCACCTACAGCTTCTACCCAGTTTATTGCGGTCTGTATAGCATTGATTACCAAACGGTACCGCTGGCTGAGGATTTCACGTTACGGGTCGCTGATTATCAACAGCCTAATGGCGGCATCATCTTCGCTAATCCGAATGCGCCAACCGGCTGTCTGCTGCCGCTGGATGATCTGGAATGGCTGCTTTCTCATCACTCGGATTCAGCCGTGGTCGTGGATGAAGCCTATATCGATTTCGGTGGTGAAACGGCTATCGCGCTGGTGGACCGCTATCCGAACCTGCTGGTGGTGCAAACACTGTCTAAATCGCGCTCACTGGCAGGCTTACGGGTGGGTTTCGCCGTCGGCCATCCCGAATTAATCGAGGCATTGGAGCGAGTCAAGAACAGCTTTAATTCCTATCCGCTCGACCGCCTGGCCATCGCCGGCGCGATAGCTGCCTTCGACGACCGTGATCACTTCGAGCAGACCTGCCAAACCGTGATCGCCAGTCGGGAAACAGTGAGGGCAGGATTACGGGAGCTTGGTTTTAAGGTGCTCCCTTCAGCAGCCAATTTCCTGTTTGCCCATCATCCTCGGTACGATGCCGGCGAACTAGCAGGCGCCTTACGGCAAAAAAGCATTATCGTTCGCCATTTTCGCCAACCCCGCATTGAGCACTTTCTACGGATCACCGTCGGCCATCCCGAACAAAACGCCGCGTTACTGGCTGCGCTCAGCGAGATATTGGAATCGCGCGGATGGTCGGCTTAAGCGAGCTGGCCGCCTATAGCGACCGCTTGCTGTCGGTCGAAAGCTTCAATGACTATTGCCCGAATGGCTTGCAGGTTGAAGGTCGGGCAGATGTGAAAACCCTGATCGGCGGCGTCACCGCCTGTCAGGCGCTGCTGGATGCCGCTATTGAGCACCAAGCGGACGCCGTGCTAGTGCATCACGGCTATTTTTGGAAAGGTGAAAACCCTTGCATCACTGGCATGAAGCAACGGCGGCTGGCCACCCTGCTCCGCCATGAGATCAGCCTGCTCGCCTATCACCTGCCGCTCGATGCGCATCCAGAACTCGGCAATAACGTCCAACTGGCCCGTGTGCTGGATTTGACCATCACCGGAACGGCTGGTGGCAACCAGCGCACACCGGGATTGGTGATGCTGGGAGAACTGCCCGATCCGCTGCCAGGGCACGCTTTTGCCGCCCGCCTCGCCGCTCGCCTCAGTCGAACCCCGCTGCACATCGCCGGCCATGATGCGCCAATAAAACGGCTGGCTTGGTGCACTGGAGGCGCACAATCTTATATCGAACAGGCTCTTGATGCCGGTGCGGATGCCTTTTTAACCGGTGAAGCCTCTGAGCAAACCGTCCATTTCGCGCGCGAAAACCGCCTGCATTTCTTTGCGGCGGGCCATCACGCCACCGAACGCTATGGTGCACAAGCGCTCGGCACCCATCTAGCTGAACACTTCGGTCTGAATTTCATTTTTGTTGAAATCGACAACCCGGTTTAAGCCCTGGTTTTCAATAAAAAAGAATCAGAATTATCCAGTCTTATAGCCCTATTTATCATAGATAATTATGTCCTAATAAAGTATTCATGCTCCTTTTTGTTAACGCTATGGAAGCGAAGACATTGGTGTTCTATCCTAAAAACATCACTTCAGAGGAGTTTATCTATGGCTATGCAACAATTTAGACCGGCTAGCAAGAATGCCAAATCCAGTGGATTGCAGGGTGCGAAAGTCTCCAGTGCCGTTCTGACCTTGCTACTTAGCCTTTGTCTGACCCCAGCCCTGAGCCAAGCCGAAGAACCGGGTGTTACCGACAAAATAATCCGCATCGGTGCCTCGACCCAACTGGAGGGAGACCTCAAGATGTTTGGGCAAAATACCAAGCTAGGGATGGAAGCGGCGCTGGCTGGGCAGACAGTACAGAAACGAACGATTCAGTTTGAACAACTCAATGATTTCTATGAGCCTGATAAAGCCATAGAAAACACCAAACAGCTCATCAGCAAAGGGATTTTCGCGATAGTCAACAGCTGCGGCACACCGACTGTCCGCGCGGCGTTACCTATATTGGCAGAAAATAAGATCCCTATGTTTGCCCCCTATACCGGAGCAGGTTTCACAGGACCCGGCGACGTGCTCAACTTTCGCGCACCCTATACCAAAGAGTTGGAGAGTCTCACCGAAACCGCGCTAGCCAATGGCGTCAAACCGAGCGAAATTTGTGCTTACGTGCAAAATGATGGTTTCGGGATGAGCGGCATCAAAGGCATTCGTGAGGCTTTGGTAAAGCAACCCGGCACTGAAACGATTGTGGCTAAACTCGACCAGATTTTAAATCAGGTGGGCGACAATCCAAATCGTAATGGAATTGGCCCGGTCGGTGTCTACCCTAAAGATATTATCGTGGCGAAACCAGGCTATGATTCACTGAAAAAGTGGGAAAAAGACAGTGGTGCACACTGCCGACTGGTAATGACCGTGGCGGTCTTTGCTCCAACCGCTGAGTTCATAGGCTATGCCCACTATAAAAATGAATCTTGGGTTTTCAGTTCGATTTCTTTACTGGTGGGAGACATGTTCACAAAGCAACTAAAAGAAAAAGGGGTACAGGATAAAGTCATCACGACCCAAGTCGTTCCGGCGCTTGACTCACCCTTACCTATCGTTACGGAAGCGCGCAAAAACCTAGGCACCAATCTCAACTACACATCCCTGGAAAGCTATATCGTCGGTAAATTGTTTGTCGCTATCCTGCAAGCCATTGACGGGCCGCTGACCCGCGAGAATTTTCTCAAAGCCGCCCACCGCCAGCCCTACGATATTGGTGGTATCAAGGTAGATTTCACCACCGACAACCAAGGCTCGGACTTCGTGGGTTTCACGCTGTTACGGGACGGTCGCTTTGTGCCGGTTAGCCCACAAGACCCTGAACTGGTGAAACTGTTTAAGTAACACGCCAAATTCGATAGCGCTGCAAGCTTGTAATAGACCAGGCGAGTCTCTCTCGCTTGGTCTTTGTATTTTTTATCTTTAATAATCAAAACACTAATAAAAGAATTTAGCATAACAGGGCGAGTACCCAGGTAGACAACTACTTGCCTATGATCAAATATCCTTAAAAAAATGAAAGGTTTTAGTATAAACTATACCCTAGAAAGCGTAATAAATATGATGCTTTTTATAAATAATAAGGAATTGGATATGTATTCATTACTAAAAAATTCATCGTTTAACCGCAGTAAAAAAGCTAATCGGCGTATTCCTTATCTCATCGGCAAGCTAGGGCTGGGATTATTGCTTGGGGTTTTCCTGACTCCACTTTGGGGCCAGGCAGAGGAGGCCGGCGTAACCGACAAAACAATTCGTATTGGCTCTACCCTCCCCTTGGAAGGGGATTTTAAAGTCTATGGTTTGGCGCAGAAGCGGGGCATGGAAGCTGCCCTTGCTGGGCAGACAGTCCAAAAACGCACTATCGAGTATTTAACGGCTAATGACTTTTACACGCCTGACAAAACAATGGTGGCAGCCAAGGATTTGATCGCAAAAGGCATCTTTGCGATGGTCAATAGTTACGGCTCCCCCACCACCAAAGCAGCGTTACCGATCTTGGCTGAAAACAAGGTACCGGCGTTCGGCTTTCTCACGGGCGTCGGCTTCACCGGCCCCGGCGATGTGTTGAACTTTCGTGTCAGTTACACGGCGGAAACAGATGCTCTGGTGGAAATAGCCTTGGCGGCGGGTGTCAAGCCTGTTGAGGTCTGCATGTATATCCAGAATGATGTTCTTGGCCTGGCTGGCGTCAAGGGGATGCGGGCGGCTTTGGCCAGACATTCAGGGACCGAAGCCATCGTCCAAAAGCTCGACCAGATTCTGAATATGCCAGGCGATAGCCCAGACCGAAACAATATCGGTCCGGTGGGTGCCTATCTCCACCATACCATTAGCGCTCATGGCGGCTATCAGTCTCTAAAAAAATGGGAAGCTGACAATAATAGCCACTGTCGGTTTGTTGTCGTTTTAACAGCCATTGAAGAGCCGGCCAATATGTTCATGGCTTTTGCTCGCTATAAAGGAGAGCCTTGGTTTTTCAGCGCTTCGTCCCTGCTTGTAGGTGAGCGGCTCGCCAAAATACTGAGCGATAACAATGTCAAAGACAAAGTGATTTCCGCTCAAGTGGTGCCTTCGCTCGACTCAGCGCTGCCTGTGGTAGCCGACGCCCGCAAAGCCCTTGGCAAAACTCTGGATTACTACAGCCTAGAAGCCTATTTAGTAGGCCGATCATTTGTAACCATCATGCAAGCAATTGAAGGGCCGATTACCCGTGAGGCTTTCCTCAAGGCCGCACGCCGCCAACCTTACGATGTCGGTGGCGTCAAGATCGATTTCACGACAGACAATCAAGGCTCGGATTTCCTGGAGACGATGGTTCTGCAAAACGGTCACTTCATACCCATCAGCCGACAGGACATTGCTCCTCTACTTAAATAACGACCTGGTTTAGCTCAGGGTGTACTTGCAGAGACAATCCACACTCTGCGTCAGAACTATCTCGGTCCCGCGTCTTCGGGCGCGGGTAATTCATCACTGCATTGGCTGCACATCTTTTCATTCGATATACCACCCGCTTTCTCGCCACGCTATTTTCTTGCCAAAGTCATTATAATTTTTTGTGTTATTAAAAATTAATTTTTATAACAAAATAATTTGAGTTGATCCATGGCTAAAACCGATCTCGTCTTAATATCGAGCCATGACACCAAAAACCTTTATGCGACCGCATAGACCCTAATACCCTCCGTGAGGTATAGTTTTACTTTACTGTGGGAACGAAAAGAGATCGCTTCGATGGCTTCCATCCGCCGCTCGGTTGCCCATCGCAAGCTGCCGGATTTGGCTAGTCTGGCTACCGGCGTCGCTCCAGCACATGAAAAAAACCGTGCATACTCATGAATGATCAACCTTCGACTTTAACTATAAATCTACAAATAGGAGACTGCGTATGAGTACGGTAGATGACGTCGATCTCGGCAGACGCCGCTTTCTGACCGCTACGGCTACTGTGGTCGGTGGCGTTGGCGCCGCGTTCGTCGCCGTTCCCTTTTTGAAGTCCTGGTCGCCCAGTGAACGCGCCCAGGCTGCTGGGGCACCGGTGGAAGCCGACATCAGTAAGCTGGAAGAAGGCGCCATGATGACGGTCGAATGGCGCGGGAAGCCGGTCTGGATTCTAAAGCGCAGCAAAAAGATGCTGGACGATTTGCCAACCCTCAAGGGGGAACTGCTCGATCCAAACTCGGAAATGGCTAGCCAACAACCGAAATACGCGCGGAACACCAACCGCTCGATCAAGCCCGAAGTGCTGGTGCTGGTCGGTATCTGTACCCATCTCGGCTGTTCGCCTACGTTCCGGCCTGATGCGGCACCGGCTGATCTGGGACCCACCTGGAAAGGTGGCTTCTTCTGTCCCTGTCACGGATCTCGCTTCGACCTGGCCGGTCGGGTTTACAAGGGCGTCCCTGCACCCTCGAACCTGGAGGTCCCGTCCTATCGCTATCTCAATGACAGCCGTGTGTTGATCGGCGTTGATCCGGAGGCCGCATAATGGCAAATACACAAGGCACAACCGGCCTGCTCGGCTGGATTGACGAGCGTTTCCCGTTAACCAAATCCATCCGCGAGCACCTGACCGAATACTACGCACCCAAGAATTTCAACTTCTGGTACTTCTTCGGCTCGCTGGCTTTATTAGTGCTGGTTAACCAAATTCTGACCGGCATTTGGCTGACGATGAACTACAAGCCCTCGGCGGCCGAGGCATTCGCCTCAGTCGAATACATCATGCGCGATGTCGAGTGGGGCTGGCTGATCCGCTATATGCATTCCACCGGCGCTTCGGCTTTCTTCATCATGGTTTACCTGCACATGTATCGCGCCCTGATTTATGGGTCATACAAAAAGCCGCGTGAATTGATCTGGATTTTTGGGGTAGTGATCTTCCTGTGCCTGATGGCGGAAGCGTTCATGGGTTATCTGTTGCCCTGGGGCCAAATGTCCTACTGGGGCGCGCAGGTCATCATCAACCTGTTCAGCGCGATCCCTGTGATCGGCCAGGATCTCTCCATCTGGATTCGCGGCGATTACGTGGTATCGGATGCCACCTTAAACCGCTTTTTCTCGCTGCATGTGATTGCCCTGCCGCTGGTGTTGCTGGGGTTGGTCGTCGCCCACATCCTCGCTTTGCACGAGGTCGGCTCTAACAATCCCGATGGGGTGGAAATCAAAAAGCTGAAAAACGACAAGGGCATACCGCTGGATGGCATTCCCTTTCATCCCTATTACACCGTTAAGGATTTAGTCGGTGTCATGGTGTTTCTGCTGTTTTTCGCCGTGATCATCTTCTTCACCCCTGAAATGGGTGGCTACTTCCTCGAGCACCCTAATTTCGATCCAGCTAATCCGCTGCAAACCCCCCTCCACATCGCACCGGTTTGGTATTTCACCCCGTTTTACGCGATGTTGCGCGCGGTGCCTTCGTTCGCGGGCACTCAAGTCTGGGGCGTGCTGGTGATGGGTGCTGCCATCGTCATTCTGTTCTTCTTGCCGTGGCTTGATCGTAGTCCAGTTAAGTCGATCCGTTATCGCGGTTTTTCCTTCAAACTGAGCCTGGCGGTCTTCGTGGTGTCCTTTTTGATTCTCGGCTATCTGGGTGCTCTACCGACCACACCGGGCCGCACCAGCTTGGCGCAGATCTGTACCTTCCTCTATTTTGGCTTCTTCTTCGTGTTACCAATCTTGCCGGCTTTCGAAAAAACCAAGCCCGTTCCGGAAAGGGTGACCTGGAAATGAAAAAAATAATCGTTGCACTCGCATTTTTGGCCTTGCCGGCTTTGGGCGTCGCGGCTGGTGGAGCAGATTATCCGCTACAGGTCGCACCCATTGATTTGCACAACAAGGCTTCGCTACAAAAAGGGGCTAGACTGTTTGTCAACTACTGTATGGGCTGCCATTCACTGGAGCACCAGCGCTACAATCGCATGGCCCGCGATATCGGCTTAACCGACGAACAGGTCAAAAGCAATCTGATTTTCACCGGCGCCAAAGTCGGTGAATTGATGAAAAATGCGATGCCTAAGTCAGATGCCAAGCAGTGGTTCGGCGTAGCGCCGCCTGATCTGACCTTAATGGCCCGGTCGCGGGGCGTAGATTACCTCTATACCTACCTCCAGACCTTTTATCTCGATCCTACCCGGCCATTTGGCGTGAACAACGTCGTTTTCCCCAATGCCGGAATGCCGCATGTGTTATGGGAATTGCAAGGTTTGCAAAAGCCGGTCTACGAAGTTCACAAAGATAAGGCCGGCAACGAAACCAAGACTCTCAAGGGATTTGAACTGGTTCAACCGGGCAGCATGAGTCCGCCAGAGTTCAAGGAAGCGATGGTTGATCTGGTCAATTTCCTCGCTTACGTCGGCGAACCGATTCAGTTGCAACGCCAGAGCCTCGGTATTTGGGTCGTTCTGTTTCTGTTCCTTGCCAGTGTAGTGTTTTATCTTCTCAAGAAGGAATACTGGAAGGACGTGCATTGATGTGGTGCTTGCATGGGTGGGTGTAGCGGTCACCCTCCCATGCAGCCCTTGCTCTTACAATGGATCATCTCGGCTTCGACCGAGCGCATTTTTTCCTGTTCAGCTCATTGCCATGACCTCTAATCGCCCCTATCTGATCCGTGCGTTTTACGAATGGATTGAAGACAATGGTCTGACTCCACACCTGGTGGTCAACGCTGAAGCGCCGGGCGTGGAAGTACCCAAACAGCATGTGCAGGAAGGGCGTATTGTGCTGAATATCAATGGATCGGCAGTACGCGCTTTACACCTGGGCAATGAGTGGATCGAATTCAATGCCCGCTTCGGGGGCGTTGCCCGCACCGTGCGAGTTCCTGTCACTGCGGTTTTAGCGGTCTATGCGCGTGAGAACGGCCACGGGATGGCGTTTAGCGAGGAGCAAAGTGACGGCGACGAACCCCCGCCACCGCCACCTGCTGAAAAAACCAGCGGACGCCCAGAACGGAAGCCGACGCTGAAAATCGTCAAATAGCAGTCGGTCGTGCTATTGTCAGTTGATAAACTCGAACAGCGTTACCACCTGGTGGACACCACCTATTTGGCTGACAACGTTAGCAGCGGCATCTCCCTCACTGGGCCGAACCAGCCCCAATAAATACACCACACTCCGATCAGTAACCACTTTGACTCGCGTCGGGTCAAAATCCTTGATTTGAATTTTAAATAGAGCGGCTTTGGCTTTGGTGGTCAACAAAGCATCATTGCTGCGCGCGGACAACGGGCTGGCAGGACCGACCACGACCTCGTTGTAAACCTCCCGCGGAGGTGGCATGACCCCACGCGCTATGAACTCGGCCTGCCGCCGCATATCCTCCGATGCGGCCTCTCCGGTCAATAAAACGACCGCGTTGTAGCTGGTTGCGCTGATCCGATTACCGCTTGGCAATTGCCGATCCAGCGCGGCGGTGACCTTTAATCCAATCGTCTGATCATCGACCAGTGTGCCAGTGGTCCTGCGGTCATGTGCCATGCCGACGCCGACTGCCGCCGTCCCACCGACCAAAAGCCCAACACAGCCGCTTGACAACAGCGAGCCGACCAGCACCGCGCTGGCCAGCATCAATTGACGTGCTTTCATGTTTGCTCCTTTCCAAACAACAGCCAATCCACGCCATCGCACAGGCAGTGGATCACGAGAATATGAATTTCCTGGATGCGGGCGGTTGTGGTCGCCGCCACGCGAATCTCTATGTCCTGGGCGGTGATTTGTCGGCTGATGCGCCCACCATTCCCTCCAGTCAGGGCCACTGTTGCCATTCCCATCCGGCGGGCAACAGCCATAGCGGCTAACACATTCGGCGAGTTACCACTGGTGGAAATCGCCAGCAACACATCACCGGTGTTCCCTAACGCCTGAACCTGACGCGCGAAAATTTGCTCAAACGCATCATCGTTGCCAATGGACGTAAGGGCTGAGCTGTCAGTAGTCAGGGCGATAGCCGGTAACCCGGGACGTTCGATCTCGAAACGGTTGACCAGTTCAGCAGCAAAATGTTGCGCGTCGGCCGCAGAACCACCGTTCCCGCAAACCAACACTTTTTTACCTTGCCGAAATTGCTGAGCCAGATAGTCAGCGGCGCGGGCAATTTGTGGTCCCATCACCTCCAGGGTACGTTGCTTGGACTGGAGACTAGCGGCAAAATGCCCGCTGATGCGTGTGAGCAGATCCATGATGAACGTTCGTCTAAAGATAAGTGAGCGGCAAAGCTTAGCGCATTCGACAATCTCCATGTAATCGCCAGGCACCACATTCTGCCATGTTGCGGGTCTCAGTCATCCGGTTCAAACAGCCTGAGCGTTCTAGGGGACAACTTATCACCCAGTAGACTAAAATAAATTGTCTTGATCCGTTTTATTTGGCAAACGTTCAGGTTGTAAAGCATCTAATTCAGATACCGGACCCCGGTGGCGGCGCAAAGCTGGTTGCAGCAATGCTGGTTTACAATCGATTTTCTGTGAGATAACGCGATGAACGCATTCAAACGGTTGCTGGTTGGAGCGGGGATGGCGGCGACCCTCATCGTTCCGTCCTATAACGCGACTGCATGGGATGGCGGTGGTGGCCCCTGGCTTAGAGGTCCAGGCGGACCTGGCCCTATCGGTGGACCGCCCGGTCCTATGGGTGGACCGCCTGGCCCTGGCCCTGGCCCTGGTCGTCGTCATCACGGGCCAGGACCAGGCGCGGCTATAGCAGGCTTAGCCGTCGGCGCTATTGTCGGCTCGGCTATCGCAAACGCGGCACGAGGGCCGGCTCCTGCCGGACGGAGCTGTAATTCCGTCATGGTGGATGGCAGGACTTACTACAATTGCGGGGATAGCGATTATTACGGTAATGGCTATAACGATGGCTATCGGGATGACCGTTACCGTTATCGGTATGAAGACGATCCGCAGTGGGATGGCCGATAGCCTGGATGATCTACTAGGTCATTTAACCAACCGGCGAGTGGTCGTTTTGCTCGGCTAGGACTCGAAGGCCGTGAAAAATCAGATCGGGTTCTAGTCGAAATGACCCTTGTAAGTAAGGAAGGATGATCTCCGCTCCACCGCCGGTCAAAAACCGTATTCCCTGACCGCCAACCGCCATCATTCGCTCGGTAATCCCGTCGATGGTGGCGGCGACTGCATAGATGGCCCCCCCCCAAACGGCATTGCGGGTGCTTTGCCCGAAGAGGTGAGGTTCCCCCTCTTCCGCTGGAATCTGTCGGGTGTCCCGATAGAGCGCCTGGCGCATCAACCGAATCCCCGGCACGATCAGCCCGCCCCGATGTTGACCATCGGCCGCTAAAGCATCAAGGGTCAGTGCGGTGCCACAATCCACGACATAGCACGCTTGGCGGGCTAAATCACGGGCTGCGATCATCGCCACCCAACGATCAGCACCTAACCGCGCCGGTTCCGCATACGCATTGCGGACCCCACAGGCCTGTGCTGTCGAAAACACAAATTCAGCATCAATCCCCCAAGCTTGCCAGACCCATTCGGTGAGCGCGGCGCGAACTGCCGGGCCGGCAACACTGACGATCAGTACCCGTGCCGGCCGGGGCAACCCCCCCCACTGCTGTTGGGCAAGCTCTGCCCACCCGATCTTGCCATGATCCATCTGGCCGCGTACTCGCCATCGTCCATCCGCATCGACAACCCATTTGATCCGGCTATTGCCGACATCCGCCAAAAGCATCACGTCTGATCAACTCGCAAGCTGATTTCACCGCCCAGATAAGGCACCCATTGACCATCAACGGTTTCGAGCAACAGCGCACCGCTGCCATCTACGCCGCGCGCGATGCCGGGTATAACATTGTTCGGTAATTTCAGCGTCACGCGACGGCCCGCTACCACATCGAAATGTTGCCACGCGACGGCTAGCTCTTCCGAAAAGCCGTTCTCTTGAAAAAGCGCAAAAGAGGTCAGCAACTCTGAGATTAACAGCGCCGCTAATCGATTACGGGAAACGCACTCTTCACCCAAGATCTCTCGCAGATCAATCCAAGGTTGATCAATGGCCGTTGCCACCGTGCGCGGCAGCGCCACATTCAGCCCAATGCCAGCAACCACATAAAAACCGCCGGGCGAGTTCCCAGATTCCAGCAGAATGCCTCCAAGTTTACGCCCCTGACACAGGACATCGTTCGGCCATTTCAGGCCAACACCAGCGACACCCACTTGCCGCAGAACCCGGGCGACGGCAATGCCGGTTGCCAAACTCAAGCCGACCGCCGCCGAGGGTGCCTTAAAGCGCCAGAGCAACGACAGGGCCAGGCTGGCGCCAAAGGGCGATAACCAACTCCGCCCCTGACGCCCACGGCCTATCTGCTGCATCTCTGCTAAACAAACCGTACCACTGGACCAGTCCATGCCGGCTTGGGTGAGCAAATAGCTATTGGTCGAATCGATGAGCGGATGGACTTCCAGGCGGCTGAGCCAGGTACGAGCGCTGTGATCCAAGCCGCTGATGATCTCGTCATCATCAAGCAATTCCAGCGGCTCGAGTAAAGTCAAATTACCATCGGCTGAACCCTGTATAGCCAAATCCAGTTTGCGTAACTCCTGAACGCTTTGTTCGAGCATCACAGCATCCAACAGCAATCGGTCGCGAAGCTCCTGGCTAGAATGGCTCCGACCATCGGCTAAGGCTCTTAGAAGGGCTAATTTGCAATTCGCCATGGCTAAAAACCGCTCTCTTCTGCTGCCAACTCAGCAAGCTCCCATAAAAAACGCCTTCCCCTTGCGGTGGAAGGCGGCTACCAAGAATCTATCGAAGACCTGCGCAGCGCGGACGCCAAGCGCTGCTGCAACTGAAACCAGCGGATGGGACTTAAAACAGGCTACCCCACGGCACGGCTGAAAAAAAGCTCAGATATGAAATGATGACCAACACAATGAGAATGATGATCGGGAAATTCTGAAACGTGAACATCGCTTTTCTCCTTATGATTTACCGTGAAATATTAAAACTTTTTTTTCATTCATTCAATGATTTATCGCTATTCTCATCAGGCCGCTGGGGAGGAAGACGCGGATCATCATCGTCCATGAGGATTCGGTACGCCGGGCCTTCCAGATCGTCGAACTGACCGGTTCGCACGGCCCAAAGAAACGCCCACAACGCCACACCCGCAACGCCCAACGCCATCGGTATCAGCAAGTAAAGAATTCGCACAAGACCCTCGCTTTCGCCTTAAGCTTGCCGCAGTCGCAGCGCATTCAGCACAACCAGTAGGGAACTCAATGACATGCCAAGGGCTGACATCCAGGGTGTCAGCCAACCACCGGCGGCCAGTGGCAGTGCGATCACATTGTAACCGATAGCCCAGGCGAAGTTCTGGCGCATAACCACGAGCGTCTTCCGTGCCATATCGACCCCGCAGACCAGATGCGCCAGCCGCTCGGACAGCAGAACCATGTCAGCCGTGGCATGGGCAAGCTGAGTGCCTCCGCCCATCGCCAGTGAGACTTGAGCCGCCGCCAGTACCGGCGCATCGTTGATCCCATCCCCGACCATGGCGACTACTTTGCCCGCGTGTTGCAGCGTTCGCAGCCGTTTCAGTTTATCTTGCGGCGACATACCGCCAAAGGCGTGGTCGATGCCCACTATCTGGGCAACATGGGCGACGACCGCTGGCCGATCACCGCTGAGCAACTCGACCGTTAACCCTCGGCGTTGCAGGGCCGCCACCGCTTCCGCCGCACCGGGCCGCAACCCGTCAGCCAAGCCAAACCAAGCCAATACCCCAGAGTCACTGGCCAGTGCAACCCAGGTGCCGGCAGAATCATGATCGCTTCGCTCGTCCAGCGGTTTTCCGGTCAAGTCCGCGACAAATTCAGCCCGCCCCAAGCGATATCGCCGGCCATCAATCCACCCTTCGACACCGCTGCCCGGGGTGTTGCGCAATCCTGTCACATCAGGCAAAGCCGAGCCGGCGGCTTCAGCCAGCGCCCGGCCAACAGGATGCTCGGACCCGCGTTCCAACGCACCGGCCAGGATCAGACAGTCGTGGGGCAATCGATTATCGGTCGGCTCCACCGCGACAATATGCGGTCGGCCATAGGTCAAGGTGCCCGTCTTATCAAAAATCAAATGGTTGGCACGGGCTAAAGTTTCCAATGCATGACCGCGAGTGGTCAACAAACCGAGCCGGGTTAGGGCACCGGTAGACGCCACAATCGCGGTTGGGGTGGCCAGAGACAGCGCGCACGGGCAGGTGACGACCAGCACCGCTAAGGTAATACGAAACGCGGTGTCGAAATCGCGCAGAGACCACCAAGAGCACAAGACGATCAACGCCACTATCAATAAGGCGGCGACAAACCAAGCAGCAATCCGGTCGGCCAATAGGGCCAGACGGGGTTTCTCGCCCTGGGCACGCTCCAGCAAGCGCACGATGCCTGAAAGGACGGTATCCGAACCGATCTTTTCGATTCGTATGAGCAGAGGGCTTTCCACGTTGACCGCGCCGCCGATCAGCGTGTCGCCCACGACACGCGCCAACGGCAGACTTTCCCCAGTCAACAGCGACTCATCGACGCTGCTGGCGCCCTCTTCAATCTGACCATCCGCCGGAATGATCTCGCCTGGCCGCACCAACACCCGATCACCGGGATTCAATTCGGCCACGGGGACGACCTGTTCGCTGCCGTCAGCTTCCATCCGGTTAGCCGTCGCCGGTAACATCCGCACCAAGGCTTCGGAAATCTGTCCGGCCCGATGGCGAGCGGCCATTTCCAGAAAGCGGCCGGCGAGCAGAAAAAACACGAACATCGTCACCGAGTCGTAGTAGACCTCGCCACCGCCCTGCCAGGTATACCAAACGCTGGCCACAAATGCCGCCACGATAGCCAAGCTGACCGGCACATCCATCCCGAGCTGTCGCCGCCGCAGATCGCGTTCGGCCGCGACGTAAAACGGTTGGGCGGCATAGACGACGACGGGCACGGTCAAAATCAGGCAAGTCCAGCGCAAGAATTGCCGAATCCATTCCTCCATGCCTTGATAATCACCGGCATACAGGCCCACTGCCAGCATCATGACCTGCATCGAGCCAAGCCCCGCCACCGCTAAACGCCGCAGGGCTACCGCACGCTCGCGTTTCTGGGCTACTTCCTGGCGACGAGCATCAAACGGGTGGGCCAGATAGCCGATGGCTGAGATGGCGGCCAGAATTTCACTGAGCCGGATTTGACGCTCATCCCAGCGGACACGGGCGCGGTGATTGGAATAATTCACCCGGAATTCCAACACCCCCGGCAACTGCGTGACATGCCGTTCATTCAACCAAACGCAGGCTGCACAAACGATCCCTTCCATCATCAAAGCGGCATCACGCACATGCTCACTTTCGACGCGCACGAAATCCTTTTGCAGATCCGGTCGGTCGTACAGCTCCAACCCGCGCAGTTGTTCAGGAATCAACTGCTCACCACGCCGCGCTGGCGTGCTGCGATGCCGATAAAATTCCGTCAAACCGGCAGCGACGATAGCTTCTGCGACCGCCTCACAGCCATGGCAACACATCGGCTCACGCCGACCCTCGATCAACGTGGCGTAGCGCGCGCCAGGCGGCACCGGTAAGCCGCAGTGAAAACAGCTCGTTGCAGCAGGCGCTGAATCCTGCTGGGTCAGCGGCTCGGTGGAAAGAGGCACCAGGGTTCGCTCGTCGGCCTGGGCTAGCGACCCAAAATCTCGGTGACAGCGCGAACTTCGTGTATATCTTCGCCTCTGCGGACACGCAGCACCAGATTCCAACGGCCGGCCAGCGGCAGGGTTACTGTCGATTGATAGAGACCAGGCTCTGTTTCAGTGAGCTTAAACGGCATATCCCGCTTGCTATCGGATGGGCGCAGAAACTCACCGCCAGCTTCTGCCTCCGTCACTGGCTGGCCCTCACGAGTTTGTACCGCGACCCGAAAAACGGTTGGCACATCGACCAGCGGCTCATTGAGCCAGCCTTTCCGCACTTGCCAGCCTCGTTGCCTTTGCGCTTCCACCTGTTGCAGATAATCGTTGTACAACGCTTCTTTTTTCTGAAAATCGTGAGAAATGACGCCAGGAAATACCGAGGTGACCTCTCGGCCACTGCTAGTGGCGGGAAACAGCCAACGGCTGAGAGAGGGTGTGATCCCCCGTTCGGCCACGATAGCGAACAGCGCTCCCGAAACTGCCACGAGCACGAAAAACCCACTGATCACAGCCGGCCCCCAGTGCAACGCTTCATTTCGGCCATTGGCACGGAACAGTATCCCGCAGCCCAGCGATGTCAGCAAAAAGATGGCAAGATGCAGTGCAAAACGGTCACCACCCGGCCAACGGAGAATCGCATAGGGCACATAGAGTCCGACGGTCACCAATGCGACAAGCGTAGCGGCGTAATTGGCACTCTTACCCCCAAAGCGAACCAATAGCCAATTGGCTAGCAGAATCAGCACCACACCGCCCAAAAGGCCGAGCCATGTTTCACTCATCAGTCGGTTTCCGGCCGCGAAAACGGCACTTCACGGCGGATCGGATCGGCGGTGACTCCCGCCACCGGTTGAATGACAAACGTGATGGAGTCGATCTCTTCGTCCACGCCGGTCGGGTCGGGTGGAACCTGAACACGCGCCACTAACTTAATACGCCCCTGCGGCTCCAGCTCAATTCGCTCCATCCCTTCCATATCTAAAATCGCCGACGATGTACCTTCGATACCGATGCCCATGGTCAGCGGTGCGGTCAGCTTATTATTCAACTTGATCTCATAGGTATTGCGGATGCTGCCATCGGTCAGTTGTGAGTAGAGCGGTTGGCGGATTTGCTCGACCGTCGCTGTGTACAGTGCCCTTGTTGAAATGCTCCACGTCAAAATACCTACAGCCGCCGTCAGGATCACACCATAGCCAACCGTTTTGGGCTTAAGCAGTGTCGTCTTCCGACCATTGAGGGCGTTTTCGGACGTATAGCCGACCAGACCACGCGGCCAGTGCAAATTATCCATGATCGTGTCACAGGCATCGATGCACAGCGCACAGGAAATACACTGATATTGCAGGCCCTTACGGATATCGATACCCACCGGACAGACTTGGACGCAATAGCCGCACTCAATGCAATCGCCGACGCCCTGGGCTTGGCGTTCCTCGCGCAGTTTCAGGCCCTTACCAAGATGAGCGCGCCCACGCGCACCCTCCCCTCGCGCTGTGTCATACGAGACGATGAGCGTGTCATGATCAAACATGGCACTCTGAAAGCGGGCATAGGGGCACATATAGGTGCAAACCTGCTCGCGCGCCAAGCCAGCCATGACGAAGGTCGTTGCCGTTAAGAATAAGGTGGTGAAATAGGCCGGATACGGCGCCCGCCCCAGAAGGGTATCAACCACCAGCGTCGGTGCGTCGGTCCAATACATGGTAAAGGTCAGGCCGGTCCAGAACGCCACCAGCAACCACACGGCATACGTCCCTCCTTTCTTGATGATTTTTTCTCGATTCCACGGCCCTTTATCGAGCCGCATCCGCGCCGGCCGCTCCCCCTGCAACCAATGCTCAATCATAATAAACAGATCTGTCCAAAGGGTCTGGAAACAGAAATAACCACACCAAACCCGTCCGGCCAATCCGGTGACAAAAAACAGCAAAATAGCAAAGATAATCAATGCACCCGCTAACCAGAAAATATCCTGAACCTGGATGGTCAAACCGAAAATGTAAAAATGCCGCCCCGGTAAATCGTAGAGCACCGCTTGATCGGGCGCGTTGAGCCGCTCCCAACGTAACCAAGGCAGCAGATAGTAAATGAGGTAAGCCAGCACCAACATGCCGGTTTTAAGGTTGCGAAACCGTCCTTTGACCGAGCGTGGATAAATTTGAATGCGCTTTTGATAAAGCGGCGCTGTTTCTTCGGACATGATCCACCTGCGTGGTAGAAGTGGCGTAGAACGCTCGTGCTGGCTGCTTTGCAAAAGATCAACGATGAGGATTGATGGCCGTCATCTGATCAGTTTGCCGATTCGATCAAAGGCAACGGATCAAGCAGACCACTAGGCAAAGCCCAAAAACGGCTCACCCCCCGGTACGGGGGGTGAATGCCGAAAGCGGGTAATGCTCGGCAGCCGATCCGAAGCCCTATTTGGTGCCGCCCAATTGATGGACGTAAACCGCCAGCAGCTTGATGTCGTCATCTTGCAGGCGCCCCTTCCAAAACGGCATGATCCGCGTGTTGCTCACGCCGTTGGCGACCAGGGTCTTGAGCAAATTCTTTTTATCTTGCAGGGCTTTCTGGGCAGGCAGGTTGATCACGGTCCAGATCTTATCCGTCAAGTTGGCCGATCCTTGCGACGCTAGGCCCTTGGCGTCGGCCCCGTGGCAGTAATAGCAACCGCCGACTTGGCCCTGAAAAATTTCCTTGCCCCGCTCGGAGGCGTCGCTCGGCCGAGTTTCAGCCGATAAGGTCAGTACGTACTCGGCTACATCGTCCACCTGTTCCGGTTTCAGGACTTGCCCGAAAGCGGGCATAAAACCGTTGCGGCCCTGAAGCAGGGTCTGGTGAATCTGCGCCATGCTACCTCCCCAAAGCCAGTCATCGTCGGTGAGATTGGGATACAACCCGACCACCCCTTCACCACCACGACCATGACAGGCAGCGCAGTTATCGCCGAACAGCCCTTTACCGACCGAACGGGCGAATTCCATCATTTTGGGGTCCTTGACAATCTCATCAAAGCTCGCTGCTCGCACTTTGGCCAGCATCGCTTTGCGCTGCGCATTGTTGGCAGCATTGTCAAGATCTTCAAGCAGTAACGAACGAGTATTCCAGCGATACTCTTGGGGCTTTTCCTTACCGGTGGCTTTATCGACCACGGTGTAACTGACCGTCCCAAACCCTTTGAGCCATGTTTGCCCCACGGGCCAGGAAGGATAAATAAACCAATAGATCACTGAGAAGACGACCGTGCCGTAAAAGCACCATAGCCACCAACGGGGCAACGGATTGTTGTATTCCTGTAGATCGCCATCCCAGGCATGGCCGGTGGTCTGTACCGCACCGGGTCCTTGTTGTTTGTTTTGCGTGTTTTCACTCATTGTCCATCACCTTACGGGATTGGGATTGATGCCCGGACGGCGAATTGTCAAGTTGGGGCGGTTCGTCGTCGAACGGGATGTACTTGTAGGACTCTAGCCGCCGGGCGCGCTGCTTCCCGGTGAACAGATAAATCAGGATGCCGCAGAAGGCTCCAAAAAACAGCACCAGCGCCAAAGGTTTGGAATTCTCCATCTGGGTAAACCACAACAACCAGTCGAACATTCGGAGAGGCTCCAACCAAGCCCCCGCAAGTGGGGGCGAGGCTCTTAGCGGAACTTGGCGAAATAACCTTCTTCGTACTTGGTGAAATCCACCATAGTCCCCAGCACTTGCAGGTAAGCCACCAACGCTTCCATTTCCGTCACCCGATTAGGGAGACCGTCGAAATTCTTGTCACGGGCCTGTTTTAAGAGGCTTTCCTGCCCTTGACTGATATCAAGCTGGTCGGCGATGTCCTTACCAAAGCGTTTGACGTTGGCGTCGTACTCTTGCTGGACTAGCGAATACGGAACCCCTGTGGCCCGTAGGGCGCGCATCCTGGCCCCAACATCGCTGTAATCCAGATCGTTTTCCAACAACCACGGATAGCGTGGCATGATCGATTGGGGTACCACGGACTGCGGGTTTTTCAGATGCTGTACTTGCCACTGGTTGGAGTATTTACCGCCTACCCGTGCCAAGTCGGGGCCGGTGCGCCTGGACCCCCACTGGAAAGGATGATCGTACTGCGACTCCGCTGCGAGCGAGTAATGGCCATAACGTAACCACTCATCTCGAAAGGGCCTGATCATCTGCGAATGGCACAAGTAACAGCCCTCGCGGACATAAATATCACGGCCTCGCATCTCCAAGGGTGTGTACGGGCGAACGCCGTCCACCTTTTCAATGGTGTCATTGATGTAAAACAACGGGACGATTTCCACCAAGCCACCGATACTGATCACGACCAGGATCAGCAGGAGCATGAGGGCGGAATTAGTTTCAATGTGTTCGTGTCGCATGATTACTGGATCTCCCCTAAGCCGCTGTTTTAGGCTTTCGCCAGTTTAGCGGCCAGCTTCGCTTCCAAAGCGGCCTGCTCACTGCGGGATGCCCGCGCCGTCATCACCATGTTGTAGGCCATCACCAGCGCACCGACGACGAAGAAGGCGCCGCCCAAGGCACGCCAGACGTATGGGGTGTGCATGAACTCGACAGTTTCGATGAAGGTGTAAGCGAGATTGCCGTAATCGTCGAAGCCCCGCAGCATCAGACCTTGACCGATGCCCGCAACCCACATGGAGGTGATGTAGAGCACGATACCAATGGTCGCCAGCCAAAAATGCACATAAACCAAGGTCTTGCTATACAGTTTGGTCTGATACAAACGTGGGATCAGGTGATAGAAGGAACCGAAACTCACGAGCGCCACCCAACCCAACGCACCAGAATGCACATGGCCGATGGTCCAGTCGGTGTAATGTGACAGCGCGTTGACGCTCTTGAGGGACATCAATGGCCCCTCAAAGGTGGACATCCCGTAGAACGATAATGAGGTGATCAAAAACAGCATGATCGGATCAGAACGCAGTTTGTCCCACGCACCCGAAAGGGTCATGATGCCGTTGATCATGCCGCCCCACGACGGCATCAACAACAGGATGGAAAAGGTAGCGGCCAGCGTGGAAACCCAGTCAGGCAGCGCTGTCCAGTGGAGGTGGTGGCCACCAGCCCACATGTAGAGGAAGATCAGTGCCCAGAAGTGAATGATGGATAGCCGGTAGGAGTAAACCGGCCGGCCCGCCTGCTTCGGCACGAAATAGTACATCATGCCGAGAAAAGCCGCTGTCAGGAAAAAGCCCACCGCATTATGGCCGTACCACCATTGAGTCATGGCATCCTGGACGCCAGCGAATAGGCTATAGGATTTCGTCAAGCTAACCGGTACTGCCAGGTTATTAAAAATGTGCAAGAGGGCGACCGCAAGCAAAAAAGCCATGAAAAACCAGTTAGCTACATAAATATGCGGCTGGCTACGGCGGCGCACAGTTTCCACATAGACCACGATGTAGCATACCCAGACCAAGGTGATGGCAATGTCCAGCGGCCATTCAAACTCTGCATATTCCCTGCCCTGCGAAAAACCGGCCATATAGGTGATAACACCCAGTGCGACGCCAGCGGTCCAGCCCCAGAAGGTGAACTCCGCCAACCAAGGGAACGCCAAACGGGCTTGGCAGGTGCGCTGCACGATGTAATAGGCGGTCGCAAATAGCGCGCTACCCCCAAAACCAAAAACGACCAAGCTGGTATGCACAGGGCGCAACCGACCGAAGGTCAGAGCGGGGATATCGAAATTCAGAAACGGCCACGCCAACTCGCAGGCGATATAGAGGCCGACCGACATGCCGAGCACGCCATACACCATGGCGACGATCATAAATTTTCGAACGATATCGAAATTATATTGCTCGACCGGCAACGCTGAGCTTTGGGCCATATCCGAGTCTCCTTAGCAAAGCAAAAGGGAGGAGTTTTTTAATTGTTTTCCGCCGGCTGACAACGGGAAAGGAAAACGCGCCCGGGCGTGCCTGGACGACGATTTATTCTACTAATATTCGACGGGTTTTCTCAATCAGCATTAGCTAATATTATGCAGGACAGGAAGCGCGCTCAGCTTTGCAGTGATTTTCATGAGAAATAATAAAAAGAATGGGTTACAAATTTTCCAACCAGCGAATTGCGTAATGATCGAGCATCAGCGCAGCAAACAGACCAAATAGATAGACGATGGAAAACCCGAAAGTCGGCATGGCTAAACGGTTATCCCCGGTTGCGTACAAACGGACGGCAAAGCTCAAAAACCGTAGCCCCAGCAAAACGGCACCCATCAGATAAAGCCAACTGCTCATGCCAGTCAAAAACGGCAACAGGGTCACCAGAAACAACAAGATAGTATACAGCAAGATGTGCAGCCGCGTGAAGCCGACGCCATGCGTCACCGGCAGCATTGGAATGTCAGCATTCGCATAATCGTGGCGACGATGGATGGCCAGCGCCCAAAAATGGGGTGGGGTCCATACGTAAATGATCAAAAACAACAGGAGCGCTCCGGAGTCCACATGGCCGGTTACCGCCGTCCACCCCAGCAGGGGAGGTGCCGCGCCCGCCGCGCCACCGATGACGATGTTCTGCGGCGTGGCCCGCTTGAGAAATAGCGTATAGATAACTGCATAGCCGATCAAAGAGGCAAAGGTCAGCACGGCGGTGAGCGCATTGGTAAAGGCCAACAGCAACCCGAAACCGCACACGCCGATAATCACGGCGAATCCTAGAACCTGCCACGATTCCAGATGCCCGCTGGGCAAAGGCCGATGCTGGGTACGAACCATCACTGCATCGACCTTACGGTCCACCAAGTGGTTGATGGCGGCGGCGGACCCGGCCATCAGCGCGATGCCGAGTGAGCCAAACAAGAGGATCTCCCAAGGCACCATCCCCGGGGTGGCCAGCAGCATACCGACCATCGCGGTAAAGGTGATCAAAGCCACCACGCGAGGTTTGGTCAATTCCAGATAGTCTCGGCCATGGCGATGCCAGCCGGCACGCAGAGTCTGGAGAGCGGCGCTCATCATGTGTCCATCACCGGTCGTAGCAGGTGGTTGAGGGTCACCACCGCAAGCAGTAGCAACGCCGCACCGCCATTGTGCGCGACAGCGACCGGTAGCGGCAGGTATAAAAGCACGTTAGCGATCCCTAAAGCCACCTGGATGATCAGCAGCACGGCTAAAGCCAGCCCGGCGAAGCGGACGGCTCGGTTCGTGCCAGCAGTCAGTAGGCGCCCGCTCAGCCAGCCCAGATAAAGAAAGGCGACTAAGGCGCCTAGCCGGTGGAGCCAATGCACCGTCATACGGGCCTCATTGGTCAATACACCGCCCTCATAGGAAACTCCAAGGCCCCGCCACAACGTCAATGCCTCGCTAAAATCCGTTGGTGGCCACCAATGGCCCTGGCAGGTGGGAAAATCCGGGCAGGCTAAAGCCGCATAGTTGGCGCTGGTCCAGCCACCCAACGCAATTTGACAGACCAATAACACCAGGCCCATTAGCGCATAACCACGCATCGAACGGTCATTGCCAGCCGTTGCGTCTTGCCCGTAGCGGCCGTGGCGCAGCACCAACCAGGCCAGCAAACTCAAGGTTGCCAGGCCACCCAACAGATGGGACATCACCACCACCGGCTTTAACTGCCAAGTAACCGTCCACATGCCTAGCACGGCTTGAAAGAGGATCAACGCCAACAAGCACAACGGCAAAACAACCGGTTGGCCGTGCGTAAAACGCTTTCGCCAAGCCAAAACCGCTAGCGACAAAATCAACACCCCTAAGCCACCAGCGAAATAACGGTGAACCATCTCTTTCCAGGCTTTGGCGGGTTCGAGCGGACGGTGCGGATAACTTTGATTAGCCTCAGCAATTTGATGGGCCTGATCGGGAACCGCCAACCGGCCGTAGCAACCAGGCCAATCCGGGCAACCCAAACCCGCATCCGACAAACGGACATAAGCCCCTAAGACGACCACAACAAAGGTCAGGGCTAACGCCACCCACGCCAAGCGATGAAATAACGTGTTGCGGAGTGGGATCATCCGATTTTCGACCATTTCAAAAGCCGCTGGAGATCTTTGAGCAAGCCACGCGGCTCGACATCGATTTTATAGCGCATCAGCAGATTGCCCAGTGGGTCCAACACATATATCCAATCACCAACCTGCCCCGGCTGGCGGAAAGCATCCAGCAAAGCAGTCTGCGTCACGGGGCCAGCCACGCCAACGGTCATGGTCGGATGCTCGGCGCCAAGCCAACGCCGAAACTCAACCTCCGGTTGACCATTCAACAGCAATAGCGTCTGCACCCGGGACATATCTTTCCCTAAAGCCAGCCGTACTTGTCGGATATCGTACAAACCGGTACGGCAACGCTGATCACAGGCTGCCGCTGAACCCACATAGGCCAGAACCCAGCGCCCCCGCAATCCGGCGCCATCGGATGGCTTCCCTTCCGGTAAAACCAGTCGCAACTCCACTGGACGAGCGGGGTCCAGCAATTCCCCGTGTTGGACCGATCCAGTGGGTCGCCAATGCCCAACCAGCAGCCATGCCGTCGCTAACGGCACGGCGAAGCAGGCGATAATCAACAATAGAGCCAAACGCGGTCGCCATATAGCAGGGATCGCAGAAGGCATAACAGACGCTAAATTGAAGGCCATATCATCGTTAAAGTGATTTGGGACGAGGGAACCGCTCTGTATTAGCCGCAACATAAAGCATGATCAATGCAGCGGCCAAGGCGAACCATTGCACGGCATAACCCCGATGCCGCTCCGGGCCGCTTCCCCCAAAGCGGGGCTGCCAATCACGGCCATACCCGGCGGGTGACTCCGGGTCAAGCAGAATCATCGCAGGCTGCAACGAATAGCCCAACAGCTCAGCCAGCTCTTGATAAGTGACATAAGGCAGGATGCGAGGCCACGTCTGATTACCGCCGGTCGCCTCACCCCACCGCAAACCGGGATTAGCGGGTTGTCCCAGCCAGCCGGTCACCGCAACGCTCTCCTCACGGATCATGATATCGGGCAGGGCTTGACGCGATGTGCCGAGCGGTAGCCAACCTCGGTTAATCAGTATCGCTGTCCCCTCGCGGGGATGTAAAGGGGTCAGTACGTGATAACCCGGCTGGCTATCATGCACTTGGTTATCAAGCAAGAACTGGTGTCGGCTATCGTAGCAGCCAATCACCGACACGCGGCGGTATCGGTTGGCTGGGTCGGAGGCGTCGATCTCCTGCAAGGCAACCGGAGGCTGCTGAAAGCGTTCGGCGAACGCCTCTTGTAGCTGGGCCTTTTGTCGCGCCCGATCCAACTGCCAAAAACCCAGCGCCAGCAAGAAGGGCAACACCAATAACACGCCGACCGTAGATGCTCGTCCAGGCCGGAACAGCCAGTCACCAAATCGGATATACACTATGCCTTTCGCCAAACGCCCAACCCATCACATCGCTCCCGACTGGATTATACTGAGAGCGTCCTTGTTCACCGCCGGAAGCCACTGATGTTCAAGATTGTCGTCATCGTCCTACTCCTGATGATTCTCGCAAGTTTAGGCTCAGGGTTGTTTTTTCTGATCAACGACCGAGGAAAAAACCGGCGTACAGTCAAAGCCTTGACTTTCAGGATCGGCCTTTCCGTGGCCTTGTTTCTGCTCCTCATGCTGGCCTATGCGGCTGGCCTGATCAAGCCGCACGGCATATAGCCTTACATCCAGTAGACGAAGATAAACAGGCCCAGCCACACCACGTCCACGAAATGCCAATACCAAGCGGCTGCTTCAAAGGCAAAATGGCGCTCCAGCGTAAAATGGCCGGCCATGCTGCGAAATAAAATTACCGTTAGGATGATCGCGCCGATGGTGACATGCAAGCCGTGGAAGCCGGTCAGCATGAAGAACGTGGAACCGTAAATACCGCTGCCCAAGGTCAGGTTCAGGTGTTTGTAAGCCTCATGGTATTCAGTGGCTTGCAGAAATAAGAACAGGATGCCCAAGGCGACAGTCGCCGCCAGCCATTTGATGAGCTTCGGCCGATTGCCTTCAATTAAACCCCAGTGTGCCAGCGTGATGGTCACGCCGCTGCTGAGCAGGATCAGCGTGTTGAGAGCCGGCAACCCCCATGCGTGCATAGGCGCGAAGAAACCACCAATATCGGCCGGACCATTGGTGGGCCAATCCGCTTCGTATTTGGGCCAGAGCATCCCGTGTGTCACCAGTCCATGATCGGATTCTCCACCCAACCAGGGAACCGAATAGCTGCGTGCATAAAACAGCGCACCGAAAAAGGCTGCAAAGAACATCACCTCCGAGAAGATAAACCAGATCATTCCCCACCGGAACGACCGATCCACCTGATCGCTGTACATGCCTTTCTCGCCTTCGCGGATCACCGTGCCGAACCAGCCGAAAATGGTGATCAACAGCAAGGTTAAGCCCAGCAGCAATATCCCCTTGCTACCGCCATTCAGTAGAGTGGCACCCCCATACATGAGGATGAAAAGGCTGATTGAGGCCACGATAGGCCAGTGACTGTGATGTGGCACATAATAGTGATCTGTTGGCGCATGTTCCGCGTGCGTCATGAAATTTCTCCTCGCTGGCTGGTCTGGATGGTGGCGGGCGCAAAGCCGTTAAGACAGGACTTCAACTGCCCGCATTATCGATTCTGAAGAAAGTATAGGACAGAGTGACGGTACGCACGTCAGCCGGCAGATTCGGATCGATGCGGAACGTAACCGGCATTTCCTTGCCTTCGTTGGCCTGAAAGAGCTGGCGATTGAAACAAAAACATTCGATCTTTTGAAAATGCGAGGCTGCCAACCCTGGCGAAACACTGGGGATGGCCTGTCCGGTCATGGGCTGGTCGGCCAAATTCTTGGCCCAGAAATGGGTCTGGTAGAACTGGCCGGGATGCACCTGCATCCGAGCGACTTTAGGGGCAAATTCCCACGGCGCTCCGATATTCAGGCTGGCGACAAACTCCACCGTTACCGTGCGCGATTCATCCACCTTGACTGCTTCTACCACCTCCACGCGGCCACCGGTTTTACCGTTGAGGCCGGTGATTTTACAAAGCACATCGTAAAACGGAATCAGCAGAAACCCAAAGGCAAACATACCCACAGTCAGCAGCACTAAACGCCGCACCAACCGCTTGTTAGCATTAGCTGTTGTTTCAGGATTTGCGATCATTAGCGCCACGCCATCATCATGATGAAGCCGAAGTAAATGGCTACAGCCACCATCACCAAGAGAAACACCAAGCGCCGCGCCCGGACGGCACGCTGGTCTGGCGGCGTCCAAGCTGCGGGCTTAGGTTCAGTCATGACTATCGAACTGCCGTCTGTCATCTGATCTCAGGGGCAGTGGTGAAGGTGTGATAAGCCGGGGGTGAACTTAAGGTCCACTCTAAACCATCCGCCCCTTCCCAAACCTTATCCGTCGCTTTTGCGCCACCCCGAATGGTCTTGATGACGTTATAGGCAAACAGCAGTTGCGAGAAACCAAACATAAACGCACCGACAGTTGACATCATATTAAATTCGGTGAATTGCAGCGCGTAATCGGGAATGCGGCGCGGCATTCCGGCCAGCCCTAAAAAATGCTGTGGGAAAAACAACACGTTAACACCGATAGTCGATAGCCAGAAATGCCACTGCCCTAGTTTCTCGTCATACATGTGGCCGGTCCATTTCGGCAACCAGTAGTAAGCCGCCGCCATGATCGAGAACACCGCGCCTGGCACCAAGACATAGTGGAAATGCGCTACTACGAAATAGGTGTCCTGATACTGGAAATCGGCCGGCGCCATGGCCAGCATCAACCCGGAAAAACCGCCAATGGTGAACAGGACCACGAAGGCAATGGCAAACAGCATGGGCGTTTCAAAGGTCATCGCACCGCGCCACATGGTCGAAATCCAGTTGAACACCTTCACGCCAGTCGGCACCGCGATCAGCATGGTCGCATACATGAAAAACAACTCGCCGGCCAGCGGCATACCGACCGTAAACATGTGGTGCGCCCAGACGATGAAGGACAAAAACGCGATGGACGCCGTGGCGTACACCATCGACGCATAGCCGAACAAGGGCTTACGGGCGAAGGTCGGAATGATCATGGAAATGATCCCGAACGCCGGCAGGATCATAATATAGACCTCGGGGTGGCCGAAGAACCAGAAAATGTGCTGGAACATCACCGGATCACCACCACCGCCGGCGTTGAAGAAGGATGTCCCAAAGAATTTGTCAGTCAACAGCATGGTGACCGACCCGGCCAACACCGGCATCACCGCGATCAGCAGATAGGCGGTAATCAGCCAAGTCCATACGAACATCGGCATCTTCATCAAGGTCATGCCGGGAGCGCGCAGATTGAGAATGGTGGCGATAATATTGATCGCCCCCATGATGGAGGAAGCGCCCATCATGTGAACGGCCAGGATAACGAATGGGAAAGCATCCCCCGTCTGCAACACCAACGGCGGATATAGCGTCCATCCGCCCGCTGGACCGCCACCCGGCAAAAACAAGGTGGACAGCAATAGCGTAAAAGCGAACGGCATGATCCAGAATGACCAATTGTTCATGCGCGGCAACGCCATGTCCGGTGCGCCGATCATCATCGGCACCAACCAGTTGGCCAGGCCGACGAATGCCGGCATCACTGCGCCGAAAATCATCACCAGCGCGTGCATGGTGGTCATTTGGTTGAAGAAGTCGGGATTGACGATCTGCAAACCCGGCTGGAACAGTTCGGCGCGAATCACCAAAGCCATCGAACCGCCGACAAAAAACATCAACAGCGAAAATAACAGATATAACGTGCCGATATCTTTATGATTGGTCGTGTAAATCCAGCGAGTCAAACCGCGCGGCGGGCCATGATCGTGACCGTGGTCCTCAGCGTGGTCGTGAGCGTGTGATGCGGTGCTCATAGAGTTTGGCCTCCAGCAATTTTGACAGTCGAGTTGTCGTCATTCGCAGTTTTTGGATTCGGCTTGTTCTTGGCCTGCATTTGGGCAAGCCATTCTTTGAATTCGGCTTCCGGTACGGCCTTGACCACAATCGGCATATAGCCGTGATCCTTACCGCACAATTCAGCGCATTGGCCGCGGTAGATTCCCGGCTTTTCGATCAACGTCCAACTCTCGTTGATAAAACCAGGGATGGCGTCTTTCTTCCAGCCCAATTCCGGCACCCACCAGGAATGAATGACATCAGCGGCGGTTGTCAGAATTCGGACCTTTTTGCCGACCGGTACGACCATGGGGTTATCCACTTCCAAGAGATAATGTTCCCCCTTGGGAGCGGTATTACGGATTTGGGCGGTTGGGGTGGAAAGCACACTCAAAAAACCGACGTTCTGGTCAAGATAGTCATATTGCCAGCGCCATTGATAACCTGTGACTTTGATGGTCAGCTCCGCTTCTCGGCTATCATACATTTTGACCAGGGTTTTGGTGGCCGGCACCGCCATGCCGATCAGGATCAGCATCGGAACCACCGTCCATACGATCTCCACCAGGGTACTCTCATGAAATTGAGCCGGCACCGCGCCACGCGATTTGCGGTGATGGAAAATCGACCAGAACATCACGCCAAACACCCCAATCGCGATCACCACGCAAATCCAGAAGATGAGCATGTGCAGATCGTAAACTTCCCGGCTAACAGCGGTGACACCCTGAGGCATGTTCAACCCCAGTTCAGCGCGTGCGCCCGCACCCCACATCAAGAATGGTGCAGCGGCCAAACCTGTGGCGCCCCATTTGGTAAATCGAGTGATTGCCATACCCCTCCTCTCCCGACAGTTTGGTCGCGCCTTAAGGCCAAGACGCCAAATAAAATTAAAATAAAAATCAGTCAACTCAATGGCCGCCGGGGTCTCAAATCCCCAGTCGGACTAAGGTTCAAAGACCTGCCCACGAAGACAATGTGTCAAATCCTGGGCAAGTTTTTTACGTTCTTCCTCGACTAAAAATCGACCCACTTCCACGGCATGGCCATGAGCGTGAATCAACAAACGGCTTGGATACCACCGGTGCGGACACGCGCGTAAAACGACCTGTGCCCAAGCGCGCCCTATCACCCAGCGTTGGCGAGGACCACGGCGGCCTCGCTCAATGCGAATACTGTCCGCTGCAACGCAGATCACCTCGCATTCGTGGCAGCGACACATCACGCGATAGAGTCCAGCGCCGACCAATAGCAGTTCCAAACCCGCAAACGGCAATACCGGCCAAAAGCCCATCGCGACCAATGGGGCTATCCCAATGAGCGTTACAGCGCACAAACCAGCCAAAAACCAAAGATTTTGCCGCCACGATAGCGAACGATTGGGGCGTAGTACATAACAAAATTGACATTCTTTCGTGCCATACTCGATTGCGATCATGACCTGAAAGCCCCATCGTCTGCCTTGCCTATTTAACAAGTAGCGGTAGACGGGAAACTTGTCAATACCCTTTAATATAACTAAGGTTTTATTTGGCGGCGTTAACAGGTAGCGATTGGTTACAAGGCCAAAATTTACCGGCTCTTCCGTAAGCCTTGCCGTAAGCGGTCCAAGGAAAAAACGGCAACTCCACTCTCGCGCGAATGGCCCTGTTCCGCCGATGGTCCCCAAGCGTGTCCATAAATCACCTCGCAGGTCACCGGTAATAATCCATCGGGGCGACGCAATTTCTCATAGGCGGCCCGCACCGCTCGCCAGCGAGCTTGGCCGGTCAGACCTCGTGACCGGTTAGTGATCACATTCGAAGCACCCAAATCCTTTAAATCACGCAATAAACCATCAACCTGCGGATAGGTTAAAGTGAGCCGTTCGACATCCATCACCGGGCCAGACAAACCCGCTCGCACCAGGCTATCACCGATATCATGCAGGTCCAGAAACGCATTGACGTGACTGTGGCTATCGGCCATCCGCCAACTCTGCCGCAGCTCGCTTAACGTATCTGGCCCAAGCGTACTAAAGAACAGAACTCCGCCCGGTTTGAGCACTCGGCGAAATTCGGTGAATACCGGTGCCAAGTCAGCACTCCATTGCAAGAGCAGGTTGGAAAAAATCAAATCACAACTGGCGTTTGCCAATGGCAGCGATTCTGGTTCTCCCACCACCCCATGCAAGCTCCGCAGCCACGGCGCACGCTTACGCGCTGCAACGACCAAAGCCGATGCTAGATCGAAACCGATGACGTGCGCCCGCCGATACTTCTTGAACAAAAGCGTCGTGATGGCACCAGTGCCACAGCCGAGATCCAAGATAACGGCGGGTTTAAGATCGATCAACTCCAGCCGCTCCAACAGCCGTTTACCGACCTCGCGTTGCACTACCGCCGCACGGTCATAATGGAGAACCGCTCGCTGGAGCGCTTGTCGCAATAAAGCGCGATCAACCGCAAAAACCAAACGCTCCGCATCACCCATTGAGAAACGCCCGAAGTTCAGCGTTAAAAACCGGTAGATGGGAGAAAAACGGCGCGTGCCCGGCCCGTTCGAGCACTCGTAATCGCACATCCGGCCTGTGCGCCACTAATGCCTGTCCCGCCTCGACAGGAACCAGTTGATCGCGCTCCCCCATCAGCAACAAAATCGGGCAGACAATCCGCCCCCAATCGGGTCGCAAGTCGGTACTTTCCAAAATTTGCAAGCCATCTTCCAGTGCCGAGAGCGCCGGCTCACCATGCTGAAACAGCATAGCCTTTAACTGTTGCAATTGAGCGCTAGCCCGTTCGCTGCCATAAACTTCCAAAGCAATAAAGCGTTTGAGCACGGCGCGATAATCCCGACGCAGATCCTCGGCAAACTGGCGCAAAACGGGCAGAGCAACGGCATGTGGCCAATCGGCGCGCTGCGCAAAACAGGGAGTGCTATTCGTCAAGATGAGGTGGCTGACCCGCTGCGGCGCAGTGACCGCGAGACGCTGCGCGATCAGTCCACCCAACGACCAACCGACCCAAGCGGCGGGTGTCGGTACTACGGCCGCCATCGCCGAACACAGATCATCGAGTGTGTGTCGGCCCTCATACCGCCGACTGAAACCATAGCCGGGCAGATCGACCACAGTCACCCGAAAATCGTCGATCAATCCTTCGGCAACATCTTCCCAAACCCCGGAATGCATCCCCCAGCCATGGACCAACACCACGTCCGAGCCAGTCCCTAGCGTATGGGCATAGAGTGACTGACTGGTGCTATCGTGGGCTGGCGGCCAGGAGGGCTTTGGATTCGAGCGAGCGGTCACGACACTGCGCGCTTGCGATCCAATAAAAAGCTCAAGCCGCCACCGCGCCTGGTAAGGGATGGCCTTCTTCGTCCAACGGAATATCGATCCACTGCTCCCGCTGGATGTTTCGCAAATCGATGATCGACCATGGCACCAGAATCAATAAGGCCGCAGCCCAAGCAATCAGGTACCACATCCAACCATTACCGGGAATGAAGGTTCCTATGACGATAAAAAACCCGGTAACCGCATAGAATCGGGTGGCCGCCCGCTGCGTGTAATAACCGACTTGCGGATTCGGATGGTGGCGATTCATGGCATAGACCATCATCGAGGCGCCAAACCAAAAGATCAACAAGGGAAACGGCAAAAGAATCGCGATGATGTTGCCATAGTTCATCAACGAGGCCGCCCGCTTGGCTGACGACGCCCGCGCAATCTTACCGATAACCGTGTCTTCGCTGGATTCCAAAATATGCATGACCCTACTCTTGCCTGAACGGCGGCTAAAAAAATGGCTATGCTGCTGTGGGAATTTGCATATTCTCCAACCCCTAAAACCTTGTCAACCGGAAACCAACATGATGATACGCAGCGGGTTCCTGGCGCTCCATCACTGGCTGTTGCCGCCCCTGTGTTTGCTCTGCGGCACTGCCGGGGCCAACGGCCGTGACTTATGCGCCGACTGTACTGCGGACTTGCCCAGGAACCACAACCCTTGCTTGGGGTGCGCTTTACCACTCAGTCTTAGCCAAAGCGGGCTGTGCCCACAGTGCCGTTTACAGCCACCTCCCTTTGAGCGCGCCTTCGCGCCGTTGGTTTATCAGCCACCACTTGATTATCTCATCGGCAGCTTGAAATTCGGTGGTCACTTGAGCCACGCTCGGCTTTTAGGCGACTTATTTGCTTTGTCCTTCGTCGAAAGCGGCCTAGCGCCCCCGGATTGCATCATCCCGGTTCCTCTGCATCCGCGACGCCTGCGCGAGAGGGGTTTCAACCAAGCTGTTGAACTGGCGCACGCCATCGCTCGCCAGCACCGAATTCCACTGGTGGTCGATCAGTTGCAGCGCACCCGCCACACCACGCCGCAAACCGACTTGCCGGCCCATCAGCGCCGAACCAACCTGATCGGCGCGTTCACGGTAGGGCCGCAACTCGCCGGAGCGCGGGTTGCTCTGATGGATGATGTCATCACGACCACCAGCACCACCAGCGAATGTGCGCGCACCCTCCGCGCCGCTGGCGTTACCGATATCCAAGTGTGGGCTATTGCCCGAACTGCTGACCCTTGAGAACTGATACGAAATTTGAGAGTGTGCTCTCGCCATTACCTGAGCCACTTTACTCCTACCGCTAAAGTTGCCTCTCAATCTAAAAAGATGATCCACACCTCTCTCGAATTCTGGCGTGCCTTTACTCAACCCGGTATTTTGCAAACCTCTCAACAAACTATTTTGGCTATCTTTAAGCGAACACTTCATGGCCAGCTTAATAGGCTCTTTGGGCAATTCACCGATGGTCGCTATTACTTCTTATTATTCAACACCGCTGCTCCCCCCAATTCACCCAGGGTCGCCTTCTCCAAATCCGTCCACAGCGTACCAGCGCCAGCGTGCAGAATGCTCACTCGCAGATCCTTATTGAGATTATTGGCGAATTCCCACAACGTGAATGCCGCCGGATCGCCAAAGGCTGCGGCTTTCAGTTCAAAACCCTTGGCTTTCTCCCCTTCCACCAAGGCCACGGTGTTAGCCTGAGCCTGACCGAGCTTTCGGGTTTTATCCGCTCGAATCAACGCCGTCTGCTGGTCAATTTCGGCGGTCTGCCGCAAGGCTTCCGCCCGCAGTTGCGCCACTTGTTTTTCCTGATCAGCTAAAATTTCGGCTTTTAACTTCTCGGTTTCCTGGGCGACTTGTTGGCGGCGCTGTTCGACCAACCCCAACTCCGTATTCAATTCCGCTTGTTTACGCGCCGTGTTCTGCTTTTCCTTATTAGTCAGATCCTGTTCAATCGCAATGCTGGCTTGTTGAATCGGGTCGAGAATTTGATCAGACACATTGACGTGGCGAATCAGTGCATCATGAACAATGATATGTTTCTCCTCAATAGCCTTCGCCAGGGCTTCGGTGAGATCGTTTTGAAATTTCTCCCGCCCCTCGCCAACAATAAAATCCTTGGCCCGATACGCCGACCCTTTAAGCCGTGATACCGATAGAATTTGCGGCATGATGATCTTATCGACCACTGCGGGTAAGTCGCCGTAACTTTGATAAATCCAGGCGATCTGCTCCGGTAGAAATTCAAACTCTACCGTCATATCCAGACTGATCTCAAAGCCATCGCGGGATGGGAATTCAACAAACTGATTCAGACTCAAGACGTGGCTGGCATCCGGCGGTAGTTGCGGTTTTGCTGGACTCGGTTGCGGACTCTGCTGATTTGGCGCGGCAGCCGCCGCCTGCTTGGCGCGCGCCGTGCCGCGCATCATGCTGCTTTCCAACTGTGGCTTATCGCTGACCGATTCCTGCACCCGCTGTTGCGCTACATAATCCATTCGCTTTTCCATCTGCTCAGCCAAGGCCCGCTTCTGTAGATTCTCCATCGCCACATTCTGCGAAGCCATTTTCCCCTTGGTAATCACTTCACCGCCGGTCTTACCCAGCAGCGATACCTGATTAACGCCGATTTCCAGCAGATCGACCTGCAATTCCTTTGGATTGACGTAATACAAACCCGGTTGCAGGACATCGCGGCGCACTCCCTTTTCACCAGGGCCTGCAAAGGCATCCGGCGTGGTCTGTTTACCGGACAGGCTGGTCACGACGCCCACATAACCCACTGGAATGCTGATCGCATCGACGATATCGATCTGATAACCGAACGGATTCAACCGATGCTTACCCGGCCCCAACACACCGCGCCAGATGCCCTTCTGGCCCGCTTCGGCCAAAAATTCACCGGGTGGCAAGTCAGCGCCCACTTTGGAAGTGACGACTCCAACCTTGCCAGGCGGAATCGCAATCACTGGCATGATCTTATAGTCGTACTGCCACGGATTGAGAAAATGCCGACCCTCGCCCAACACCTGTTCTTGAATACCACGCTGGCCCGGCTTGGCGAGAATTTGCCCTGGGGGCAATATCTCACCGCTTTTGGCGGTGACGACCGCCATAAAACCGGGAACCACGTAAAATCGGCAGAAGCCCCATTGCCACAGCAACCAGCTCCCCACCAGCGCCGCCACCAAGCCGACGATCAGCCCAATCCGATTCATGGTTTGGCCTCCTTCGGCAGATAGGGTTGGAACAGCCCGCCGAAGCTGTCGGGCGCATCGCTGCCGAGCAACGAGCCGATACGCGGCCCCAACTTTTGATAGAAGGCGTAACGAGCCAGATTCATGCCGGTCTTGAATGCCCGCACCTGTGCGGTGATCACCTCCGCCTGCGCTTTATTAGTCCAGCCGATCACGTCCCGTTCCGCCTGCGCCTTCGCCATTATCGCCTCTGCTTGGGCGGCGGCGGCCTGATCTTCCAGCTTGGCGACTTCTAATTCCTGATTGGCCGCCGTCAGTTTGACCGCAAGATCCTGTTGCGCCCGAATCACGGCTTGGATACGGCTGGTTTCCGCCGCGACCTTTTCTTGATTTTGCTGGGCCAGCATTTCTTGCCGGGTCAATTCGGCTAAGGAACGCGCTTGTTCAATCTGCTGCTCGAACTTGCGGGCATTTTGCACGCTAACCTCACGGTCACGAATAATGCTGGCGATGGCGTCGGGTGTGACGATATTGCGAATCAACACGGACTTGATCGCTACCCCCCAGTGTTGGGCATTCTGGCGCAGGTGCTGTTCCAAATTGTCCTGAAATTGCTGGCGGGTCTCGCCGATGATGAAATTGATCGCTGGATGCTTGCTACCCTCAATCCGGCTGAAGCCTCGCGCCCGTGGCAGGATCAGCTTTTTCAGTACATCGTCCATATCGCCGATTTGGTGGGTAATGAGCGCCGCTTTGTTGCGATCAATGCTAAATTCGAGGGTGCCTTCAACCTGCACATTAAAACCGTCCAGCGTTGAGAAACTAATGGCGTCCTCGCCGCCAAGCACGAAGCGCTGGCTTTGCAGAGTGACTTCCACCACATGGTAGAGATAAGGATTTAAATAGTAGCTGCCAGGGTCCAGCACCTCTGGAGCCACCCCTTTCATGCGCTCGCCGACCAGATAGGTGTTACGGGCCTCAGCAGGCAGCTTGCCGTCTAGCACATCCCGCCCCGTCAGCGAAGTCACCACCCCGACGGCGCCGGGCCGGATCGAAAGGGCGTCAAAGAGTTGAACACTGCAAGCGTAGGGATTGATCCGGTATTTGCCGGGACCCAGCACAGTGGCCACAATGCCCTTAGCATCCTCTGGGCTGCTTTTGGCGCAATCTCCGGCGGCAACGATCTCGCCTGAGGGTAACTCATTGCCGTATAAACGAGTTAATACGGCCAACTTGCCCGCTGGAATATCAGTGATCTTGCCGATCTCCCAGCCCCAAGTGTAAGGATTACGGAAATAACGGCCTTCGGGTAATACGTCGAATTGAATACCTTTTTGCTGCGGTTGCAGCGCAATGATCGCGCCTGGCGGTAAGTCATCGCCGTTTTTATGGATCAAAATTGCAATTTCGCCCGAACCCGGCTCGATTCGGCAAAACACCCAGACGAAGAGGACTAGAAAAACCAAGAAACCGCTACTTAAGGCGAAGCCTGCCCAACGCCCCCACTGCGGCGGGAGCGACGGCAAAGACGGTTTGGAGAAGCGTTGCGCTCTTTTAACTGCATTGATCAGGGGATCAGGGTCGCTCATCGCTGTTTCCTTCGCTGGAGATCAAGGAAAGCCTCTACCCCGCCTTAACAACTTAAGGTTGGGGCTCAGGTTTGTCCGCAAACATCATGATTGATGACAAACCGCTCCGGGCGTAAACCGGATGGGGCGGGATGCAGGAAAGTGAGGGCTTTGCGATTGAGATTTGCCCAGTCCTTGGCCCATCGCCTTCGGTTCTCTACCGCCTACATCCCCTCATCCCCCGCTTACCACTTAGCCATGCTCATCATAGTCGATTATTTGGCAGTTACGCAGTTGGCGGCCCGCAATCAGTGCCCGCTGGTATCTCCACGCTCTGGCTGTTCTATCGCACGGCCAACAAGTGCATAATTCTTTTGTCATCGACCACAATAAAATCCCGAAGGGGCACCGCACCATGACTGTTGAAACCATTGCCACTCAACCGTTTCAAGATCAAAAACCCGGTACATCAGGGCTGCGTAAAAAAGTTAAGGTCTTCGAGCGGCCGCATTATTTAGAAAATTTCGTGCAAGCTATTTTTGATACCCAGCCCAATGAGGAAGATGCACCCCTGGTGGTTGGTGGCGATGGCCGTTATTACAACCGCCAAGCGATCCAGATCATTCTGCGCATTGCCGCCGCCAACGGCTGTGATCGGGTCATTCTCGGTCAGGGTGGGATTTTCTCCACGCCAGCCGTCTCGTACATGATCCGTAAGCATGGTGCGCGCGGCGGCATCATCCTTTCTGCCAGTCACAATCCCGGTGGGCCAGATGAGGATTTTGGGATCAAATTCAACACCCCAAACGGAGGTCCCGCTCCAGAAAAAGTCACGGAAGCCATTTACTCCGCCACCTTACACATCAACCGCTATCACCAGTTGGATACGCCGGATATCGATCTCGATAAACTAGGAACGACCTTAGTCGGCGACATGCGGGTTGACATCGTCGATTCGGTGAGTGATTACGCCGACTTGATGGAAGAGTTATTCGATTTCGAGCAAATTCGTTCCCTGTTCCAGTCAGGCTTTCGGATGCGGTTCGATGCCATGCACGCAGTGACCGGCCCCTATGCCCGTGAGATTCTAGAAAACCGCTTAGGTGCACCAGCCGGCACGGTGGTCAATGGCGTGCCCCTGGAAGATTTTGGCCATGGTCATCCCGATCCGAATCTGGTCTATGCTAAGGAATTGGCCGATTACCTTTTTGGAGCAGATGCCCCCGATTTCGGCGCAGCTTCGGATGGTGATGGCGACCGTAACATGGTGTTGGGGCGGCATTTTTTCGTCACCCCCAGCGACAGCCTGGCGGTGATTTTGGCCAACGCCAAGCTGGTGCCCGGCTATCGCCGGCTGGCGGGCGTGGCGCGCTCAATGCCAACCAGCCAAGCGGCGGATCGCGTAGCGGCCAAATTGGGCTTGAACTGCTATGAAACACCGACCGGTTGGAAGTTCTTCGGCAACTTGCTGGATGCTGGGCGCATCACGCTGTGCGGTGAGGAAAGCTTTGGTACTGGCTCGGATCATGTCCGCGAGAAAGATGGACTGTGGGCGGTGCTGTTTTGGTTGAACATCCTGGCCGCATCGCGGAAATCCGTGGCTGACATCGTGCGCGAGCACTGGCGCACTTATGGACGCAACTACTATACGCGGCACGATTACGAAGCCGTGGATAGCAAAGCCGCTGAAGGGTTAGTCAATGCGCTGCGCGCTCAATCCGCGACCCTGCCGGACCAAAAACTGGGGTCGTACACGGTGGATTACACCGACGATTTTCGGTATGTCGATCCCATCGACGACAGTGTGAGCGAACAGCAAGGCATTCGCATCGGTTTCAAGGATGGTTCCCGGATCGTTTATCGTTTATCCGGCACCGGCACCGAGGGCGCTACTTTGCGGGTCTATATCGAAGCCTACGAACCCGATCCAGCCAAGCATGATCTTGATACCCAGCAAGCCTTGGCGGAACTGATCGGCATCGCCAACAGCCTCGCCGGTATCCGTGAACGCACTGGCCGCGCAGCACCGACGGTGATCACCTGAACTTTTATCGCTCCCACCCTACCTCCCCTAGCCCACTTAGGGGGGTAGCGCCCATCAGCACGACGCCCGATAAAACCACCGCATCGCTTATCGGGCTAGTCGTTGCCTGCCTCATCACAGCCTGCTCTCATACTCCTTCCAATGGTGATCTTGAAGCGGCAAAAACCATTACCGGTAGCGGGTCGGCCAAAGAACTGAGTACTCCAGCCGATTCCTTAGCTAATAAGCAAAGCGCCGCTTCTAATGTGGCCGTCCAAGATGGAGTGAAAGGGCCACTCGCTGAACAAAAAAGTCAGGGCGGTATTACGGACAGACCCATTTTAATCAATTACTTTGGCAGTATCGACGCGGCCAATATCGGCTTTCTCGTCAAAACGATTTTGGCGGAAACCGCCAATGGCGAAACTCATTTCCGCATTAATATGAATAGCACGGGCGGCGACCCAAGCTATTCCATTTCTGCCTACAACCTCCTCAAACCGCTACCAATCACTATAACGACTTATAACGTTAATCAGGTTGAGTCGGCTGCGGTCCATTTGTATTGCCTTGGCAGTCGGCGATATGCGCATCCGCGTTCGATCTTTACCATTCACTCGGTCAAATGGAGTCTAAGCGGCTATTCGCCGGGCAAACTGGCTGCGGTATCGAAAAAAATCAATCTTCAACAGGAAAGCGTACTGAATATATTGAATAGCTGTATGCGAATCGAAACAGCGCGGATTGAACGCTCGGTTTTTGGTGATGACGATTGGTATATCGACGCCAAGGAAGCGGCTCTCAGCGGCTTGGTTCAGCAGATTACGACAGAATCGGTATCGGCCAAGAAAATTTATTTGATTTCAGACGGTTATAAGGGTTAATCGCTTAATCCCCGGTAACTCAAGCCATATTCGCTATTCCCATCTCGCCACGATTACAGTAGCTCCTACCGATCCGCTGATCATCGCTGTCTAGTCCATTAGACTGGCCAAAGCTGATCCAAGAGCGATTGACGTACAAAATAACGCCCTGCTCATCAAATACGGCCATTTGGATTCCCAACGAATTCAATACAGCCAGAGCCAGTTGTTGCAAGCACACTTACATAAAAGTCTCAACGCTCCAACAAATGAGTGAGCCTAAATTGGCCGGTTGCTCTTACCCTTAAAAAAAGGGACCGCTCTCGCAGTCCCTTTTTCACCATCACACGAAATGGCAGTCGGTCACATGTAATCACCCTTATAACTTTCCAGCGTCTTGATGTAATTAGCGCGCTCGAAAGCGGTCGGATCGGTGACGTTCTGCTGGCTCATCGAGCCTTTCATCTGCGCGACCGACACATAGTGATGCATTTCCATCCAAGCCTGCAAACCATCATGCAGCGTCGTCATGTAATCGATGCCGTTCTTCAGCAAGGCCGAAGTGGTCATCACCACATCTGCGCCGGCCATCAGATACTTCACCACGTCAACCGGTGTATGCACGCCCCGCGTCGCACCCAGTGAAGCCCGCAGCCGCCCGTACAGCACGGCGATCCACAGCAGTGGCAGGCGAATCTCTTCAGATGTGCTGAGGCTCAGATTCGGCGCTACATCCAGCTTATCCAGATCAAAATCCGGCTGATAGAATCGGTTAAACAGCACCAGCGCATCGGCCCCAGCGTCATCCAGCTTCTTGGCCATTGAGCCAATAGCACTGAAAAACGGACTCAGCTTGACCGCCACCGGCACCGTCACTGCCGCCTTCACCCCTTTGACGATCTCGACGTAGCGTTCCTCAACTTCACGGCCACTGGTAGTCAGATCGGCGGGGATATAATAAATATTCAGTTCGATACCCTTAGCCCCCGCCTGCTGCATCAACTGCGCGTACTCAATCCAGCCGGTGTTGGTGATGCCGTTCAAGCTACCGAAAATAGGGATATCCACGGCCTCAGATGCCCGCCGTAACAAATCCAGATAATTGTCCGGGCCGACCGTATAGTCGTCCACTTCTGGAAAATAGCTCAGCGATTCGGCGAAGCTCTCGGTGCCAGCGGTCATCAGGTGCTCCAGCGCGGCGCTCTCATGTTTCAACTGCTCCTCGAACAGCGAGAACATAACGACGGCCGAGGCGCCGGCATCTTCCAGGCGCTTAATGTTGGCGACAGTCCCGCTCAGCGGTGAGGCCGACGCGACGATGGGATGCTTCAGTTCCATCCCCATGTAAGTGGTTCGTAAATCCATGGCGTTTCCTTCTGAATGCGGAATACGGGTAATGGGGCGGGCACCGAACCAAACCGGTGCGGAACCCGCCGCGCGCTGTTGTTATTTGAACTTGGGCTGGAACGTCGCACCACTGCGGGCCGCCATTTCCTCGTAAACCGACCAACGCTGGTTGATGGCTTGTTGGCCCAGATCCATCAGATGCTCGGCTTCCTTGGGGTTGGTATGGGCCAGCACCTTGTAGCGCACCTCGTTGTAGGCATACTGCTTCAGCGGAATCTTCGGGCGTGCCGAATCCAGCACAAAGGGATTGGCGCCGCTTTCCCGTACCGCTGGATTGTAGCGCACCAAAGGCCAATGGCCGCACTCCACCGCCAGCCACTGTTGTTCAAGGCCCTTTTGCATATTGATGCCGTGGGCGATGCAGTGGCTGTAGGCCAAAATCAGCGACGGCCCTGGATAGGCTTCGGCTTCGCGGAAGGCCAGCAATGTCTGCTGCGGATTGGCACCTAGCGCAATCCGCGCCACATAAACATTGCCGTAAGAAATGGCCTGCAACGCCATGTCTTTCTTACCAATCGTCTTGCCCGCCGCTGCAAACTTGGCCACCGCACCCAACGGCGTGGATTTCGACATCTGGCCACCGGTGTTGGAATAAACCTCGGTATCCATCACCAGGATGTTGACATCGCGCCCGCTGGCCAGCACATGATCGACACCGGAAGAACCGATGTCGTAAGCCCAACCATCGCCGCCCACAATCCAAACACTGCGCCGAACTAGCTGATCGGCAATCGCCAATAACTGAGCGGCGCGCGGATCAGTTATGCCTTGCAGACGTTGCTTGAGTTCCGCCAAGCGGCCTCGCTGGCGGCGAATGTCGATCTCGGTGACTTGCTCAGCCTCCAGCAGATCGGTCACCAGTTCCTCGCCGATCCTGGAAGCCAACGCTTTCAGCAGCTCGCACGCATACACCAAGTGCTTATCAGCGGTCAGCCGGAACCCTAAGCCGAATTCGGCGTTATCCTCGAACAGGGAATTCGACCACGCCGGACCACGACCCTCGCTGTTGACCGACCACGGCGTGGTCGGCTGATTACCGCCATAGATCGAGGAGCAACCGGTGGCATTAGCCACCAGCAAGCGGTCACCAAACAGTTGCGATAGCAGCTTGACATAGGGCGTTTCGCCGCAGCCAGAGCACGCGCCGGAGAACTCAAACAGCGGCGGCAAGAACTGCACGCCGCGCACCGTTGAGAAATCGACCCGTCCACGATCCACTTCCGGCAGGGTCTCAAAGAAGTTGATATTGGCGCGCTCGTTATCCAACACCGGCTCCTTGAGCGCCATATTGATCGCCTTATGGCCGACCTTTTCCTTGCTCTTGGCCGGGCAGACCTCGACGCACAACGAACAACCGGTGCAGTCCTCCAGATAGACTTGCAAGGTATAGCGAATATCAGGAAAACCGCGTGCATCAATCGGCGCCGTCTTAAACGCTTTCGGTGCTTCCTCCAGGCTATTTTGATGATAGAACTTGGAGCGGATGACACCGTGCGGACAGACCATGCTGCAATTGCCACACTGGATGCAGATTTCCGGTTCCCAGATCGGCACGAAGTTGGAAATATTGCGCTTTTCCCACTGGGTGGTGGCGCTGGGGTAGGTGCCATCGACCGGCAGGGCGCTAACCGGCAATTCATCGCCGCGCCCGGCCATCATCATGGCCGTCACATTGCGCACGAATTCTGGGGCATTGGCTGGCACCGTCGGCGGTAACTGGCGCGTTCCGGTGGCTTGCGCCGGTACCGGAATCTGTTTCAGATTGACCAGGGTATTATCGACCGCCACAAAGTTCTTCTTGACGACTTCCTCACCCTTACGCGCGTAGGTTTTCTTGATTGAATACTTGATCTTTTCGATGGCCTTGTCGCGCGGCAACACCTTGGAAATCGCAAAGAAGCAGGTTTGCATGATGGTGTTGATCCGCGAACCCATGCCGTTGTCGCGGGCTACCTTCTCGGCATTGATGCCGTAAACCTCTAACTTCTTATCAATAATTTCCTGTTGCACCGGCCGAGGAATCCGATCCCAAGCCTCTTCCGGCTCATGCGGGCTGGTGTTAAGCAACACGATGGCACCCGGCGCGGCGCGGGTCAGCACATCGCCGCGATCCAGGAAGTTGAACTGATGGACGCCAATGAAGTTGGCCGACTGCACCAGATAAGGCGATTGGATCGGATCAGGCCCGAAACGCAGATGCGAAACCGTTTGCGAGCCGGACTTCTTGGAGTCGTAGACGAAATAGCCCTGCGCAAAAAATTCGGGGTCGTCGCCGATGATCTTGATCGAGTTCTTGTTAGCGCCGACCGTGCCGTCCGCACCCAGTCCGAAGAACATCGCCCGCACCACTTTATCGGACTCAATGACGAAATGCGGGTCTACATCCAAACTGGTGTGCATCACGTCATCGTTAATACCGACCGTGAAATGATTCTTGGGCTTCGCTTTGGCCAATTCGTCGAACACCGCCTTGACCATCGCCGGGGTAAACTCCTTGGACGACAAGCCATAACGGCCACCGATGACGCGAGGCATCGTCGGGGTACGCAAGGTGCCCTCGATCTGCGCTTCTACCAGGGTGTTGACGATCTCCAAATACATCGGCTCACCGGTGGCACCGGGTTCCTTGGTACGTTCCAGCACGGCGATGGATTTAGCGCTGGCTGGCAGCACCGCCAGGAAATGCGCCGCCGATAAGGGAGCGTACAGGCGAACCTGCAACACACCCACTTTCTCCCCGCGCGCGTTCAAATAATCAGCGGCTTCGCGGGCAGTTTCCGCGCCGGAACCCATCAGGGCCACTACGCGCTCGGCGTTGGGATCACCAAAATAGTCAAACAGCTTATAGGCGCGGCCGGTGATGCCGGCAAACTTATCCATCGCGGCCTGGACGATTCCTGGCACCTTGGCATAGAACGGGTTGACCGTTTCGCGGGCCTGGAAATACGTGTCAGGGTTTTGTGCGGTACCGCGAATAAACGGCCGGTCGGGATTCAAGCCCCGATTGCGGTGGGCAAGAACCAGATCTTCGCGGATCATGGCCCGCATATCGTCATCGGTCAGCAGCGTGAGCTTGTTGACCTCGTGCGAGGTGCGGAAACCATCGAAGAAATGGATGAACGGCACCCGCGCTTCCAGGGTGGCGGCTTGAGCGATCAGCGCCATATCGTGCGCTTCTTGCACGGATGCGGACACCAACATGCAAAAACCGGTCGGGCGCACTGACATCACGTCCTGATGGTCGCCAAAAATCGACAAGCCCTGGGTGGCCAGAGCGCGGGCAGCGACATGGAACACCGCCGAGGTGAGTTCACCGGCGATCTTGTACATGTTGGGGATCATCAGCAGGAGGCCCTGCGACGCGGTGAAGGTGGTGGTCAAGGCACCGGTTTGCAACGCACCGTGAGCCGCACCCGCTGCCCCACCTTCATGCTGCATCTCCACAACCAAGGGGATCGTCCCCCAGATATTCTTGACGCCTTCCGACGCCCATTGATCGGCCAGCTCGGCCATGGTCGAGGATGGGGTAATGGGATAGATGGTACAAACTTCGTTGACGCGATAGGCGACGTAGGCCGCAGCCTCGTTACCGTCGATGGTGGTGACTTTCCGTTCGGTCATTGTGTGTGCTTCTCTTCTCTTGGCCCACGCCGGAGCGGGCGGGCGGTGATTCGGAAAACGGGATTCGCCTCCCCGCGCCGATCAGTAGCGTCGGGGATAGCTCACTTTCTGAAGGCTGGGCGTCAGCTTGCCGACTCTGACGCTTCCACCGGTGGTTCGGGAATCATGTCGATGGCATGGCAAGGGCACTGTTCGAAACACACCGCACAGCCGGTGCAAAGATCGTAGTTGTAGCGATAGCGTTTGCCCGGCCCCAATTTGATGATGGCGTCTTCCGGGCAAGCCCCGTAGCAGCCATCGCACTCATAGCAATTGCCACATGACAGACAGCGACGGGCTTCGTACAAAGCTTCTTTTTGACTCAGGCCGCCGACGACTTCCTCAAAGCTGCTCACGCGCGCTTTCATCTCCAGATGACCCTGCGGACGCTGCGCGGTGTCGGTGTAATACCAGACATGCAGCTTTTCAAAGGTCGCCAGCGCTGCCTTGGGCGGTTTGAGGTAGGTGCCACCACGCAACCAGGCGTCGATATGGCGGGCGGCTTTTTTGCCATGGCCAACGCCAATCGTCACGGTACGATCAGACGGCACCATGTCGCCACCGGCGAACAGCCCCGGATAACCGGTCATCATGGTCTCATCCACCATCACCACGCCATCATCCTTGAACTCGACGCCCGGCACTTTGCGCATGAAACTGGTATCGACATCCTGGCCCAGCGCCATGATCAGCGCATCGGCCTCCAAGGTCTCGAACTGACCCGTCGGCTGTGGCCGACCCTTGGCATCGACCTCCATGATTTCGACCGTGAACTTGTTTTCCTCAATGTTCTTGATCGTGCGCAGCCAGTGGATCTTCACATCTTCTTCGAGAGCCTCGGTGGCTTCGAAGTCGTGTGCGGGCATGTGGGCGCGGTCGCGCCGGTAGATGATCAGCGGCTCGTAACCCAGGCGTTTGGCGACGCGGGCGGCGTCCATCGCGGTGTTGCCGCCGCCGTAGATAGCGACCTTGCGGCCTAGTTTGGGGGCGTTGCCAGTTTCCACATCCTTCAGGAAGCTGATGGCATCCAGCATCTTGCCCGCGTCACGGGAAGGGATTTCGGTGCGCTTACTGATGTGCGCACCGACGGCGATGAACAGCGCATCGAACTTGCCAGCTTCTTTTTCAGCCATCAGATCATCGACCCGATGATTGAGCACGATCTTGACGCCCATGTTCTCGATCCGCTTGATCTCAGCGTCCAGTACATCGCGCGGTAAGCGGTAGGATGGAATGCCAAAATGCATCATGCCGCCGGCCATCGGCCCGGCCTCGAAGATTTCGACGGTGTGACCCATGCGCGCCAGATGATAGGCGGCAGACAAACCGCTGGGACCGGCGCCGACGACGAGAATACGCTTGCCAGTGGGCGGTGCGGTGACGGTGAACTGCCAGTTCTCCTGCAAGGCCAAATCACCGAGGAACCGTTCCACCGCATGAATACTGACCGAGGAATCGAGCTTGCCTCGGTTACAGGCCGTTTCACAGGGATGGTAGCAGACCCGGCCGTGGATGCCGGGCATCGGGTTATTTTCGGTCAAACTCTGCCAGGCTTCCTTGAAGCGACCGGCTTGCGCATGGGCCAGCCAAGCTTGGATATTCTCACCTGCTGGACAGGCATTATTGCAAGTAGGCAGCAGATCCACATAAAGCGGCCGCTGCATGCGCTGCGGGCCGACATTGCGCTTTTCTTGCGTCAAATCCAGCGGGCGCGTCATATTGATAGGCTTGTCAGTCATCGTGCTTCTCTTTGTTTATCGTCTGGTGGTGAGAAAATCTTCCGTCCCCGTCATCGGAACGAGTTGGAGAGCTTTCAGTCATTCCCCTCGAAGCCAGCGGCCCGAAATGACGGCACTTTACAGGGGCGCTCTAGCCGATATGGCTGCGGGAGCGATCCGATTAGCGGTCAGAACCCCTCCCAGCAACACTTGTTCAGTTAAAGTTAGAACATTTTGGCGGTAAGTGAAGAAACCCCGCTTGCAGGAGCGGTCGGTAGCGGCCAATCTAATCCAAATACTATACCCAACGCGGGCAACCGCAACATGCCAATCAACCTAAGGATAGTATCCCCATGAAAGCTGTTAGCCTCTCAAAACTGGGTGGGCCTGAGCAGTTGAACCTGATCGAAACCCCTACCCCAGAACCTCAAGCCGGACACGTTCGCGTTAAGCTGCACGCCTCGGCACTTAACCGGCGCGATGTCTGGATCACGCTCGGACAATATCCCGGCATTCGGTTGCCCTGCTCCATGGGGTCGGATGGCGCCGGAACGATTGATCGACTGGGACCGGATGTGCCGACAGAATTACTGGGCCAGGAAGTGGTCATCTATCCAGCCTACGACTGGGGATCGGATACCCGTTTTCCCAGCCCCAGTTTCCGCGTTCTGGGGATGCCCGATCCCGGCACGTTTGCCGAGTTTATCTGCGTGCCCGCCAGCCACGTTTTTCCTAAACCTACGTTCCTCAATTGGCAACAAGCGGCCGCTATCCCGCTAGCCGGTTTGACGGCTTGGCGTGCGCTGATGACGCAAGCGGCTGCACAGCCCGGTGAAACCGTGCTGGTCACTGGCATCGGGGGCGGCGTCGCGACCTTCGCCTTGAAATGGGCGGTCGGGCTTGGCGCACGTACCTTCGTGACCAGCGGCAACGCCGATAAACTGGAGCAAGCGTGCCAGTTGGGAGCGGCGGGCGGCATCAATTATCACATGGAAAACTGGCCCAAGCAGTTGGCTGAAATGACTGGTAGTGTCGATGTGGTCATTGATGGCACCGGTGGCAATAATTTCCCCGGTTGCCTTGCATTACTAAAACCCGGCGGCCGCCTGGTGGTTTACGGCGCAACCGCTGGCGCTCCCTCAGCCGGACTGGATATGGTCCGGCTCTTTTTCCGACAAACTCGCATCATCGGTTCGACCATGGGATCACCGGCTGAATTTGCGGCAATGTTGAATTTTATGGTGGAACATCACATCGAACCGGTGATCGATCAAGTTTTCGCGCTTGATCAGGTGGTTGCTGCCCACCAGCGTTTGCTGTCGGCCCAGAATCTGGGAAAAATCGTCTTGCGGCACGACTGAAATTCCAGGTAGTGCCGGCCAGACCTTCGATAGCAGTTTTAGCAAGAGATTGATTGACGCGGTGCAGCAAATAATTTTATACTGCATTGCAGCACATAGGATCAGTGCTGTGTTTTATCCTCCTTTGGTGGTTGTTTGCCGGAGCCAAAAAATGCTCCGGCTTTTTTTATTGCAGCGCAAAATAACTTGACGCAACGCAACAAAATTGCGTAATCTTACGGCCGACATCGCAAGATGTCGTTCTTCTCCACACCTTCCTTTGGTGGTTATTTGCCGGGACAATTAAGTCCCGGCTTTTTTTTGCGATTCCTCCTGAATTCACGATGGCGCCACCACAAGCTCACCCCTTTTCTTTCATCGCTAAAGCGCTGATTTTTAGCGTTAGCCTGCTACCGCTGGCATGGTTGGGCTGGCGGGTTTGGCAAGATGCGCTAGGCAGCAATCCGGTCGAAGCCCTCAGCCATTTCACCGGCGACTGGACTTTGCGCTTTCTACTGCTTACCTTGGCCATCACCCCGTTACGGCGCCTGAGTGGCTGGCAATGGCCGCTGAAAGTGCGGCGGATGATAGGGCTATTCGCATTTTTCTACGCTTGTCTTCACATTAGCGTGTATTTGATTTTCGACCAGTTTTTCGATTGGGCGTCGATCTTAGAGGATGTCACCGAACGGCCTTACATCACGGTCGGCTTCGCTGCTTGGTTGCTGTTGATTCCGCTGGCCATCACTTCCACCAACCGAATGATGAAGCGGTTAGGGCGACGCTGGCAGCAACTGCACCGGCTGGTTTACCTGATCGGCCTACTCGGTGTACTGCACTATCTGTGGCTGGTCAAAACCGACTTCCGCGAGCCGCTACTTTACGCAGGGCTGTTGGCTGCATTATTGGGCTACCGGCTGTGGTGGCGTGCTCACTCAGCGACGCTGACCCGCTCCACCCGCTGAAACCCGCGCGGTAACGGTTTACCCCGCCGTCCCCGGTCACCGCTGTACGTTTCCAAATCAGTCGACCTCAGTTTCAATTCCCGCTTGCCGGCGGTCAGGACAAAACCCTTGCCAGGCGGCGCAAGCGCGAGCGTGATTAACTTTTCCTCATCCGGCAAATCGATAATCTTATTGCCCTTGCCCTTAGGCAGGCGTGGCAAGTCATTGACTGGGAACATCAAAAACCGACCACCACTGCTGACTGCCGCCAAACGGTCTGTTGCAGGGTTAATCACCGGCAGCGGTGACAGGATGCTCGCTCCCTCCGGCACCGTCAGCACCAGCTTGCCGGCTTTGTTACGGCTGAGCATGTCATCGAAGGTACAGATAAAGCCGTAGCCCGCATCAGTCGCCAACAGATAAAGCATTTCAGGACTACCCAACAACACGCTGACGAATCGCGCCCCATCCGGCGGGCTGAGCTTGCCAGTCAAGGGTTCACCGTAGCCGCGCGCCGAGGCCAAACCGGCCACGGGTAGGCTATAAGTACGGCCGGTGCTATCCAGAAAAACCGCTGACTGGTTACTGCGGCCCTGCGCCTGATCAAGAAAACCATCGCCAGCTTTGTAGCTCAAGGCAGCAGCGTCGATCTCGCGGCCTTTGGCCGCACGCACCCAACCCTTTTGCGACAAGACCACTACCGTCGGCTCACTCGGCGTTAGACTGGCTTCGTCCAAGGCTTGCGCTGCCCGCCGCTCAACCAATGGACAGCGGCGTGGGTCGGCAAACCGCTTGGTATCTTCCTGAATTTCCTTTCGAATCAGCGTCTTTAATCGCTTCTCTGAACTAAGCAATAGCTGCAAGCGCCCCTGCTCAGCGCGTAGTTCGTCCTGTTCGCCACGCAGTTTCATTTCCTCAAGCCGGGCCAAATGGCGCAGCTTGGTTTCCAAAATCGCCTCGGCCTGGGCATCGGAAAGTCCGAAACGGGCCATCAAAACCGGTTTGGGTTTGTCCTCGGTGCGTAGAATGCGGATCACTTCGTCCAAATTGAGATAAGCAATCAGCAGGCCGTCGAGAATATGCAGTCGCTGATCAACCTGCCCTAGCCGGTATTCCAACCGGCGCCGAACGGTAGCGACCCGATAGCACAGCCATTCTTCGAGAATTTGCTTGAGGTTCTTAACCTGCGGACGGCCGTCCAAGCCGATCATGTTGAGATTAACCCGATAGCTCCTTTCCAGATCGGTGGTGGCGAACAGATGATCCATCAACAAATCGCTGTCCACCCGATTTGAACGCAGCGCCAACACCAGCCGGGTCGGGTTTTCGTGATCGGATTCATCGCGCAAATCCTCGACCATCAGCAATTTTTTATCGCGCATCTGTGCGGCGATCTGCTCCATGATCCGCGCGCCGGAGACCTGGTGGGGCAAGGCAGTGATAACGATGGCGTCGCCGTTTTCCCGCTCGAAGCGCGCGCGCATCCGCACCCCACCGTTACCGGTCTGATAAAGCTTTCGCAGTTCTTCGCGCGGCGTGATGATCTCGGCGCCGCCGGGAAAATCGGGTGCGGGCACCAGTTCGCACAAGGTGTCCAGGTCGCTTTCCGGCTGGTCGAGCAACTGCACACAGGCCGCCGCGATTTCACCCAGATTATGCGGTGGGATATCGGTGGCCATACCGACCGCGATGCCGGTGGCACCATTCAGCAGAACGTGCGGCAAGCGGGCGGGCAACAGAACTGGCTCATCCAATGTACCATCGAAATTGGGCGTCCACTCCACCGTGCCCTGGCCGAGTTCGGAGAGCAGCACTTGGGCGAAGGCTGATAACCGCGCTTCGGTGTAGCGCATGGCCGCAAAAGATTTGGGATCGTCCGGTGATCCCCAATTCCCCTGGCCATCCACCAACGGATACCGATAAGAAAAGGGCTGGGCCATGAGGACCATGGCTTCGTAACAGGCCAGATCACCGTGTGGATGATACTTACCCAGCACGTCGCCGACGGTGCGAGCCGATTTCTTGTGCTTGGAACTGGCCGATAAGCCAAGTTCGGACATGGCGTAAATAATGCGGCGCTGAACTGGTTTAAGCCCATCACCGATGTGCGGTAGAGCACGGTCGAGAATGACGTACATGGAATAATCCAAATACGCTTTTTCGGTGAAGGTCTTCAAAGGGACGCGCTCGGCGCCGTCCGCGCTGGTGAAGATATAAGGGGATTGGGCCATGATCAGGACAGAGAAACGGTTAAAGTCGGGCGATCCATTGTTTTTGGATGATCGCCCACGCGGATCGGTAGACGATTAGGATAGCAGCGAAAGATGCTAAAGAGGCTGGGCTAGCAAGCAGACTCTCTAGGCGGCCCCTTCCTGAAGGAGCGCCGTTTCCATCATCTGTTGTAAGCCCGGCTGCCCGTGCCAATAGCCATCGCAAGCGCCCAAGGGTAAAGCAGCATTCAAGCGCGCAGCGTCTTTAACAGGATCACCCTCCCCGCGCAAACAGGCGGCAAACGCCGCAATAACGGCCTCCGTACCTTCGGGCTGGGGACTGATCCGCAGCACGTCTACCTTCAGTTCCCGCAATTCTTCCAGTTCCGGCAACAAATTACAGGTCTGGGCGGATTGGGTCTGGATACCGTTAAGTGCCAGAAACGTCAGCCCCTCGCGGGTGCTCAGAATCAAGCCTTCCGGGTAATCCAGACAGCGATACTGGCAATCATCCTTGGGCAGATTGTGATGGCGGGCGGTAAAACAGCGGGCGGAATACGCCAGCGGCATCCGGCCATAAACGAAGACCTCGGTTTCCATGCCCTCCGGCCGTCCTGCCTGAATCGACGCCAGCGTCGTCCGCGACAATTCGACGGGCATCACCCAGCGCTTCGCACCCAGGCCCGCTAAAAATTGCAGCGTCCGGTCGCTGTAGACATTGATGCCTGTTCCCAACACGAACGGCGTTTTCCGCTCGGACAGCAAGCGCACCGCGCCCATATCGTTGGCTTCGACCGTGAAACAGCCGTTTTCACATAACCGGCGCAAGGTCTTCAATTCTGATTCGGCTTCCAACAAAGCCATCGTGGCTAACACCACCTCCTTGCCCGCCGCGCGCATTCGTTCGGCCAGATCCAGCCAATCAGCGGTATTCATGGCATGGCGCTTGGAACACACCGTTTCGCCGAGATAAATGATGTCCACCGGTGTAGCGCTCATCCGCTCATAAAAATCGAGCAGCTTTTCCTTGGGCCAGTAATACAACACTGGCCCCAGCGCGAGTTTTGACTGCTGTTCGCTCATGATGGTGGCCTCACTGCCAAGTCCGGTGATAAGCGCCCAGCGTAGTCTGGTGGCCTTCCGACACCTTGCCGAGTTCTCGTAACCAATCCGGTTTCGGTGCGTAAGCGCTCGGATTGCGCCGACAAGTATCAATGGCCGCTCGCCAGACCTTGGTCACTTGCGTCACATAGGCCGGGCTGCGCTGACGGCCTTCGATCTTGATCGCGGCGATCCCCATCTGGTGCAGTTCCGGCAATAGCTCCAGCGTATTCAGACTGGTCGGTTCCTCAATGGCGTAATAGGTTTGCTCAGCCACTTCGAACCGGCCCTTGCACAGTGTGGGATAACCTGCCGGTTCGCCGGGTTCGTAGCGGTCGATCAGCAAACCGCCAAGCCGCGTTTCTAGCCCGCGCGGGGTTTCTTCCCACCGCACCGCTTTGGCCGGAGAGCACACCCCGCACATGTTGGGCGATTCGCCGGTGACATAGGATGACAGTAAACAGCGGCCTTCGACCATGATGCACAAGCCGCCGAAGCCGAACACCTCGATAGCGACCGGGCTGTTCTCCAAGACGTGCTTGACTTGTGGCAGCGACAGCACCCGTGGCAACACCACCCGCCGAATACCGAAATGCTCGTGATAAAAGCGGATGGCTTCGTAATTGGTGGCCGAACCCTGCACCGATAGATGCAGCGGCAGATTAGGATGGGTGCGTTGGGCGTAATCCAGCACGCTGATGTCGGCGGCGATGATGGCATCGACGCCTAAATCCGCCGCCTGATCAACCGCCCGCTGCCAGCGTTCCCAACCCGACGGCTGTGGAAAGGTGTTGAGGGCCACAAAAACATGCCGGTTCTTGGCGTGGGCGTACTGAATCCCTTGCGCGGCCGTTTTGGCGTCGAAGTTCAGGCCAGGGAAATGACGGGCGTTGGTATCGTCCCGAAAGCCGATATACACCGAGTCAGCTCCATGATCGACGGCAGTTTTCAGCGAGGGCAGATTGCCCGCCGGACAGACCAGCTCCAGCGGTTGCGCTTGGGTAGATGTTGCCGCAATAGCCATACCTATTTTCCCCGCTCCCGTGCGATGGCCCGATAACCGATGTCGGTGCGGTAATAGGCACCGTCCCAATGGACCTGCTTGGCTAGCTGGTAAGCCGATCTCTGCGCTTCCGCCACCGTGCCGCCCAGCGCGGTCGCACACAACACCCGACCGCCGTGCGTCACCACCTCACCGTTTTGCGTCTGCGCCGTTCCCGCATGGAACAATTTGACGCCTGGCTCCAACTCGCCCTCGTGATCCGGCAAGCCGGTGATGACATCGCCCTTGCGATACGCGCTGGGATAACCCGCAGCAGTCATCACCACGCCCAATGCAGGCCGAGAATCCCAATCGGCTGCGATCTCGCCCAGGCGACCATCCAGCGCCGCCTCGCATAAATCCACCAGATCGGAGCGCAAGCGCAGGATCAGCGGCTGGGTTTCAGGATCGCCCAGGCGGCAGTTGTATTCCAGCACTTTCGGGCCGTCAGCGGTCATCATCAGACCGGCATAGAGAAAGCCGACATAGCGGCAGCCCTCCGCCGCCATGCCGCGCACGGTTGGCTCGATCACTTCGGCCATGATCCGGTCGTGCAGTTGTGGCGTGACCACCGGCGCGGGCGAATACGCGCCCATGCCGCCGGTGTTCGGGCCACGGTCGCCGTTGTCGCGCGCCTTGTGATCCTGAGAGGAGGCAAACGGCAGGATATGCTCACCATCGGTCATAACGATGAAGCTGGCTTCCTCGCCATACAGAAATTCCTCTACCACCACCCGCCGCCCGGCCTCGCCAAACTCCGCACCGCTCAACATGCTGCGCGCGGCGGCGATGGCTTCCAGTTCGCTCTGGGCCAGAATCACGCCCTTGCCAGCGGCCAGGCCATCGGCCTTGACTACCACCGGCGCGCCCATCTCGCGGATGAACGCTTCCGCCGCGTCGGGATCAGTAAAGCTCTGATAACGGGCGGTGGGGATGTGGTGGCGGGCCAGAAAATCCTTGGTGAAGGTCTTGGAGCCTTCCAGTTGCGCCGCCGCCTGACTCGGCCCGAAACAACGCAAGCCCGCATTCTTGAACAAATCGGTGATGCCCAGCACCAGCGGTACTTCCGGCCCGATGAGGGTAAGATCGACCTGATGGCCTTGCGCGAATTTGAGCAATTCCGGCAGATCGTCAGCGGTGATGCGAAGATTGGTGACTTTGGGTTCGCGGGCAGTGCCAGCATTGCCCGGTGCGACATAGACATTGCGCACCCGGCTGGATTGCGCGACTTTCCATGCCAGCGCGTGTTCGCGGCCACCGCCGCCGACGATCAAAACATTCATAAAACCCCTCACCCCCAACCCCTCTCCCAGAGGGAGAGGGGGAAATGGTCATTAGTGGCGGAAATGCCGCATTCCGGTAAACACCATCGTCATGCCGTGTTCGTCGGCGGCTTCGATCACTTCTTTATCGCGCATGGAGCCGCCCGGCTGGATGACGGCGGTGATGCCGTATTCAGCGGCCAGATCGATGCCGTCGCGGAACGGGAAGAAGGCGTCCGAACCCATCGCCGCGCCCTGTAGGGTCAGCTTTTCCTCAGCGGCTTTCATGGCGGCGATGCGCGCCGAGAACACCCGGCTCATCTGCCCTGCACCGACGCCGAGAATCATTCCGTCCCGGCCGTAAACGATGGCGTTGGATTTGACGAATTTCACCACCTGCCAGACGAATTGCAAATCCACCAATTCCTGTTCGCTGGGCGGGCGCTTGGTCACGACCTTCAAAGCAGACCGCGCCACCTGGCCCAAATCCCGATCTTGCACCAGCAAGCCGCCGGTCACCCGCTTGTAATCCCAACCCGGCGCGCGTTGGTCGCCCCAGTTGCCGCAAGCCAGCACCCGCACGTTTTGCTTGCTGGCGGTCGCGGCCAAGGCTTCCGGCGTCACTTCCGGGGCGATGATGACCTCGACAAATTGCCGATCCACAATGGCCTTGGCGGTTGCGCCATCCAGCGGCCGATTGAAGGCGATGATGCCGCCGAAGGCTGAGGTCGGGTCGGCTTTATAGGCGCGATCATAGGCGTCCAAAATGTTGGCGCTGATCGCCACACCGCAGGGATTAGCGTGCTTGACGATCACGCAGGCCGGAGCGCTAAAGCTTTTGACGCATTCCAAGGCGGCGTCGGTATCGGCGACGTTGTTATAGGATAATTCCTTGCCCTGAAGCTGCTTAGCGGTGGCAATGCAGGCTTCCGCCGGGTGCAGCTCCACGTAAAACGCCGCACCTTGATGCGGGTTCTCGCCGTAACGCATCTCCTGGGCCTTGCGGAATTGCACGCTGTAGGTGCGCGGGAATGGATCGCGTTCCCCTTCCTTCTGGATTCCACCGAGATAGTTGGCAATCGCGCCATCGTAGCGGCCGGTATGCTCAAACACCTTTACTGCCAAATCAAAACGGGTGGCGGCGCTGACCGCGCCGTTGTTGGCCTGCATTTCGTCCAGTACGCGCTGGTAATCGCCCGCATCGGTAATGACTGTGACCGCCGCGTGATTTTTGGCCGCCGCGCGTAGCATCGCCGGGCCGCCAATGTCGATATTTTCAATCGCATCGGCCAGCGCGCAATGTGGTTTGGCAACCGTGGCTTCAAACGGGTAGAGATTGACCACCAGCAAATCAATCGGTGGGATATTGTGCTCGGCCATCGCACCCTCATCCTCACCGCGCCGACCCAGCAAGCCGCCGTGAATTTTCGGATGCAGGGTTTTAAGCCGCCCGTCCATCATTTCGGGAAAGCCGGTGTAATCAGCGACTTCGATGACGGGTACGGCATTGCTGGCTAACAATTTGGCGGTGCCGCCGGTGGAGAGAATTTCGACGCCCCGTCCAGCCAGCGCACGGGCGAAATCGACGATGCCGGTTTTATCGGAAACGCTCATCAAAGCGCGGCGGATGGAAACAGCGGAAGTTGGGTTCATGCGGGGTTCCGTGGGTCGGAGAATAGAAGGTCGAGTGAAAAGTTCAGGATTCAGGGTTGCGCAGGACGGCTCGTAAAGTGCGTACCGCTTGGGTCTGGCTGGCTTCGCCCATGCAACGGGCAATCAACACAGGATCGAGATCAGGCCATAATCGGCTGCGGGTACTGGGCACATAGTCCGCACCCTGAAGCAGGAAGAAACGCAGCCCGCCTTTTTGCCAAAACCAGACTTCCGGCACGCCCAGGCCCCGATAAATTTCTAATTTTTCAATACCGCCAGAAGTCCAAACGATCTCAATGGCAATATCGGGTCTTTCCGGTAGGGTAGTCCGCGCACCCACGGTATAACATTCATCGGCTTCAACGCCGCAGCGAGCTTCGGCGGACTTGATCGTCCACGAACCATAGCCATTCAATTCAATGCCGCCTTCCTCAGCGTAGGCTTCCACCAAGCGCACCAGCATTTTTTTCAAAAGCTCGTGGTTGAGCGAGGGCGACATCAGTTCAAGTTCTCCATCCAGATAGGCCACCCGCGTCCCGCCCTGCTCGCCGCGCAGGGCTAATAAAGACTCGTAGCCTTGCCAGCTAATAGCGTGCAAGCGGACACGCTGGTCGATCCAGTGCATAGATGGCGTTGCAGGATTCAATGCGGGAATCATGGTTGCGGTTTACCCGGCATCCACCGGAATTGGGCCAAAATACATATCATAAAACCGATCTTTATCCGGGTCATACTGCATCAATTCGCCATTTTCCAAATCGTAATACCAGCCATACAGCCGCAGGGAACCGGCTTCAACCCGCTGGCGAATAAACGGAAAAGTCATCAGATTGGTCAGCGACACCCGCACCCCTGCCCGTTCACAGGCGCGCTGTTTGAATTCACGGCTGGCATCCGGCCAGCGTCGCAACACCTCATCACGGGCGGGCGCGGCAATCTGCACCCAGGGCGCGATATAGCCTTCGCCCTCATTATTCGCCCCGTAACCTTCCAGGAGCGCGTTGATGCCGCCGCAGCGCGAATGACCGAGCACGATGATGTTATCGACTTCCAGATTACAAACGGCATACTCCACCGCCGCGCTGGTACCATGATAACGGCCCCCCGTTTCGCAGGGTGGGATCAGATTGGCGACGTTGCGAATCACAAACAGCGCCCCCGGCGCGGAATCGGTCAGGATCGCCGGATCGACGCGCGAATCGCTGCAACCGATCAACAAGGTACGCGGGGTTTGGCCTTTCATCGCCAGTTGGTTGAATAGCTCGCGGTTCGGCTCAAAATTTTTGAGCCGGAAGCGGTGAAAGCCTTGCAACAGCTCGTTGATATTGGTCATCGCGCCCTACCCTGCTGGTTTTCGGTCAATGTGGCATTATACCCTGTCCGCCTCGAACCTTCGCCTGGAGAGCATCTGTGCAGTGCGCCATCTATAAAAGTCTAAAAAAACAGGATACCTATCTTTATCTCGCCACCAAGGATGATTTCACCTGCGTTCCCGAAAGCTTACAGACACTGATCGGGGAAGCGGCTCATGTCATGGATTTGGAGCTATCGCCGGAACGTAAACTCGCACAAGAGGATACGGCGGAAGTCCTGAAAAATCTCCAGGAACGCGGCTGGCATTTACAGATGCCGCGCCAGGAAGAGTGGCCGAGCTTTACGGAACAATTCAAGCACTGAACCCTGCGAGATACAGCACATGTTCTCCGAACGCATCGACCGACTGACCAGTTCTCTGATTCGGGAATTGCTCGCTCTCACCCAAAAGCCGGACATCATCTCCTTCGCCGGTGGTCTGCCCGCGCGGGAGGCTATGCCCTTACTGGATTTAAGCGAGTTGCCGCCCGATCTGAGCCAGTACGGCACGACCGATGGCGAGCCGGAATTGCGCGCCGCCATCGCTGCGCAATTGGTCGGCCTTGGCCTGCGCTGTAAAGCGGAACAGGTGCTGGTCACCAGCGGTTCGCAGCAAGGCATTGATCTGGCATCCAAGCTCTACATCGACCCCGGCACGCCGGTGGCGGTGGAGGCACCGAGCTATCTGGCGGCACTGCAATCCTTTCGACTGTTTGGTGCCCGCTTCGAAGAGTTATCGCTCACGGCCGCTGGCATCGATCCAGAGCAGTTACGGCAAATCATCCAGCGCCACCGACCCGCCCTCGTCTATCTCATTCCCACTTTTCAGAATCCGGCGGGCGCCTGTTACGACGAAGCGACTCGTGCAGCCGTCGCTACCGTCTTACGCGAAACCGGCACGCCTTTGCTGGAAGATGAACCGTATCGGGAACTGGTCTACGAACCGGTGGATCGGACCCCGTTGTGCGCTCGGTTCGGCGAAAAAGACACCTGGATGTACATGGGCACCTTTTCCAAAACCGGCATTCCTGGCCTGCGGGTCGGCTATATCGCTGCCTCGCCAAATGTCCATCCCTATTTGGTGCGGCTCAAGCAGTCCACCGATCTGCATACCAACCGTATCGGTCAGTGGTGGTGCACCCGATTTTTGACTTCTGCCGAATATCCAGCCCATCTGGAACGGCTACGGGAATTTTACCGAGAGCGGCGCGACGCCATGCAGGAGGCGCTGACCCGCCATCTTGGCGATCTGGCGGAATGGGTGACACCGAGCGGTGGTTTGTTTTTCTGGGTACGACTGAAAGGCGGTAGCGATACCCGTGCGCTGCTGGTGCGGTCGCTGGAGCGTAAGGTGGCCTTCATGCCTGGGGAGGCGTTTTTTGCCAGCACCAACGCCCAACATGGTGCCTTTATGCGGCTGAACTTTAGCCACGCCACCCCCGAACAACTGGAACGCGGATTATCGGTGTTGGCGGAAGTGATTCGAGAAGAACACGGGCGGGCCAAAGCAGATAACAGTGCCGGAGTCGTGGCGATTTAGGACGATGATCTTGATACCAACCCTGGCAACCCACCCGGCACTGTCAAATGCGCTCTATTCTCTGGCGAGGTTTGCGTAAGACTCTAAATAAGACCGCAAATTTTTCTCGCCAACCCAGGCGCTCGTCGGATAGCGCCTCAAGGAAATCTGACAGCGATTTCGATTTGGTGACCGCATAGATCACCAACAGGATGCTTGGGGCCAGTACACCAACGAAAATCAGGCCCTTCAGCCAAATCGGATTGCCGGCCTCGTCGAAAATATTCATCCCAAGAAAACCGGTTGCCACGGTGGCGATCAGGCCCAGTGTCGTCACTACTGTCAGGCGTATAACGGTATTTGCCTGGCGTCTCAGGCCATCGCTATCCAAATAGGCGTTCATCTCCTTCACCGCCGCACTGACATCCTGATAGATCCGATCCGTCTCCAGATGGTTGGTCAGCATTCGGAACAGATCGCGTGCTTGCGCCTGATTGGAGACTTCATGGAACCAATAACGATGCGTGAAACGCAGAAATGTTTCCATGATCCGGCGAATTTCGCGCTTAAAGGCTTTAACTGAATCCATGTCTCGGATATCAAGCCGGCTGATCGCTATGACCAGCCACTCCGAGAACAGCATCAGACTGGCCTTATGAAAATGGGCGATTAGATTGACCAAAAAATACTGGTGGCGAAATTGACCTAGCAACCCGGTATTCGGGTCGGCAAAAAAGCGTTGGCTGGCTTTACCGACAATGACGAAAGAATGCCCGCAACAAAGATAGCGACTGCTTAATTCGTCATTTGCAGGGTCCCAAAATTTATCGTAACAATAGTCGCGCTCGAAATTGACCAGCTCCGCTTCCGAGTAGGGCAACGTGTTGGAAACACCGGCTTTGGTAATCAGCGCCAATCGAGCGAAGTCACCGCGAGTCAACGCCTGAGGCTCGTTAAAGCTGAGATACGCTAGCAACGGCATTCGATGATATTCGATCTGCCGGTAACGGATCACACCCTCCTGATCGGAATGATAGAGGGCCAGCGGTTGCAGCAGAAACTCCCAATGAGCAGAGATCGTCGGGGAACGGTGGCGGCAGACAAATTGCAGATACTTAGTGCGATCTTGGTAATCTGAAGCTGCCAGAATTTCACCATTGGCGGCCAACCATTCCACACGGTAGGGGCATTGCCCACCCTGACCGTTTGCCTCCCAAAAACCGGGATAGGTTCGGCCTACTTTAAAAAGTACATCTTCAGCCAGCAATAATGGAATATCGTTGGCGAAAAATTCGACCGCTAAAATAACGATATCCAAATCATAAAAGAAATGCAGATCGGCATGAGCGACCTGAAATAACAGCGGCGGGGTTTTCTCATCAAGAATAACTCGCATCCTTGCGATATCACGGCGACGAAAAACCCGGATCGGCGATTTGCCATAACCGGCCTGCCCCGCTTGATTGGCGCCTTCTCCGTATAAAAAACGCTGTACATAAGGGAGAAAGGTGATGAATTCCTTGTAATGGCGCTCCTGAAAATCATCCGGGTCACCAAACTCATCATCGACTTCCTGCCATGGGCAGGTATCACCGAGCACTTCCAGCAGTTCCCAATATTTCGAGATATGCGGCTCCTGCCCATGAATGTTCATTAACTGCAAAGGCCATAGCAGGATTTGCCGAAAATGGCGAACTATAGGCGATGGATTCTGTGCGGCTTCGCTCACAACACGCCGCCCTCAACGATTACCTTTAAACAAAGCGTGGGTGAGCATGGCCGCCACAGCGATCATGGCAAAACCGAGTACCCAAAAGATATCGATTGGTGAGCCTGAAGCATATTGTTTGGTAAATACCAAATACGTGTACGCTTGATCGCCGATGAAATAGAGAACCAACCCTATCATGATAAACCACGCTGAACTAGACGCCACGCCACCTGACAATCCAGAGGCGACCAGCATAACCGTCATAAGAAGAATTGGATCAAACAACATATAAAAAGCTGAAACCAATGGCAAAACCAAGCCTTCACTAAAAAGGCCATTCCAGTTTGCCATTACCGAAATATATAGACCACCAATAAAAAAGATCACTGCAAGAATTTTTCCCCAAAGTGGAGAAACGACACCCAAGTTTTTCTTAAATAAGAGCAATGCGCTCACTGCAAAGGGGATTAGAGAAAGATAGCCAATATCCGAATAATATGGAAAAGGCGTTTCCTGGCCGTCATTGAGCAAGGGATACGTGCTAAACATGACTGCCCCTGCCCCCCAAGCGAAAAGCGCAGTACCGAACAACCACCAGACAGTGCGCATAGGGTTGGCGTTTGGCAGAACCAGTGCCGTTCGATAGCAGAATAAAGCGCCTAACATTGCAGAAACAATTTGCAAGATATTTGAATAATACAAGCGAAATACTGGATCAATATCTAAGGCCAGAAAAGCCAAGATCAAAAGACCTGATATGATCCAAACAAATATTAAGGCTACAGAGAATAAGCTCATTAGATTTCCTTAAGAAGGATTGTTCAAATTTGTGAAGGTAGCAATTTTACGTCTTCAATTTTTCATATAATGGCTTGAATAGTTTTTCGACTTGATCCTTGCTCAGCATAAGCTGAGCTTTCAGCTTGCATTGCTCCAGAAATCCTTCAGGATTCTGCTCTATCAAATACGTATTTGCGATCCTGTCAATTTCTTTTATTATTCCAGGGCCGTAGATTTTTTTAAGAATTTCTTCTACTTCCTTCCGAATATCTGCTGTTTTTAGACCACCAACCCCAATCCCAGAGGAGGTCAATTTATTTTTCAAATTCCACAGAACAGTGTGTATGGCCGGCGCATCTGGGGATTTTTCATTCGCTGCCACTCCAGATTGTTGTAAAAAAACAACACCCTCAACATTGAGTGATAATATTTCTTCTAAGGCCAGTCCGCCGGTTTTCCGCAAGAATGTGATGCTACTAATCTCGCCATTTCCAACGATAATCGTCCCGATATGCCTGGTATTACTTTCTTTTACATAGATATAAAGCTTACCGGATTTTTCATCCGTTTTTATGGATAACAAAACATCAAAAAGCTGCTGAGCAGACATGATTAGTGTTTGCCTTATTGGGTGAACTCCCGCAACTAACGTGTGGCACAAGAAAATTGCAAGATAGAAAAAAATCAATCCGGCCGATCACTGAAAGCTACAAGTCAAATCGGGTATCATTTTTCGAAATATCAATTCAGCGCAAATCGCAAAGTCGGATCGTCGAGCAATCCGACTTTACCGTCAAATCATGCCGTGCGGTTCGTGCTATGCCTCTACCACCGGAATCTTGCCGATCTTGGCCTGCCATTCTTTCGGCCCAGTCTTATGGACGCTGGAACCCTTGGAATCCACCGCCACCGTCACCGGCATATCCTTAACCTCGAATTCATAAATCGCCTCCATCCCCAGGTCCTCAAACGCCAACACTTTGGCCCCCTTGATCGCCTTGGACACCAAATAAGCCGCGCCACCGACCGCCATCAGATACACCGCCTGGTTATCCTTGATCGCGTCAATGGCAATCTGACCGCGCTCGGATTTACCGACCATGCCCAACAAACCGGTCTGCTCTAGCATTTGTCGGGTAAATTTGTCCATTCGGGTTGCGGTCGTCGGACCGGCAGGCCCAACCACTTCATCGCGCACCGGATCGACCGGGCCGACGTAATAAATAAAGCGATTAGTGAAATCGACTGGCAGCTTCTGGCCTGCGTTCAACATGTCGGTCATGCGCTTATGCGCTGCATCACGACCGGTCAATAGTTTGCCGTTTAACAGCAAGACGTCGCCCGTCTTCCAACATGTGACATCTTCCCGGGTAACCGTTGCTAAATCGATGCGCCGGGCATTAGTAGGAGCGTAGGTCAATTTCGGCCAATCGTCTAGGCTCGGTGGCGTTAGCATGGCCGGGCCGCTGCCATCCAGATGGAAATGAACGTGACGGGTCGCCGCACAGTTCGGCACCATGGCAATCGGTAAGTTAGCCGCATGGGTCGGGTAATCCAACACCTTGACATCCAGCACGGTAGTCAAGCCACCCAAGCCTTGCGCGCCGATACCGAGTGCGTTCACCTTCTCATACAGTTCGAGGCGCAATTCTTCAGCGCGATTCTTGGGACCACGGGCGATCAATTCCTGGATATCGACCGGGGCCATCAACGATTCCTTGGCCAGCATGAAGGCTTTTTCGGGTGTACCACCGATGCCGACGCCTAAAATACCAGGCGGACACCAGCCGGCCCCCATCAGCGGCACGGTTTTTAATACCCAGTCCACCAGATCATCGGAGGGATTGAGCATTGCAAACTTCGATTTAGCCTCCGAACCGCCGCCCTTGGCCGCGCAAATGACTTCAAGGTGATGGCCGGGCACGATTTCATAGTGAACCACCGCTGGCGTGTTATCTTTGGAATTCTGCCGCTTGCCAGCCGGATCATGCAGCACCGAGGCACGCAGCTTATTGTCGGGATTGAGATAAGCGCGACGCACGCCTTCATTCACCATCTCCTGCACCGACAGCTTGGCATCCCAATGCACCTCCATGCCGACTTTGAGAAATACCAGCGCGATGCCGGTGTCTTGGCAAATCGGGCGATGGCCTTCGGCGCACATCCGCGAATTGATCAGAATTTGGGCGATAGCATCCTTAGCGGCCGGGCTTTCTTCACGTTCGTAGGCTTGGGCTAGTGCCTTGATGTAATCGACGGGGTGGTAATAACTAATGAACTGAAAGGCATCGGCGATGCTTTGAATGAAATCATCTTGACGGATCGTGGTCATGGTAGCTCCAACAGGCGAGGAATCAGACGCGGTTTCGCGTCTGGATAGGGAGATAACGCCCAGCATTTTACCGCATTCCCGCACCTCCGGCGGCGCTGTGCCAACCGCGTTTACCCAACGAGTTGCTACACTTTAAAGCTATCGACGCTTACAAACGCCTGACCTCTGCTTGCGCCAGGCTAAATCCCCCTCTCCAACTTCAAGGAACCGCCCCAACATGGCCGACGATTTCAACGAAAGCGCCCTGCGCTATCACCGTATGCTTCCCTACGGCAAGATCGAAGTCACTCCGACCAAGCCCCTTGCCAGCCAACACGACCTCGCGCTGGCCTATTCCCCTGGCGTTGCCGCTGCCTGTGAAGTGATCGTGCAAGACCCCGGTGAAGTATCTACCGTCACCGCGCGAGGCAACTTGGTTGCGGTCATCACCAATGGGACGGCAGTGCTGGGTCTGGGCGACATCGGCCCACTCGCCGCCAAGCCGGTGATGGAAGGCAAAGGGGTCCTGTTCAAAAAATTCGCCGGTGTCGATGTGTTCGATATCGAAATCAGCGAACGCGATCCCGACAAGCTGGTCGAGATTATCGCCAGCCTGGAGCCAAGCTTCGGCGGCATCAACCTGGAAGACATCAAAGCCCCGGAATGTTTCTATATCGAACGCCAGTTGCGGGATCGGATGAAGATTCCGGTATTTCACGATGATCAGCACGGCACCGCGATTATCACCGCTGCCGCCGTGCTCAACGCTTTATCGCTGGTGGGTAAGAAGATTGGCGATGTAAAAGTGGTGACCTCCGGCGCGGGCGCCGCCGGCATCGCCTGCCTGGATTTGTTGCTTGAACTGGGATTGAAGCGGGAACACGTCATCGTCTGCGATAGTCGGGGCGTGATCTTTCAAGGGCGAGGTAACCTCGACCCTGAGAAAGCGGCTTACGCCGCCGATACGCCCGCACGTACCTTGGCCGATGCCACAGTCGGCGCGGATATTTTTCTGGGTTTGTCCAAGGCTGGCGTGCTCACCGGCGAAATGGTCAAGACCATGGCTGTCAAACCGCTGATTTTGGCGTTGGCCAATCCGGTGCCGGAGATTATGCCGGAGGACGCCAAAGCCGTGCGCCCCGATTCGATCATCGCCACCGGCCGCTCTGATTATCCTAATCAAGTCAACAATGTACTGTGTTTTCCTTACATCTTTCGTGGTGCGCTGGATGTGGGCGCGACGACCATCAACAAGGCGATGCAATTGGCCTGCGTGCGTGCGCTAGCCGAGCTGGCTCGCCAACCGCATTCCCAGGAAGAAACCGCCGCCTACGGTGACCAACAAATCGGCTTCGGCCCGGAATACCTGATCCCGAAACCGTTTGAACCACGCTTACTGCTAACCCTGCCGCTGGCGGTTGCCAAGGCGGCGATGGAGAGCGGCGTCGCCACGCGGCCGATCCAGGATTTCGCCGCTTATCACACCCAACTAAGTCAGCGAGTCTATCGTTCCGGCCAGATCATGCGGCCGGTGTTTGACCGTGCCAAGGCCGACCGCAAGCGCATTATCTACGCACAAGCCGAGGAAGAACGGATGCTGTGGGCCATCCAGGGCGTCATTGATGACGGTCTCGCCAAACCCATTCTGATCGGGCGGCGCGGGCGGATCGAACAACGCATTGCCGAACTGGGCCTGCGCATCCGCCCTGACCAAGATTTTGAGATCATCGACCCGCAAAACAACCCATATTACGAGGAATGCTGGCAGGAATATCATAAATTGCGCGGTCGTTATGGGGTCGATCCCAACAAGGCGCGGGTCCGAGTCAATACCCGCGCGACCGTTATTGGCGCGCTGTTATTGCGCCTTGGTTATGCCGATACCTTATTGTGCGGTTTGATCGGTGGTTATCCCGATCATATCGAATATATTTTAGATATCATCGGCTTGCGGGAAGGCGTCAAAAAGCCAGCGGCGATGAACATGCTGATTACCTCCTACGGCCCACTGTTCTTCTGCGATACCGACATCAATGCCGATCCCACGGCGGAAGAAATCGCCGATATCACTTTGTTGGCCGCCGAAGAAGTCGGTCGCTTCGTCGCGCCGAAGGTAGCGCTGCTCTCGCACTCCAATTTTGGCTCCCACAAATCCCGCCAAGCGCGCAAGATGGCGGAAGCCCTGCAACTGATTCGGCAACGAGCACCTGATTTGGAAGTGGATGGCGAAATGCGCGGCGATGCTGCCTTATCGGAAGAGCTGCGGAATCGAGCCTTCCTGCATTCGCCGTTGAAAGGCTCAGCCAATCTGTTGATCATGCCGAACGCCGATGCCGCTAATATCTCGCATAACCTGCTGAAAGAGGTGACAAACGCGGTTTCAGTCGGCCCAATCACGCTCGGTTTGGCCAAACCGGCACACATTTTAACCCGCTCGGCCACCGCCAGGCGCATCATCAATATGACCGCGATTGCGACTGTGGATGCCCAGGAATATGCCTTACGACGCCGCTATCGCATTTAGTCCTCAAGGGTTTTTGCTCCGGTCAAACGAGAACCAGAACTAACAAACCGTGCCGCCAGCCATCCGGGTGGCGGCAAACGGTGATGCCTAAAACAGCTCGACTTCTTCATCAGGACTCGCACCACCACTGCCTGTTTTATGCTTCTTTTCTTCCATCGCTTGCACATACAACACCAGGGCCTGCTTGATCGTTTTCCCTTGCATGATGGCCTCAAACATCAGCCGTTCCTCTTCCATGGTGTAGCGCGATCTGATCTTCTCCTGCATGCCAAGCCATTCGTAAGGGTTGTACAGCCGTCGCACATCAGAGATTAAATCCGCCAAGCTACCGAGGCTGGATGTAACGTGATTGAGGCGCTGAGTCAGTTTGTCGTAAAATTGGAAAGCCACAATGGCGGAACGCATCATGTCACCGACACTAGCGCAGTTTTCGATGATCGCGGCTCTGGCCTCGGTGGTTTCTGCGCTCTCTGGCAAGCTGGCGGCGGTGCGCTCGATCATCTTCACCTGACCGGCCATTGAGGTAAAAGAATTACTGAGTACCTCCACCGAACCATCACTGTCCCGCATTGACATTTCGATCTGCGCGACCGAAAGGGCCAGCATGAGGATGGTCTCACGGATTTGGGACCAATCGAGATCCGGGTTACGCGCAGTCGAACCGGATAAACTATCTTGCGTCATCTTTTAGATACCCCTTGTTAACTGGATCACTCGTTGCGCCCACCTAACTTGTATGCGAAGAGCCATGCCGATACCAGACGATCAAACGCCGGCGATCTCATAACCGACACGCCAAATTTCCGTCGGCCGGTCAGTTGGTTGGCAAAAATCATTGCTTCTAAGAAAAATATTGGAATTCAAAAGGTAATCGACCACTCGTTTGCCCATCAGACCCGCCAGGCAGTATACTTAGCTTCGGACAGCGGAAAATGTGCAAGGAATGTTCCGTCGCCTACTAAGCCGGGGAACCCGCGCCCCACTGCCGCCTCCAAGGGTATTGTAGTGCGCCTCCGCGCTATCTGACCGGCAACATTGAACCTATAACGGTTTGCTGCTTGCCCAAGCCAATTTTTGGAGCCATCCATGTGTCTAACTTCTCTCATACGGGGCTTGTGTCGTCCGCAATTTGTAAAAACCTTCGTGGTTTCGACCTGAACAGGTTACGAGTAACCGCATGATGCCATTGCGGAATGATCGCCTGCTGCGAGCGCTGCGCCGACAGCCCACGGATCGGACGCCGGTTTGGTTGATGCGCCAAGCCGGGCGTTATTTGCCCGAATACCGCGCGACTCGTGCCCGCGCCGGTCATTTTCTTGCGTTGTGCAGAACACCTGAACTGGCGTGCGAAGTCACTTTGCAGCCGCTGGCACGCTTCCCCTTAGACGCGGCGATTCTGTTCTCGGACATTCTGACCATTCCCGACGCCATGGCGCTAGGGCTTTCCTTCAGCGAAGGAGAGGGGCCGATCTTCGAGCGACCGGTTCGCTCGGCTGCTGACATTGGCCGACTCTTCGTGCCCGATCCGGAAGTTGAACTACGCTATGTGATGGATGCGGTGCGAGTGATTCGCCACGAACTCGCAGGCCGGGTTCCGCTCATTGGCTTCGCCGGCAGCCCCTGGACGCTGGCGACCTACATGGTTGAGGGCGGCTCTAGCAAGGATTTTTCGCGGATCAAAGGTTTGCTTTACGATCAACCCACGCTGCTGCATCAGCTTCTGGGGATCAACACCCAAGCGGTGATTGCCTATCTGAGTGCGCAAGTCGCTGCTGGTGCGCAAGCGTTGATGGTGTTCGATACCTGGGGTGGCGTGCTCGCCCCGCGCGCTTACCGGGACTTCTCCTTGGCCTATATGGCGAGGATCGTCGCCGAGGTAGCTTGCGAAGCAAACGGCCAGCGAGTTCCAATCATTCTTTTCACCAAGGGGGGTGGAGCCTGGTTGGAGGACATCGCGGCAACCGGTTGTGACGCAGTGGGCGTCGATTGGACGGTGGACTTAGGTGATGCGCGTCGCCGGATCGGAACGCGCGTCGCCTTACAAGGCAATCTAGATCCCGCCGCGCTGGCCGCGTCCCCGACAAGTATCCGTCAACAAGTTGCACAAACCCTCGCCGATTTCGGCTCCGGTTGCGGTCACATCTTCAATCTCGGCCACGGGATTCAACCCTGGACCGATCCTGAACATGTCCAGGCCCTCGTCGAGGCGGTCCTAGCAGAAAGCCCGTCCTATCATGTGGGAGCCGATGCATGAGCTGTGCGGGACCATGGCGATGACCCCTACAGAGGCAGCTAGTCACCGGATCTTGTCGTGCGGCGTCGTGGTGGTGCATTGGAACCGGAACCACTACGATTATTTGTTATTGAAAGCGTATAACTACTGGGATTTTCCCAAAGGCATGGTAGAACTAAATGAGTCACCGCTCCAAGCGGCCGTCCGCGAGGTAGAGGAGGAAACGACTTTAACCGGCCTGCGCTTTCGCTGGGGCGATGTGTACCGCGAAACCTATCCTTATAATCAAGGCCGCAAGGTGGCGCGTTATTACATTGCCGAATCGGTAACGACGGCAGTCCAACTGCCTACCAACCCGCAATTGGGCCGTCCGGAACACAGCGAATACCGCTGGGCTGATCACGACGAAGCGTGGGAGATGCTGACCCCGCGCGTGCGTGCGATTCTGGACTGGACCGATAGCGTCATGGCACGTACCCGCCGCCGTTGAAAGGCTGCCGGGCTGGATCAAGGTTTTCGACTTATTGCAACCTGTTCTTTTTTCGGCAATTGCTACGGAGGTTTCCCGATGCCTTATCAAACGCTTCCGTTTCACCATTTCGAAAGCGCCGCTGGCTACTTTCGACCGAGGCAGCAATTGCCGGAGCACGTCACGGAAGACGATCCCGCGACCAGCGTGATGACCGATTTGAGCCAAGTCACCGCTTACACCACGGAACTGGCCACGCCTATCAGCAAGGCGTTGGAAATGATGGTCAAGCGGGGTGTCCGTATGCTGCTGGTACGCGATGCCGACGGCCACATTGTCGGGCTGCTGACCAGTCGTGATATCGAAGGCGAAAAACCGAAACGCATTCTTACCAAGGCAGGCGGCGCCTGGGAAGATTTACTGGTTGCCGACATCATGACCCTCAAACCTAAGCTGGAGGTGCTCTTGATGGAAGATGTGTCGAAAGCGCGGGTGGGTGACATCATCGCGACCCTCCGTCACGTTAACCGCCAACATGCGATGGCGCTGGATACCGATCCTCAAACCGGCGAACCGGCGGTGCGCGGGATTTTCTCGCTCTCTCAGATCGGCTTACAGCTCGGCTTGGATATTGACCGGTCACATCATCCCACGACCTATTCCGACCTGGAAAAAGCGAAAACGCCAAAATAACCAGGTAGGCATAATCTTTTGGCGGATTGCGGTTCGCTAATCCGCCTTTTCCTACTGAAAACTGTCTTCCAAAGTACTTCGCAGGATGTGGGGATCAACGCCACTCACGAGAGTCGCGCGGCCCAGGCTGCGTAGCAACACCAGCCGCAACTGACCCTCTTTGACCTTTTTATCCACAGCCATCAACCGCAAGAAATCGTCAGCCGTCAATTGTGCAGGCGGCGCGAGCGGCAACCCAGCACGAGCGAGCAACGCCCGAACCCGCTCCGCGCCATCCGCAGCCAACCAACCCAGCCGCATGGACAAATCTGCCGCCAGGCACATCCCAACCGCCACCGCCTCACCGTGCAGCCATTCCCCATAGCCCATTCCGGTTTCAATGGCGTGGCCGAACGTATGACCAAGGTTAAGCAAGGCGCGTTCGCCAGTCTCCCGCTCATCCAGCGCCACGATCTCCGCCTTATTGCGGCAAGAGCGTTCGATAGCTTCAGTCAGAGCCGCCGCATCGCGGGCTAGCAAATGCCCAATATTGGCTTCCAACCACTCCAAAAAGGGCAGATCGCGAATCAAGCCGTACTTAATGACCTCGGCCAGCCCGGCGCGCAGCTCCCGATCCGGTAAGGTTCCCAGGGTATCGGTATCCGCCAACACGCCGCCTGGCTGATAAAAAGCGCCGATCATGTTCTTACCCAGCGGGTGATTGACCGCTGTCTTACCGCCGACGGACGAATCGACCTGCGCGAGCAGCGTCGTGGGAATCTGGACGAAGTGAACACCGCGTTGATAACAGGCGGCCGCGAAGCCGACCATATCGCCGATCACCCCGCCACCAAGTGCCACCAACGTACAATCCCGAGCAAATCGGTGGTTTAGTAGCGCAGTAAAAACCGCATCCAGCGTGGCTAAGGTTTTATATTGCTCACCGTCGGGAAGGATAAGCACTTCATGGCGCAAGCCAGTCAGCGCAGCCCGAACGCGGTCAAGATAGAGCGGCGCGACTGTCGTGTTGCTGATTACCAAGACCTGTTGGCCAGGAAGGTGGGGGCGTAACAGCTCCGGCTGATCCAGCAAGCCAGGGCCGATGTGGATCGGATAGCGGCGGTCACCGAGTTCGACGTAAAGCGTTTTCATGAGCGCATGAGCCAAGTTAGGGACGATTTTCAGGGTTGATGGGCTTCCAGTCGTCGCAAGATCTCTCCTACGATCTCTTTAACGGGCTGGTCTTCCGTCGAAATCACACAGTCAGCCACCTCCCGATAGAGTGCATCACGCTGCGCCATGAGTTGCAGCAAACGCGACCGAGGGTCGGCGGTTTGCAACAACGGGCGGTTATGATCCAGGTGGGTGCGGCGTACCAACTCATCAATGGAGGCACACAGATAAACCACGAAGCCCCGCCCGATCAAGCAACGGCGGTTATCGGGATTCAGCACCGAACCGCCACCGGTGGCGAGCACGATAGCGGAGCGCTGGGTAAGCTCCGCGATCATGGCCTTCTCGCGCGCCCGAAAACCGGCCTCGCCCTCTAACTCGAAGATGAGCGGGATACTGGCGCCAGCGCGGCGTTCGATTTCGTGATCGCTGTCAGCGAAATCCCATCGTAATGCCTGGGCCAACCGGCGGCCGACGGTGGTTTTGCCGGCACCCATCAGGCCGACGAGGAAAACGCTGGGAATGGCATGAAGCATCAGTAAAAAATCCGTGAGCACGAATGGTCAGTTTTGAGTTTCGCGCATTGTAATGAAAATGTGGGCTGAGCCACTGCAAACAAAATCTGGGGGGCGTCCGTAACGATTAATCAATCAGCCCGTCAATTTTCAGGTTATCCAACCAAAAAAATTGCCACGGACACCCACTTTGTTCTAAAAAAGTTTCAAAACAATAGTGCTATACTTTTGCCGTTAACAGGGGGGATGACGCAGGTTGACCAAGCTGCGCCTTCCGGACACAGCGGGTGTACCGGTGCTGTAATGTCTTAAAGTGGGGAATCCTTTCTTATGAGATCAAAAATCAACTTTCTGTCCATGCCGTTCCTGCTGTTCCTCCTCGGACTGCTTGCCCCGATAAGTCAATCATTCGGTGCCTGCTCTGATCCTGTACCCACGCCTGGCCCAGGTGAAACAACCGTACCAAACGTACTTGGCTCTGTGCAGAGCGGTGCGGTTACTACAATTTTGGGTGCTGGCCTAACTATCGGTACTATTACCCAAGTTGTTACGCCTAGTAACGTAGCAGCCAACGGGATAGTTATCAGCCAGTCACCGGTACAAGGCATCTGCGTAACTGCTGGTAGCCCAGTCAATCTCTCGATAGCAATCAATCCAGTTACCGTCCCCAATGTTGTAGGCCAACCCCAAAGCGCCGCCACCGCCGCGATTACCGCCGCCGGTTTGACGTTGGGCGCTGTGACTACCCAGAACAATACAACAGTGCCTGCTGGCACTGTGCTTAGCCAAAATCCCGCTGCGGGCGCGACTGCCAATCCAGGTGCCGCCGTCGCTCTCGTGGTTGCAACCGGATCAACACTGGTCAATGTCCCAAATGTCATTGGCTTAAGCCAGGCAGGGGCTGCGCTCACCATCCAGGGTACCTGCACCAGTGCTACGACTCCAGCCACCTGCCTAACAGTAGGCACAGTCACCCAACAAGCCAGCACAACCGTCCCGGCTGGTCAGGTCATCAGCCAAAGCCCGGCCCCGAATAGCCCGGTTGAGGCCAGTACGTCGGTGAATCTTTGGGTCTCTTCAGGTCCACCTGTTACTGTGCCCAATGTCGTTGGCCAACCTCAAGGCACTGCCGCTGATACTTTGGTTCGCGCTACCCTCACCGTGGGTACGGTAACCCAGGAATTCAGCGCTACTGTACCCGCTGGTCAAGTGATCAGCCAAAATCCACCGGCAAACGCTGCCGTCGCTCCCGGAACCCCGGTCAATCTCGTAATCTCCACGGGTCCCAAGCCGACTACTGTACCCAACGTGACTGGCCAGAGCCTAACTGGCGCGAAAACCACCCTCACGGGTGTTGGTCTTGTAGTGGGGAGCGTTACTCTAGCCGCCAGTAGCACAGTACCAGCCGGAACCGTCATCGGCCAAAACCCTGCTGGTGGCTCCCAGGTTGCCCCCGGCTCCACCATCAATCTGACCATCTCCGCTGGCCCTGCCGCACCGGAGACTCCCAAGGTCACCCCTGGTGATATTGAGGTTCCTAACGTCATCGGATTGAGCAAGGCCATCGCCGCCGCTACCCTTCACAAGCTTGGGTTAAGTTTTGGGGCGACCATTCAAAAATTTGATGCCAAGGTTCCTGCTGGTACTATCATTGATCAAAGTCCTGCGGCTGGCGTTAAGGTGGGTGTTGGTACCGCAGTGACCGTCACGGTCTCTCTGGGTCCGGCCGGTGTGGTCAAGGTTCCAGACGTAACCGGCCTGCCGGCGGAAGCTGCGCGCTCGATTCTGCAAAGCGCAGGGCTTACTGTAGGCAACACGCTGACTCAGCCGGACCCATCTGTACCGCTCAACAATGTGATCAAGACCATCCCCGCTGCCGGCACCCAAGTGAATGCGGGCGCAAGTGTGGATTTGGTGGCCTCATCGGGCGCTACCCAAGCTCAACAATGCACCGTACCCGATATCGTCAACCAGACCGTTGAAGACGCTCGGCAGATCGTGTTCGCTACCTGCTTATCGACGATTGGCTCCACCACGGTTCGTACCGACCCAACCATTCCGGCTGGTAAGGTGGCCGCCCAAGTCCCTGCCGCTGGCACGTTGGTTGGCTACAACACCACCATCAATCTGATTGTCTCTTCTGGCTCACAACCGCCGGTCGTCACGCCGCGCGTGATTGGCTTGACGTTGGCCGATGCCACTATCGTGCTCAACAGTGCGGGTTTGACGGTAGGCTTCGTATCGCGCCAGACCAGCAACACTGTCCCGGAAGGCCGCATCATCAGCCAAAATCCGCTGATGACAGCCCCAGTGCCGGTAGGCTGGTTGGTTAACTTGATCGTGTCGTTGGGGCCAATTCCCGATGATCCGGCCGCTCGCCCGCAAACCCAAGTCCCTGATGTGACTAAGCTGACACTGGCGGCGGCGACTGCTAAGCTGATCGAAGCCAACCTAAAAGTCGGCCTCGTCTCCAACCAGCGTAGCACGACGATTCCGGCCGGACAGGTCACACGCCAAAGCGTGGCCCCGAACACGACCGTACCGATCAACAGCCGCGTCAACCTGGCTATCTCCTTCGGCCCCTATGCGTATGGTCTCTTCAGTGGGCCGGCCTATATCACCAACCATATCGGCAATACGGTTTCCATTCTTGATCCAGATACCAATCAGATCGCCGATAACTTACCGACGGGATCAAGCCGAAGCGGTCCCAGCGGCGTTGCGATTCACCCGGATGGAACCAAGCTCTATATCACCAATCGGTCACAGTTCGGTGGCAGCGCTGGTACAGTCTCAGTCATTGACCTGATTGAACGTAAGGTGGCCGCGCTCATTCCAGTGGGTGTAGCGCCGCTGGGTGTTGCCATCAATCCGACAGGTGAGCGGGTGTTTGTGGCCAATGAAGGCAGCTTCAGCCTTTCGGTCATCGATACCGGCACCAACCAGCCCTTCATTGATCTCAGCGTTCCCAACCTGACCGCAAACTCCTATCCACGCGGTGTAGCGGTCCATCCTAACCCGCTGCGCCCGCTGGTTTACGTCACCAATCGCACGGTCAACTCCTTCTCGGATGATCAGACCAATCCCTATGTCGATCAATGTGATGCGCTGGTGGGGCGGTCTCCGGTCAACGTCAATCCTGATCAGTGTGTCGGCTCGTTGTCCATTTTCGATGCCGACTTGAAGATCCAGGTGGGTTCGGTCGCGGTGGGCTGGGCGCCCGAAGGTGTGGCTGTGCATCCTGACGGTGCGCTGGTGTATGTGGCCAATTCGGGAGACCGGACTGTCTCAGTCGTAGACACGGTGTTCAATCGGGTCATCGGCATCATCAACCTGGATGAGTTCGGCGGCGCGCCGCAACCGTTGGTACCGCGCGGCATCGCTGTCAGCCCGGATGGAAACCGGCTGTATGTCAGCGACGGCGCCGGTAACCGTCTGTTCGTCATCGACACGACTGCCAACCATGTTGTGGTGGGTATCATACCGGTCGGCAAGAAACCTTACGGAGTTGCAGTCAGTGCCGACAGCAAGCGGATTTATGTCGCCAACACCGACGACAACACCGTTTCAGTGGTGGATGGCCAAAGCCAGACGATCATCGCTACGATACCGACTGGCTTGGGGCCTTGGGGATTCGGCCAGTTCGTGGGACCGCTATCGACGGTGGCGACCCCCGTTTTGGACCCAGCGGGTGGCACCTTCCCAGGCAACGTGATGGTGAAGATCAGTACGACAACATCAGGCGCCTCGATCCGCTACACCACGGATGGCAGCACACCGACGCCCACTTCCGGGATTCCGCTGGTCAGTGGGCAATCTGTCCCGTTGAGTGCGCAAATCGCTAATGTCAAGGTGACCTTGAAAGCGATTGCCTTCAAGGATAACTGGGCGGATTCGGATGTGGCACAGGGAACTTACCGGTTAAATACCTGGCTGAGCGAGGGTGAAAACTCTCTGCCCTGAACCTCCCTTAACCCATAACAAAAAGGCCGCGATCCCATCGCGGCCTTTTTCATTTGCTGAATACCCTGGCGTGCCTGATGTCTGGGCATCAAAACTCGTGAGCGCGCCCTTCAATCTGCCCAGTGGTTTATTGAACTGCGTCCTTTCCTTAAAGCTCAATCCTGGTGCCTAGCACATCAAGAAACGCTTTTAACCAAGCGGGATGAGCCGGCCAGGCTGGCGCCGTGACCAGATTGCCATCCACATGGACCTGATCCATGCCGATGTCGGCATAACAGCCACCGGCTCGCTCTACATCCGGCCCAACCGCCGGATAGGCCGAACAAGAACGCCCCTTCAGAACATCGGCAGCCGCTAACACCTGGGCACCATGACAAACGGCCGCGATGGGTTTTTTGGCATCGGCGAAATGACGAACGATCTCGATGATCTGCTTATTCAAACGGATATATTCGGGCGCCCGGCCGCCGGGAATCACCAGAGCATCGTAAGTGTCGGCCCTGATCTCGGCTAAGGTGGCATTGAGGGTAAAGTTATGGCCAGGCTTCTCGCTGTAGGTCTGAGCACCGTCGAAATCATGGATTGCAGTGCGCACCTGCTCACCGGCCCGTTTATCCGGGCAGACCGCATCGACGGTATGCCCCACCATTTGCAGGGCCTGAAACGGCACCATCACTTCGTAATCTTCCACGTAATCGCCGACCAACATCAAAATTCGCTTGGCACTCATGCACGTTCTCCTCAGCAATTTATGATGATCTATCACGGTTGGGTAATAGCCAGCTCGGTCGGTTCATCGACCGCACCGCCCAAGGTGACGACGACCGGATGGGTGTTACCATCCCGCAGCCACGGAATGCGGGCAGCGCCTTGTTCGACCAGCCCAGGCCGTCCATCAATCGTCACGGCCACAACCCGTTTTGCGGCTCCATCGGGGTTATGGACATCCACATCGTACAGCGTTTCACCATCCAGCAGCCGGTACTGTAACCGGAAGCCAGGCCAACTATCGGGAATCCGGGGTTGCAACCGGATATGATCGCCTTCGTGCGGTTCCAGACCCAAAATCGATTCGAGTGCAACCCGCAGCATCCAACCTGCCGAACCGGTGTACCACGTCCAACCACCACGCCCAATATGCGGTGCTACACCATAGATATCCGCAACGACCACGAACGGCTCCACCCGATAGGTCGCCACTTGCTCCGGCCTCCGAGTCCGGCTGATCGGGCTTAACATTTCCAATAAGCACAGCGCCCGATCCCGCCGACCCATCTCGGCCAGCGCTCGCACGACCCACAAGGCGGCATGGGTGTATTGGCCACCATTTTCCCGCACACCGGCCACATACCCTTTGATGTAGCCAGGGTCGTGCGGAGTTCGCTCGAACGGAGGCGTCAATAACCGGATCAGACCCTCTTGTTCGGCCACAAGATAACGCTCAACCGCATCCAGGGCTGATGCCGCCCGCTCGCACGGCGCCGCTTTGGAGATAACCGCCCAGGCTTGCGCTAGCGCATCAATCTGGCATTCATCACTGGCAGCCGATCCCAATACCGCGCCATCATCGTACCAAGCCCGCCGGTACCACTCCCCATCCCAGCCGTGCTCGTTCAGCGCAGTGGCCAGATGACTGCGGAATCCCGCATAACGGCGGGCACGACTGAAATCACCGCGCTGGCCGCACACCGGAATGAAATCGCCGAGAATGGTGTACAGAAAAAATCCCATCCAAACACTCTCACCGCGGCCTTGGCGTCCCACCCGGTTCATGCCGTCATTCCAATCACCGCTCCCCATCAGCGGCAAGCCGTGAATGCCCTGGGTCAGGGAGCGATCCAGTGCTCGGCAACAGTGCTCGTATAAACTCCCGCTCTCGCCGGAATCTTCCGGCACCAGGAAGGCTTCATCCTCACCGGGTTCCAGCAGACGCGCCTTAAGAAACGGTGCCGATTTGCCAAATAGGCCCCAATCGCCAGTGGCGCGAGCATAAAACGCAGCGAGCCAGGGCAACCATAACAAGTCATCGCTGAAACGGGTGCGGATGCCACACCCTGTCGGCGGATGCCACCAATGCATCACATCACCTTCTTGAAACTGATGAGCGGCATGGAGCAACAGTTGTTGGCGGGTCAAGCCAGGATCGTGATAGAGCAGCGCGGCGGCATCTTGCAGTTGGTCACGGAAACCGTAAGCCCCACCCGACTGGTAAAAAGCCGACCGGCCCCAAAGACGACAGGCCAAGGTTTGATAAGCCAACCAACCGTTGACCATCACATCCAGCGCCGGCGTTGGCGTCTGAATCTGGACACCGCCTAACCAATGGCGCCAGAAGGTTTGCACTTCCCCCAACGCTCGCGTTGCCGCGTTAACCCGGTGGTAGCGGTCGATCAAGCGCCGGGCCTGGTCTGCATCGTCCGCTTCACCCAGCAGGAGCACCCGCTCCACCGTAGCGCCGGGTTCCAACTCGATGACCGTTTGCAGCGCAAAACATGGGTCAATCCCAGAGCCAAGCCGCTCGGTCAAGGTTGGGCCTTGAGCCAGTGCCAACGGCCGCGCCGGATCGCCGTGAGTTCCTAAAAATGTAGCGCGATCACCGGTCATATAGACCGGTTTATCGCTCTGCGAAACCGCAGCAAAGGCAATACGCCCGGTAAATTCCCGGTTGCGATTCTCGGCGAACAGAGCACCGCTCGCCGGATCACGCAGCACCCGTAACTCATTCATGTAATCGGTCGGCAGAACACCTAACACCAACCGCCAATAGGCAAACAGCGACAAGCAGCGCGGGGTATCGCCTAGATTACGCAAGCGAATCAGTGCCAGCTTAACGGGATCTTCGCGCGGCACGAAGACGCACACCTCTTGCTCCAAACCCTGGCTGGTATGGCGGTAGCAGCTGTAGCCAAAGCCATGGCGGGCCTCATAAGGCACCGGTTGCGGGCATGGTCCGGGCTGTAACGACCAAAAAGTGCCGCTATCCTCATCACGCAAGTACAACGCTTCACCATGCGGATCGAGTACCGGATCGTTGTACCACGGTGTTAAGCGGTTCTCACGACTGTTTTGGCTCCAGGTATAGCCGGCACCGGTTTCGCTGGCGAGGAACCCAAAATTCGGGTTAGCGATGACGTTAGTCCACGGTTGCGGTGGCAATTGCGGCCGCCCGCCCGCATCTGGACGAATTCGGATTACATACTCACGACCGTCAGCACTGAAACCGCCGTGACCGTTCCAGAATTGCAGTAGTTCGTCTTCAGATTCAGAGTCAGATTCAGAGAGAATTGCCGTAGCGCTAGCTTTCGGATCACGTTGCTGGAGATTTGGCGGTGAGAAGGCTTCGGCGTGGGGTGGATCTAACGCTGCGGAGGATAGATCGGCGAGAGGCTGATCGCCCCTGGCTGCCTGGAATTCGGCCTCAATAAGCGCAGTGGCGGCATAACGTTCCGCAAGCGCCACAGCGGTTGGCCGATCTATGCCCGCTCCCAGCAAAAACGTCAGTTGCGCCTCTGCACCTGGCGCCAGTTCGACCACCTGGCGCCAACTCACAATCGGATCAAGCACATTGCCGATGGTTTCAGACAACGGCTCGGTATCGACCAATGCGCGTGGCGCCGCCAACGTATAGCCCCGCCCAATAAATCGTGCGCGGTCGGTTTCATATTGGCTGGGCTGATTGATCTGGCTCGCGCCAACCAGCGCATGGACTAACCAACACGGTGGTTCGGTTGCTGCGCGAGGCCGGCGCCGCGCCAACAACACATTCGAACCGGCGACCCGTTCAGTCTGGACGAAGAGCTTGGAAAACGCTGGATGCGCTGCGTCGGCTGCTGGATCATTCAGCACCACTTCAATATAGCTGGTCAACTCAATGCGGCGTGGGCGTTCACTGTCATTACGCAATGTCACCCGACGCAATTCGATATCATTTTCTCTGGCAACACACACATCCAGCCGAGTAGCGATATCCCCATCCCGCCGGGTTAACTCAATCAACCCAGGCCCGAATTGGGCATGTTGACTATCCGCTATCCTTGGCACGGGAAGTTGGCCCAGCGACCAGAACGCGCCATTCTCCAAATCGCGCAAATAGATAAAAAACCCGTCGCCATCTTCAGTCGGATCGGCGTTCCAGCGACTCACAGCCAACTGGCCCCATGCGGAATAGCCGGTGCCAGCAGCGGTCAACAAGGTCGTATAACGGCCATTGGTCAGCAGTCGGCCATCGGCGGGACAAGCGCGCGAAAAAACGGGGACGGACATCAAAGTTCCTCTTGGCAAAATCCGCGAGCACGAGCGGGACTCTGACAGTTTAGGTGATTTCCCAAAAAGGATGTACGCGCTCACAATCTACACGTTTTCTCCATCTCTTCATCTCAGCATCACCCGACCGTCCGGGAGATAGGTTGCCGATGCCTAAAATGCGCACGAATTTTCAAGGGTTGGTCCGCTTGCTGGCCAAAAGCTTGTACCCGGAACCGGATGCCTTCATCCGCGAGCTTTTGCAGAATGCGCACGACAGTATTCAGTTGCGCCGAGTTCAGGCCGGGGAACCGGCCGGTGTCATCCGAATTGAGGTGGATGAACGCGCCCGCACGCTGAGTTTTAGCGACAACGGCACCGGCATGGATCGCTCGGATATTGAGGAATTTCTCAGTGTTATCGGCAGCACCGGCACCGGTAATCGCGCTCGCCAGTTGGCCGCCCGCGACGTAGCAGTCGCCACCATCGGCCAGTTCGGTATCGGGCTGTTGTCGGCGTTCGTGGTCGCAGAGAGAATCGAGGTGTATACCCGCAAGTCGGGCGCGGCGCAGGCGTGGCGGTGGACCAATCATGGTGATGAGGATTACCAACTAGATCCCTTACCGGCGAACGGGCAACCGATGGGTACTCAGGTCGTGGTCGTATTGGCGGCTGAGCACGCCGCTTTCCTCAACGGCCACTTGATCCGCCAGATCGTGCGCCGCCATGCGGATTTTCTACCCTTTCCCATCCTGCTGAACGGCTTTGGCCCAATCAATGCCGTCACAGCACCCTGGCATGAGCCGGACTGGGAAAATCTTGCCGAACGAGAGTCACGGCTGCGCCACTTTCTCAGCGAGCGCTACGCCGACTCGCCTTTGCTGGTGATCCCGCTTGATCTACCACAGCCACGCGCATTAGGCGCTTTGTACATTCCAGCCCGCTATGGCCCTGGGATGCGCTCCGGTGGAACGTTAGATCTCTTCCAGACCCGTATGTGTATCCGCGCGAACGACCGCGAGCTGCTGCCCGAATGGGCTGGTTTCGTGCGGGGCCTGGTAGATTGCCCTACGTTGCAACCGACCGCCGCCCGCGACAACGTGTTGCGAGACGGCGTTTATAGCGCGTTACGCGAGGCTTTAGGCGAAGCCATCATCAACGCCCTGCTCGACCTTGCCACCCATGATCGGCCACGGTTTTTGCAAGTTTGTGACTGGCATCACGATGCCATCAAAGGCATGGCAGCGCGCCACCCGCAATTTGGCGCAGCGATCTTGGCCTATCTACCGTTCGAAACTCATCAGGGCAATTTAACCCTACCGGATTTCTTGGCCCGACAACCGACAGGGGCAAATGGCAAGAAATCCTTGTATTTTTTCACCCACGAAGCGGATGCCAACCAATTCTATGTGCTGTGCCGCGCCCGTGGCCTGCTCGCAATCAACGCTGGACGCTCGTTTGACGAAATCCTATTGCGCCGTTATGCCGACGCCTATCCGGCCGAGATTGAACTGAAGGTTCTGGATCGCCTGGAGGATCAGAGCTTTTATGAAGCCCTGGAGCGCGAGGAGCAAGAGGCTTATTCCGCCTTGGAACGGGCGGTAGATCGGGCATTGGCCGCGCAAGATATTGCGGTAGAAACCCGTGTCCGTCGATTCCAACCTGCTGAATTGAGCGCGGTGCTGCTGGCCGGTCAGCGCATTTCAGCTTTCGATGATCTGGGGCAGGCACTGGAAAAGCCGTTTCTGCTGGAGGGTTTGACCGAATTGGCCGGAGAGGTGCGCGACCGCCTGCGTCGGCAACCGTTGACCTTTTTTCTAAATGCCGAGCATCCGCTGATCCAACGCTTGCGCGACTTGGCCCAACCCGCAGCGCTCCGCTATCGCCCATTGCTGGCGGGTTTGTACTATGGGGCTTTGCTCAATGCTCGGCACCGCCTCACACCAGCCACTGCGCGGCATTTTCACACCGACTTACAAGCGTTATTGGGCGATTACCTCACGCTATCGCTAAAATGCCAAACTGAAGATAGCCCTGATGATCAAAAGGACGGGTCTTGAGTCAAGCAATACTCTTTACTTTTACTTGAATTTCAAACTTAAACTGATTAGATTTACCGACCTCATAAATTTCGCCGGAATAGCTCAGTCGGTAGAGCAACTGATTCGTAATTAGTAGGTCGGAGGTTCGATTCCTCTTTCCGGCACCAATATCAAGGCTTGCATTTCTGCAAGCCTTTTTTTGTCCGACTTCCCAGAAATCAGCCGCTCCCACTACGGCTATGAGCAACCTCCTCTGGGATTATCCCACCGCTATATTATCAATCAGGCGCGCCCGCCCCAGCCAAGCCGCCGCCAGAATCCGCAAATCCCGATCATCCTCACCCGGCGGCTGCAAATCATCAGCACGACGGATGGCAAAGTAGTCCGGCCGGAACCCAGCGTCTGCCAAGCGTGCATTGGCATCCGCCGCGACCTGCTCATAATCACGCCCGCCCGCCCGTAGCTGCTCGGCACTGGCCAGCAGAGTTGCATACAGTGCCGGAGCGATAGCCCGCTCAGCCGGCGTTAGATAACCGTTGCGCGAACTCATCGCCAGTCCATCAATTTCCCGCACAGTCGGGACGCCGATGATTTCGATGGGGAAATCGAGATCGGCCACCAGGCGGCGAATCACCATCAACTGCTGCCAATCCTTCTCACCAAACAGGGCAATATCCGGTTGCGCCATGTTAAAGAGCTTGCTCACTACCGTAGCGACCCCACGAAAATGAATGGGTCGGCTGGCACCACACAAAATGCCCGACAGCTCCGGAACACTCACCTGGGTCATTGTTTCCAGCGGTCGCGGATACATTTCGGCAACAGAGGGGGCAAACAGTAAATCCAAGCCTGCCGCTTCCAATTGACGGGAATCTTCCGCCAGCGTGCGCGGATAACCAGCAAAATCCTCTTTAGGCCCAAACTGGGTTGGGTTGACGAAGATGCTGGCGACAGTACGCGGCGCTTGCGCGCGGGCGCGCTCGACCAGATGAATATGGCCCCGATGCAAGTTACCCATGGTTGGCACTAAAGCAACCCGCTCCCCGGCTCGCCGCCAACCAGAAACATGGGTACGTAATTCAGCAATCGTATGGACAGTCTGCATAGTGGTCCTCATCAACCGTTAGGCTAGGCAATGTTCCGGGCCTGGGAACGTACCGTTTTTGACGGCTGCAACATACGCCGCCACCGCCGCTTGCAGGCTGTCGTGACCAGTCATGAAATTTTTCGAAAAGCGCGGCCGGCGCCCAAAAGTAATACCCAGCATGTCATAGCTGACCAGCACCTGAGCATCACAGCTCGGACCGGCACCAATGCCGATCAGAGGGATAGCCAAGGCTTCAGTCAAGCGAGCGGCCAGCTCCGCCGGAATACATTCCACCAGGGCGATGTCGGCCCCAGCTTCTTGTAGCGTGAGCGCCTCATTAATCATGTGATCAGCAGCCGCAGCCTCACGGCCCTGAACCTTATAGCCGCCTAATTTGTGGACCGATTGCGGTAACAAGCCAAGATGCGCACAAACCGGAATCCCGTTTCGGCTGAGCTGGCGCACCGTTTCAGCCAGCACCGCGCCGCCTTCCAGTTTGACCATGTGCGCGCCGCCCTCCTGCATCAGTCGCGCTGCGTTACGCACCCCTTGCTCAACCGTTGCGTAGCTGGCGAAAGGCATATCAGCCATCAGCAACGCTAATCCACTGCCACGCGCCACATTGCGGGTGTGATAAACCATCTCGTCCATCGTCACCGGTACCGTGGTACGCTGGCCTTGGATCACCATTCCCAAGGAATCGCCGACCAAAATCACCTCGACACCTGCCCCATCAAGCAGCGCTGCAAAACTGGCGTCATAGGCCGTCAAAACCGCGAATTTTTCCCGGTCACGTTTCATTTTGGCCAAGGTCGTGATCGTGATTGGCTTACGTGCTGGTTGTTCCTGGTACATGGCGTGCTCGGCGTGCGGGCCGCAACGGGCCAGCTTGATCTGACCCGGCGGCGGGATTATCGATGGTTTTGGAGCAGGTCGGGCTGCGCGGCTATCGTAGCCGGTTAATCGTCGCTGTCCAGTCGAATTAGACCGTGTTGCGGACAATTTGCACGAAGTTCGCGTAAAGAACCTTGACCAGGAATGATCAGGTCGGGCGCGATATCGTAGAGGGGATACAACACGAAAGCCCGTTCATGGAGGCGCGGATGCGGTAGCGTCAGGCGCGGCTCATCCGTGACAAGCTGATCGTACAGCAATAGATCCAGATCCAAGGTACGTGGCCCCCAACGCACGGTGCGACAACGCCCTTGCGCCAGTTCGAACGCTTGCAAGACCGCGAGTAACTGCCCTGGTGTCAGGCCGGTATCCAGGGCAGCAACGGCGTTGATGTAATCAGGCTGATCAGGCGGCCCACCAACCGGTGCACTCCGATAGAGCGCTGAGCGGGCGACACAACAACTGCTGAGCATATCGCCTAGCCGACTAAAGGCTTGGCGTACCTGGTAGATTGGATCACCTAAATTACTACCGATGCCGATGTAAGCCCGTGCGGGTTGCATGGGGCTGACTCCAGAACTTAAATTTCAGGTTGCAGGGGAGTGCTTTTTGGCGCTTTGCGTGCCGAGCGCGGCTTACGCCGCCGACGGGATTTCGCTTTATGAGGGCTGGCTTTACTCGGTTGGAGCGCTTGAGCGCGACCCGCTTCGTCAAGGGCTAAAAACCGGGTCCACCAATCGGCCAACGCGGCTGCCTCCTCGTCGGTTTCACCTCGCAGAATGAGAAAATCGTAGCCGGCGCGAAAGCGAGGATGGCCCAATAAGCGCAGTGGACGCTTGCCAGTGATCGTCGTCAGGCGCTGCTGCATTTCCCAAATTTCCCGCATCGGCAAACTGTGGCGGCGCGGTAACGCCGTGCGATGCAGTTGGGCTTGAATGACGGCATCTGCTGCAGCTTGCATCGCCTCGATATCGCTTAAATCGCCGGCACCGAGTTGTTTCATACGCTCTCGCAGCGGTTCCCACAGCAAGGCGGCGAATAAAAACGCCGGATTAACTGGTTTATCTTCTGCTAACCGTTGATCGGTACTCGCCAGCGCTCTTACCAGCAGAGTTTTTGGATAATGTTGCTGTTGATGGCTCAAACAGCGCTCGGTGGCTGGAAACAGGCAGCCGAACAAGCGGTAATGCCGCAGCAATTCGAAGGTCTGGAGCGCGCTGCCGGTCAAAAACAGCTTGAGAACCTCATCAAATAGCCGCGCGGCTGGAATTTGGTCAAGCAAATGACCTAAACGATGTAAGGGCGCTTCGGTAACCAGGTCAAAGCGGAAACCAAGCTTGGCGGCAAACCGCACCGCCCGCAGCATGCGGACGGGATCTTCCTGATAACGCTGAGTCGGATCACCGATCAGCCGAATCAAGCCGGCTTTGAGGTCAGCCATACCGCCAACGTAATCAATGACGACGAAATTATCGATATCGTAATACAGCGCGTTGACAGTGAAATCACGCCGCCACGCATCTTCCTCGATGTTGCCGTATACGTTGTCGCTGAGGATACGGCCGCTCGCTGTGCGCTCGACACTGGGGCCATCCCCATTCTCGTCCTCCTCGCCACGACCGCGAAACGTGGCGACTTCGACGATTTCCTGGCCAAACTGAACGTGCGCGAGCCGAAAGCGTCGCCCGATCAAGCGACAGTTGCGAAATAGCTTGTAGACTTGTTCGGGGCGGGCATCGGTCGCAATATCGAAATCCTTAGGCTCGCGACCCAACAGCAGATCCCGGACACCCCCGCCGACCAGGCAGGCCCGAAATCCACCTTCGCGCAACCGATACAGAACTTTGAGTGCGTTGGCACTAATGTTGGCCCGCGAGATGTTGTGCTGCGGTCGCGGGATCATGGTGGGTTGAGAAATGGGGCTAGCTTCCAAGGAGCGTTTGCAAACTCTTGTACGATGCGGGAGGGAGCGTATAATACTATTTTCCCTCCGATAAGCGCCACCCGCCTCCGATTTCCGCTCCCTTCGTCTAGTGGCCCAGGACACCGCCCTCTCACGGCGGGAACAGGGGTTCGAAACCCCTAGGGAGCGCCATTAAAAACAATGACCTAGAAACAAGTAATCTCTGGTTTACCCAATATTTACCCAAATACGGTGTTGAATGTGGGTAGGCAGTATTAGCCTCATCGCTGGGTTATCACCGCCAAACATCGGGTCAAAATGCTTTTGGTAAACCAGCCTGTTTCAATATCGCATTAGCCAAAGGGATAGCAGCCAAGGATTGGGGAACCGTAAAGGTTCGCCCATTGATGGCGCTATACCAAATTTCATGGTTACCCTTCCCTGAGCGAATGAGCCAGCAACCATTGGCTTTCAGGTGCTTTACCAAATCGGCATAAAGCAACGCCATTATTAAGCGGCCTTTGCCGTGATGACCCGTTCTGCTGTGATATGCAGCGGAATGGTATCGGCGGTAGCGACCTGATTAGCTTCAAGTAGTTCAGGGGTTAAGGCGGTTGCAATATCAACCAGTTCCTCGAAAGTATCTGCCTGAACGCATAAGCCAGGGATATCTTCACTGGTGGCGTACCAGACGTGGGCCTCATCATCCCATTGGGCGTGAATCTCCAGCATGGCGGTTTCCTCATGGGATTGGGAATCAAACGATAGCAATATCCAATCTAACAAAACTTATCAACTTGAATTTTCTTAAAAAATTACTAGCACATGTCGGTACTCAGGCGCTTACTTGGGGGCATCCCCCACCACGCGACTGGCAGCTAAGAGCATCACCTTCGACAGCCGTGTTCGTTGATCAGCGCTTAATTTATTCTTATTGGCCAGCATCAAGCCTCGCGTGCAGATGGTATCGACCGAAGTATCGAAGCCCCATTTCTTTTCGGCCACGGTGACGTTTTCGAAAGTGTAGACCGCGCTGCCATCAGGTAGCTTGTCGTTCAAATCCCAATCTTTCACTGGCACGAGCCGGAAATCTTTAGGGTTTTCCAAGACCACCCGCATTTCGGTGGACTTTGCCATAGGTTTTTGTACGACCATCGCTGCTTGAATCTGGCTAGTCTTACCGCCACTCTTGATCTGTAACAGCGCCTCTGCCCCATCGACAAAAGCGGGGGCGGTATTTTTGAAGCCCGGTTCCAATATCGTCATGTACTCCCAGGTAACCGCCACCCCACTGTTGGCGGATTGCACCGCGATCAACTTGCCCTGGGATTTCTGCAAGTCGCTGTCTGTATGAATATCACTGTCTTTACCGGTCACAATGAACACACATTCCTTGCCGATTTCACCCAAGGCGATGAATTTGTCAGCGAAAGCCGGATGATCTTTTAGGTAGCGCTTTAGCGCATCTGCTTGGGTGAGGCCGACACTAACCGGACTTTGGGGATCATCCAGTTGAGTGAGGTTTTCGAGCGATCCCGCACTGGTACGCACTTCAGCCGGTTGATCCTGCTCGGCCAGGACACTCTTCAAACGATCACCCACCGTGTAGTAACCACCGCCACTCTTGCCGGTGCTGATCACGATGACCGGCTCAGCGGCTTGTACCACGCATACACCGAGCGCGGCGATCAGTACGCAGAGACGGGATACTGGGAATCGAACAGCCATTTCGGTTCTCCTTCACACAATTGCAGGTTGGTCAACAGCCTTGCACTTCAGTACAGTAACTCCGGCGCGTTCGGTGGACGTGTTTTGAAGCGCTTATAGGCCCATAAATACTGCGCCGGCAACGAGCGAACCGCCGCTTCTACCCCCCCGTTCAGTGCAGCGGCCGATTGTTCGAGCGACCGCGCGGCGGTCACCTCCGGTAAAGCCCGCAAATGCAGCCTGAATCCTTGGCCGCGCGGCAAGCGTTCAGCCCAGGTTAAAAACACGGGAACTTTCGTTTTTAAGGCCAGGCGCGATACCAGGGTCATCGTGCTGGCTGGGATGCCAAAGAATGGCGCGAATACGCCCCCCTCCGGGCCAGGGTCTTGATCGGGCAGGATACCCAACACCTCACCATCGCGCAGGGCCGCCAACAGAGCACGTACCCCGCTGGGGTCGGTCGCTACCACCTTACCGCCAAGCCGCCCGCGCCCCTGGCGGCTCATAGCGTCAAGACCCAGCCGACTGGGACGGTAGAGAATGGTCAGCGGATGGCGGCTCGAATAATAAAGCCCGGCCATCTCCCATGATCCAAGATGAGGGGTCAGTAGAATCGCTCCGGTTTTTTGGCGGACAGCCTCGGCTAGCATCGCCTCGCCAGCTACCGAATCACGCACCAACTTTAGAACTCGTTCGCCAGACCAAAGCCAGAGCGGCCCCAGTTCGCACAGCAATTTGCCGGTCTCCTGTAAATTCCAGCACAATAGGGCATCGCGCTCATGGCATGGCACTTCAGGAAAACATAGCGCTAGATTGCGTTCGGCGATGGTTCGCACAGGATTACCGGGAATTCGCCACAGCAACCAGCCAAACCCGGCCCCAACCGCATGGGCCAGCGGCAAAGGCAGCTTGGCGGTTGCGCGTAGCAGGCCGGTTAACAGCGCCCGCCGCTTCAACTTCATAATCCTATTATTCAAGCTCCCCGGAGTAGTCCGCAGCCAGCACGGCACGCGCGCGCCTCAAATCCGCCTCGGCCACCTGAAGCTCAATCCCGCCCGCGACGATCCCTAGCGGCAAGAGCGAGCGATCTACCATCACGCAAGGAACCTCTTCCACCAGCAACCGCCCACGCACGATTTCCGCCTGCGATAACGCATCGAACACCGCCAACGTCACACGAGCAGGGGTCATGGCGTGGCTTTATCAGGTCCAGCATCGAAATCGGGTTTTTCTGCGGGTGGATTGCCGTCATACACCAAGTTGCGCCGCTGCTGCAAATAGGCGCTACGTCGGAATGTGTAAGGGTCGATCTCGGCCTCAGCCAATGCGCGTTCCACTCGCAACAAGCCAGCTCGTTGATTGATGATATCCAATCCCCGCAAACTCCATCGTGCCGGGTCGGACTCAATGCCCCAACTCAACGGATTGACAAAACTATCGCCCACCAGCCCAAACGTATCCCGCACCGTACTCGGCCCCAACAAAGGCAACACGACATAATAGCCTTCACCGACCCCCCAAACGCCCAGTGTCTGGCCGAAATCTTCGGCGTGTTTCGGCAACTCCATGCGGCTGGCAACGTCAAACAGGCCGAGCACACCAAACGTGGTATTGAAAACAATCCGACTACTGTCCATCGCGGCTTGATGGAATTTAACTTGCAGCAAATCGTTGGTCAAAACGACCACATCGTTGAGGTTGCTAAAGAAGTTGGTAATGCTGGCAATCACAACTGCCGGCAAGACAGTCTGATAAGCGCGAGCCACTGGCCTCAATACTGCCTTATCCACCGCGTCATTGAACGTAAACACGGTACGGTTATAGCTTTCCAGAGGATCTGAGTCATCGCGCACCGGCGTTGTAGTGGCGGCGCATCCCACGAGCAGGGCTATGGCGAAAAGGGGAGATAAACGGCACAAAATTTTATGCATGGTGCTGGAACACGGAAATCCGAGGCAACATTGCCTCACTTAATCTTACCCCAACCGTGCTGATCCCGCATGGTGGGCCATGGATGTAGTCATGCACATAGCCAAATTGATTCAAAAATCGCAAAATATTAACATTTTTTATACATTAGCATCCTAAAAAACACTATAATGCAAGTTACGCTGCTGACTTAAGCAATCTGGAAACCACGATCCCATGCCATGGCATTGAGGAAAATCGACGCCATGGATGACTGCTGAATTCCAGCTAATACCCTTAAACTGTTCTGATCTCTTGGGAGCACTTATTATGCGTATCTATCAAAGCGATCCGGCTTTGCCGGAACTGGTTGACCGGCTCAGAAAAATCCCGTTTTTAAATGCCTTCCAGGATCAGCAGCTTAAAAATATCTTGAGCGTCAGTCGTATCCTCGCTTACAACCCTGATGAAATCATTATCCCCGAAGGTGCCATCGGCGGCCAATTCTACGTTCTGCTGGGTGGCAAAGTGCGGGTCGTCAAGAATCAAAACCAGATCGCAAGCCTGTGTCGGGCTGGGGATCTCTTTGGTGAGCTTTCGGCGTTGGGTAACGAGATCCGTACCGCCTCCGTGGTCGCCGTCGAGCCGACGTGGTGTTTGGAATTAAATCCGGAATCTTTCGAAACACTGCCGGCGACCGAGCGGGACGCTTGTTATTCACTGATCTATCGCTTCATCGCGCAAATTGTCGCCGCACGCTTGAAAAAAACCACGGATGAGCTGGCTCTGGTCACCGCCGAGTTGGAAACAACCCGACGCAACCTAACCGAATTGCAAAGTAATTCGAAACAGAGCACATTCAATGGCGAATTGACACAGGCAATCGAGCAATTACGCCGTACCAAAGATCGGTTAGCGCGGCTGGGCCGTCCCACCGAGGAGTAATCGTTCGCCTGATTTCTTATCGGGCTTGTTGGAGGATACCGCTATGTTTTGCTCAACTCGTCTTTGGCTTGCGGCTAGCGCTCTGCTCTGGGCCTCAGCGGTACCAGCCGCCAAAACTGTCAACGAAGAGTTTCCTGTACCCCTACAGAGTCCTTCAGCCACAGCGCGCCCCGCATCACCTGATCTTGGTCGCACCCGGCCGATCCGGGATGAGTTGGGACAAGGCCCTGCGATACGGGCGGCGACAGCACCAGCGGCCATTGCTGCCGCCGTCGCACAAGCCGTTCCCGGTTGTCGGATGATCCGTTTTAATGCGGGCTTTGGCTGGGTAGCCACTGGAACCGCCCAATATCCAGCCTCTGATAATCAAGTCGCGCTGCGCCGCACCCGCCAAGACGCCCGTTTTCAGGCTTTTACCGATGCATATGCGCGCTTGGCCGGTTGCTTGGTTGCTCTATCCCCCCAAGCCCGGCAACATATCACGGCGACTCTGGAACAAAACGATGCCATCCGCTTGGCTTTGATCAATTTGGCATTCACTGACGCCGATAAAAATGAGCAAGCCCTGCGGATTTTGGCGCGTGGCTTCGTCACTCACTCAATACGGGAAGATCAAAAGCGTCGTGCTTTTTATGTGAATTTGGTGACCACTCCCAACACCGCCACTCGATTGACCCGGCCTACTCCCAACGCCATTGAAGCGATCTCCTTGCAAGATGGTCTTCGGCAGGTACAGGCGGAAATTGAGGCCGGTTTAATCCCACCCACCGGCAATCGGCTGATCGTCGTCAACGCAACCGGCGAACTGGCGTTGGTCGGCTACGCGATCAATCTCATCGGCACCCACCCCGATCCGGCGTCACAGGATAAGCTGCGCACGGATGCCGAGAAGATTGCGATTAACCGTGCTACAGAGGCGTTGATAGGCGTGGCTTTGGGCGACGATAGCGCATGGCAAAACGGCTTAGATGAAGCCAGCCGAGCCGACCTCCAGACCTTGAATGCGGGATACGCTAACGATGAACCCAGTGTGAGCCGTTTTTTGCAAATCCGCGATTTAAGCATGACCGCCCTTAAAGAGGATCTCGGTCTGATAGCGCTCCGGGAAGGCCGCTTGCCAGCGGTTGCGATAAAACGCTTTCGCACAGAAGACGCCGTAACCGTCGCGATGATTTATACGCCGACCATCAAGAAACGGCAGACCAGGCCCACGCCCGCTGCGCGCACTCATCTCCCAACTGGCGTTAGGTCACCGAGCATGGACAAACCACCCGCAATACGCGGCAGTACGCCTGCGGTGCCACCACCGACCCCAGCAGCGATTAGCACGCCAGCCGCAGCCGAAACAGCCCCTCCCGCCCCATCGTTCAAACCGCCAATCAGCGCAACGCCCGCAGTCACCCCCACGGTAGAGCCATCTCCGAAACCCATGAATACGCTAACTGAGCAGGCTCCCTCTGGAGGAAAAGAACCCAACACAGCCCATTAATGCTGGCAATTCGGGCAAAAATACGTCGCACGCTGGCCGATCCGGCACTGCTGGATCGGTGCTCCACAAACGGAGCAGGCTCGCGCTTGACGGGCGTATACCTGCAAAGACTGTTGGAAATAACCCGGCTCACCCGCGCCATTGACGAAATCCCGCAGCGTTGTGCCACCTTGGCGAATCGCTTCACGTAAAACCTCCCGGATCGCGCTGACTAGCCGCTCGCATTCAGCAAGGCTAAGCTGGCCTGCGCAACGCAGCGGGTGGATATTGGCTGTAAATAACGACTCGTTGGCGTAAATGTTGCCAACACCGACCACCACCCGATGATCCATGATGAAAGGCTTGATAGCTGGAATTCGACCTTGTACCCGCTGATACAGATAACGGCCGGAAAACGCTTCATCGAATGGCTCAGGACCGAAAGTCCGCAGCAAAAAATGCTGTTCCGGCGGCTCCACAGTCCACAGCACAGCGCCAAACCGGCGGCTGTCATTAAAGCGCAGACATTGCCCACCCGTTAATATGAAATCGACATGATCGTGTTTTGTCGGCGGCGTATCGGCCGGAAGAATCCGCAAGCGCCCAGACATCCCAAGATGCAAAATGATGGTGCCGGTATCGGTACCCAGCAATAGATACTTACCACGCCGGTCAAGCCGTTGAATCGTTTGCCCCACTCCCGCTGTGATCAGTTCGTTCGTCACCGGCCAACGCAAGCAAGGTTGTCGCACCACAATCCTGACAATGCGCTGACCGAGTACATGCGGAGTGATACCAGCACGAATCGTTTCAACTTCAGGCAGTTCGGGCATTACCGCTGACGTCCAGTCTTCAGGAGAGTCTCGATAGAAGGCGCTATAAAACTCTCGGCCGCACTGGTTAACAAGGGATAGATAGCATCTGGGCAGAGGTAAACGACCCGACCAATTTGCAGATAGCGTTGCCCATCGGTTGGGGCGGTGGTACCGAAACGGATCTCCCGATCCTCTAACCACAGGCGTAATTGGGGAGGGTCAAGCTGTAACGCCGCCAAATCTATGCCATCGGCCGAATAAGATAATGGGCAACGCGCACCGGGAAGGCGCAAGATTGGATCAAGCAAAACCGGATTGGCTAATCCAGCCATTCGCGCGATCATCCACCAACCATCGGCCCGCCGCTCGAATACCAACGGCTCCTGGTTCAAACGAACTGCCACGATCCGGTTGATTTGGGTCGGCGTCAAATTCAGCAGCGCTGAAACCTCTGGCGGCAACTGAGGACCGGAATCGAGTAGCACCATCAATAGCAACCCGCCAGCTAAACCCAGCAGCCCGATATTCAACCATTGCCGCCATGCCAATGCGCTCATACTTAGCGCCGCCGCCGGTGAAACCAGACCAACCAACCCGTAGTTAATAAACCGACGGGTACGCCCAATAAGAAAATGGCAGCGATCATCGCGAGTTCTTTATCAGATAAATCCAAATTCGCATCAGAAGCAGCCTTGGGAGGGATGATCAGCGGTACATCTTCTAACGTCAGCCAATTCATGAGATTAAGCCCCAACTCTAGATTGGCGCCATTGCCTAGATAGGTATTCGATAAAAAATCACCATCGCCCACGATAGCCAGCCGTTGCTGCGGCAACTTGCCAGTGTCTCTGCTACTGCTGTTGGCTATCATCGGCCGCGGTCGGGACAATGCCACAGCCACCTCTAGCGGCCCAGCGTGTTCGGCGCTATCGGGATCAAGATGCACTACACCATCGGTAGGGCCTGTCTCTGTCCATGCGCTGGCTTGGCTCTCTAGCAGCACCGCCGAACTCCAGCCAGAACTCGGAGCGATCTTGAGCGCCACTGCTTGAGGCAAGAGCGTGGGAACCCGTAAGGATTGGGTGATGGGGTGCGGCCCATAATCCACCACGGGAATGAACGCGGGATTTTTGATCCCAAGGCGCGAGGTATCAGAGTCAACCACCACACCAGGCAGGATGGTGATTCCCAGCAGGGCCGCCAGTGATTCCAAACCGGCCAGGCCACCGGGTTCCAACAGCCACAGCAGATTACCACCCTGAGCTACATGATTGGCAACCCGCTGGGCCTCGGCGAGTGACAACGACTGCTGGGGTCCGGTGATCACCAACACAGCGCTCTCTGCAAGCACTGGTGAATCTTCCGCTAAAGTGACCGAACGCACCCGTATACCGATTTTCTCCAACTCCTGGCTGAAAGTACCCAAGTCGTAATTAGCCACACCAAGCGGATTGCGTTCTCCATGCCCTGTCAGAAAGAACAGCGTGCGATCCTGCTCAAGATGCAAGCGCTGCAACGCCGCTGTCAGTGTCTGTTCGGTCAATTGATGAACTTTTTCCGCGCGACCGCGATATTCCACATACAACTCACCATCCAGGGTCACACCGAGCGCCCGTGCCCGATCCGGCAGCAAATCGGGATTAACAAAGCTCAACGTCAAATCCGGCTTTATCCGCCGATACCGCTCAATCAATCGCTGAATCGCATCGCGCAGTGTCGGATTATCGCGAGCATAGGCGGTGATATGCACCGACTCCGACAAGCGCGTCAGCAGGGCTTGACTAGGCGCTGATAAAGTGTTGCGCCCACCGCTGGTCCAGTCAGCGCGAATGACGTACCGGTTGCTGAGCCACGCCAATAGCCCAACCACTAAACCGAACAACAATAGAAAGAGCCATTGCTGCAACTTTAGCCGCCGGCGCACCGAAGGATCTAGACGCATCGGTCAATGGCCCAATCGCTCATTGTCCAAGCGCTGAATCGCCAACCCCAGAAAGGTCACGCTAAACAGCAGGTAATACACGACATCCGCGCTGTCGAATAACCCGCGTAGCAAAGCATCGTGATGGCCCAACAGAGAGAGATAACCGAGCAAACTGCCCGCCGCTTCCCCACCAACGGTTCGTAGATCAATCACGCAGAGAAACAGCAATAGCCCCAACGTAGCGACGGCCGCTACCATGGGTTGGCTAGTTAATGTCGATATATACAGACCCGCAGCGGCAAATCCGGCAACCAACAACGCTAAGCCCAACCAACCGGCCAGCAGCTTGCCCACATCAAGCGTCGTTCCAGTCCCCAGCGTCAGCGGCATTAAGGCAATCAACGCGGTCGCACCTAGCAAAAACACCAGCACTCCCAGGTATTTCCCCAAAACGATGGCGGCTACTGAGACGGGCGAGGACAACAGCAGATCCAAAGTGCGGCTACGCCTTTCTTCGCTAATCAGGTTCATCGTAAGCAGGGGCGTTAGCATCAAGAAGCACCAAACCGCGACGCGAAATAAAGGCGCAGCGACTAAATCAGTGACACCAGGGGGATTCTCCAGCCCCACCAAGCGACCTTGCAAATTCCGAAAATCATCAATTAACAGCAGAAACAGCCAGGCACACAATCCTTGCGCTACTGCCAGCAATGTCCAGGCCACTGGAGATAACCATAAGCGGCGCAATTCGCGGGATGCAATCAGCAAAATCATTGAGCGATCTCCTCGCCCAGCGTTAGCTCAACGAAAATCCGTTCCAAACTATCTCGCTCAGGCACCAATTCCCACAGATCCCAAGCCTCCCTTACGGATCGTTCGACGATCGCACGATGGAACGTCTCGCCAGAGCGGTGATACAACCGAAAGCGGCCAGTACCCAATGCTTCCACCCGCTCAACCTCCGGTATCTCTGCCAAGCTGGCTAAGGGTGGCGGCGCACCCAAACCGATACGCAATGACGTAGACCCCTGACGCCCTTCAAGATCGGCGAGTGCACCGGCATAAACCAGCTTTCCAGCACGCATGATCTGCACATGGCTACACATCGCCTGCACCTCCGTCAATAGGTGGGTGGACAAAATGATGCCACGGCTTTCTCCTAATTCCCGGATCAACCGACGCACGTCTCGCAGTTGGATAGGGTCTAAACCGACTGTTGGCTCGTCTAACAGGATGATCGGCGGATCGTGCAAAATAGCCTGAGCGATACCTACACGCTGCCGATAGCCTTTGGATAGATTGCCGGTTAAACGCTTGCCGACCTCAACCAACCCACATCGTTCCTTGACCCGCGTCAGTGCCACGCGGCTGGCAGCACCATTGAGACCGTGAAGGCGAGCACTGTAAAGCAATTGTTCATCGACCGTCAGTTCACGATACAGGGGCGGTTGCTCAGGCAGGTAACCCATGGCCCGTTTAGCCTGGATCGGCTGGTCCAGCAAATCGCTATCTGCAATCACGATTCGGCCAGCATCCGGTGCCAAAACGCCAGACAGCAACCGTAGGGTGGTGGACTTTCCAGCACCATTGGGGCCGAGAAATCCGAGGATTTGACCCTTGGCGAGGGTGAAGCTGATCTTGTTGACAGCGCGAATATCCCCATAACATAGGGTTAACCCGTCCACTCGCATTAATAGATCGTCAGTCATAGTTGTCGCGACAAGCATTTGCTCCCATTAGGCTTTATGCTGATAATCAGCCATACAGTTCATTTCCTCCAAAGGACATTGCATTGAACCTGATTGCTCACGGCGTACTGGACCTATCTTTCTGGGAGTTGGTGTTAGCAACACTCGTATTGACCCACATCACTATCGTGGCGGTCACAATATTCCTCCATCGCAGCCAAGCCCATCGCGCCTTAGAGCTGCATCCGGTGATCAGCCACTTTTTTCGATTCTGGCTATGGTTAACCACCGGGATGATTACCAAACAATGGGTCGCCATTCACCGGAAACATCACGGCAAGTGCGAAACGCCAGAAGACCCACACAGCCCACAGATTTTGGGTATTCGCAAAGTACTATGGCAAGGGGTAGAACTGTATCAGCTTGAAGCTTCCAATGTAGATACCTTGGAGCGCTATGGACATGGCACACCTAACGATTGGTTGGAAAAGCACCTTTACGCCCGCTATGACCGGCTGGGGGTGGTCCTTTTGTTATTTTTGGATCTTGCATTATTTGGGATTACCGGCTTGACGGTTTGGGCAGTGCAATTGTTTTGGATTCCCTTCTGGGCCGCTGGCGTTATCAATGGCTTAGGTCATTATTGGGGTTATCGAAATTACGAGCCGCGTGATGCCTCGACTAATCTAGTGCCAATTGGCTTGCTGATCGGAGGCGAGGAGCTACATAACAACCATCACGCATTTCCCACTTCAGCAAAACTATCAAGCAAATGGTGGGAATTCGATATCGGCTGGTTTTATATTCGGCTGTTGGCGATTTTCAAGCTAGCCCACATTAAGAAAACCGCTCCCATTCCCCAGCAGATACCCGACAAGCAGAATATCGACCTCGATACCTTACGGGCGGTGGTTTTGAATCGCTTGCACGTTATGGCTGAGTTCGCCCGTGAAGTTATTCTTCCTGTGCTAAAAGAGGAATTGCGCAAGGCCGATGATTCACGACGGCAGATACTCAAGCGAGTTCGAGCACTCCTGATCCGCGAGGAAACCCGGTTGGGCGAGCACGAACGCGATCAGCTTCGCAAGGCCCTCAACATCAGCCAAACGTTGCGGACTGTCTATGAATTTCGCTTAGGATTGCAGAATATCTGGAGCCGCACGACCGCCAGCCATGAAAAGCTGCTGGTCGCTTTGCAAGAATGGTGCGCACTCGCCGAAGCGAGTGGCATTCAGGCGCTGCAAGATTTTGCGCGGGAGTTACGCAGTTACTCGCTGCGGCCTGTTTGATAGCCTGGCTGGGTAAAGCAAACCCTGTCCAGTGAGTTGACTGGCAGGGATTATTTGCAACACGCACTACTCATCCAGTGAATTTAGATGAGGAAGCGATCATTTAATCTTGGCTTCTTTATAGGGGACATGTTTGCGGACGACGGGATCGAATTTCTTCATTTCAAGCTTTTCCGGCGTCGTGCGCTTGTTCTTGGTGGTGGTATAGAAGTGACCAGTCCCCGCAGTCGAAACCAACTTAATTTTGTCACGCATAGCCTATCTCCTTAGACTTTAGTGCCTTGGGCGCGCAAATCGACAAGCACGGCGTCAATCCCTTTCTTATCGATGATACGCATACCGTGCGAGGAGACGCGCAAGCTGACAAAACGCTGTTCGCTTTCAACCCAAAACCGATGGATATGCAAATTCGGCAGAAACCGGCGCCGGGTTTTATTGTTAGCATGAGAAACATTATTTCCAGTGATCGGACGCTTACCCGTCACTTGGCAAACTCTGGACATCGGATTATCTCCAACTACTCAACCAATCTGTGAAGCTACGAATTTATAGCAATTTTGCAACTAATGGACAAGCACAACGCATCAGCCAAGCTACGGCGGGTTGCATCCTATCCTAAAAAACAGCAACCCCCCTCGTGGTCCGAGGGGGGTCTAACAATAAGAGCCTGGCGATGACCGACTTTAGCGCGAGTAGGTCTCGCACGATCATAGGCGCGGAGCGGTTTCACGGTCGAGTTCGGGATGGGGTCGGGTG
>NZ_CBTJ020000019.1 GCF_001051235.1 Candidatus Competibacter denitrificans Run_A_D11 | reverse complement strand
GCGACCGCTCTTGACCGACGCTTCGCTACCACACCGCTTGCAACCACCGCTTTCCATCACCAAACCTCGCTTCAAGTGAGCCTTTCTTCCTATAATATCAGTAACTATCTTAGATTAGGATTCTCAACATTTTTTCGCAACCACGCGAATTAAAAGGTACTTTTCATATCAAAGAGTTGCATTTCCAATAACAGGCAAGAGCGAAGCTTTGTACTTATCAAGCAACAACTTGCGCTTGAATTAACAAGCGGCTCGACTTTACTACAGTTATACCCAATGCTCTCGGCTGTGAGAGGATTTGGATGGAGCAAACGATGTTAAAGAGTGGTGCCAGATGATCAACCGCGCTATCGCCTCACCAATCACGCGGGCTTTACTGATTGGAGTTACGGTTTTATCTTTGGCCGGTGGCGGTTGGAGCCTGTATTCCCTATTGGCTGCACAAAGACGAGCCACGAATCAAAACGAACTACAGATAGCTGCCGAGCGTTACCTCTCGGCCTTAAAGGATGTGGAAACTGGCTATCGGGGCTACATCAATGTCGCCACGGAAGACTTTCTGGAGCCGTATCGGCACGCTAGAACCCAGATTAACGATTATGCTACCGCGTTTAAAGATGCTGCGGCTAAGGCTGATCTGGATTCCGATCTGCCTACGCAAATGATCACGCCTGGCCAAGATATCCTTAAATTCGGCGAAAGGGTGATTGCAGCGCGTGATGAGTCGTTTGAGCGTGCTCAGGATCTGGTGAAAACCCGCGCCGGTAAACGCGCTATGGACAAAGTACGTGAAGGCCTCCAAAGCGTAGAGACCTGGGTCCACCAAGAGAGTGAGGCCATTAATGAACAAAATTATCACCTCTACCTTCCAGTCGGTATTGCCTCGCTGGTCGCCTTAGCTCTCGCCATCGGGCTTTTTATTTTCCTGGCTGCCAGAGCCAAGCGCACCACGCTAGAGGCTCGGTCGTTGCTAGCCAATGTTATTGAGCGCGCTCCGGTGGGTCTGGTGCTGCTTGATAAAAACCTTCAGATCAATCAAGCCAACAAAAGCTTTGCCCGCATGGTGACTGACAAAGGAACGATGCGAGCCGGCGAAGCGCTCAAGGCGTCGGCCGCTCAAATTGAGGAGCTGCTGCGGGGACGGGCGGAGCGCGCCATCAGGGAACGCTTCCGCTACAAAGACACCAGCGCCGATGAAACTCTGGAATTATTAATTGGCGAAGAAGCCCGCTATTTCAAGGCCGATGTGTTTCCAGTGACATTGACAACTGAAGCAGGTACGCCAAGTCCTGGCGTCGGTGTGGTACTGAATGATTTTACTCGCCAGCGTCAGGCGGAGCGGGAGTTGGAAATCGCCCGCGATGCGGCCGAATCCGCCAATCGGGCCAAATCCGCTTTCATCGCCAATATGAGCCACGAACTGCGTACCCCGTTGACCGCCGTGCTGGGCTATTGCGAGCTGATTGAAGAAGATTTGCGCGATCTGGGCCAAGAGGCGATTCTTACCGATGTGAATAAGATCAATTCCAATGCCCGGCATTTGCTGGGCTTGATCAATGACGTGCTGGATCTGTCCAAGATCGAGGCGCACAAAATGGATGTCCACGCCATTGAATTTACCGTCGGCAGTCTGCTGCAAGAAGTGGAAGCGGCTACCGGCAGCTTGATCACCAAGAATAACAATAGCTTGGCACTGATCGCCGATGCACCGGATACGACGATGCTCAGCGATGATCTGAAGATCAAACAGGTCTTGCTCAATCTCATCGGTAATGCCGCAAAATTCACCACCGACGGCAAAATTACCGTTCAGGCCCATCAGATTCAGGAAAACGGCATCGCCCATACCCGCTTTAGCGTGGCCGATACCGGTATCGGCATGTCCGCCGAGCAACTGGCTAATCTGTTCAAACGCTTCTCGCAAGCCGATGAGACCACCACGCGCAAATATGGCGGCACTGGTCTGGGGTTGGCGCTGACCAAGGCGCTGTCCGCCATGCTGGGTGGCCGTATCGAAGTCACCAGCCAGCAAGGCGAAGGCACCACCTTTACCATGACTATTCCCACCCGCTACGCAAAACGGGTGGTCGATGTCAGCACCGACCCGGCAGCGACCCCGGATGAGAACCGACAGATAGGCAAGGCAAGCCAGCGCAATGTACCGAGTGTCCTAGTGGTCGATGATGACCCGTCAGCCCGCGAGTTATTGACCCGCCATTTGGAACGCGAGGGGTTTGCAGTCTCGGTGGCTGCGAGCGGCGCTGAGGCGCTGGAGCGTATTCAGGCCAGCCGACCGTTGGCAGTCCTGCTGGATGTGATGATGCCGGGTCTGGATGGCTGGCATGTCTTGCGCGCTATCCGCGATAATCCAGACACCCATAACATCCCGGTGATCATGCAAACGGTGCTGAACGAGAAAAATTTTGCTTATGCACTGGGCGCAAGCGGCTATCTCAAGAAGCCAATACACCGCCAGGCGCTGGCGGACGCGCTGCAATCATTGGCCATCGCTACTGCTTTGCACGAAGTGTTGATCGTGGACGATGATCAAGGAGCCAGTGAACGCTTGAAGGAAATGCTACAGCGTGATGGCTGGAATTGCCGCTTGGCCTTCAATGGCGATCAGGGGCTGAAAGCCTTAGCCGACCGTCGGCCAGATTTGGTTCTGGTCGATCTGATCATGCCGGAAATGGACGGCTATGCTTTTATCCGTGAAGTGCGCAAGAATGGGCAGCTTGATGACTTGCCACTGGTGGTGATGACGGCGGAAGATGTGCAATCCAGCAAGGTACGCAGTCTGGCCCATGAAACGGCGGGCATCGTCCAGAAGGGTGCGATGCCGCTGGCCGATCTGGTGGCGGACCTGCGGCGCTTTGCCGAGCAGGCCAAGGCCCCATAACTTAATCCATACTCAATAGAACAACGACGGAGCTGGCACATGGCCAAAATCCTGCTGGTTGAAGATAGCGAACAGATCTGGGACTTTTTGTCCCGCCGCTTGGAGCGCCGTGGTCACACCGTCACGCTCGCCCATGATGGTGAGCAGGGGGTTGAGAGCGCCAAAACGGCGGCGCCTGACATCATCCTGCTGGATATGAATCTACCGATCATGGATGGCTGGACCGCCGCCCGCGCTATCAAGGCCGATCCGCAAACCCAAAAAACGCCGATTATTGCGCTGACGGCGCACGCAATGGCAGGCGACCGGGAAAAAACTCTCCAGGCCGGTTGCAATGACTATCACCCCAAACCCATCGATTTCACCAAGCTCTTGGAACAGATTGATGCCCTGCTGAAAACCGCAGCCTGAGCCAAACTCAGGCTGGTGGCCTAACCACTCTTTGATCGTGCGAAGCCTAAGGGGCACCTGTGGATATTATTGCCAATCGGCTGCTGCGGCAGGCCATCCCGCTGTTCAATACCATGGCTGGCGTGGTGCTGATATTGGGCATCGCTGCTATTTTGATGTTGGGCAAGGATGTCATCGTCTATCTAGCGTTAGCCCTGTTGCTGAGCTTCGCGCTAACCCCTATCGTGATTTGGCTGGAGCGAATCAAGGCGGGGCGTGGACTGGCGGTGTTGGGTGCGATCCTGGTGGCGCTAACGCTGATCGTCGGCATTGCTTATGTCGCCTACCAGCAGGCGACCACGCTAGCGGCGGACATGCCCTCCTATGAAGGCACGATCCGTCAAAAGGTATCGGGCTTGTCGCAAAAACTGGGTGAAAGCAGCGTTTTCAGCAACGCTGCTGATTCGCTGGCCCGAGCACTCACGGAGTTGGAAAAAATCGGTGGCGATGCCCCGGCGGTGCAGATCGTGCGCATTGACAACAAACCGCATGGTTTCGAGGCGATTCAGCGCTACCTCACCCCAGCCTTACAACCCGTCGCCTCCTTGGCGGTGGTGTTGCTGATGACCGCTTTTATGCTGGCGCAACGTGAAGACCTCCGCAATCGGGTGATCCGTCTGGCAGGCGCTGAGGATATTCAGCAGACGACTGCTGCCCTTGATGACGCTGGATTCCGGGTCGGGCGCCAATTGTTAACCCAATTGGCAGTCAATATCGCGTTGGGTTTGATCATAGGCACTGGGCTTTGGTTAATCGGTCTGCCTAGCCCGTACTTATGGGGCATCATTTATGGCCTGCTGAATTTTGTGCCTTATTTGGGCCTAATCGGCTTGATCCCTCCCTTGTTCATCGCCTTTGCCACTGACCCCGGTTGGAACAGTTTTTTGTGGACGGCGGGCCTATTCGCGATAGTCGAACCGGTGAGCACCAACATCGTCGAGCCGATGCTCTATGGTCGCACCTCCGGCCTTTCGCCGATTGCCATTGTGATCGCGGCTACCGTGTGGGCCTTTCTCTGGGGACCCATTGGCTTGGTGCTGTCAACCCCGTTGACTATCTGCCTCGTGGTGATCGGCCGTCATATTCCGCGTCTGCAATTCTTGGATATTCTGCTGGGCGACCGGCCGGCGTTGCAGCCACACGAAATCTTCTATCAGCGCATGTTGGCGGGCGATCCGCGCGAGGCTGAAGCACGAGCACGGGAATTGCTCAAAGACCGTAGTCTATCAACCTATTATGACGAGATCGCCCTGGAAGCTATCCGCCGCTCTCATCTGGATATCGTGCGGGGTTCAGTAGCCGACGACCGATTGACTACCCTCGTGACCTCATCGGAAGCTCTGGTCGATGCGCTGGACGATGTAAAACCGCTGAAGAGACGTGGCCGCAACCTCACCGCCGAAGCGGAAGCCGCGCTGGAAACGATCCGTGCTGACCGCGAGATCGAAAAGAAGGTTTTTACCGCTGAGGATCTGCGCGAGGAATGGCGCACCCCGCAACCGGTCGCCATTCTGCACGGCACCCATCCACTGGATGGTGCTGCGGCGAAAATGCTGGGACAGGTTCTCACCAAACATGGCCTGACGGCGCGAGTCTGGCCGCTGTCTGAAGCCGCCGAGATCAGCTCAGAAGCAGCGGGTACTGTGGCCTTGGTCTGCCTATCGTTTATCGAGCCGTTGAGCACCTTGCATTTGCGAGCCTTCTCACGGCAAGTCGCGCGGCGGGCGCCGCAAGCCAAGGTTATGCTGTGTATCTGGCAAAAAACGGATGAGTCGATCCTCAAGGAATGGCGGCGCAAATTGCGAGTAGGCCATTTAGTGACCACAACGGCGGATGCCCTTGATGCAGCAGCGAAGTTAGCCTCCATCCGCTAACTACTGTAAGCCCTGGCCCACCTTATCGCCATGTCGGTTAGCCGGGCGCTTTTTGCAAGACGCTACCCTGTCGTTGGGCCTCGGCAAACAGAACAGCGACTGCACACGAGGCTAGCCGAGCGCGAGCACTGTCAGCTCGGCTGGTGAGGATAATGGGCACACGAGCGCCGATCACTAGACCTGCCGCTTCCGCATCGGCCATAAAGGTTAACTGCTTAGCCAGCATGTTGCCCGCTTCCAGATTGGGAACGACGAGGATGTCGGCCTTGCCGGCGACTGGCGATTGGATACCTTTGGTTTTAGCCGCTTGCTCATCAATGGCGTTATCGAAAGCCAGCGGCCCATCGACGAGACCTCCGGTAATTTGACGGCGATCCGCCATCTTGCACAGCGCGCCGGCCTCCAAAGTCGAGGGAATCTTATTGGTGACGGTTTCGACCGCTGAAAGAATGGCGACCTTGGGTTCTGTGAGGCCAATCGCGTGTGCCAAGTCGATGGCGTTTTGAATGATGTCGCGCTTGTCTTCTAAATTGGGGGCAATGTTGATGGCGGCATCGGTAATGATGATCCAGCGGGTAAACGTCGGTACGGAAAGCAAAAAGCAATGACTAATACGACGCTCGGTACGCAGGCCGCCCTCCTTCTTGACCACCTCGGCTAGCACTTCGTCAGTGTGCAGGCTGCCTTTCATCAACGCTTGCGCTTCACCGGACTGGACCATAGCAACCGCTAATGCGGCGGCATGATGGCTGTGATCGGCGGGTACCAGCCGGTAGGGTGAAATGTCCAAATTTTCTTGATCAGCGATGGCTCTGATCTTTTCTTCAGGGCCGATCAGTATGGGGTCGATCAGCCCATGCTGAGCGGCTTCGATGGCGCCGCGCAACGCATCGGCACTGCATGGATGGGCAATGGCACAGGCCAGGGGCGGCAACCCTGCACAGGTTTGCAGCAGCCCCTCGAAGCGGTCGGCGTGCCGCAACTGGATTGTGGGCATCTCCTTAGCCGTGTAACGCCTCTTTTCCTTCGGCGCCAACACGTCGATCCAGCCTTCAGCGAGCAATGCGGCGCTGGAATCGACCGCACGACATTCCAACAACACAGTACCCCTATCCGGCCGTTTTTCCTTTACTGTGGCCGTGGCCGTCACGGCTGCCCCGATGGCAACGGGCCGATGGAAGCGGACTTCGATACCCTGAGCGACGGAACCTAAGCCAGGTAGCCGGGTATCGGCCAAGCTGGCAAACAGCGCCGCTGCCCACCCCACTTGACCGCCGCCTTGGCTGAACATGGCGGTGTTAGCCGGGCCGGGGTCAAGGTCAATCAGGTTGAAATTGCCGGTCAGGCTGGCCAAGGCCTCCACACCGTCTTGATCCAGCGTTCGCGTCAGGTTGGCCTGGTCCCCGATCTGGATTTCAGCAAAAGTTTTGTTTTCGATGATTTCGTTCATGATCTTAAAGTGAGAAGCTGGCCATCAGCGGACACGACCATGGGGCGTATACCGAAGCATTCGGCAAGCGGGGCGGCGCCTGTCGATGCCGATAATACGCCGCTGGCCAACTGGGTTGGTGCGGTGTGGGACGCTAGCGCCCATAGGCGCCCGACAGGAATTATTGAGGAACGGGATGAACAGAATTTGGCAGCGATTGCGCCAGGCGCTAGCTCAGGTAATGAGGGAGCGTGATCTTTTGAAAAGGTCGCCACGCACTTTGCCAAGATGTCGCCCGGTATGTGCCGATAGATACGCTGCGACAGCGCTTTCTCCTAACGGTCCTGTATCGGGTATTTCAGGGGTCACGCAGCAGGCTTTATTTCTGATGTAGATCCTACGCCACCAGAATGCTGGGAGTGTCAAATCAGATATCGAGCTACGACTAAACGAACCGCAATAGAATGGCGTCCCCAAGGGGATTCGAACCCCTGTTACTGCCGTGAAAGGGCGGTGTCCTGGGCCTCTAGACGATGGGGACAGTGTATGTAAAAAATAAACCGTCACCCAAAATGACGGTCATATTGGTGGAGCCAGACGGGATCGAACCGACGACCTCCTGCATGCCATGCAGGCGCTCTCCCAGCTGAGCTATGGCCCCAAAAACCTTAGACGATTAGCTTAAAAGACTTACAAAATCCTGTCAATCACTGAAACGGATTCAATGATTCCCGCTGGCACCTTGGCGGAGATAGCGTAGCGCACGGTCGATCCGTTCAAGGGTTTTCGGCTGCCCTAGTAACTCCAGGGTAATATCAATGGGTGGGGATACACTACTGCCGGAAACGGCGACTCGTAATGGCTGTGCGACCTTACCCAAGGCTAAATTTTCTTGCAACGCGACTTGCTTGACCGTCTCGTGGATGGGTTCAGCTTTCCATTCGCTTAGCGCGGCCAACGCCTCTCTTAGGCGCATTAAAGGCCCTTCAGCGGCAATCACCAAATTCTTACTCGCTGCTTTCGCTTCGTAATCCTGGAATTCCCGGTAAAGAAATGTGGCCGCTTCGGCTAAATCTTTCAGCGTGTCTGCACGTTCGGCGAAGGCTTTAACCACTTCAGTCAGTGGTGGACCCTCGGCGGGATCAATCCCCAATTGGCCGATATGCCAGCTCAGATGGCGGGCGACATGGGCCGGATCTAGCGTTTTCAAATAATGCTTGTTGAGCCAGATCAATTTTGAGGGGTTGATCGCCGAGGCCGCCTTATTACAGGCGTCAAGATCGAATAACTCTACCATGTCATCCAGGGAAAAAATCTCCTGATCACCGTGCGACCAACCCAGCCGGACCAAGTAATTGAGTATCGCCGCCGGCAAGTAACCCAAATCTCGGCATTCCATGACGCTGGCGGCACCGTGCCGTTTGGATAATTTCTGGCCGTCCGGCCCAAGAATCATTGGAACGTGCCCATACTTCGGAATAGGCGCATTCAATGCTTTGAGAATATTGATTTGGCGTGGTGTATTGTTGATGTGATCGTCGCCCCGCACGACATGGGTGATTCCCATATCCATATCATCGACCACCACACAAAAATTATAAGTGGGTGAGCCGTCGGCGCGGGCGATGATCAGATCATCAAGTTCGGTATTCTGAAAAACGATTGCGCCGCGAATCAAATCGTCAACGACCACTTCACCGTCAGTAGGATTTTTGAACCGTATCACCGGTTCCACTCCCTCACGGGGTGGCCCTTGATAATTACGATGCCGACCGTCGTAGCGGGGTTTTTCCTTGCGACGGCGTTGTTCTTCGCGCAATGCATCCAATTCGTCACGAGTGCAATAGCAATAGTAAGCCTTGCCCTCACGCAACAGGTGCTGAAGCACCTCCCGATAGCGGTCAAAGCGTTGGGTCTGATAGAAAGGCCCTTCATCGTAATCCAGCCCCAGCCAATTCATCCCTTCCAAAATGGCGTTCACCGCTTCTGGTGTCGAGCGCTCTAGATCGGTGTCTTCAATGCGCAGCACGAAGGGGCCACCGTGGCGACGGGCGTATAACCATGAAAAGAGCGCGGTACGGGCGCCGCCGATGTGTAAATAGCCGGTAGGGCTGGGCGCAAAACGAGTTTTGACCATGGACGATCCGTTAACAAAGCAAAGGGGTGACCAGCATGAACTTAATTTTTAGCCGGTTTCGTTGGTCGCTCCCAGTTCGCCACATCTTTACGGGGAGCGCGCGTCAGACACAAGCCGTGATCGGGTACCGTGCCGCTGACCGCCGATCCAGCACCGACTGTGGCGCCCTGGCCGATCTGTACCGGTGCCACGAGCGAGCTGTTAGAGCCAATGAAAGCCCCGTCACCGATCACCGTCTTATGCTTATTGGCCCCATCATAATTGCAGGTGATGGTACCAGCGCCGATATTAACACTTGCACCGATCTCGGCATCACCGATATAGGTCAGATGATTGACCTTGGAGCCAGGGCCGATAGTCGCCTTTTTTGTCTCGACGAAGTTGCCGATATGCACGCCAGGCGCCAAGCGCGACTCTGGCCGCAGCCGAGCGAAAGGTCCGATATGGGCGCCGTTTCCAACCTCTGCGCTATCGATCCAGCAGTGGGACTGAATCTCGACATCATCCCCAATAACCGCATCTCGCAATAGGCAAAATGGCCCAATCCGCACTCGGTTACCTAAACGGATATTTCCTTCGAAAATGACGTTGACATCGATCACGACATCTTTACCGGTGCTGATGGTCCCTCGAATATCCACGCGCGCTGGATCGAGTAGGGTTACGCCGTCGATCAGTAATTTCTCGGTCTGCCGTGCCTGGTAAAATCGTTCCAGCTCAGCCAATTGCTGGCGGTCGTTGATCCCTTGCACCTCAGCGGGTTCCGTCACGGTGAAGGCTTCGACCGGCACGCCATCGCGCACCGCTAGTTCAATAATATCGGTCAGATAATATTCTCCCTGCGAATTGTCATTGTCCAACTCGCTGACCCAGCCGCGCAACTTGTCGGCCGAAACCGCCAAAATCCCGGTATTGATCTCGCGTAAATTCCGCTCGATAGGCGTGGCTTCTTTATGTTCGACGATCCGCAACACCCGCCCCCGCTCGTCTCGGACAATGCGGCCATAGCCAGAGGGATTAATGAGTTCGACGGTCAGCAGCGCTAGTCGTCCAGCTCGGGCATCAGCGACCAGCGGCTGCAAGGTTTCAGCGCGAATAAGAGGGACATCCCCATACAACACTAAGACCACATCAGATGGGTCGATGGCTGGCAATGCTTGCGCTATCGCGTGGCCAGTGCCTAATTGTTGCGCTTGTTCGACCCAAACGATATCCGTTTCGCTCGCAAAGGCCGCTTTGACCGCCTCGCCACCATGGCCGTACACCACGAGGCGTTTGGCCGCGTCAAGGCACCTGGCGGTGCGCAAGACATGTCCCAACAACGGTTTGCCACCTATCTGGTGCAAAACTTTGGGCGAATCCGAAACCATCCGCTTCCCCTTGCCGGCGGCAAGGATGACGACAGAAAGCTGTTGCATCATTGATCTGCCTCCAAAAAATCTTTCAATATTGTAGCGAACCTTACCTGGAGAATGAGAAACCCACCAGCAAATCGCTTGGTAGGGCATTTCGGGTACTGGGGAATAAAAAAGCCGCGACAAAGTCGCGGCCTAATTGGGGGGTCTAAATATTTATTATTATTAGCCGGCTATCCCGCTTTGCGTATCTTGCGCAATCTTTCAATCGCTTGTAATTGAGCGATAGCCTCAGCCAGTTCGGCTTTGGCGCGGGCATACTCAAAATCACCCTGATGGGCGGCAATCACCTGTTCGGCGCGCTGTTTGGCAGCCTGGGCGGACGCTTCATCCAGATCTCGCGCGCGTTCAGCCGTATCAGACAGGATCGTCACCAAACTCGGTTGGACTTCCAGTAATCCACCGGACACATAGAACAGTTGCTCTTCGCCGCCTTGTAGCCGGACTCGAACCTGACCGGGTTTCAGCCGCGTTATCAATTGGCTATGGCGGGGCAGAATGCCGAGTTCGCCCATCTCACCAGGCGCCGTCACCATCTCGGCGGGGCCGGAAAACAGCTCCTTCTCCGCGCTGACGATGTCAACATGTAATGTCATGGCCATGCGTGCGTCTCCTGGTCAGTTAGCATGGAATGCGGCCCCGTGTGATCGAGACCGCTATCCCATTACAGCTTGGTCGCCTTTTCGACGGCCTCATCAATCGATCCGACCATGTAGAACGCCTGTTCAGGCAGGTGGTCGTATTCCCCGGCAACGATACCCTTAAAAGCGGCAATCGTATCCTTAAGCGCGACATACTTGCCCGACGAACCCGTGAATACTTCCGCCACGAAGAACGGCTGGGACAGGAAGCGCTGAATTTTCCGGGCGCGTGCTACGACCAGCTTGTCTTCCTCGGACAGTTCGTCCATACCCAGAATGGCGATGATGTCCTTCAACTCCTTGTACCGTTGCAGGGTACTCTGTACGGCGCGAGCGGTGTCGTAATGATCCTGGCCAACCACCAGTGGGTCTAACTGCCGGGACGTGGAATCCAAGGGGTCCACCGCCGGATAGATACCCAGTTCGGCGATCTGGCGAGACAGCACGACCGTTGCGTCCAAGTGAGCGAAAGTCGTGGCTGGTGACGGGTCGGTCAAGTCATCGGCAGGCACGTAGACGGCCTGGATGGAGGTGATAGAGCCAGTCTTGGTCGAGGTAATCCGTTCCTGCAATACGCCCATTTCCTCGGCCAGCGTCGGCTGATAGCCTACTGCCGACGGCATACGACCCAGCAGCGCCGAACATTCGGTACCGGCCAGGGTGTAACGGTAGATATTGTCGATGAACAGCAGCACATCGCGGCCTTCATCGCGGAAATTCTCCGCAATGCTTAGACCGGTCAGACCGACCCGCAGACGGTTGCCGGGCGGCTCGTTCATCTGGCCATAGACCAGCGCCACCTTATCCAGCACGTTCGACTCTTTCATTTCATGATAGAAGTCGTTGCCTTCGCGGGTGCGCTCGCCCACGCCGGCGAACACCGAATAGCCGGAGTGCTCGATAGCGATGTTGCGGATCAATTCCATCATATTGACGGTTTTGCCCACACCCGCGCCGCCGAACAAGCCGATTTTGCCGCCCTTGGCGAACGGACACAGCAGGTCGATCACCTTGATGCCGGTTTCCAGCAGTTCAGTCGCACCGGACTGATCTTCGTAACTGGGCGCAGGCTGATGGATCGCCCGATAGATATCGGTTTGCACCGGTCCCTTATGATCAATAGGGACACCCAGCACGTTCATGATTCGTCCCAACGTGCCCGTGCCCACCGGGACGGTCACTGGTGCGCCGGTGTTGGAAACGGCCATGTTGCGTTTCAGTCCTTCGGTCGCGCCCATGGCGATGGTGCGAACCACGCCATCGCCTAATTGCTGCTGGACTTCTAAAGTCAGCCCGTTTTCATCGAGGCGCAGCGCGTCATAGATCTTGGGCACCGCGCCACGCGGGAACTCGACGTCCACCACGGCGCCGATGATTTGCACGATATTGCCAGAACTCATTATTGGGTTCCCCTTAAGCTTGTTTCACCGCGCGCCCATCGCTGTGATGGGCGCTTGCCGCGTTCCCTAAACCGCAGCGGCGCCACCCACGATTTCAGCCAATTCCTGGGTAATCGACGCCTGTCGGGCCTTGTTGTAGATCAGTTGCAATTCATCGATGAGCGTACCCGCATTATCGGAGGCGCTCTTCATGGCGACCATACGCGCGGCCATTTCGCTGGCAACATTTTCCACCAGCGACTGATAGACCACCGATTCGCTGTAACGCCGCAGCAATAACTCGATCAAGTCCTTGGGATCGGGTTCGTAAATGTAGTCCCAGCGATGGTGTGGGGCTGCATCCTGTACCTCGGCGGTAATGGGCATTAAGCGCTCGATCCTCGGTTTCTGGCTCATGGTGTTAACGAATTCGTTGTACACCAGATAGATCGCGTCAACCTTCCCTTCCGCGAACGCATCGGCCATCACCTTAACCGGTCCCAGCACGTCCTCGAAGCGTGGCGAGTCGCCCAAGTGGGAAACGTGGGCCACGATGTTACCCTTCAAGCGGCGGAAAAACTGGAACGCCTTAGTGCCGACGGTGCAGATATCAATTTCGATGTCGCGTTTCCGCCAATCCTGCATGGCGAGAATCGTCGCCTTAAACAGATTGGTGTTTAAGCCACCGCACAGACCCCGGTCAGTTGACACTACGATCAACCCAACCCGCTTGAGATCGCGCTCAGTCAAGCCCGGACTGCGGTACTCGGTATGGGCGTGAGCCAAGTGCGAGATCACGTTACGGATCTTGGTCGCGTAAGGCCGGGCCGCTTTCATGCGTTCTTGGGCCTTCCGCATCTTGCTCGCCGCCACCATTTCCATGGCTTTGGTGATTTTTTGAGTACTTTGAATACTCTTGATCTTGGTACGTATCTCTTTGGCGCCGGCCATGCTGAATCCCGCCTATCCGACGAACGTGGGCTTGAAATCTTCCGCGATCTTCTTGAGGCCGCTTTCGATCTCGTCGTTGAAATCGCCTTTGGCGTTGATCTGGTCAATCAGCGCCGCATGGTTAGTCCGCGCATAGGCCAGCAAACCCGACTCAAAATCGCCGATCTTGTTCAAAGCGATATCGTCCAGATAGCCGCGATCCACCGCGAACAGCGACACGGCCATCTCGGCCACCGACATCGGCGAGTACTGTTTCTGCTTCATCAGTTCGGTGACGCGCTGGCCGCGTTCGAGCTGCTTGCGGGTGGCCTCGTCCAGATCGGATGCGAATTGTGCGAAAGCAGCGAGTTCACGATACTGGGCCAAGGCTAAGCGGATACCACCGCCGAGCTTTTTGATGATCTTGGTCTGGGCCGCACCACCGACACGAGAGACTGACAAGCCAGGGTTGATGGCAGGTCGAATACCCGCGTTGAACAGATCGGTTTCCAGATAAATCTGGCCGTCGGTGATCGAAATCACGTTGGTCGGCACGAAAGCGGAGACGTCACCGGCCTGGGTTTCGATGATCGGCAACGCGGTCAGTGAACCGGTCTGGCCCTTCACCGCACCGTTGGTCAGGCGTTCGACCTCATCGGCATTGATGCGGGACGCCCGCTCCAGCAAGCGGGAGTGGAGATAAAACACGTCACCGGGGAACGCTTCACGGCCCGGCGGACGACGCAGCAGCAGCGAGACCTGGCGGTAAGCGACGGCCTGCTTGGACAGATCGTCATAAACAATCAGCGCATCCTGGCCGCGATCACGGAAGTATTCGCCCATGGCGCAGCCGGAATATGGCGCGGTATAGAGCATCGCTGCCGATTCGGAGGCGCTGGCGGCGACGACGATGGTGTGATCCATCGCGCCGTGTTCTTCCAGCTTGCGCACGACGTTGGCAATCGAGGAGTTTTTCTGTCCGATGGCGACGTAGATACACTTGATACCGGTGCCCTTCTGATTGATGATCGTGTCAATCGCCACGGCGGTCTTGCCGGTCTGGCGATCACCGATGATCAATTCGCGCTGGCCGCGCCCAATCGGCACCATGGCATCAATGGCCTTCAAACCGGTCTGCACCGGCTGACTGACCGACTGACGCTCAATAACGCCCGGTGCGATCACCTCAATCGGTGAGGTTTGGTTGGAATGGATTGGCCCCTTGCCATCAATGGGCTGGCCGAGGGAATTCACCACACGACCGAGTAACGCTTCACCGACCGGCACTTCCAAAATACGGCCGGTGCACAGTGCCTTGTCACCCTCGGACAGATGCTCGTAGTCACCCAGGATCACGGTACCGACGGAATCGCGCTCCAGGTTCATGGCCAGGCCATAAGTGACCGGATCACCTTCCTTAGGCGCCGGAAACTCAATCATTTCACCTTGCATCGCATTGTCGAGGCCGTAAATACGGGCGATGCCGTCAGACAAGCTGACGATGGTTCCTTCCGTGCGTGCTTCAGCGGAGGCTTGATAGCCTTGCAGACGCTGCCGGATCAGATCACTGATTTCGGATGGTTTAAGTTGCATAAAACGGTAATCCCCTTACTGGCTTAAGGCCGTGGCAAGTTTGTCCAGCCGACCGCGCGCCGACCCGTCGATCACCCGGTCGCCGATGCGGATCACCGCACCCGCGATCAATGCTGGGTCCGTCTTGCAATCCAGCATGACGCTACGCTTGAACTTCGCTTTGAGCGCCTTGGTCACGCGCTTGCGCTGGGCATCGGTTACGGCCGAGGCAGAAATCAGCTCAGCGCGCAAGATGCTTTCAGCGTCCGCACGAAACCGCTCAAACAGGGCGGCGATGCTGGGAAGCTGGTGCAAGCGGTGAAACTCGGCCAGCACCTTGAGGAAGGTGACGAAGGTCTCTGGAATCGCTTGGGCGGCGGCGCCACGAATATCGCGGCACAAGTCGGCTACCAGCGCGGCTTTTTGTTCACCGCGCAATTGCGGATTCCAAGGCCCCAGCAGCCGTTGCATGGCCGGATCGGCGGCCACGGCAGCGGCAGCCTGCAAAAGATCCGACCAAAGCGGTAGCGTATTGGCCGCTTGGGCATCCTCGAACGCGGCGCGCGCGTAGGGCCGGGCAGCGGAGGTCGGTCGAACAACGGGTGTCGGGTCAGCCATGGGCATGGTCCGTAGGGTTATAGCTCAGCGACCAGATCATCCAGCATGGCGGCGTTGGCCGCTTCATCGACCTCACGCTTAAGCACCTTGCTGGCACCGGCTATCGCCAGGCTAACGACCTGACTGCGAAGCTGTTCACGAGCGCGATTGGCCTCCTGCTCAATTTCGGCCTTGGCGGCGACGAGCTGGCGGTCACCCTCGGTACGGGCTTCCTGTTTCGATTGCTCGATGATTTCGTTGGCGCGCTTGTGAGCCTGGGCGACGATTTCGGCCGCTTGCTGCTTCGCTTCCTTCAACAGTTGCGAGGCTTTGGCTTTGGCCAGCTCCTGCTCGCGCACGCCGCGCTCGGCAGATGCCAAACCATCGGCGATCCGTTTCTGGCGCTCCTGCATGGCCCGGATGATCGGCGGCCATACAAACTTCATCGTAAAGAGCACCAGCAGGCCGAACGTGATCATCTGCCCTATAAGAGTGGCATTGAAGTTCACGCGATTACCTCCTCAGGTACACGAGACAAACCCGTCTTAAAAGCGTGGCCGCTCAATGACCCAAGGCCGCGTTGACGGGACCGAGGAACGGGTTGGCGAAGGTGAAAAACAGTGCCACGCCGACACCGATCATCGTCACGGCGTCCAACAGACCGGCGACGATAAACATCTTAACCTGCAATGCAGGAATCATTTCCGGCTGGCGGGCAGCGCCTTCCAGGAATTTGCCACCCAGCAGGGCGAAGCCGATGGCGGTACCCAGTGCGCCCATCCCGATGATCAGCGCCACGGCGATAACGGTCATACCCTGCACGTTGGCAATCAGGCTTGCAGCTTCCATTAGTGTCTCCCGTCAGAGATTGAAGTGTGGATGAAAAAAACTCATTGACCTTGGACCCAGGATGAGATCTCAGCTTCGATCTTGAGATCCGCAGCCTGCGATTCCTTAGTGATCTTCGTGCGCCATGCTCAGATATACGATTGTCAGCACCATGAAGATAAAGGCTTGCAACGTAATGATGAGAATATGAAAAACCGCCCAAGGCCACCCTAAGACGAATTGAACCCACCAGGGAAGCAACGCGATCAGGATGAAGATCAATTCGCCAGCGTAGAGATTGCCGAATAGCCGCAAGCCGAGCGAGATCGGTTTAGCCAAATCTTCGACGATCCGCAGCAGCAGATTGAACGGCATGAACCACTTGCCGAAAGGATGGGTCAAGATTTCCATAGTAAAATGGACCGGACCTTTGACCTTGAAGCTGTAGTAATAAAGCAGCAGCAAAACGGAGATCGACAGGCCGAAGGTCGAATTCAAGTCGGTGGAAGGCACCGTGCGCAAGTAGGGAATGCCGAACAGCGCAGCGATGGAAGGCAACAGATCCACCGGGAATAAATCCATGAAATTCCACAAAAAAACCCAAACAAAAATCGTTAAGGCCAAGGGGGCAATCACTGGATTATGGCCGTGAAAAGAATCCTTGACTTGGGTATCGACGAACTCGACCAAGATCTCACACAGGTTTTGCAAAGGACCCGGTACGTCGCTGGTGGCTGATTTGGCTGCCTTCATAAACAACCAGAGGAAAAAGGCACCCAACGCAATCGAGAAAAACATGGTATCTAAATGCAGGGTCCAAAAACCCTCACCCACCTTGAGATTAGTCAGGTGGTGAATGATATACCCTGTTGCGGAATGACCGGTTTCGCTCATAGCGTTTTCACCGAAGCGTCGAATGTGAAGGGTAAAGCCAGCCAGTAGGCCATCAGTGCCGCGCTATAGCCCAGCAACAGCGGCAAGGGGGCCACATCACGCCAGAGTAAGGCGCCACTTAGCAGAGTGACTGTCAGCAGCAATTTCACGATCTCGCCCCAATAAAAAGCGCGGGCGATTTTGGCGGCGGGCGCACCGATGCGCACCGAGAAGACTTTACTGGCGAAGTACAGAGAAACGAGAGCGCTGATGCCGCCGCCGAGTAACGCGGAGCAGGCTGCTTGCAGACTACCGAAGGCAAAAGCCCCTGTCGCGATCAACAGCGTGAGGAGAAGCTGAATGGCCGCTATTTTCCAGGTGACTTGTTTTGCGCCCATGATCGGATTGGTTCTAATTCTCTGGGCGCCGTGTCGCGCGGGCATAGTTATAATTATGGCTGTTTGTTTTTAGTTTTTTTGTTTTACGCCACTGTGGAAAGGTTCTTTAAAAACTCGCTTCCTGACCTATCCTAGCCACGTAGAATGTTACGAATTATAGGGAATTTGGCACAGTGGGGTCAACGAAAATCGCTGTGTCACTTCATTCGAGCAATAATGCCGTCTAGCTCGTCCAAGCTGTTGTAGTGCACTACCATGCGGCCCTTGCCCGAAGTTTCTTGCCGCAGTTGCACGCGGGCACCCAACCGTTCTGACAGATCATCTTGCAAGGAACGGATATTAGGGTCCAAGGGTTTCTCGCGTGGCGGCGTCAGGGCCTCCTGTTTGAGCAGCCGGCGGACCAGATCCTCGGTTTCTCGTGCCGATAGGCCGCGCAGCAGCACTTGGTGAGCGGCCTCACGCTGCAAATCGGCCGGCAAAGGCAACAAGGCTCGCGCGTGGCCCATCTCCAGTTTGCGCTCATGAACCAGCCGCTGAACATCCTCGGTTAAATCCAGCAGTCGCAGCAAGTTCGTCACCGAGGTGCGCGACCGGCCTATCGCTTCAGCGGCCTGCTGGTGAGTCAGCGCAAATTCGGCGATCAGGCGCCGCAAGGCAACCGCTTCCTCCAACGGGTTCAAGTCTTCGCGCTGAATGTTCTCAATCAGCGCCATCGCAATCGCTGCTTGATCAGGCACTTCACGGACGATAGCCGGTATTTCGCTCAACCCGGCCAATTGGGCAGCCCGCCAGCGCCGTTCACCGGCGATCAATTCGTAGTGTTCACCACCCAACGGCCGCACGACGATGGGTTGCACCAAGCCCTGAGCACGGATGGAGTCAGCCAGTTCGTGCAAGCTATCCTCTTGCAGCGTTTGGCGAGGTTGATAGCGGCCCTTGACGATGTGTTCGACCGGCAATGGCCGTAGTGTCTCTGAGAAAACGGGTTCCGCTGGGGCTTCAGACCGGCTGGCAGCGGTCAATCCCGCACCGAGCAAGGCATCCAAACCGCGTCCAAGCCCGCCTTTCTTTCTAATCATGCTGATTGTCCCGTTCCCTGTGTTGTTGCTGCGGTTTTCGGCGGTGGCCGGCGCAGCCGCTTGCGGACTTCCTTCGCTAGGTCACGATAGCTTTGCGCACCGCGCGAGCCATCGTCGTAATAGATGATCGGCAAGCCATAGCTGGGTGCCTCCGCCAGACGGACGTTGCGCGGTACGAGGGTCTCGAACACCGTATCGCCGAAATGTGCCAGCAACTGCGCCGAAACATCGTTGGCCAACCGGTTGCGGGGATCGAACATGGTCCGTAGCACTCCCTCAATCCGCAATTTGGGATTCGTCGAATTGCGCACCTTATCGATGGTATCCAGCAGGGCCGATAGACCCTCCAGCGCGTAATACTCGCACTGGACCGGCACGATCACCGATTGAGCGGCGGTGAGCGCGTTGACGGTCAGCATGTTCAAAGCCGGTGGGCAGTCGATCATGATGATGTCGAAATTCCACTCTACCGATGCAAGAGCAGTGCGCAGGCGGCCTGGCGCATTCTCTGCTTCCAGCAAGTTGATTTCGGCAGCGGTCAGATCGCCGTTGGCCGGCAGTAGCTGCATCTGCGCCTTTTCAATCCATTGCAAAGCCTCAGTCAAGGTCGCTTGGCCCAGTAAGACATCGTAGCTGGTCGCGGTCACAGCGTGCTTGTCAACACCGCATCCCATGGTGGCGTTGCCTTGCGGGTCCAGATCAATCAGGAGCACGTTCTGCCGGAGCGCCGATAAACAGGCGGCTAGATTGACAGCGGTGGTGGTTTTACCAACACCACCTTTCTGATTGGCGATTGCGATGATGGCGGCCATGGACTCAATCTCGAAAAGCGGGCGCGGGGGCCAGGTGAACCAGATGGCGTTCGGCGTCCAAGCTAGGCACCCGCAACCGATGAACGCCGACGACAGCATAACCGGACGGCAAACGAGCCAACTCGTCGTCGGGAAACACGCCCTTCATGGCGAGCAGCCGACCGGTGGGCGCGCATAACCGTCCTGCATCGACTACCATGTCCGCCAAGGTCGCGAACGCCCGCGAGACAATGCAGTCAAAAGGTGCTTCTGGTTGATAGTCCTCGACACGGCCCCGCACGACATTGACGTTTTTTAGTTGCAGATCGGCAACGACCTGGATCAGAAATCGAGTTCGCTTACCGTTGCTATCGAGCAAAAAGAAGTCATGATCCGGCCGCACGATGGCCAACGGAATGCCCGGTAGGCCCGCACCGCTGCCGACATCAAGCACCCGCGATCCGACTAACCAGGGTAAAATCGACAAACTGTCGAGCAGATGGCGGACGACCATCGCTGCCGGATCGCGGACAGCCGTCAAATTATAGGCTCGGTTCCAACGCTCCAGCAGGGTCAGGTAAGCGCTCAGGCGCAGACCGCCTCCGTTAGGCAACTGGATGTCCATATCCTCGCATCCGCCAACGATGGCTTGTTCGATGCTCATAAAACGTCCTCGCCTGCTATCCACATACCCGCCCCGCAAAGAAGGCGCGCATTGTAACATGCCGCCCGATCTTCGCAGGGGGCAATCCGTCGCTGATCCGAGGTGTAAGCCACTCCGGGTGCAGCTACCCAAACCGCTCGGCCCTTCATCCCCATGACCTACTCGACAGCTTTCTCAGAACTCCCCTACGCCTATGGCCAACCCCAGATTCAGGGAAGGTTACGCACCGCACCTGAGGATTTCCAGGTGCGTGAAGTCCTTGGCTTTACGCTCGATGGTAGCGGTGAACATGTCTGGTTATGGGTGCGTAAGCGTAACGCCAATACCGAATGGGTAGCGCGGCAGTTGGCTAAGTTGGCTGGGGTACCGACCGGCGCTATCGGCTATGCCGGCCTCAAGGATCGGCACGCCGTGACCGAACAATGGTTTTCGGTCCAGTTGCCCGGTCGGCCGGAACCGGACTGGGCGACCATTGATGACCCCGATATCACCGTGCTGGAGGTGATGCGTCATTCCCGCAAGCTGCGACGCGGCGCGTTGGCCAGCAACACCTTTCGGATTGTGGTGCGCGACCTGAAAGGCGATCCCGCTGAGCTGACCGAGCGACTTACCCGCATCACAGTAAATGGAGTACCCAATTACTTTGGCGAACAGCGCTTTGGTCAGGAGGGTGGCAATTTAGCGCGCGCCGAGGCGATGCTCAGCGGTAAGGAAAAAGTGCGCGACCGTCACCGACATGGCTTATATCTGTCTGCTGCCCGGTCAGCTCTGTTTAACGCCGTACTGGCACGGCGTGTCACCGAGCATTCCTGGAATCAGCCCTTATCGGGAGAAGCACTGATGCTGGCTGGCAGCCATAGCGTTTTTGCCGCCGGTGAGCCGGATGAAACGATTCATCGACGGGTGACAGAATGCGACTTGCACCCAACCGGGCCGCTGTGGGGGGCTGGGGAGCTGCTATCGACCGGCGCGGCGCGCGTACTCGAAGAAACGGTGGCCGAGACTTTACCTGTATTCCGCGATGGCCTGGGGACCGCTGGGTTGCGACAGGAACGACGGGCCTTGCGCTTGCTCGTAGATGATGTGGGGCTGGAGTTTTTGCAACCTGACACCGCGAGCATCAGTTTTCGCTTGTCGGCGGGTGCTTATGCGACGGCAGTTTTGCGCGAGTTGGTCGGAGTCATCGCTTGAAAAGAGCGCCGATTTTACCAACTCCTGCCATTGCATCGACGACCTCTCCGCTGCGGCGACTGCTGGCCAACAGCCTTTTATATGTCGTTCCCGTATCTCTGCTGGTCGTGGTTTCGGCGGCTGGTGTTGGCGAGTTAGCCCGACAATCCATCGGCTACATCGGCCAGTGTCTTCTGGCATTGATTGGTCTGTTGTTGGCCTTGCTGCCTTTCCTACCCCAACATCTTCCACTGGAACGGTTTGGCGCAGCCAACGCGGTGACGCTGGTGCGCGCGGGTATTACCGCTTTAATGGTCGGATGGCTAGGCCGAGGCACTCTATCGACGGAGGTAAGCTGGCTCATCGTTGTCTTGGCCACGCTTGCCGTCCTGCTGGATGGTGTGGATGGCTGGTTAGCACGGCGCTATGGGTTGGCAAGCGCTTTTGGTGCCCGCTTTGACATGGAGATAGACGCTTTTTCGATCTTAGTGATGGCCGCCTTGGTGTATCAGTCTGATAAGGCGGGGGCCTGGGTTATCCTGTCGGGCGCCTTACGCTACGGCTTTGTCGCTCTCGGTCCTATTTTTCCCTGCTTGCGGCGGCCGCTGCCCCCGAATAAGCGTCGCCAAACCATCTGTGTCATCCAAATTATCGCCTTGATCATCTGTTTGGCTCCGTTGGTTGCGCCGCCTTGGTCAGTCGTGCTGGCCGGTTTAGCGCTCAGCTTGCTCAGTATGTCTTTTGCGGTGGATGTCGCCTGGTTGGTAGGCCATTCCTCGGTTGAGAAGAACGGCCAATGAGGATTTGGCCACCGCCAGCGGATTAATGAATGGGCGGTACAGTGACAGGGAAGGCCGTCCGTACACCCGCTGCCGATGCACCATCCAACGCTCGTAGCAGCAAAGGCCCCAATGCTTCGATGCTCCCCAAAGCGCCCTGATCGGGCGTCATGCCCCAGTTGAAGCCGAGATCCACCAACGTCTGGAGCAAAGCCGCATCGCGCGAAAACAGATGGACCGGTACCTGCCAGGAAATATCGCGGCCCCCGACTACCGCTGGGGGTTGGTGATCGCCGAGTACCATCAAGAAAGCAGTCGAAGGCGCGTAGTGACGGAGATAGCCACCCAGCACCGCTAGGTTGTAGCGCACGCTGCGGCGATAAGCCCCTGCCAGTTCCTCGCCATCAAGTCGGCTAGCGAGTGCCACCGATTCGGGGGTCGGCGCGGCGCCCGTGGTGGCGATTTGGCTCCAATTCGATTGATACGGGGGTAGTGGCGCAAACGGGGCATGACTGTTAATCGTTGGGAAAAACACGAACAGCGGCGCCCGTTCAGTCGGCGTTATCTCCATCTGGTGGACGCGATACAGGCTATATTGGTCGGGGACAGCCCACCAACCATAAGCCGGCCCGGTATAATTCAATGCTTGGTTATCGTAAAGCTGGTCAAAGCCATAAAATTGACCTTCAGGCCAAGGAAACTTGAGACCGGGCATGATCGCCACCGTCCGATAGCCCGCAGCGCCGAAGCGGCTGACGAGAGTATCGCGGCGGGAAGCCAACAGGCTTTGGTAATCGTTTTGATCAGCGATGCGCAGCCCGGACAGCAAGCTGGAATGGGCCAGCCAAGACGATCCGCCAAAGGTGCTGGAATTCACTCGCGCCGAAACACTGTGCCAGCCAGCGCCCGTCAACGCGCGCTCCAACCCGCTGAACTCCTCAGCCAGTGAGGTGCTGAAACGGGGATCGTCAAAGACCAAAGCGCCGTAAGATTCAAAAAACCAAACGAATACATCGCCGTGCCGGAGCCGTTTGAAATCGGAATGGGGTAGCGGAGGTTGGGAATTAAGCCAGCGACTATCCTGGAATACGGTCGCCTTGAGTACCCGTCGGGTTTGCTCGACAAACAAGTCAGAAACCGGCAGCGCGAACCAACGCTCACTCGGTAACAACACACGCAACCGACCGGCGCCATACAGTGCGAGCAACACCAGAGAAAATGTCCCCAGCCAGCGCCGGTCGGCTGGTTGGGCCAACGCTCGCAACACAACGGCAAATGACCAATGCAAAAGTCCGATTAATGCGGCACCCACTGCCAGCAACGCAACCATTGCCAGCAGCAACCGCCAGAGGGGTACGCTGGTCAGGAACATAGCCGCAACATGGACAACATGCTGGCTATCCCAATACAAGTCGATGGACCGCCCCATCAAGGCCGGGACAGTGACATCCAGGTAGCGCCCGATTACAAACAGCGAATAGCCTCCGACCAGGGCACGACGCATGGCCTTTCCCGGCAACTGCCCTCTGATCGCTGTGCCGACGAGTACCAGCAGCAATATCGTCAATTCGACCGAAAATTCAGGAACCCAGCGTATGCCGAGAGTTGGCCAGACATTTTGAAAGGTGAGCGTTGAATTGAGGACCAGCAACGCTCCCAGCAAGGCCAGAACTTGCGCTATCCGGCATCGGTTGATTCGGCCGCGCCCGGCAGTAGCAACATTCACGGCGCGTCGTGATGGCTAGACTTTAGGGACCAATGCGGCATCGTAGCGAATGCGATAAATCGCCCCGGCATGATCATCAGAAACCAATAGCGAACCATCCGGCAATACCAGCAAATAAGCGGGCCGTCCCCAAACCCGTTCGCCGTCGAGCCATCCTTCCGCGAAAGGCTCATAACTGACCGCCCGACCATCGCGCAAGGTCACCAGCATGACTCGATAACCGATTTTAGCGCTGCGGTTCCAGGAGCCGTGTTCAGCAATCAAGATCTGGCCCCGATAGCGCTCAGGAAATTGGGTGCCGGTATAGAAGGTCAGTCCAAGTGGCGCCACATGCGGCCCCAACTTCTGTGCGGGTGGCGTAAAATCTGCGCAATTTTTACCAGCGCCGAATTCAGGATCGAGAAAATCGCCGCCGTGGCAGTAGGGATAGCCGAAATGAAGACCGGATTTGATGGCCTGATTGAGTTCGTCTGGGGGAAGATTGTCACCCAACCAATCACGACCGTTTTCAGTAAACCATAAGGTGTGATCCGAAGGGTTCCAGGTAAAACCAACCGTGTTACGGATACCGCGCGCGAAAATCTCCATCCCAGAGCCGTCTGGATTCAGTCGGCGCAACTCCGCATAACCGGCTTGATCACAGATATTGCAAGGCGCCCCGACAGCCACATAGAGCTTACCGTCCGGACCAAACGCAAGATAGCGCCAGCCATGGGCTTGCTCCTTCGGTAAAGCGTTAGTGACCAGCACCGGTGCTGGCGGATTGTCCAGTCGGCTTTCGATGTTGTCATAGCGTAAGATTTGATCTACCGCCGCCACATACAGCGCGCCATCGCGGAAGGCGATGCCGTTGGGCATTTTGAGGCCGCTGGCGATGGTGCGGGGTGCCGCCGCGCGACCGTCGCCAGCGGCATCGCGCAGCGCATAGATACTGCCTTCGCCTCGCGTACTGACAAAAATGGTTCCCCGCTCACCGCGTACCATCACCCGTGCGTTCGGTAACTGGTCGGCGAAAAGTTCTATCTTGAAACCCGGAGGTAGCCGGATGCGGCTTAGCATCGGCTCGGCGGCAATGCTTTGGATCGATAAAGCGTACAGCGTCCACAACACAAACCGGAGCATTTTTCCAAGCATCAGCAAAACCTCGGCTCAATAAGTTGGCGGACCTCCCGGCAGCGGCTGGCAGTTGGCTGGCGATTGGCGTAATATTGCAACACGTATGCGATTTGTCGCCGAATTGGCGCGCCATCCCGAACACGCCGAACCCCCGCGCTACCGATATCCTGGCGCGGGGGTTTTCGTTTGGAGCCACACTCGACCCAGATCATAAGAGGTAAAACAAGATGAGCAGGGTAGACGAAGAGCAGCAAGTCTCGGGCGAGGGCAGCATATCGGAAACCAACGAAGACCTCAGTGAGGATATGCAGCGTTGCCTCGACGAAATCGTGGGTGTCTTGCGTAAATACGAGATCGGCGTAACCCTGTGTTTGGCCAATGATCGTGAATCGGTCCTGATGTACCGCATCCCCGACTGGTGCGCGGTGATGCTCAATGATGGAGAACCCGAAGTGAATCACGACAAACTTTGGCAAACCGACGACCTGGAACAGTTATTAGGCCGCACCTATCGTTTGGCGAACACCCTGTGCCAAACCAACGAGCGCCTGCACACCGAATCAGCCCGGCTTGAAGAGTTTGTGCGCGATCTCGGCCAGCATTTACTCGACCCAAACCGCAAAAGCCATTGAACCCTCTGCCATCGCTGGAAAGGAAGCCAACGTCTCCCGTTGTTGCCGTCGTGGCGTTTAGCCGATCTGCCGCACATCAACCCCACAATCGGCTGGGACTAAAGCCGCTGCATTGAGAAGAGGCGTCAAATCCAGTTGTCGGAGAACCCCGATGGTATATTCCCAGCGACCCTCCGCGCATAGCCCACTCAGGCCGGCATCGTGGTAAGCCTCTAAAGCGGTGCTGACACAGGCTGTTCGTACCCGTTCCGCCAATTGTTGGTCGTGCTCGTCCACATTTGCCTCCCGATCAGTTGGTTTGGGCTGCTGACGCATGAGCAGTCCGCCATTCGCGCGCCAGCGTTCGGGCGCGTTCCATATCGGCTTCATTGAGCTGGCTGGCTGCGTATTCGAGCGGTTGAGCCGCGCCAACATAGCCGCCGGAAGCCGCCAAATTCAGCCAGACATGGGCTTTGATCCAATCTCGCGGAATGCCCCGACCATCGCTGTGCAGCATTCCCAAAGCATACTGGGCTAGCGGTAACCCATTTTTAGCGGCCTGCTCGAACCAGTTCACCGCCTGGCGATCATCGCGGGCCACACCCCGCCCAGTCGCATACGCCAAACCTAACATAAGCTGAGCAAGGGGCAAATTTTGGGTAGCCGCCTTACGATACCACGCCACTGCTTGCGCATCGTCGCGTGGCAGGGCACCCCGTCCGTCGGCGTAGAACAATCCCTGATTTAATTGCGCAACGGCCAAACCTTGGTCCGCAGCTTTGCGATACCAGCTTAACGCTTGCGCGTCATCACGCGGCGCCCCCTGGCCTGTGGCATAGAGCGCCCCGACATTGGCTTGGGCCTGAGCATCACCCTGTTTGGCGGCTTCCTGAAACCATTGCAACGCTTGCCGGTCATCGCGGGAGACGCCCAGGCCATTGGCATACATACCCCCAAGGCGGACCTGGCTGGCAATATGACCTTGCTCGGCCGCTTTACGATACCACTCGGCGGCCTGCCCATCGTCACGTCCGATAAGTTCACCGCGAGCATACAAAACGCCCAGCAAATATTGCGCTGGTGTATGGTTTTGTTCGGCTGCCTTACGCAACCAATCGAACCCGATCTTGTTGTCCAGCGGCACGCCGTTGCCTGCCAAATAGCGTTCCGCCAGTTGCAATTGGGCCTCTGGGCTACCTCCTGTCGCTGCTTGCGTCATTAACTGCAAACCTCGGCTCTGGTCTAACTCCATGCCACGACCGCTGAGATAACCGTTCGCCAACTCGAGTTGTGCCAAGGGCAGATTCTGGTCGGCCGCGCGGCGAAACCATTGCAGCGCTTCCGCACCATCGCGGGGTAGACCGTTCCCCTCTGCGTACATACGGCCCAGATAGTATTGGGCCAAGGGCAAATTTTGGCTGGCAGCCTGCCGATACCATTTCACCGCTTCGGTATCGTTACGGGCAGTGCCTTTCCCTTCCCCATACAGGCGCCCCAGATTGAGCTGCGCCAGCCCCAAGCCCTGTTCTGCCGCTTTGCGAAACCATGTGAAGGCCGCTTGTGCATCAGGCGCCAGGCCACGGCCATTCAGATAGCGCACACCGAGATTGTACTGCGCTTCAGCGTTACCTTGTTCTGCCGCCTTCCGATACCATTGCACAGCATCCTGGTCGCTGGCAGCGATCCCTCGACCACCAGCATACATCGCACCCAGCGCCAGTTGTGCTCCGGCGTGGCCTTGCGCGGCGGCTTTCTGATACCACTGCACCGCCTCTTTGTCGTTAGGCGACACACTGCGACCACTGGCATAGAAGTTTCCCAACTGAAATTGGGCGCCTGCATTACCCTGAGCAGCGGCTTTCTGATACCAATTGAACGCTTGTTGGTCGTCACGGGGGGTTCCTTCCCCATTGGCATGTTTATTGGCCAGCAAAACCTGCGCTTCTACATGACCGCCCTCACCGGCACGCCGTAACCATAAGCGTGGTTCCCGCTCGTCGGGGGCCATTTGGGGGTTTTGGATATAGAGAACTGCCAAGTTGTATTGGGCGTTGGGGTTGCCCTGCTTGGCGGCCTGCTTGAACCATTCGATAGCGTTGGCGTGGCTCTGCGCCGCGCCTTGGCCCCGCAGGTACATGGTGCCGACCATGGTTTGCGCTTGTGGATCACCCCGTTTAGCCCAGCTTAGGTACTCCTCGAAGGCTGCTGGATAGTCTCCACGCCGATAGGCGTCGGCAGCCTTGTTGGTCGAGGAGTTTGGTGCCACGGTTTGATTATCGCCGTAATGCCAAACGCCTTTGTCATCTTGCCATTTCTTGAGCTTCTCTTCGGGCGCTGGAGCAGCCGCCTCGACAGCGGCGACTACCAAGATCGCTAGCATCGCAAGTGTGCGCATGATCCCTCCAGACTGGGCAATAGCCAGGTACCAAAAGTTAAAATATATTGAAACAACTTGAAAATGTCGTGAAGCGTCCGTATGTTTTGGCTATTCGAGAAGCCATTACTCCAACACTTCATTCACACCAGTAACTTCATTTAGAGGCATCGTATGGCCATCAACCTGCAAAAAGGACAGCGCATCAGCCTGCAAAAAGAGACCGGGCGCGGTTTGAGCCAGGTCGTAATGGGGCTTGGCTGGGGCATGAAGCAAGTGCAAAGCCGGGGCTTTTTAGGCTTCGGTGCTGGTACCCGTCAGGAAGCGGTCGATTTGGACGCCTCCTGTCTCCTGTTCGACGCCAATGGCGCTCTGGTCGATACCGTCTGGTTCAGACAACTGAAAAGCCATTGTGGCTCCGTTCAACACAGTGGCGATGATCGTTCAGGAGGCGGTCAAGACAGCGCCGAGAACGAACGCATCAGTATCGACTTGTCGCGCCTGCCCGCGCAGGTGCAAACCCTCATCTTCACCGTCAATAGCTTCAGTGGCGAGGGGTTTGCTGGTATTCCGAGCGCGTTATGCCGTATTGTCGATGGTACTGACAACCGCGAGGTCGCTCGCTTCGATCTATCATTAGAGGGTGGAAACTACACCGGCCTGATCATGACCAAATTGTATCGCCATACCGATGGTGAATGGAAATTGCAGGCCATCGGTGACCATGCCAGCGGCCGCACATTTCATGAACTCATGCCGGCGCTCCGGCCTTACCTGTAATCCCCATCGGATTTTTCTCATGGATTTGCAACCCGGTCAGAATTTTTCCATTACCAAGCATAGCCTGGCGCCGGCCGTGGTCGAGATCACCTTGGCCTGGGAGCCAACCAGCACGCCGTTGACTCTCGATTCCAGCGCGTTTGCCCTCACAGCGGCGGGAACCGTGCGCGGCGATGATGATTTTGTATTCTACAATCAGCCAGCCCTGTCAGGTGGCGGTATCCAGCGCGCTGGCGATGCACGGGCTTTTACCGTCACCTTTGGGCAACTCCCGGCAGCCATTGAACGGATCGTCGTTGCGCTGACTATCGACCAGGGGCTACGGCGCGGGCACTCTTTTGGCCAGTTGGCGCAAGTGCGGGCGGAAATCCGCGATGCACAAACCAAATCGGTGTTGGCCGCTTTTCCGCTGGCGACCAAAATGATGGCCGAAACCGCGCTGATTGTCGGTGAGTTCTATGTGCGTAACAGCGAATGGAAGTTTCGCGCCGTGGGTCAGGGTTTTGTCGGTGGCCTGGCGCCGCTGGCTCGCCAATATGGGGTGGATGTCGGCGACGATCCCGATGCTGCCCCGCCGCCTGGACCGGCTCCTGCTGCTCCCTCCCCGCCACCACCGCCGCCACCGGTTCCCACACCGGCATCGCAACCCATCCGGCTGGAAAAAATCACCCTTGATAAGAAAAATCCAAGCATTTCGCTGGAAAAGAAGGCACAAGGATTTGGTGAAATCGTTGTCAACTTGAACTGGCATCAGGGCACTGGTGGTGGTAAGGGTTTTTTTGGCCGGCTCACCGGCGGGCGCAAAGTCGATCTCGATTTGGGTTGTCTATTTAAGCTACGTGACGGTCGGGGCGGGGCGGTGCAGGCGCTTGGGAATACCTTCGGCAGTCTTCATCAGCCGCCCTATATCCAACTGATGGGCGACGACCGCAGCGGTGCGAGTGCTGCTGGGGAATTTCTGCACATCAACGGCCAATATTGGCATGAGCTGGATCGGATCGTGCTATTTGCCATGATCTACGAAGGCGCACCCAACTGGTCAGAAACTGATGCGGTCGTTACCCTGCAAGCGCCCGGCCAACCGACTTTGGAAATCCGGTTAGACAGCCATCGCAATGACCAGCGCATGTGTGCGTTGGCGATGCTGGAAAATCAAAGCGGTAACCTAAAAGTCACCAAACTCGTGGACTATTTCCGGGATCATCGCGATCTCGACCAAGCGTATGGCTTTGGCTTGCGCTGGGTGGCGGGTTCCAAAGACTGATTCCTTTTTCGTTATACATTTACTGAAAATACGGAGACATCCAATATGGCCCTTGAATGGTTGAAGCAGCGTTACAGCGAAGTCGCCGCGAACTTGAAAACGGAGGTGAGCAAGTTTAAAAACAAAAGTTTCCTGGAAGCAGTGGTAGCCGGCTGTGCGCTGGTTGCCCACGCGGACGGCGTGGTCAAGCCTGAGGAAAAGCAAAAAATGATGGGTTTCCTGCGCAACTCCGAGGTGTTATCGGTGTTCGATGTGCAGGAAGTCATCGCCATTTTCGACAAATACTCAAAACAGTTCGAATTCGACCATCAGATTGGTCAAGCCAGTGCTTTGCAGGTGGTCAGTAAGCTCAAGGGCAAGGACGCGGAAGCCCGCTTGATGGTGCGAGTTTGCTGTGCCATCGGCGCCGCCGATGGTAATTTCGATCCTGATGAGAAGGCAGTGGCGAGTAAAATCTGCGCCGAATTGGGCCTCAACCCCAAAGATTTTGACCTCTAAGCGCGCGAGACCATGGAACATCACATCGGTTATCCTCTGGAAACCATCGCCATCTTTGCGGCGGTGGTCATCTTTTCAGTGTGGCTGGATCTGCGGCTGCACCGAGACGGCAAGGACATCAGTATCGCCAATGCCACGGCGTGGTCACTGTTCTGGATTTTCCTCGCTATCGGCTTTTATTTTTACATCAAGCTTCATCATGGCGCAGAATTTGCTGAACTGTTCCTGGCCGGCTACATCCTGGAAAAATCGTTGTCAGTGGACAACCTGATGGTGTTCGTCGCAATCTTTGCCTCATTCGGGATCAAGGGCGCTTTGCAACACCGGATTTTGTACTTTGGAATTCTGGGCGCAGTGCTTTTTCGGATGCTGTTCATCGCCTTCGGCACCACGCTGTTTGGACTGAGCACCTGGATCGAATTTGTGTTCGCCGCCATCGTGGCCTGGACTGGCTGGAAGATGCTATCTGGAGTCGGTGGGGATGATGAAATTGAGGATTATTCCGATCATTGGTCGGTACGATTCACCCAAAAATTGATCCCGGTTTATCCGCGCCTGTACGGGAATCACTTCTTTGTTGACCGCGCGCATGTCGAAACCATGGTAGCCCAGGATTCCGGTATTCAGGTCGCCCGCAAGGCGGCGCTGTATGCCACGCCAATGCTGCTGTGTCTGGTGGTGATTGAGGTTTCCGATATCATTTTTGCCTTTGATTCGGTTCCGGCGATCATCGCAGTGACCCGCGAACCGTTGCTGGTCTATTCGGCCGTCATTTTTGCCATCCTCGGCTTGCGCTCGTTGTACTTTGTGCTGGCAGCAGCGCAGAAATACTTGATCCATTTGGACAAGGCCGTGGCCGCGCTGTTGTTCTTCATCGCCTTTAAGCTGGCGTTGCAGGCGTCTAACCACTTGTTCCACTGGCCTGGGTTTAACATTTCCGCTGACCTGAGTCTGATGATCATCCTCGGCACTTTGGCGGTGGGTGTGATTGCCTCGTTGGTGTTGCCAGCGAAAGATGAGCCGAAAGACGCAAGCACAGTTCAGCAAGCAAAAGTTGAAGAACAGATTGAGGCGCGTGATCGAGAAATCTGACCACCGTTGCCGGGCAGTGCGTATGAAGTGCTCGCCATTTCGATCCGCCTGCCCTTGGCCTTTTCCATACTCCCCTATCCCCATTCACCTACGGGAGGATACTTAAATATGGCTATTTCTCTGAATAAAGGCGGTAAATTATCCCTCAGTAAGGAAGCACCGGACCTGAAGAAAGTCTTGGTAGGGCTGGGCTGGGACGCTCGCGCCACTGACGGCGCCGATTTTGATCTGGACGCTTCCGCGTTCTTGTTGGACGCAAGCGGCAAGGTCCGTTCCGAAGCCGATTTCATTTTTTACAACCAGCTAAAATCCGCCTGTGGTTCGGTGCAACATACCGGCGATAACCGGACGGGTGCCGGCGAGGGTGACGACGAGGCGGTCATGGTCGATTTGACCAAAGTACCGGCGGACGTACAAAAAATCACCTTCACCGTCACCATTCACGAAGCGGACCAACGGCGGCAAAACTTCGGCCAGGTTGGCAACGCCTTCATCCGGTTGGTCAATGCCGAAACCAATGCCGAAGTGGCGCGCTATGATCTGGCTGAGGACGCCTCGACCGAGACGGCGATGATTTTCGGCGAGATTTATCGCCATGGCAGCGAGTGGAAATTCGGCGCGGTCGGTCAAGGCTATGCGGGTGGGCTAGCGGCGATGTGCAACCAATATGGCATCAAGATCTGACCGGTCACTCCACCGGTCTTCCTTTATCTCGCAACTAAAAGGATGACAGCATGGCTATTTCACTGCAAAAAGGCGGCAACGTTTCCTTGAGCAAGCAGGTGCCTGGTTTGAAGCGCGTCCGCTTTGGCCTGGGTTGGGATTTGCGCAAGACCGACGGCAGCGCTTTCGACTTGGATGCTTCGGCGTTTGTGCTGAACGCCGATGGCAAGGTGCTGAGTGACCAGCATTTCGTCTTTTATAACAACCCCAAAGACCCCTCTGGGGCGGTTGCCCATCAAGGCGATAACCGCACTGGTGAAGGTGCCGGCGACGATGAGGTCATCGAGATTACCCTGGATGCGATGGAAGCCAATACGGCTAAAGTGGCGTTTGTAGTCACCATTCACGATGCCGAGGCCCGCAAGCAAAACTTTGGACAGGTCAGCAACGCCTACATCCGCGCGCTCAATGCTGAGGGTGATCAGGAGATTGCCCGCTACGATTTGTCCGAAGACGCCTCCACTGAGACGGCCATGATCTTCGGCGAACTCTATCGCAACAATGACGAATGGAAGTTCAAGGCCATCGGCCAGGGCTATGCGGGTGGCTTGGCAGCAGTGGCGCGCGATTTCGGCGTTAATCTCGGCTAGACTCAGTTAAAATCAGCAGCGCCCAATCGCCGCGCTGCATTCACTTAGCCCGCCGATTTCCTGGCGGGCTTTTGCTTTTTGGAAAAGACTCATGAGCGAGACCGTAAAATACCTGCTTGATGAAAACCGGATGCCCACCTTCTGGTACAACCTGGTCGCCGACTTACCGAAACCACCGCCGCCGGTACTGCATCCGGGCACGCTCCAGCCCATCGGCCCGGATGATCTGGCGCCCCTGTTCCCCATGTCTTTGATTCAGCAGGAAGTCGCCACCGAACGCGAGATCGCCATTCCAGAACCAGTCCGGGCGATTTACCGACAGTGGCGGCCGAGTCCTCTTTACCGTGCTCGCCGCCTAGAAAAGGTTTTGGATACCCCAGCACGGATTTATTACAAATACGAGGGCGTCAGCCCAGCCGGCAGCCATAAACCCAACACCGCTGTTGCGCAGGCGTTCTATAACAAAGAAGCGGGCATTCGGCGCATCGCCACCGAAACCGGTGCCGGACAGTGGGGATCATCGCTGGCGTTCGCGGGGGCTTTGTTTGGAATTGACGTACATGTCTTCATGGTACGAGTGTCCTATCAGCAGAAACCCTATCGCCGTGCCTTAATGGAGACTTACGGGGCGCGCTGTGTGGCCTCGCCATCAGAGGAAACCGCTTCGGGCCGGGCGGCGCTCGCCCGTCACGCGGACCATCCTGGCAGCCTCGGAATCGCCATCTCCGAAGCGGTCGAAGTTGCCGCCCAACGGCCCGATACCAATTACGCGCTCGGTTCAGTCCTCAATCACGTTCTGCTGCATCAAACCGTGACGGGTCTTGAAGCCATGGCGCAATTGGAACTGGCGGACGATTATCCCGATGTGGTGGTTGGTTGTGCCGGTGGCGGTTCTAATCTGGCCGGTATCGCGTTTCCGTTCATCGGTGCGCATTTGCGCGGCGGGCCGGCGGTACGTACCCTTGCCATCGAGCCGGCGGCCTGTCCCACTCTCACTCGCGGTCGCTACGCCTACGATTTCGGCGATACTGCGCATCTGACGCCGCTGGTTAAAATGCACACCCTGGGCGCGACCTTCACGCCGCCCGGCTTTCACGCTGGGGGATTGCGATATCACGGTATGGCCCCGCTGGTCAGTCACGCCAAGGAATTGGGCCTGATCGAGGCGCGTGCTTACCATCAGATTGGTTGTTTCGAAGCCGGTGTCCAGTTCGCGCGTGCTGAAGGTATTTTGCCAGCCCCGGAAAGCAATCATGCGGTGAGAGGCGCGATTGATGAGGCGCTACGCTGCAAGGCGGAAGGGGTAAGCCGAGCGATCCTGTTTAACCTCTCCGGTCATGGTCACTTCGATATGCAGGCATATATGGATTATTTTGCCGGTAAACTGCTGGACCAAAACTATGACGAAGCCGAACTGAGCATGGCGCTATCCGGTTTGCCGGCGGTGGAGGCTTGAGAAGCCCGATCAGAGGCTTAGATCGTCGCGGCGCGTAGCAATTTTAGCCCAAGGGTTTTAGCCAAAACACCATCGGTTTGGCCGATTCGGCGGTTTCATCCCGATCCTGCCAGGAGAAGGTCGTGCGCAATTCCGGGTGCTGGACAAAGCCGCGTCGATGCCAAAACGTATCAAGCGGCTGATAACCCGCCGGCCGACGTGGATGGTCTGTGGGTCGCTCAACGGCGCAGAAACAAACCGTGTCGAAACGCGCCAAATCGCGAACATGGGCTTCGCGCTCCTCGAAAAACCGCTTGCCTAATCCTCTGTTCCGATAGTCCGGCAGCAAAACCGATTCACCGTTAGGAGTTACGCAGTTGGTTGATAAAGAGCGATAAGGAAGGTTATGAACCCACCGAAAGTCACAGATGAAGACTACATCCAGTTTCTGATAGCGACA
>NZ_CBTJ020000018.1 GCF_001051235.1 Candidatus Competibacter denitrificans Run_A_D11 | reverse complement strand
CGCGCGGCCAGCGGCCCGCGTCGGGCGAGGTCACCCACGGTTCCGCGTCGGGTTTGAGCAACGCGGCCCGCCGCACGCCGGGAAAGGCCGCGATCCGGGCGGCCCGCTCCAGCGCCGAAGCGGGCGATTCCAGAAACACCAGCCGGCTCTCGTTCGCCAACTGCCCGGTCACTTCGCCGAGGAACGCCAGCGCCAGGGATTCGAGACGCCACGCCAAAAATCCGCTGGACGCCAGCGCGATCGCCAGCGCGAGGCCCAACAAACCCAGGCTGGAGAGGACGGCCAGTTGGCGCCGAAAGCTGCCCGCCGCGAACCCGCGCCGGATCGACGTTCGGCGCTTCACCATACGGGCAACACCAGATCGAATTGCCGCTCGATGTCTGGAGGGACGTCGAGTTCCAGATGGCCGACCACCTTGAGATTGAGCGCACGCTTGACCGCGCGCAAGACCTCGACGCCGGCTCGGGCATCCGGGGTTCGCAACGCTTGCAAGGACAGCTCCGCCAACCGGCGACCCAACGAAATGTTGTCGGGATACAGCGCGAACAGCACCCCGCGCTTGACGTGCGCGAAGCTGTTGGAAAACACCGGCAAGCGACGCTGCCAGCTTTTCTCGATCACCAGCGGCAGAATCGTCTGGGAATCGATGATGCCGGCGTCCGCCACCAGCCAGAGGGCATCCGTCGTCGGATCGGCGGTTTTAAGGACGTGCAGAAACTGGCGGGCGGACTCGCGCAGATCGCCCGCTTCCAGCGGTTCCAATTCCAGACCACGGGCGGTGGCCGCGGTTCGGGCGAGATCCATCAGCCAACGGTCGTAAGCGGGATTAAAGACCACCCAAACGCGGCGTTTGGCAGGCGCGAGCTGTTGGAGCGTGGCGAACAGCAGAGCCGGATCGACGGCGAGACCGACGCCCGCGACGTTCGGGCGGGTTTGCGGGGAGGCGTCCAGCGCGCCGATGACCTGCGGGGTTTTCCGGCCGAGGTGTTCGTAGGTTTCGGTGGGCACCCGGCCCAGGGTGACGACGACGACCGGCGCTTCTTGATCGAGCCAGCGGCGCAGGGCGACCGCATCCGGGGCGGCAGGCAGCGCGTGCGCGCGAACCGTCTCTGCCGGCAAGCCCCGTTCGATCCCACCGAGAATTTCCGCGAAAAGCTGCCGGTAGGGCGCGTCGGTCTCCGGGTAGAGCACCGCGACCACGCGCGGCGGGTCGGCGTTCGCCACGCCGCCCGCCACGCTCGCGAGCAGGAGGACGATTGACAGGCCCGACGACGCCGCGCGGCGCCAGAAGCGGAGTACAGAGGGGTCGCCAGTCACTACCTTCCAACCCTGGAAGCGTCGTTATCGTTGTGGGAGGCCCGCCCCGACCACCGGGCACGAGCGGCTATGCCCTCTCACTTTATCCGGGATGGCAGCGCCCGGCCAGCCCCTTGGCGCCCTCACAGCGTCGGATCGTCCCGAATGCCTTTCTTGAGTTTGATCTGTTCCAAGAGGGGTTCCATAGGGACCGCATGAATGCTGGTCTTCAACCAGTATTGGTTGCGCTGGGTTTCGGGTCCGGCCAACCAGGTCACCAAGCCGCGCAGCGTGCGGGCGCACAAATCCGCTTGCAACGCGGTTTGCGCCGCCCGTTTTTCCAACGTCATCTGCTGGATCACGTTCAACACGGCATCCACCGGATCCGAGCGCCCCTCTTTCCGGTTGCCCTCCCCGTTTTGCAGCTTTTTGAAAAAGTCGAGGACCCGCTCCGGCGGATACAGCGCCAAGCCGATCAGGGCCGCCGCCACCACTCCGGAATAGAACGGCCGCGGTTCCGGGTCGATGCTGTCGAGCAGCTCCAGTTCGCGTTGGAACACCGCGACCGCCCGATACAGGTTGACCTCGGGCAAGGCGCGGCTCTGCTGCCCGCGGATGCCGCCGCGCAGGGCGATGTTCAGCGCGTCGTTCAAAAAACCGTGGCGGAGGCGCTTGGACCGCGGCTGGAACCCGCATTCCCGGAAACCGCCGTAGACTTGATCGTAGCGCGTCTTGGCGGCCGTGGACGCATCGAAGACCTCGTACAGTGCGTCCAGCTCCGCGCGGGACGCGACCGGATAAATCGTGACGCGCAGCACGGCTGGGCGCGGCAGCTGGCCCTGCTCCCACAAATAGCTGCGGGTATGGCCGTCCACCTTGTAGTACGCGCCGTCGAGACGCGCGGCGACGACCTGCGCCAGTTGGTTCGCCACCGCGCCGGTCGCCCCCCGGGCCTGCTTGAGATGCACCGCCCGGGCGTGGCGCGCGGTATTGCGCTGGTGCGGATGGTTAGGGAGCGCAATCCACGCCTCCACCGACATTTCCGCAGTGACGACGCCGCCGGCGTCCGCCAAAATGCGGAAATCGGGTTCGGAAACGGCGTTCGGGACCGCCGCAGGCTCGGCAGTCCGCTCCCGCTCGGACGCTTTTCGCAAGGGTTTTCTGGACAAGGTCTCTCATCCTCGTGACAAGGTTTTCCCGATTATAGATTATTTTTTTAAAAAAGCGTTCCGAAAACTTGAATTCATCCGTTTTCCGCTTTTACTATAGGGCAGCACGCCCGTAAAAAAACCGGGGATAGCCCGATGCCGGATCGGAGCGTGCGTGGGGGTACCCTATCTCGGGCTATTTTTGACCAGATAACCCCTCTCCATAGTTCGGACCGCTGGGAGGGCATCGATCCAGGGCGGGGCCTCGGTACCCGTTATTAAATCCCACGGGGGCGTTTTCCTGAGTTTGATCAAATCAAAACAGTCCGAACCCTTGACGATAGGTATGGAAGAAATCTTTATCAGCAATTATATTGATTATTAAAGATATTTTAACGGAGAACTCATGCCAGCACGCACACGATCCGAACGATTCGACCGGTGGCGAAGTGGGCGCCGCGCGGGTCCGGCCTCCGCCGACGCACCGACGATCACCGGGATATTATCAACCGCCGCCCCGGTGGGGACCCGGCGGCCCCCACCGGTAACACCGGTGAGGACCTGACCCCCACCGCATCCGAGGTGCCATGATGTCTACTCACCACCCACCGGGGACGACGTTCGCGCCGGATTTCGCGTTTCAAGTGGCGCTAGGCGTACTGGAAGCGTCCGATGCGCTCGCCGCTCGCCGTCGACCGATCACCCCGCAGGCCATCGCCCGTCAGTTCCGCGCTCACCTCTTCCTCACGCGTCCCACCCTCGCGCAGATCAAACACGGCCTGACCCAGGTCCAGTGCTGGCACAACCAGATGCTCACCCGTGACCTCCTTCACCATCGAAGCCAGCTTGTGACCTTCGGCGCTCAGTTGCAGGCGCAACGACGGCTGTTGGATGAGGATCAGTTTTATCTCGACAAAATGCTGCGGGAGACCGACGTCCTGCTCCACAATACCCTGACGGCACCCCACGGGACTCCGGGCCTCGCCACCGCCCCGGGGGCGGATCCGGCGGGGGCGCGGGAGACGTGAGCGGATTGCGCCCCAGGGGCGTTCACCCGCTATAATGGAGACCATCACCCGATGCCCACTCCGGGCACACCGACTGATGAGGTCCAACGACCGCCGAAGATAAAGATCGCCCACCCGAAAACCGCAAAACCCCCGCGTTTCGAGCGCGAGGGTTCGTTGGGAACATTTGAAAGTCGCCGTCCGTCGATCCGCTAAGGACGACAATCAGAAACTATGACCTGGTTCTGATTATAGCGGACTGGCAGTGACTTTCAAGACCCCAGCAAGGTGGCTGTACGCCTTTAAAAAGGGGATTGCATGAAAGTCCATACTGACAGAACGTCGAATCAGGGTGCACCCGGCGCCCCGGCGGCGTGTGCGCCCGGCCTGCTGGCGCCCACTCATCGGCAAGCCGTCGCTCGTGCTTCTGGCCGCCACCGCGGTCATGATCCGTGCGCGCCGCCATTCGCTCTCAGCACCCGCCTCGACGCCGCGACGCCGTGTGCGCTTCGGGGGCGGTCATGAGTTCGCTCGACGACGCGCTGACCGCCCTGGAGCGGGTCACCGGCTATCGCCCGGTGAAGTCGGGCGATGCCTACAAAGCCCGCTGCCCCTGCCACGAGGACCACAACCCCTCCCTGTCGGTCAAAATGAATGGCCGACTGTTGCTGCACTGCTTCGCCGGCTGTCCCTACGACCACATTATCGCGGCTCTCGACCTGACCCCGGGGCCGTCCACCGGCCCGCGGCAGATCGTGGCGACCTACTGCTACCGGGATGCCGCCGGCCTTGAGGTCCGCCAGAAAATCCGCTATGCCCCCAAGGACTTCCGTATTCGCCATCGCGGGCCCGCCGGGGAATGGATCTACAAGGCCGGCCCCGGTCCCGCCGTGCTCTATCGCCTGCCCGAACTTCGCCAGGCCATCGCCCAGGGCGTTACGGTCTTCGTGGTGGAGGGCGAGAAGGATTGCGACCGGCTCGCCGCCGGGGGCCTGATCGCCACCACCAACATTGAAGGCGCCGCGAAACCGGACCAGAAAGCCAAGTGGCGCCGGGAATACACCACGCAACTGGCCGGGGCCGCCCGCGTCGTTTTACTCCCCGACCATGACGAGCCGGGCCGGGCGCATATGGCGTACATCGCCCACGCACTGCGAGGTCAGGTCGGCGAGGTGCGGAGGCTGGAACTGCCAGGACTGCCCGCCAAGGGCGACGTGTCCGACTGGCTGAATCAGGGGCACACCCTGGAGGAACTCCAGGCGTTGGCGGCCACCGCGCCGGTGTTCGCCGCGCCACCCGTTCCCGCCCCGGCGCCCGCTCGCCCGAGCAACCCGACCGGCCAGGCCGAGGCCGTCTACTGTCCCCCGACCGTCAGCCCCTGCACCCATCTGGCGAACTCGCACCGGATCCGCCACTACTACCAAGGCCGCATTTGGTATGCGCTCGGGCTCGGCTGGGTGCTCTGGACCGGCCAGTTCTGGCGGCCCGATCCCACCAGCGAAGGGTCCATCGCCACCGGCTTCGTCGACGGTCTGTCGCGCCTCATCGCCCGGGAATCCGCCACCCTCGCCCGCCGCGCCGCCGATGAAGCGGATGAAGACCGGCGCAAGTCGCTCATGATCCAAGCCGAGGCCCTGCTGAAATGGGCGGTGCAATCCGAGCACGAACGCACCATCGCGGCAGGATTGAAGCTGTCGAAACACGCGCTGCTGATCGAATACGGCGACCTCAACGCCGATCCTTGGCTGTTCAACGTCCAGAATGGCACCGTCGACCTCCGTACCGGCCAATTGCGTCCCCACGACCCTGCCGACCGCATCACCTTCATCGCTCCCATCACTTACGACCCGGCCGCCACCTGCCCGATGTGGCTCTTGTTTTTGTCTCAAGTGTTTGCCGGCGACGACGCCCTGGTGGCTTTCATTCAGCGTGCAGTCGGTTGGTCGCTGACCGGCGTGGTCAAGGAACGCGCCCTGTTCTTCCTGTACGGCGACACCGGCAAAAACGGCAAGACCACCCTGGTGGAGGCCATCATGAAGCTGGTCGGTAACTGCGGCGAATCCAGTTATGGCTACGGCCGCAAGGTGGGTGCCGACACCTTCATGAAGTCGAAAAACCCGGAGGATAACCAGCGCAAGGCGGCGACCTTAGCCGGGCCGCGCTTCGTCTGCACCAGCGAAGTCGATGAAGAACACCGACTCAATGAGCAGTTGATCAAGGACATCACCGGCGGCGACACCATTGAAGGGCGTCGCCTCTATCAGGAAGCCTTCACCTTCAAACCGCAGTTCAAACCGTGGATGTACGGCAACCACAAACCGGAAATCCGCGGCACCGATGACGCCATCTGGTCGCGCGTGCGGCTGGTACCCTTCGAGGTGAGTTTTAAAGGCCGCGAAGACCTCGACCTGGCCGACAAGCTGGAAGCGGAACTACCGGGAATCCTGAACTGGGCCATCCGTGGCTGCCTGGATTGGCAACGCAACGGGCTGCAACCACCCGCCAAGGTACAGGCCGCAACCCAAGCCTATCGCGAGGAAATGGATGTGTTTGGGCCGTTTATCGCTGAGTGTTGCATTATTCATCGCAACGCGGAAGTGTTGTCGAGCCAGCTATGGGCCGCTTACCGGGATTGGTGCGCCGCAAACGGTGTGAAGGAAGAGAGTCAGACAAAATTAGGTAAATATATGACTTATAAAGGATTTTATTTGAAAAAGACCGTAGGAAAAATCAAGCGATTGGGAATTGGACTTATTGCTCTGGACGGTGGGGGGCATTAGGGATAGTAGGGAGGGTAGGGATAGTTATTCCAGAAAGTTCCCTTAAGAAAGCTTCTATAGGGACTTTTCGGAATAACCCTCCCTACCCTCCCTACCCTCCCTACCCTCCCTACCCTCCCTATCCTCCCTATCCTCCCTACCCTCCCTATCCTCCAGAATCATCCCAACCCTGTAAAAAGGTTAATGTGTAGGTGTAGGTGTACGTCTAACTTGGCCCAAGCGATGACCTTGAAGCTTGGTGCTACGCTTCTAACTTGGAATAGGTCATGATGACTAAAAATAGTTAAAAATAAATAATTTATATAAAAAACTATAAGATTGTTTGTTTTTTACAGCTTCTCAGTCGCCGCTAGCGACCGTCCAGTAGCGTTGGTTACTGGAACTGGCGCACGCCGACCGATATGGAGACAATCCGGCACTTACCGGGGGTGGCACGGGGAAGCGCGCCGAAGGCCCGTTGCAACACGGCCCATCAAGGCACTATCGTTACTCGCCTCAATTTCCCAACGGCTCGCCCCCTGAAGTGCCTAACCCCGCCCCACCTTAACCCGAACCCATGAGCAAGAGCGACAAACGCACGGTCAACGCAGGGCGATCGCGCTAAGTGGGGGATTGACAGGAGACGGATTGCTGGGATCACCAAATCCGGATCATCGACTGGAGAGAACTGATGCGGCCCCAACTGCTCGACCCGCGCCCGTATTTCGCCGATCTGCCCGATCCGCGCCGCGAGACGCGCAACAAGCTCCACAAACTCCAGGATATTCTGATGATGGTTCTGTGCGCGGTGTTGAGCGGGGTGGAGGACTGGGTGGGCATGGCGGACTTTGCCGAGGAGAAGGAAGACGGGCTGCGAGGCTTTTTGGATCTGCCCAACGGCATTCCCTCGCACGACACCTTGAGCGACGTGCTGGGGCGGATCGATCCGGTGGCGTTCCGCGCGGCGTTCACGGCCTGGGCGACAGCGGCGCGCCCGGATTTAGCCGGTGAGCAGGTCTGCGTGGACGGCAAGGCCGTGCGCGGGAGTCGGGACGGCGAGCACCCGGCGGTGCATCTCGTGAGCGCATTTGCGGGGCAGGCCCGCTGGGTGTTAGCGCAACAGGCCATCGCCGAGAAATCCAACGAGATCACGGCCATTCCCGACCGGCTGGCCCTGCTCGATCTGCACGGGGCGGTGGTGTCCGCCGATGCGATGGGTTGCCAGAAAACCATCGCGCAGGCCATCGTCAGCGGGGGAGCAGATTATGTGTTAGCCCTCAAAGATCATCATCCGACCCTGTGCGAAGAGGTCGAGGTCCAACTCTGGCTCGATACCGAAGTCGCGGGCGGGCGCTTACCGGTCCAGGAAACGGTCGAGAAAGACCATGGCCGCATTGAGATTCGGCGCTCTGCCCTGAGCGGCCACATCGACGGGCTCGACGCGAAACCGGACTGGGCAGGGCTGCAAGCGGTCGGCCGGGTGGAGTCCATCCGGATCATCGGCGATCAAATCAGTACCGAAGGTCGCTATTTCCTCAGTTCGTTCGCGGATCAAGAACGGTTTGCTGCCAGCGTGCGTGGTCACTGGGGCATCGAAAACCAACAGCACGGGGTGTTGGATGTCCCGTTTGGGGAAGATGCTGGTCGGACACGCCATGATCACTCGGCCGAGAACTTGGCCCTGATTCGCCGCATCGCCCTGAATGTGCTGCGTCATAACGGCTCCCCGCGCGACAGTATCCGTCGCCGCAAACTGCGCGCCGCCCTCAATGATGAGTACCGGTTGCGCCTCTTGTTGGGTACCCCTATCCCGGCTACCCCATAGCGCGATTGCCCTGCTGACCCCAGCCACCCCATAGCGCGATGGCCCTGCTACACGCCCGACGTGCTGGTCCGCTATCGGCCGGTGCTGACTGGCCAACCCGGTGGACCGCCGGCCTTGTGCGAGGTCAAATATCGCAGCGATCTGCGCGAGCACGGTGCGGAGTACCGACCTAAATTCACGGCAGCCCGGCGCTATGCCCGCGACCGGGGATGGCGATTCCGCGTCGTCACGGAGCGGGAAATCCGCACGCCGCGGCTCAGGAACATCCGTTTTCTTTTGCGTTACCGCCCAATGCGGGTTGACGACACGGACCGCGATGCCTTGTTGACCGCGCTCCGGACGCACGGCACGGCCACGCCGGACGCCCTGCTGGCGCTGGCCCGTCTCAATCCTCTCCGGTACGCCGAGGCGTTGGCCACCTTGTGGCACCTGGTGGCGACCGAACAGATTGGGGTCGATCTCGATCGGTTGCTGACCCCGTACAGCGTGCTCCGAGCACGCACCGACCGTGGCGACGGCGGTGCCCGACGCCCGGCGAACCCTAGTCCCGTGGATGCTGGCGAGGACGAAGATGGCCCGCGCTGAAGACGGTGTCGCACCCGCTCCTCCCGATCTCAGCACGGTTTCCGAGGCGAACTGGCGGATCGCGGAGGCGCGCTACGCCGCGATTCGTCCGTTGCTGGAAAGCGAACGGCGCTCGGTGGTGGACGTGGAGCAATGCGCCCGCCAGGCCGGGGTGGATCGGGCCACGCTCTATCGCTGGCTGGACCGCTACCAAGCGACGGGGCAGTGCTCGGCCTTGTTGCCGGGCAATTCCAAGGGGGGGTGCGGGGATAGCCGGTTGAGCGACCCTGTGGAAGCGCTCATCACCGCGGTGATCGACGACCATTACTTGACGGCCCAGAAGCCGAGCGCGGCGGCCACGTACCAGGAACTGCGACGGCGCTGCTATCAAGCTGAAGTTGCGGCCCCGCACATCAACACGCTGCGCGCGCGCATCGCCCGGATCGCCGGCTCGGTCCGGCTGCGCCGACGCGAAGGAACCCGCGCGGCCCGGGATCGCTACGACCCGGTCGTGGGCGCGTTTCCGAACGCGGACTGGCCGCTGGCGGTGATCCAAATCGACCACACCCCGGCGGACGTTCTGGTGGTCGACGACCGCCAACGGTTGCCGATCGGTCGGCCCACCTTGACCGTGGCCATCGATGTGTTCAGCCGGGGGGTGGCTGGTTTTTATCTCGCCCTGGACCCGCCCTGCGCCCTGTCGGTGGGACTCTGCCTGGCGCGGGCCATCCTGCCCAAGGAGACTTGGCTGGCCCGGCAGGGGATCGACGCCCCCTGGCCGATCGGCGGGCTGATGGACTGCGTCCACGTCGATAACGCGCCGGAGTTTCGGGGTGCCATGTTGCAGCGGGCCTGCGCCGAATACGGCATCGACCTGCACTGGCGGCCGGTCGGGCGACCGCATTTCGGCGGTCATATCGAACGGCTGTGCGGCACGCTCAACCAGGCCATCCATACCTTACCGGGCACCACCTTTTCCAATCCCGCCGAGCGCGGGGATTATCCGTCGGCACAAAAGGCCGCGATGACGCTCGACGAGCTCGAACGCTGGCTGGCCGTCTACATCACCCAGGTCTATCACCAGAAGCTCCACCAGGGCCTCGGGATGTCGCCACTCAAAAAATACCAACAGGGCATCCTGGGGGACGGCGAACGACTCGGTTGTGGCCTGCGGCCGCTACCCGCTGATCCCGAACGGCTACGGCTCGATTTTCTTCCCTACGTGGAGCGGACGGTGCAACCCTACGGGCTGCGGATCGACGAAATCTATTATTACCACGACGTCCTCAAGCCGTGGATACGCGCCGCGCAGCCGGGGTCTGCGAAGCGGCCACGCACCTTCGTCGTGCGGCGGGACCCGCGCGATATCAGCACGGTTTTTTTCTTCGATCCCGAACTGAAGCAGTATTTTCCCATCCCTTACCGCCGGCTGGCGGCACCGAGCATGAGTCTCTGGGAACTGCGCGAGGTACGGCGTCGGCTCAAAGCCGAAGGCCGACACAGCATCGACGAAGCGGCGTTGTTTGCCGGTTACGAGCGTCTCCGCCAGATCGAAGCGCAGGCTCTCGACGCCACCCAAAACCGGCGCCGTGCCCAGCGGCGGGACCACCATCAACACCGAGAACCCCTCGATCCATCGGTCGGCTGCGCCGCGAGACCGGACGTTGACGGGGCCAGCCTTCCCGAGGCCATCACCCCCTTTGCCGACCGTTATGTCGGTCGCCGGCGCGAATGAACGCCGCCGCCGACGGCTCGCATCTGGACCCGAGCGCCCGTGCTCAGCTCGACCGCGGCCCGGACGAACGCTTGACGTGGCTGTTGCAGCCCCGCTGGATCGGCTATACCCAAGCGCAGACGGCATTGAGCCGGTTGGAAGCGTTGATGCGCCATCCGCCCACCCATCGCATGCCGAACGTGCTGCTGGTCGGGCCCACGAACAACGGCAAGACCTGCATCGTCCAGCAGTTTGCCGACCGTTATCCCGCCCTTCTCGCCGAGGATGGCGAACGTCGCCTGTGCCCGGTCGTCACGCTGCAAATGCCGCCGGTTCCCGATGAAGGCCGGTTTTACGAAGAAGTGCTGGAACAGGTCCAAGCTCCCTACCGGTCGCGGCTCCCAGCCGGGCACAAACTGGCACAGGCCCGTCTGCTGCTGCGTCATCTAAAGGTGAAAATGCTGATCATCGATGAGTTACATCATCTGCTGGCCAGCCGCCTCGAACCGCAGCGGATCGTGCTCAACACGCTCAAATTCCTCGGTAACGACCTGCAAATTCCCCTGGTGGGCGTGGGCACCGCGGACGCGTTGCGCGCCATTCAAACCGATCCGCAACTGGCCAATCGGTTCCGGCCGTTGGCGCTACCCAAGTGGACCTTGAACGACGAGTACCGCAAGCTGCTGGCCAGCTTCGAACGCTTGCTGCCGTTGCGCCAACCTTCGCGCCTGCACGCGCCGGAAGTGGCCGCCGAATTGCTGGCGCTCAGCGAAGGTACCATTGGGGACTTGGCGACGGTGTTGAACCTGGCCACCGAGGCGGCGATCCGCTCGGGCCAGGAACGGATCGACTGCGCGCTGCTGCGCGAGCTGGATTGGGACCCCCCTTCTCTTCAGCGCCGACGGGCCAGCGAGTTGGCGGATTGACGGGAATGCCGCTATGTGGCTTGAGTTGGAACTGGATCGTCTGTCCCTGAGCGCCCAGCGCCCGCCGCGGCCGCTACCTTGGCCAAGCATCGAAGAGGTCGAGATCGTTCGGACGCTGGGTTTCGTCGCCCCGGTCACCGTCCGCTCGCTCCCGGCGACTCACCCCACCCGCTACGAGATCATTTCCGGTGAGAAACAATGGCTCGCGGCTCAGAAAGCCGGGCTGTCGACCTTGGCGGCGTTCGTCCGTGACGACCTGGACGATGCAGCGGTCCGACGGGTACAGAGCTTGCCCCTGGAAGGCGTCCCGTCGAACCCGATCCAGGAAGCGCGCGCACTGGAACAACGGGTGCGGCAAGGCCTCAGCATCACCCGCGCCGGCGCCGCCCTGGGCTACACGCGGTCGGTAGCGTCGCACTTGCTCCGCCTCCTGCGCCTGGAGCCCACCGTCCAACAATGGATCGCCGAGGGGACGCTTTCCGTCGGTCAGGCCAAAGTCCTGGTCGGGCTGGAACCCAAACGCCAGCTCCATCTGGCCCGCCGCATTCGCCTGGAGCGGCTGACTGTGCGGCAAGTCGAAGCCTTGATGCGCCAAATTCGCCGCGATCCCCGCGACCCGGCCACCGTCGCGTTTAACGCCGACCCTCGCGATCCCGATCACGCGCGGTTCGAAGATCGGTTGTCCGAACAACTCGGAGTCCCGGTCACCCTGGAGTATGCTCGGGCCAGGTCCGGGCGCTTGATCCTCGCCTTCAGTAATCTGGACGTTCTCGATGGCCTGCTCGAACGACTCGGCTATCGCGACGACGGGGGCTGAGGCCGGGGTCAACGCGGCGGGATCCGCCACGTACGTTCGGCAACCTCGCAACCTTTGAGGTCGGACTGCGGCTCGGCTGAATTCGGGTTGATCAAGCTGGGCGGGGCGCAATGACTGGGCCTCGTCCCGATTCAGTCGCAACGACTTCTGTGAAAAGTCGCAACGACTTCTGGAGATGATTGCGCATTTCACATCAGTCGCAACGACTTCTGTGAAAAGTCGCAACGACTTCTGGAGATGACAGCGGGCAAGCCAAGGTCGAACGGGTGCGGACCCACAAGAAGCGGGAGGATAAGCACCGCCAGCAGCGCGAGATCGAACGGCGCAACCGCGAGGCCAAGGCCGCCCGCAAGGCGGAACACGAGCGGGCGGCGCGCGGGCACCAGGGGCCGAGACCGGCGCCCGGCCGC
>NZ_CBTJ020000017.1 GCF_001051235.1 Candidatus Competibacter denitrificans Run_A_D11 | reverse complement strand
TACACAGCCATTTCGCGTATCGCACCCCCGCCGCCGTCTTGGCCCAGGAGGTCGCTATACTCTCTTAACCAGCGGAAGTCTTTTTTGGGGCACTACATTCCGCCTTCAAGGTGATCGACTTGGCTATTGAGCAAGCCGCCAAAAAATGGACCATGCCCATCAAAGACTGGAAACAGGCCCTCAATCGCTTCGCCATTCAATTCGAGGGCCGCTTGCCACTCTCACTCCACTAACCAAAACTGCATTTACACAAAAAATTTGACAGACTCCTTTTTTCTTTTGGCATTGATGCGACCGTAAGCAAAAAATCTACCCCAACTTCTTGCCAATCCCGCCGCCTTTCGTTACCCTTCCGCTCCTAATCGCTCAGGCGCGTAGCTCAGTTGGTTAGAGCACCACCTTGACATGGTGGGGGTCGTTGGTTCGAGTCCAATCGCGCCTACCAATTTTTGGTCTGAGTTGCAGAGCACTGGTTTTACAAAGGGCGCGCCTGCCTTCCAAAAGAAGGGTTTTTGGGCGCGCCCTTTATTATTTTACTCAGCGGAATTTGTAGATTAAGAGAGTTGCAGTCATGCCGATCATCACGCTCCCCGATGGCAGCCAGCGCGCATTCGACGCACCGGTCAGCGTCCACGATGTCGCCGCCGCCATCGGTGCCGGTTTGGCTAAGGCTGCTTTGGCGGGCAAGGTGGACGGTCGCCTGGTGGATACCTCGCACCTGATTACACAGGATGCGAATCTCGCCATCGTCACCGAGCGCGACCCGGAAGGGCTGGATATTATCCGCCATTCCAGCGCGCACCTGTTGGCGCACGCCGTCAAGCAACTCTATCCAAGCGCTCAGGTCACCATCGGCCCAGTGATCGAGAACGGCTTTTATTACGACTTCGCCTTCAACCGCCCCTTCACGCCCGACGATTTGGCGCAGATTGAGGCGCGGATGGAGGAACTGGCGGTGCGGGATATTCCAGTGGAACGGTCGGTGATGCCGCGCGATGAAGCCGTCGCCTTCTTCCGCCAGATGGGCGAGGAGTACAAGGCGCGAATCATCGCCGACATTCCCAGCGCCGAGCCGATTTCGCTGTATCGACAGGCTGATTTCATCGATTTGTGTCGCGGGCCGCACGTTCCCTCCACCGGCAAGCTCAAGGCCTTCAAGTTGATGAAGGTGGCGGGTGCCTATTGGCGCGGCGATTCGCGTAACGAGATGCTCCAACGCATTTACGGCACCGCTTGGCTCGATCAAAAGGCGCTGAAAGCTTACCTGCATCGCTTGGAAGAGGCGGAGAAGCGCGATCACCGCAAGGTCGGCAAGGCGCTCGATCTGTTTCACGTCCAGGAAGAAGCGCCGGGCATGGTGTTCTGGCATGATCGGGGCTGGCGGATTTACATCGAGATTCAGAATTACATCCGGCAGTTATTGCGCCAGCACGGCTATCAGGAAATCCACACGCCGCAGATTGTGGATCGCAGTCTGTGGGAAAAGTCCGGCCACTGGGAAAAATTCCGCAAGGACATGTTCACCACCTCATCGGAAAACCGCGATTATGCGGTCAAGCCGATGAACTGCCCCTGCCACATCCAGGTTTATAACCAGGGGTTGCGCAGTTACCGCGATTTGCCGCTGCGGCTGGCCGAGTTCGGTTCCTGCCATCGCAACGAACCGTCCGGTACTTTGCACGGCCTGATGCGGGTGCGTAACTTCGTCCAGGACGACGCCCATATCTTCTGCACCGAAGATCAAATTCAGGCAGAAGTGTCAGAGTTCATGGATTTGCTGTTTCATGTCTATGCTGATTTCGGTTTCAACGAGGTGCAACTGGCCTTGGCGACCCGGCCGGAGCAGCGGGTGGGCAGCGATGAGGTGTGGGACAAAGCGGAAAAGGCCCTGGAACTGGCGCTGAACCGCACCGGTTTGCCGTGGACGCTCAAACCCGGCGAAGGCGCGTTTTACGGCCCCAAAATTGAGTATGTGCTGCGCGATTGTCTGGATCGCTTGTGGCAGTGCGGCACCATTCAGGTGGATTTTTCGATGCCGGGTCGGCTGGATGCCCACTATATTGCCGAAGACGGCAGCAAGCGGGTGCCGGTGATGCTGCACCGGGCGATTCTGGGTTCGCTGGAGCGATTTATCGGGATTTTGATTGAGCAATATGCCGGTGCGCTGCCGGCGTGGCTCGCACCCGTGCAGGCGATTGTGCTTAATATTACCGATCATCAAGCCGAATACGTCGCCAAGCTTGAAAAATCCCTTATGCAACAAGGTTTCCGCGTCGCATCCGACTTGAGAAACGAGAAAATCGGCTTTAAAATCCGTGAGCACACCTTACAACGTGTCCCCTATCTACTGGTCGTCGGTGACCGGGAGATGGAAACCGAAACCGTCGCTGTGCGCACCCGAACCGGAAAAGACTTGGGCGTCATGAGCTTGCCGGCTTTCGTCGAGCTGCTACAAGCTGATATCGCCCGGCGCGGACGAACTGAATAATTACTGGAGGAACCCAACATCGCTGCAAATAATGAACTCCGGCTCAACGACGAGATCACCGGGCGCGAGGTGCGCCTAATTGATCAGGACGGCGAGCAAGCCGGTATTGTTTCTCTGCTACAAGCGAAAAAGATGGCAGAGGAAGCTGAACTGGATCTGGTTGAAATCTCCCCGAACGCCAAGCCACCGGTTTGCCGCATCATGGATTATGGCAAGTACCGGTTTGAAGTGGCCAAGAAGCAAAGCGAAGCCAGGAAAAAGCAAAAACAGATCCAGGTTAAGGAAATCAAATTTCGTCCAGGAACCGACGAAGGAGATTATCAGGTCAAACTACGCAACCTGATCCGTTTCCTAAGTGATGGCGATAAAGCCAAGGTGACGCTGCGGTTTCGGGGCCGCGAAATGGCGCACCAAGATCTGGGTAGTCAACTGCTTAAGCGCGTTGAAGACGATCTCGCGGCCTATGGCGCAGTAGAACAGCGGCCCAGACTGGAAGGGCGGCAAATGGTGATGACTATCGCGCCGGTCAGGAAGAAGTAATTCTCCCTTAGCGATCCATGTTTTTGCCGCCGATACCCTCGGGGGCCAGCCCAGAATTTTCCTAAAATAGCGGAGTTATGCAATGCCCAAGATGAAAAGCAATCGTGGTGCGGCTAAGCGATTCAAGCCCACCGGGTCCGGTAAGTTCAAATGTTCGCACTCCCATGTGCGGCACATCCTGACCAAGAAATCGACTAAGCGGAAACGGCAGTTGCGCGGTACCGCTATCGTGGCGGCTGTGGATACGCCCGCCGTTCGTCAGATGTTGCCTTATAGTTGATTTGCCGGAGAATTGAGCCATGCCTCGAGTTAAACGTGGTGTTACTGCCCACGCCCGTCATAAAAAAGTTTTAGACCAAGCCAAGGGTTACTACGGCGCTCGGAGTAAAGTATTCCGGGTTGCCAAACAAGCCGTCATCAAGGCCGGTCAGTACGCCTATCGTGACCGCCGCCAGAAAAAGCGCGAATTTCGCGCGCTGTGGATTGTCCGCATCAATGCGGGTGCTCACGAGAATGGGCTGTCCTATAGCCGATTCATCAATGGCCTAAAGAAAGCGGCCATCGAAATGGATCGTAAGGTGCTGGCCGATCTTGCAGTGTTTGATAAGCCTGCTTTTACTGAGCTGGCCAACCGCGCCAAGACCGCGCTCGGCATCGCCTGACTGTTGGCCGGATCAATCCTGATCCGGCAACCCTCAGGCCGAATTCCGAACGGGGGAAAGGCTGCGGTCTTTCCCTTTTTCATTGCTTATCGTTAAGAGATTTATCTGCGTGTATGCCTTGTCCGATCTCATCCGATCCGCCCAAACTGCGATTGCCAGCGCCGCTGATCTGGCGATGCTTGACCAGGCGCGCGTGCTGTATCTGGGCAAGAAAGGTGTATTGACCGAGCAGTTGAAGGAACTGGGACGCTTGCCACCAGACCAACGCCGCGCAGCGGGCCAAGCGATTAACGACGCTAAACAGGCTGTGGAAACGGCCATTGCGACCCGTAAAACGGTATTGGAAGCGATGGCGCTGGATGCTCGCCTGGCCACCGAAAGCATTGATGTGACCCTGCCAGGACGCGGCCAGCAGCCGGGCGGCTACCATCCACTCAGTCGCACCTTGGCCCGCATTGAAGCGCTGTTCGCTGGCATCGGCTTTAGCGTGGCGGAAGGCCCGGAAGTCGAGGATGATTTCCGCAATTTCGAGGCGCTCAATATTCCACCGCACCATCCGGCGCGGGCGATGCACGATACCTTTTATTTCGATGCCCATACCCTGCTGCGGACGCATACTTCGCCGGTGCAAATTCGGGTGATGGAGCGGCAAGCACCGCCCGTGCGGATCATCGCGCCCGGTCGGGTCTATCGCTGTGATTCCGATTTAACCCATTCGCCGATGTTCCATCAGGTCGAAGGTTTGCTGGTCGATGAGGGCGTCAGTTTCGCCGATCTGAAAGGCGTGCTGGATGATTTCCTGCGCAACTTCTTCGAGCGCGATCTGGCAGTACGTTTCCGGCCGTCGTATTTCCCGTTCACCGAACCGTCCGCTGAAGTGGATATTCAATGCGTGATCTGCGGCGGCAGTGGTTGCCGGGTTTGCAAGCAGAGCGGTTGGCTGGAAGTGTTGGGCTGCGGCATGGTGCATCCGGCGGTGTTCGAGAAAGTCGGCATCGACAGCGAGCGTTATACCGGCTACGCCTTCGGCATGGGGGTCGAACGACTGACCATGTTGCGTTATGGGGTGAACGATCTGCGGCTGTTCTTTGAGAACGATCTGCGCTTTCTGGGACAGTTTCGGTGAGGCTACTCGTATGAAAATCAGCGAACAATGGTTACGAGATTGGGTCGATTCTGGATGGTCCACCACTGAACTGGCAGCACGGTTGACGATGGCCGGTTTGGAAGTGGATAGCATTGAACCCGCCGCGCCCGCCTTCAGTAAAGTCGTGGTCGGTCGAGTGATCGGCTTGATTCAACATCCCGATGCCGACCGCTTACGGGTGGCGACGGTCGATGTGGGCGAGACTGAGCCGCTGCAAATCGTCTGTGGTGCGCCCAATGTCACTGTGGGGATGTGTGCCCCGACCGCTTTGATCGGTGCTGTGTTGCCTGGTGATTTCAAGATCAAGCCCTCTAAACTGCGCGGCGTGCAGTCGCAAGGGATGTTGTGCTCGGCCAAGGAATTAGGTCTGGCGGAGAACGCGGATGGCTTGCTGCCATTGCCCGCCGACAGCCGTCCCGGCCAGAATGTCCGCGAATTGCTGGCCTTGGACGATGCGCTGATCGAAATTGAATTGACGCCCAATCGCGGCGACTGTCTGGGCATGGCAGGGATCGCCCGCGAGGTGGCGGCGCTCAGTGGTCAGGAGTTTCAGGCACTGCCGGTAGAGGCCGTAGAACCCACGGTGGATACGGTTTTTCCGGTGGTATTGCGTGACCCCGCCGACTGCCCTCGCTACATCGGGCGAGTGATTCAAGGGGTCAATCCCGCTGCCGAGACTCCACTGTGGATGCAGGAACGGCTGCGGCGTGCTGGCGTGCGCAGTCTGGGACCCTTGGTCGATGTGACCAATTACGTGATGCTGGAACTCGGCCAGCCGATGCACGCCTTCGATCTGGGTCGGCTGACCGGGGGTATTGAAGTGCGCCGTGCCCGGCCTGGCGACCGACTGGAATTGCTCAATGGCGTAGTCGTTGAACCGGATGCGGAAACCTTGCTGATTACCGATCAGGCTGGGTCGCTCGCCTTGGCCGGGATTATGGGTGGTGAAATCAGTTCCTGCACCGATGCCACCCGCGATGTGTTTCTGGAAAGCGCCTTTTTCAGCCCGGCCAGCATCGCCGGTCGCGCCCGCCAGTACGGCTTACAGACCGATTCGTCTTATCGCTTCGAGCGTGGGGTCGATTGGCAATTGCAGCGCCGCGCTGCTGAACGGGCAACCCGGTTGTTGATTGAGATGGCGGGCGGTCAGCCGGGGCCGATCATCGAAGCCGTTTCACCTGATCATTTACCGGTGCAAGCAACGATTCGGTTACGGCCGGAGCGCATCCGCAAGTTATTGGGGATGGACGTTTCTGGCGCTGAGATCGAGAACATCTTGCGCCGGTTGGGCATGACCGTGACGGCCGAAACCGATGGCTGGCTTGTCACCCCACCCAGCAGCCGCTTCGATGTCAGCCTGGAAGCCGATCTGATCGAGGAAATTGCCCGGATTTATGGCTATGAGCGCGTGCCGAGCAACCGGCCGCTGACCCGGCTGGCAATGTCACCGCAAGCAGAAGGGCAAGTATCGCTGGAGCGATTGACGGCGACTCTGGTGCAGCGCGGCTTTCAGGAAGCGATCACTTACAGCTTCGTCGATCCATCCTTGCAAAAAGCGATTGATCCTGAACGGGAACCGCTGGCGTTATCGAATCCGATTTCGGCCGATTTGGCCGTCATGCGCACCAGTTTATGGCCTGGCTTACTCAAGGCGCTGAGCTACAATCAAAAGCGCCAACAACCGCGCGTGCGACTGTTCGAACACGGGCTTAATTTCGTTCCAACCGACAACGGCTTGCAGCAAGACGGGTATCTGGGCGGTGTGGTGACGGGGGCGGCGCTACCGGAACAATGGGGAACGCCGGTTCGACCGGTGGATTTTTTCGATCTCAAAGCTGATGTTGAAGCCTTATTGGTCTTGACGGGCGAACCCGAAGCCTTCCGCTTCGTCGCTGCCCAACAGTCGGCCTTGCATCCGGGTCAGAGCGCCCGAATTGAGCGCGGCGAGCTGATAGTGGGCTGGATTGGGGCGTTGCATCCGCATCTGGTGCGGACATTCGATCTCGAAGGCGATGTTTTTGTGTTCGAGTTGCGGCTGTCTGCTTTACAAGCGGCGTGCGTACCGAGCTTTGGCGAGCTTTCCCGGTTTCCTGCCAGTCGCCGCGATATCGCTATCGTGGTCGATGAAGCGGTGACGGCATACGCGATATACCGCTATATTCGCGAGCGCGGTGGTCGATTATTGCGTGATGTGCGGATTTTTGATGTTTATCGAGGGAAAGGAGTGTCAGAGGGAAGGAAAAGTTTGGCTTTGGGATTGATTCTACAGGATTTCTCGCGCAATCTTACAGATCAGATAGTCGAAGAGACCGTATCCGGCATTATCGCGGGACTAACGGAACAGTTTGGCGCAACGCTTAGGGTCTAGGAGCATGGCACTTACAAAAGCCGACATGGCGGAAAGGTTATTCGAAGAGTTGGGTATCAACAAACGCGAAGCCAAGGAATTGGTCGAGATTTTCTTCGAGGAAATCCGCGGGGCACTGGAAGGCGGCCAGCAAGTAAAGCTGTCCGGCTTCGGTAATTTTGATCTGCGGGACAAGAACCAGCGGCCCGGTCGCAACCCGAAAACGGGTCAAGAAATCCCCATCACCGCGCGGCGGGTCGTCACGTTTCGACCGGGCCAAAAGCTCAAGGCGCGAGTGGATGCGTTTAAGGGTGAAGCGCAATAGGCAGCCCCAGTGCGAAACGCTTGGCAAACTCCAGCGATTAAATTAGCATTACCCACCTTCGCGGCGGCTGGTCCGCCGCAATTCGGGGCGTAGCGCAGCCTGGTAGCGCACCTGCATGGGGTGCAGGTGGTCGGAGGTTCAAATCCTCTCGCCCCGACCAATCACGACACCGCCCGGCTTCGATCATACTGAAGCGGGCGCGTTTCTTTTAGTTGTACAAAACTCCAGTTATTTGCAGGTCAGCGCTTCGCTTGTTCTGGCTTTTCAACCGGATCGCTCAGCGGATTTACCGGTCTGCAAGCCAGCGACTTGCTCAAGTTTGTTGAGACAATCCGCCTCGCTGTCGGCGTGACGAACCGAGATCGCTTCAAATTTATCCATCTCCGCCTGGAAGGCATCGACAATCGCTGGATCGAAATGGTTATCGCGCCCCTCGCAAATAATGGTCGCGGCTTTTTGGAACGGGAAGGGTGCTTTGTAGGCACGCCGGGCAATCAACGCATCAAACACGTCGGCTAATGCCATCAATCGTGCTGAGATCGGAATTGCTTCACCAACCAGCCCTGACGGATAGCCGGAACCGTCCCATTTTTCGTGGTGGTAGTGGGCGATATCCTTGGCCATACGCAGAAATTCCACCGGCTGGTCGGTATCGCGCTCGGCTTGCTCAATGGCATCGCGGCCCAGGCGACTGTGGGTTTTCATGATTTCCCACTCTTCAGGCGTCAATTTGCCGGGCTTGAGCAGAATATGATCGGGAATCCCTACTTTGCCAATGTCGTGTAAGGGCGCTGATTTCACCATCGCCTGTATATTTTGCTCAGTTAAGAAATCAGCAAAACGTGGATGCTCCCGTAGATGCTGGGTCAGCACATTGATATAAGCCTGGGTGCGGCGCAGGTGATTACCGGTTTCTGGATCGCGAATTTCAGCCAGATGGGCCAGTGCTCGAATGCTTACATCTTGGATGAGCAGATTTTCCTGCATCCGTTTTGCCACTTCAGCTTCAAGGGTGGCGTTACGGTTTTGCAGCAAATCGCGCGCGGCTTTGAGTTCTATATGAGCTTTTACCCGGGCCAGCACGATCATTGGCTTAATCGGTTTACTGATGTAATCCACCGCACCCAACTTGAGACCACGTTCTTCGTCGCTGGTACGGTCGAGAGCCGTGACGAAAATGACAGGAATGCTGGCGGTGCGCGGGTCAGCCTGTAAATGGGCCAGCACGGCGTAGCCATCCATCTCCGGCATCATGACATCCAGTAGGATCAGATCGGGAATGGGGTTCGTCGTTGCGACCTGCAAAGCCCGGCGGCCCGAACTGGCAGCACGTACCTGATAATGAGGTTGCAGCAGTTCACTGAGCAGTAAAAGGTTTTCGGGCGTGTCATCAACAATCAGAATGGTATTCATGGGGCGATTTTTTATCGGATCGACAAGACGCTCGTGCAAATAATTGACGCCGAGAAGGGTGGTCTAAGTTTCGATACCCTGGTCAGAGCTTGATCATTCAATAACGCCGTTCCACTGAAATGATCTAAACCTACTGTAGTGGCTGTTATTGCCCAAACAAAGCAAGAATTTTGCCAAATTTTTATTGAAAACGAATTTAGTCTACACCAACGAGGCTGCCTTCATCTAGAAGGCACCTCGCTGGCTGATTACTTGTGTGGCTACACTGAGCCGCTCACTCCACCTTGATGGTGCCCATCGCACCGCGGCCGAATTGCCAGGGTTTATACATATCTTCCACGTAGACCGCTGGTTGTCGGTAAAGGCCTGAGGTAACCGCCCGAACCAGATAGGCTAAGGTAAAATTACGCTTGTCGTCCGGGCCGATATCCAACGCTGCAACAAAACGATCATCGCGAAATTCGCTATAGCGGGTTTCGGCTAATTGCGGTAGCCAGGCGATTTCCGATGGCGCCGCCGCGCTGTTCGCCAAACGGGCATTCTCGATTTCAAGCCCAGCCGGTAGCAAATCGACCACTAATGCCTGCTGGGACTCCTGGCCGTGAGCTTCCCCGCTAATCACTGCCACTAAAAGATCGTTTTGGCGGATTTGAGTTGCGTCCACCTCTTTACCGGTGCGGGTGTAATAGCGGCGGCTGATGGTGAATCCTTCCCGCGCGGGCGGTTGCTGAGCGAGCGGCACGCCACTCAGATCCAGCGCGGTCCACGCCGGATCACTGCCCTGATTGGTGACGGTCATTCCGCTGGTCAGTTGTTCTGGAGTGGGCGCGAGATACAAGGGATCACGGGCCGTCGGTTGCCCGTTCACCGCCACTTGTAAGGGGCCACGTTGTTGCAGCAACGCGCGGGCGGCCAGCAGTAACCAGGCTTGTTCCTGGGTACTGGTATGGCTGCGCTGATGACTGGTGGCGGCCAATTCCTCAGCCAGGGAAGGTACGCGCTCAGGCAGTAACCCCGATTCGGCGAGCAGGGCCAACAGTGCAGCTCGGTCACGCAACGGACTGCCGTAATCATGCGCTGACTCTGCCCGGTTGTTCCGTTCTAACGCGGCAGTGAAAGCGACCTTAGCCCTTTCCAGCTCCCCGTACCGTGCCAGCGCGGCGCCCAGTTGCGCTTGAGCCAACGGAGTCGGTAGCTTTTTCAAGTAGTTGTCGTGCAGATAGCGCAAATCGCCGATAGGAGCTTGCTCAACTCGCGCCAAAACATACAGGTTGTAAGCGCGCCAGGCGAGCTGTGGCTCCTCAAATTCGTCCGCGTTCAGCCGCTCCCGCAAGTGGGTGAGACCCCGCTGATAACCTGCCTCAGGGACAAGGTAGTGCTCCTGGCGGGCACGCACCAGAAAATCCATCGCATACGCCGACAGCCAGTCCTCCACCTCACTGCTCGGAGTCCACAAGCCGAATCCCCCGCCAGCGTCCTGCAAGGCCACAACACGCTGGATTGCCTCTTGCATCCGTGCCCTTAGCCCTGCTTCGGCGGTAGTTTGCCCGGCCCAAACCTCGGCGACTTGGTTGAAATACAGCAACGGCAGCGCGCGGCTCGTGGTCTGCTCCAAACAGCCGTAAGGATAACGATCCAACCGCGCCAGCAGTTCAGGCACATTGAGGTTGGGTCGGCTACTGAGGCTCAGTCTGGCCCGGCCAGTGCCTGGGAAGTAGTCGCGCAAGAGTGCGGTATCAAGCCGCAGGGATTCACCCGGTTTTAGTCGCTGAGCACTGTGGGCCGTGGTGATGGTCTGTGCAGGGCGCACATTGATTTCCGTTTCCCTTGTTAGCTGGAAACCGTTGGGTCCCTCCACCTTCAACTGGACTCGGCCGACGCCTGGGGCGATCCCACGCAAAACAAAGGTTCGGGTTTCCGACGTTTGGCTGGTGGACTGGGTGACGGTGAGAACGAACGGGCTTGCCTCGCCGACCGCCACTGCACCGGTCGCGCTCAATTGGATGCGGTAATCACCCGGCGGCGCGTTCACATTTTGTGCGGTGACGGTAATGCGGCTTTCGTCCTCTGGGGCGAGGAAGCGCGGCAAATAAACCCGTGCAACCAGCGGATCACGGACTAACGGCGCGATTTCCGCGCGCCCAACCCGGTCGCGGTCCCACGCCACTGCCATCAAGCGGATCTGGCCGTTGAAATCAGGCAACGCCAGCGGAATCTTGGCCTGTCCATTCGTATCCAGCTTCACCGGGCCGGAAAACAGCGCTAAGGTTTTGACGGTGCGCACACCCGATGCATCCAGTTGTCGGCTGTCAGCATCGCCACCCACTTTCAGTTGTCCTGCTCGTCCTCCGGTTTCGATCAACTTGCCGTACAGGTCGAGCACCCGCATACCGAGCCGTCGCTTACCAAGGAAATACGCAATCGGGTCCGGGGTTATGAAATCGGTCAATTGCAGGATGCCTTCATCGACGGCAGCCAAGGTGACGTAAGTTGGCTGATCGGATGTGACGCCAGTCACCGTCACCGGCACTTCCACCGTCTGGCGGGGCCGCCATTCGGTTGGCGCATTCAGCGCTAGGTTGAGGGTGCGTGGTGCGGGATCAAGCCCCACCCACGCGACGCCGATAGCCCGGCCCGGCCCGCGCTGATTGGGTTTATCCGCTGGCCGAAAGCCTGTTGCGGCCATATAAACGCCTGGCCCCCACTCAGCGGAGATCGGTATTTCCACCGTTGTACCGTCTGCCGGAGCGCTGACCGTTTTGCTCAGCCACAAGCGGTCTCCGACCACGTTCAACAGTATTTCACCGGCGAACGGTGCCCGGACAAACACCTTGGCGGTTTCACCGGCCTGATAGCGTGGTTTGTCCAGGGTGACCTTTAATTGGTCGGGTGTATCGCCTTCTTGCGGGTTCTCGAACCAGCCGGCGGTGAAGCGCGTGCTGGCGGCGACGCCGGTCACCGGATCACGCACTTCCAGCCGATAGTGACCCCATTCCAACCCGCGTTGTGTCACGAGGGCCGGTTGCCCTGCAACCAGGTTCAAGGTCTGGGTGTTTACCGGCGCACTGTCGCGGATCACCATTTTGTAATTCCAGCGGCCATCATCGTGATACCAGTAATATTGATGCTCCTCACGCATCAACTCGGCGCGCAGTCCATTCTTGGTTTGGGCTTGGCCTTGCTGATCTAGCGCGATGATCTCGAACCCTGCTTCCTGGCCAGTTTTTACCCCATCGTCGCTAAAGCGCGGCTTGATCCCGATCATGAACGGCTGATTGCGATAAGGCAGATTCAGACTGCGGGTCACGGGTCGGCCACCAGGCTCGAACAGCAACACCCGTACCCGCGCTTGCAGCGGTCGGCTGGTGTCGGGCGTTTCTTGCAAAGTGACCTGGGCTTGTGCCTTGCCCTGGGCATCAGTACCCGCCAAAGCCACCGGGAAGCGTTGGGCGGTCCAGCTATCCTGTACCAGCCCGAAGCGGTAGCCGGGGAAGGCCGGGTACGGGTCGGGGTCTTCACGCAACACGACCTCGGCCTCAGCTTTTAGATTGGCGGCCGGAGCACCGTAGAGGAAGCGCCCGCTAATATCGATCACCGCCGGCTCGCCGGGCTTCAGCGCCGCCGCCGCCGAGTTCAGTTCCAGCTTCAGGCGCTGCGGGACGAAATCCTCGACCTGAAAGCTCACTTGGCCGACCGGCTCGCCCTTGGGATCGGTGTAAGCTTTCACTGTCCAATTGCCGGTGCGGGCGTTGCTCGCTAGCGGTAAGCGGGCGTGATAGCCACCGAGCGCCGGGCCGGCCGGTTGTAAGCGGGCGATTTCTACCTCGTCGGGACGAAATGCTTTTAGCGTCAGCGGGGTATCCGGGTGGGCTGATCCTCGGCCATCCCGCACCAACGTCATCAACTCGACGATTTCGCCCGGCCGATAAACGCCCCGCTCCGTGTACAGAAAGGCATCGACTGGGCCAGGCGCGGCACGGCCGTCTACCCCTCGGTCGCTGAGATCAAAAGCTGGCTTGGTCAGATCGAGAAAGTTGTAGTCCCCCGTACCGAACGCCATCAGCACGGCGGGTTCACGACCGCCGGTCCCGCGCAGCAGGCCCGGATCGAACCGAGCATAGCCTTTATCATCAGTAACGATTTTGCCCAACTCCGTGTTATTGCGGGCATACAACCGCAATTCCAGCTTGGCTAGCGGTTGGGTCGTAGCCAACGACCGGGCGAATACATGGAGACCGTCATTGCCACGCAGGGTGAACAAGCCGGTGTCGGAGACGACCAGCCATTGAGTGGCCCGATCTTCATAACTTTCGGGATCTTCCTTAGTCGGTTCAGCGGCGACGATGTAGATGCCGGTTTGCGGATCGCGCAGAATCTCGCTGATCGGAATGGCGGTGGTCACTTCCTGATTACGTTCACCGCTCGCCAAGGTCAAGGTGCCTTCCCAGACCAGTTCTCCAGAGCGAGTGGCGACGGCTTTCAGATCATGGCCATCCAGCAAGCCGGTGATCCGCCGACCGTCGATCTGCTGGAGCAAATTGCGATCATGGATGCGCAATACCCGTAGCCGCGCCGTGTCGAGATTGACGCTGATGAGCGGTAACTGTTGGCCGCTGGCTTTCGGTAGGACGTAAGTTGTGCCGCGAAAGCCCAAGGTCGGTTTGCGGTCTTCAACCTGCGCCGTGAAATCCTGGCCGGTGCGGGTTTTTTCGCCAGTGTTGGATGGGATACCGGCGCGCGCCTTGATCGTATAACCCTGACCATGGCTGACCCCCTCCAGGCATAGCTTGTCTCCATTGGGACTGACGGAGATCTGGGTGGTCGGTTGGATGACCAGATAATCCTCGTAGCGTATCTTGCGGTCCTTGGCCAGATCGTCGGAAAACTTCAGGCAAATCTTTGGGGTGGCGCTGTCTGATTCAACCTCAACGCCCTTAATCTGGAATGCGTTAGCCTCCAACAAATCCTGGTAGCGTTTGGCAATGCGCGGGTTATCCTCCAACTCTAAGGCGGCACGCCATGCGGCGATGGCTTTTTTCGGCTCCTTGTTCTGGTCGTACAATTCACCCAGCCGGAACAGTGCGCGCGCACGCTCATAGGGCAGGCGGGCAGCTTGCAAAGCGTTCCAGGCCGCTTGCGAACCCTTTTCGCGTGCTCGCTCACGCGCTTCCGTATCGCTTTTACTGAGTTCAGCCCAACGGGTTTGCCAGGTCTGACTGAGGGTTAGCCAAGTGGCGGTCTGATTGGCACCGCCAACGATAGCGGTTTCGTAGCTGGCAATCGCGGCTGTCAGGTTTTTCTGTCGGACCTGCTGATCGGCCTGTTCCAGTAACGCCGTGCTCGGTCGGCCACCTGGGTCACGGCCATCGCGGATCGACTGGAGGTATTGGGCGGCGGGTACAGCCAATGACGGATCATCAAGCGCGCGCGCTTGAAAGGACAGCAGCGCCAGCAGGGTGAACAGGCAGCAGAGACGATACATCGTAGGTTCCTCGATGAAACGGGTAACAGACGGCGCGGAGTCGGTGGGTGGGAGGCGACTCAAGGCAGCGCACCACCCTAGTGATCATAGCCGGTTCCAGCACGGATTGGCCGGGTTGTGGTCAATAGATGTGGATGGCCAAAATTCGTTTATTATGAAAAAATAAAGATACTTAAATTTCAACCTGATTGGTTCCACCGTGATCGACTCGGAGGGTTATAGGCTTAACGTCGGCATCATCCTGTGTAACGAGCATGGGCGCTTGTTCTGGGCGAGACGGGTCGGGCAACGGTCCTGGCAGTTTCCCCAAGGCGGCATTCAGCGGGATGAATCGCCCGAAGAGGCCATGTTTCGCGAGCTGGCTGAAGAAATCGGTTTGCGGCCCGAACACGTTCAAGTGATCGGCTGTACCCGAGGCTGGCTGCGTTACCGGCTGCCTAAACATTTAGTCCGCCAGGGTAACAAACAGAGCTGCATCGGCCAGAAGCAGGTCTGGTTTCTGTTGCGGATGCTGGGCGACGAAGAAGAAGTACGGCTCGATTTGTCCGATCACCCTGAATTCGACTATTGGCAGTGGGTGGATTACTGGTACCCTCTACGCGCCGTGGTCTGGTTCAAACGGCAGGTGTATTGGCAAGCGTTGCGTGAGTTGGCGCCTTTGCTGTTTGCCGGTCGTTCCTCCCGCTTAGCGGCTACCGCCAGGGCTACCAGGTCAGCGCAACGGGGTGAAGAGGGATCTATGCGGCGCGACCCATCATCAGGCCGAATGCGCTATCCAGCCCACTCCACGCGAGTCACCGAGCCGATTGCGCCGGTGGCAACCCCCCAACGTCCCCTCATTGTGCCCCTGCGGCGGGTCGATACCTGTCATCACCCGGTGATTACCCGCATGGTAGTCTCGACGCGGCGGTTCGGTGTATCGGATTCAAGCCTCATCGGGCCAGGTCTGGAGCAAGCAGGCACTGCGGCCTTGGAAGAAAGTTGCATAGTGCGCTCGACAGCGTCGGGTCCTCGCCACTGGTCGCGACGCTGAGCCTTGCCACTCGGTCGCTACTCGCTCGTTTAAGGATGATTCCATGCTGGATACCTTGCGGCGCATCGTGCAGGCCATCAATGCGGTTCGTAACCCAAGCGAAGCCTTTAGCCTGATCGTCACGGAAGTCAAAGCCGCTCTCCATACCGATGTCTGTTCCGTCTACATGGCCGACCACAGTCGTGGTGAGTTGGTCCTGATGGCGACAGACGGCTTGCGTCCCAGCGCGGTCGGTAAGGTACGGCTGAAGTTCGAGCAGGGCTTGACGGGCTTGGCTGCCAGTCGCACCGAGCCGATCAACGTCGATGATGCGCCCGCCCATCCGGCCTTTCGCTATATCGCGGCGACTGGCGAATCACCGTTCCACGGCTTCATCGGGGTGCCCATTATCCGCCGACGGCGGGTACTCGGCGTTTTGGTCGCTCAGCAGCGCGAGCAGCGCAAATATACCGCCGACGAAGAAGCGTTTTTGGTAGCGCTGGCCGCCCAGCTAGCCGGTTGCATCAATTCCAGCGAAATCCGTCAGGTGTTGGCGCGTCTGGGCGATGACGCACTTTCTGGAACCCTGTTTTTGGAGGGTGTGGCTAGCGCCCGCGGTCTGGCACTAGGAGAGGCCGTGGTGGTCTTCCCGGCGACGGCCTTGGCACAAGTGCCGGACAAGGATATCAACGACCCGGTAGCAGAGGCCACCCGATTCCGGGAAGCGGTTGCGGCAGAATTGGCCGAGCTACAGCGGCTTGGTGAGCGGATGCGGTTATTGCTATCGCCTGGAGATCGGGCCTTGCTGGATGCTTATGCCTTGTTGTTGGGTAGCGATAGCTTGGTCAACGGCACCTTAGAGCGTATTCACGCGGGCAATTGGGCGCCGGGGGCCTTGCGTGCCACCGTGCTCGAATACGCCGATATCTTCACCGAGATGGATGATTCCTACCTGAAGGAACGTTCTGCCGATATTCTCGATCTTGGGCAGCGACTGCTGAACCGGTTACAGGTCGAACAGGTGGTCAATCGTGAATATCCCGACAACACCATTTTGATGGGGGAGGAAATCAGTGTTTCCCAGTTGCTGGATGTGCCGCCTGAGAAACTGAAGGGTTTGGTTTCAGTGCATGGTACCGGCACCTCCCATGTCGCTCTCCTGGCACGCGGTTTGAGCATTCCAGCCGTATTCGGGATCAGCAATTTACCGCCAGGCCGTCTCAACGGCCGTGAAGTGGTGGTGGATGGCTACACCGTGCGGGCGTGTATCCAGCCCAGCCCGGCGCTGCGGCAAGAGTACCTGAGATTAATCGACGAAGAAGCGGAGATGTCGCGGGGGTTGCAGCATTTGCGCGACCTGCCGGCGGAGACTCCCGATGGACGACGGGTCGAGTTACACGCCAATTCTGGACTGTTTGCCGACATTGCCGCTGCGCGTAATAGCGGAGTGGATGGCATCGGCTTATACCGCTCCGAGCTGCATTTTTTTCTGCGCGACGATTTCCCCGGTGAGGAAGAGCAGTCATTGGTCTACGCGCGAGTCCTGCGGATCATGGAACCGCACCCGGTCGTACTGCGCACACTGGATGTGGGCGGCGACAAGTCGCTGCCCTATCTCCCGATCAACGAACAGAATCCGTTCCTGGGTTGGCGCGGTATCCGCATCAGCCTGGACCAGCCAGATCTCTTCAAAGCCCAATTGCGGGCGATGCTGCGGGCGGGCGCGGAACATGCGAATTTGTCGATCTTATTTCCCATGATCAGCAGTGCCGGCGAATTGCGCGAAGCGTTAGAACTGTTGCGGGCGGCGCGGAGCGAACTGTGCGATAGCGGTTTAGCGGTCGAGCCGCCACGGGTCGGCATCATGGTCGAGGTACCCTCGGCGGCTTACCAGATCGATACGCTAATCCGCATGGTCGATTTTGCTTCTATCGGCACGAACGATCTGACTCAATACCTGCTGGCAGTGGACCGCAATAATGACCGTGTAGCAAAACTTTACGATCCGTTGCATCCGGCGGTTTTGGGCGTGGTCCGCTATGTCGTCGAGAGGGTGCAAGCCGCCGGCCGGCCCGTGGGTATTTGCGGGGAAATGGCGGGCGATCCGGCATCGGCATTGTTGCTGCTGGCCATGGGAGCCGACAGCTTAAGCATGAATTTAGGCAGCGTGCTCAAGATCAAATGGATGATTCGCAGCATCGGCTATCGCGCCGCTCAAGATTTGCTGGCCGAGGTTACGACCTTCGACGATGCCACTGCGATCCGCGAGCGGGCCAACGCCTTTCTGGAAGAGCACGGCTTGAGTAGTTTACTGCGACTGGCGAAGTAGCCAGCCGCAGACCGTAGCGCCAGAATTATCCGGCGCCGGCACGGGATTCGAACGCCGCCAGTCCGGCCATCGCCTCCGCGTGGGCAGCCTCCAAATCGACCAACAAACCCTCGCTGATCTCTCCGCCCACCCGCAGAATTTGTTCGATGACGAGCGCGGCGGCTTGGAGCCGGTTGGCACCCATAGTACCGGCAGTGGATTTCAGCGTGTGCGCCAGCCGGTGGCTTAATTCGGCATCGTGGGCTGCCAAGGCTTGCCGCAGCCGCTGGGGGGTCTCCGCTTCCGATTGCCGGAATAACGCCACTAACTTAAGAAACAATCCCTCGTTGTTGCCGATCCGGGCGAGCGCGGTGGCAATATCCGGGTCTGGTGGTGCGCTGGGGATCTGGGCCTGGGTCATCTCCGGTTCCGTCGGTGGCGATTGTGGGGAGGGCACGGTTTCTTCGGGTGGCTGGAAACCGGCGTGTTTTAGCCATGTCTCAAGTTTGGAAAACAATGCTTCCACCTTGATCGGTTTGCCAACATGATCGTTCATTCCGGCCGCGATGCAGCGCTCAATATCGGCTTGGAACACGTTAGCGGTCAGCGCGATGATCGGTGTCTTGGCCGATTGGGGGATTTTACGCAATTCTCGCGCTGCCTCAAGACCATCCATCACCGGCATCTGCAAGTCCATTAACACCACATCGAACGATTGGTGTTGGACCCTCTCAATGGCTTCCAAGCCGTTGCCGACCAGGGTGACGTGTATGCCGGCCCTGGCTAAAAATTCCTGGATGACTTCCTGATTGAGCGCGTTATCCTCTGCAACCAGTACGCGCGCGCCCCGCAACTGGGCTTGATAGGAGTCGCCGTTAGGCTCATCCAGGCCGGGTGACGGTGAGATCTTACGGATGGGGTCTTCGGCCACAGCGAGCGGTACGGAAAAATAGAACGTGCTGCCCTGGCCGTGGGTGCTTTCGGCAGCGATCTCACCATCCATCAATTCGACCAGCCGCTTGGCGATAACGAGACCCAACCCCGTGCCACCAAATTTTCGCGTGGTCGAAGTATCCGCTTGCGAGAATGCGTGAAACAAGCGGGTTTTCTGCTCAGGCGTGAGGCCAATGCCCGTGTCCGTGATTGAACAGTGAAGCAGGATGCTATGGTCGTTCGTGGCCATGCAGGTGATTTTAAGAACGATGTGGCCACGCTCGGTAAATTTAACCGCGTTGTTTGCCAGGTTCATGACAATTTGCCGCAGTCGGAGCGAGTCTCCCGTGACATACCGAGGCATTTCCGGCGCAATCTCGACTTTGAAATCGAGATCTTTGACTTTAGCTTGGGCATCGATAATGCACGTCAGCGAATCGACGAGTTCATAGAGATCGAAATTGATCTTCTCCAGGCTGATCTTGCCGGCCTCGATTTTTGAGAAATCCAGAATATCGTTAAGGATGTTGAGTAGTAATGCCGCCGAATCGTTGATCTTGGCCAGATACTCCAACTGTTGTTCTGGCGTCGCTTGAAGACCTAGCTGGGTTAATCCAAGGATAGCGTTCATCGGCGTGCGAATCTCGTGGCTCATATTGGCGAGAAATTCGCTCTTCGCTTGATTGGCGGCGTCGGCCTCGTTTTTAGCCGCCAGAGCTGCTTCTTTCGAGCTAGTCAGGTTTTCCACCAAAGCTTCATTTTCGAAACGCAGGCGCTGATTTTCAGCAATGTTGTGCCGATAGCGCTCGGCGCTGACCACCAGAGTAAAAAGCTTGAGAAGGGCGGAAACCGCGATGATGGAATACATAAAGCCGCCCTTCGACAGGCAAAGGAGGCACAAAGGAATCAAAATGGGGCCAGCAAAGAACAACAAGGCTCCCCGTATCGGTGCCAACAAAGCCATTCCCGCAGAGCACATACCCAGCATCATCAGGCATAAAAAGAGTTCCCGATGCGGGTCGTCCACCGGATACAAGCCAACAGCACCACTTCCCCAGATGACACCTGACATCAGGGCGGCAGCCCGACTCCAATGTTCCCAGGCCGCTATTCTTGAAGTCGCAGTGGCATGATCCAGGGTTAGCCGAGAAAAGCGCCTGCTTTGGGTTAAGCGTATCCCAGCTGCCAGAAGGACCAGCAAGAACCAGGTGATTAGCTCAACTTTTTCCCCCGTTGACCAAAAGACAATGGCGATGAGGATACCGATGATCAGGCTCATCGTCTGGCTGACCAAGGTATTGCTATGGAATAGCCGTAGCTGTTCCAGCGCGACACGATTGCGGGTGGCGTACACCACCGTATCGGGTTTAGCGTGAGTTAAAAACCGGCTCCATCGGGACATTGAAGGGTGCAGTGGTGCTGGCTCAGTAGTGAAATTAAAGTTAAAAACCAAAGGAAGTGTATCAATAAATATGCCAAAGCCAATTAATAAGCCAGCGAATACCCTGATAAAAGCCTTTTTAAGGTTGGCTCAATACCGAGTAGACCGGTAGTTGAAGATCAAGTGACAGAAAATTGCTGGTATTATTCAAATTTATCGCTAAGCCAGGAGCACACCCCGCGATGTTGCGTTTCCGTGGAAACCCTGCGTTGTCGCCTTTTCGTTTAGAAAAACTGCTGGCGATACTGCGTCAATCAGTTGGGGTCGTCACGGGCCTCCGTGCTGAATTTGTCCATTTCGTCGATGGGAGTGTCGCCGTTCACGAGCGTGAGTTGGTGGATCGGTTGCTCCAATACGGCCCTAACGCGACCGAGGCGCGTTCTGATGGCGCTCCCTTGTTTTTAGTCACGCCTCGCCCCGGCACCATTTCGCCCTGGTCGTCCAAGGCGACCGATATCGCTCACAATTGCGGGTTGCGGCAGGTTCGGCGCATTGAACGCGGCGTGGCCTATTATTTGGATTACGTACGACCATTAACCGATGCTGAGATGGTCGCCCTAAAACCGCTGCTGCATGATCGGATGACGGAAGTCGTGCTGGGGCCGACCGACGATCCCACCGTATTATTCTCCCAAGCCGAACCCGCGCCGCTGGCAACGGTGGATGTGCTCGGCGGCGGCCGTGAGGCATTAACCGCCGCGAATCGAGAGTTGGGCCTGGCGCTGTCGGACGACGAAATCGATTATCTGTTGGATAGCTTTAGTCGGCTGGCGCGCAATCCCACCGATGTCGAATTGATGATGTTCGCGCAGGCCAATTCCGAGCATTGCCGCCATAAGATTTTCAATGCCGACTGGATCATCGACGGCGCGGCACAGGCGAGATCGCTGTTTGCGATGATCCGCAACACGCACCAACATCATCCCGACCATGTACTGTCGGCCTATAACGACAATGCGGCGGTCATGACCGGGTTTCCCGCTGGCCGATTTTTCCCGGATTCCCACGATGGCCAGTACCGCTATCACCCGGAAGCGGTGCATATCTTGATGAAGGTGGAAACCCACAACCACCCGACCGCGATTTCCCCCTTTCCCGGCGCGGCGACCGGCTCCGGCGGCGAAATCCGCGACGAGGGTGCGACCGGACGCGGCGCAAAACCCAAGGCTGGGCTGTGCGGCTTTTCGGTGTCCAACCTGCGCATTCCCGAATTCGCCCAGCCGTGGGAGCGGGATTACGGCAAACCAGGCCGGATCGCATCGGCGCTGGACATCATGCTGGAAGGGCCTATCGGCGCGGCGGCTTTTAATAATGAGTTCGGGCGGTCCAATCTCGCCGGTTATTTCCGCACCTTCGAGGAACACGGCCCCGACGGTCAGCGGCGCGGTTATCACAAGCCGATCATGATCGCCGGTGGCCTCGGTAATATCCGCGAGCCGCACGTCCACAAGGCGGAATTACCGCCCGGTACCGCGATTGTCGTGCTGGGCGGGCCGGCGATGCTGATCGGTCTGGGCGGCGGCGCGGCCTCCAGCATGGCGGCGGGCAGCTCACACGAGGATTTGGATTTCGCCTCGGTGCAGCGTGGCAACCCGGAAATGCAGCGCCGGGCGCAGGAAGTCATCGACCGTTGCGTGGCGCTGGGCGAGGCCAATCCGATTCTTTCGGTACACGATGTTGGCGCGGGCGGGTTGTCCAACGCCGTGCCGGAAATCGTCCACGGTGCGGGGCGGGGCGGTTCTTTCGAGTTGCGGGAAGTGCCGAATGACGATCCCGGCATGTCGCCGATGCAAATCTGGTGTAACGAGGCGCAGGAACGCTATGTGTTGGCTATTGCCGCCGAAGGTTTAGCGAATTTTAGAGCCTTGTGCGAGCGCGAGCGTTGTCCTTATGCGGTGATCGGCGTCGCTACCGAGCAGCCAGTGTTGCGGGTGACGGATCGCCAGTTTGCCGACCAGCCGGTGGATTTGCCGATGGACGTTTTATTTGGCAAGCCGCCGAAGATGCTGCGCGATGTCCGCCATGTGCCGACCGCCGCGCCGCCCTTCGATTTTAGCGGCATCGACCTTGCGGACGCCGTGGCGCGGGTGCTGCGCTTGCCGGCGGTCGCGGACAAGAGCTTTCTCATCACCATCGGCGACCGCACCGTGACCGGCTTGGTCTGTCGCGACCAGATGGTCGGGCCGTGGCAGGTTCCGGTCGGCGATGTCGCCGTGAGCGCCACCAGTTTCGACGTTAATACCGGCGAGGCGATGGCGATGGGCGAACGCACGCCGTTGGCGGTGCTGAACGCACCCGCCTCCGGCCGCATGGCGGTGGCTGAGGCGCTGACCAACATCGCCGCCGCCCGCATCGGCCAAATCGGGGATGTAAAACTGTCGGCCAACTGGATGGCGGCGGCGGGACATCCCGGCGAGGACGCCAAGCTGTTCGACACCGTGCGCGCGGTGGGTATGGAACTGTGTCCGGCATTGGGCATCGCCATTCCGGTTGGCAAGGATTCGCTGTCGATGAAAACCGTCTGGGAGGAGTGCGGCGAGCGCAAAAGCGTGGTCGCGCCCTTGTCGCTGATTGTCTCGGCCTTTGCGCCGGTGCTGGACGTGCGACGGACGCTGACCCCGCAATTGCGCACCGATCTCGGCGATACCGATCTGATTCTGATTGATCTCGGTCGTGGTAAAAATCGGCTAGGCGGTTCGGCCTTGGCCCAGGTTTACAACCAGTGGGGCGACACCGTTCCTGATGTCGATTCACCCGAAGGTTTGGCCGCTTTTTTCGCGGCGATCCAGTCGTTAAACGCGGCGGGGCGGCTGTTGGCCTATCACGACCGATCCGATGGCGGCTTGTTGGCGGTGCTGGCGGAAATGATGTTCGCCGGTGGCTGCGGGGTGACGGTGCTATTGGATGATCTGGCCACTTCTGATCCCCCTCTGCCGTTGGGAGAGGAGTTAGGGGTGAGGGTTGAACCTGGCCTGGCTGCGCTATTTTCCGAAGAATTGGGTGCGGTGCTCCAGATCCGCGCGGCAGATCGAAATGCGGTGCTGACGGCGTTGGCCGATGCCGGGTTGGGCGATTGTAGCCATGTCATCGGTGCGCCCAATAGTGAAGATCGGCTGATGCTACGCTTCGGTGGCGAAATCGTCTTTGCTGCCACTCGCGCGGAATTACGGCGGCTGTGGTCGGAAACCAGCTACCGGCTGCAAGCGTTGCGCGATCATCCTGACTGTGCGCGAGAGGCATTCGAGGCGGCCTGCGATCCGACCGATCCGGGTTTGCATGTCCGCTTGACCTTCGATCCCGCCGAGGGCTTGGCGGCTCCATTAGTCGCCACCGGCGCGCGGCCACGGGTCGCCATTCTGCGCGAGCAAGGCGTCAACGGCCAAATCGAAATGGCGGCGGCCTTCGACCGCGCCGGGTTCGCGGCGGTCGATGTCCACATGAGCGACCTCATCGCCGGGCGGGTGTCGTTGGCGGATTTTCACGGCATCGCCGCCTGCGGAGGATTTTCTTACGGCGACGTGCTGGGCGCGGGCGAGGGCTGGGCCAAATCCATTCTGTTCAACTCGCGCGCCCGCGACGAGTTCGCCGCCTTCTTCGCCCGCTCCGACAGTTTCGGCTTGGGCATCTGCAACGGCTGCCAAATGCTGTCCAACCTGCACGAATTGATTGCCGGAACGGAGTTGTGGCCGCATTTCGTCCGCAATCGGGTGGAGCAATTCGAGGCGCGCTTGAGTCTGGTTGAAGTGTTGCCGTCGCCTTCCTTATTCCTGCAAGGGATGGAAGGGTCGCACCTGCCGATTGCGGTCGCGCATGGCGAGGGGCGAGCCGAGTTTCGCACGCCAGATGGCGCGGCCGCAGCGCTGGCGGCGGGCGTGGTGGCTTTGCGTTTCGTCGATAACCTCGGCCAACCGACCGAACGCTATCCGGCCAATCCCAATGGATCGCCGGGCGGCATCACTGGCCTGACCAGCCGCGATGGCCGTTTCACCATTTTGATGCCGCACCCGGAGCGGGTATTCCGCGCGGTGCAATATTCCTGGCGTCCCGATGGTTGGGGTCAGGATGGGCCGTGGTTACGGTTGTTCCAGAATGCAAGGCGGTGTTTGGGGTGACTGAGTTATTCTAAATTCCGTATGGTGTAGTCAAATTGCCTGGAATGGATGCGCGATGTAGGATGTTGCGCATCACATAGGGTTTGGAGCGCCGGAAATGCGGACGACACTGGGTATTGATGACGATGTGCTCGCGGCCGCAAAGCACCTTGCGGAACGCGAGAAGAAATCGGTGGGTCAAATTATCTCTGCGTTGGCCAGGCGGGGCCTGGCGGGTGGGACAAGCATCACGCCAACAGAGCGGAATGGCATCCCTCTGCTACCTGTGCGTCAGGACGCCGCGCCGGTGACCCTCGAACTCGTGAACCAACTGCGCGATGAGCGGCCGTGACTGCGTTCCTGTTGGACGTGAATGTTCTGATCGCGCTGATGGACCCCGCCCATGTCCAGCACGACCAAGCACATGACTGGTTCGCCCGAACCGGACACGCGCATTTTGCGACCTGCCCGATCACCGAGAACGGGTTGCTGAGAATCGTAGGACATCCGAGATACCCGAACTCACCTGGACCACCGAGTGTAGTAGCGCAATCGTTGGCGGCGATTCGGGCGCTACCGGGGCATGAGTTCTGGCCGGACAGCATCAGTATTGCTGACAACGCTCACGTTGCCCCAACGCACCTTTCTAGTCACGCGCGGGTTACGGATAGTTACTTGCTCGCCCTCGCGCAAGCCAACGGTGGGCGACTTGCCACGATGGACCGAAAGTTAGCGACTGAGGTTCTGCCCCATGACCGCGAGTCACTCGATCTTCTCTGAGCAGCGCGAGCTGCTGTCCGATCCGATCTCTATGACCGTCCACCACCTGGCGTTCCTGACATAACGCCGTATTCAAACAATCTCATCTCGAATACTCTCCAGGGAGAACCCCATGCCCAAAGCGATCCGCATTCACCAACCTGGTGGCCCTGAAGTTCTACGCTGGGAAGATGTCGAAATTGGCGATCCCGGTCCTGATCAAGTTCGCATCCGACATGGCGCGGTCGGATTGAACTATATCGACGTCTATCACCGCACGGGTCTGTATCCGCTGCCGTCGCTGCCCTGGACTTTGGGCATGGAAGGCGCGGGTCGCATCGAAGCCGTCGGTGAAGGCGTAACCGAATTCAAAGTGGGGGATCGGGTGGCCTATGCCAGCCCGCCGGTCGGCGCTTACGCCGAAGTCCGGCTGATGCCGGCTGATCGGGTAGTGGCTTTGCCCGACGCCATCGACGATCAAACCGCCGCCGCCATGATGCTGCAAGGGATGACTGCACAATATTTGTTGCGCCGCACGTATCGCGTCCAAGCGGGTGATACCATTTTGCTGCACGCCGCCGCCGGTGGGGTTGGTTTAATCGCTAGCCAATGGGCACGGCATCTGGGTGCAATCGTCATCGGTACAGTCGGCAGCGACGAGAAAGCCGAACTGGCCCGCGCCCACGGTTGTCATCACGTCATCGTCTATAGCCGCGAGAATTTCACCGAGCGAGTCCGGGAAATTACCAACGGTCAAGGCGTGGCGGCCGTCTACGATTCGGTCGGTCAGGCGACTTTTATGGGGTCTCTGGATTGCCTGCGCCGCTTGGGGATGATGGTCAGCTTTGGCAATGCTTCGGGTCCGGTACAGGCGTTCGATCCCGGCATTCTCGCTGCCAAGGGTTCGCTGTTTCTGACTCGGCCCAGCTTGATGGCTTATACGGCCGAGCGTGCGGATTTGGCAGCCAGCGCCAGTGAACTGTTTGAGGTGGTCTTGAAGGGTGCGGTGAAAATCGAGGTACGCCAAACCTATCCCCTAGCGGAAACCGCCCAAGCCCACCGCGATCTGGAAGCGCGCAAGACGACCGGCTCGACCGTGTTGCTGCCTTAGCGAACCAGATTGTTGCCGCTTTTAACGCGCTCGGGCGATATTGGACACGCTCAATCGGCTTGCATCAAGGCTTTGACATGAGCCGCCGTACTGGCGGCTAAAGCCGATAGGTTATAGCCACCCTCCAGAGCCGAAACGACCCGCCCTTGTGCGAATTCAGCCGCTATTGCCAGAATTTGCTCCGTTAGCCACGCATAATCTGTTTCAGTAAAGGTAAGCCCGGCCAACGGGTCCAGGCGATGCGCGTCAAAACCCGCTGAAATCAGAATGAGCTGTGGTTGAAAGCGTCGCAGCGCCGGTTCTATATCTTCTTGCCAGGCGTGTTGCAGTTCGGCGGTGCCGCTGTTGGCCAGCAAGGGGATATTGACGATGTTATTTATCCCGCGCTCGTCACGGCGACCCGTGCCTGGATAGATGTAGGCTTGATGTGTGGAGATGTAGAGATAGGCCGGGTCGTGTTCGAAAGCCGCTTGCGTGCCGTTGCCGTGATGCACGTCAAAATCGATGGCGGCCACCCGTTCCAGGCCATGAACAGCCCGCGCGTGGGCAGCCCCGATGGCGATATTGTTGAACAGACAAAAGCCCATGGCTTGATTGGGTTCAGCGTGATGGCCAGGAGGGCGAATGGCACAAAAGGCGCTGTTGGCTTCGCCTTGCAAAACGGCATCGACGGCCGCGCAAACAGCGCCCGCCGCGCGCAGGGCAGCGGTGCCCGACTGCGGGGAAACCACCGTATCGCCATCGATAGCCTGGTAGCCATTTCGCGGGATGTGCGACAAGGTGCGCTCAATATGGGCGGGGGTATGAATGCGGGCCAACTGTTCAACGGTGGCGGTGGGCGCCTCTCGCCATTGCAGCGCCGCGAACTGGGGCGCTTTAAGAGCGGCAAGAATCGCGCTTAATCGGGCGGAAGACTCAGGATGGCCAGGCCCAGGATCGTGCTCTAAGCAAGCTGCGTGCGTGTAGAGCAGAGTTGTCATGGCCGCTGATCCTCGTGGACCGGAATTTCATGCTCGAGCGTGGCCCGTCGCAGTGCTCTCAGGACATCTTCCCGCGCGATGATCCCCACCAGCCGACCGTTCTCCACAACCGGTAGGCTCTTGGTACGCATTTCCACGAGCTTTTGCAGCAAACGGCTTAACGGTAATTGCGGATCGACGCTGACGGGATCGCGGGTCATCACCCTTGTCACTGGCTGTTCCATAATGTCGTGGTAATGCGGTGCGATGGCCTGTGACGCGAGGCTGAACGCCTTGAGTACATCGAATTTGGTCAGGATACCGACCAACTGTTGTCGGTCATCAACCACCGGCACACCGTTAAAGTCGTGGGTCTCGAACAGTGCTTCGGCTTCATGTAGTTTCGCTGTCGGGGTGATGATGATGGGATCGACGGTCATGGCGTCGCGAACTTGGTATTGCAGGAATTCATACATGGTGGATTGTCCTCAATTACCGGTGGATTTTCGCTAGCGCGCATCCACAGCGTGCGGATCAATCAAGTTTAGGCCGACTGCGGACAATACGCCTGACTAAATTAACGTAAATCCCGTTTATTCTGTGTTGCAAGTCAACCGTTTAAGGTCATTTTTGGACAAGTTCATTGAAGGTGTGCAAGGGTTGATGGGTCTAGGTGATATAGAGCAGATAAAAAGC
>NZ_CBTJ020000016.1 GCF_001051235.1 Candidatus Competibacter denitrificans Run_A_D11 | reverse complement strand
CCGCCTTCTTATCAGGGTCCATCGTCACCCCTTTCTCGCTGAAGGCTTGTTCGACCGTTTCTATGGCCAGTCGAAGCGTCTTTATATCAAGCACTGGCGTACTAACCTGCTGATCTTTCCTATCTTCTTGCTCTTTCTGCGGCCCTTCGCCGGTAGCTAGCCAGAGGAGGTTGATCTTCGCAGCTTTGGTTAAAGCAATCAGGTTGTCCAAAGTAGGTAGGCTCTTGCCGATTACATAATGGCGCACCACCGTAGGCGATACCCCCACCCTGCCCGCAAAAGAGCGCACGCTCTCTTTTCCGATCACTAATCTTAAGCGATCTTTAAACTCGTCACTTTCTCCACCATGAAAATGACCAGAAAGTGACGCGCCCTTTTCTTGGTCAGATTCTCTATATTTCATTGATTTTTTTTAATTTATATAGGTTTTGTTTCCACATACATCCTCTCTAATGCGTCACTTTCTCCACCATGAAAATGACCAGAAAGTGACGCGCTAAATAAAGCTTGACCGATCTTTAAAAAGCGCATTAACATTACGTCATGAAGAGAAAAAAGCGCAATCTAGACCACCCCAGCGACTGGCATAACGCTGATGTTGTGGCTGCTCTCCGTAAAGCGGGCTGGTCGCTACGCAAATTAAGTCAAGCCCTTGGATACAAACCAACAACGCTCTCAGTCGCTTTGCGGCGCCCTTGGCCCAAGGGCGAACGATTAATCGCCGACGCTATCGGGGTTCCACCAGAGGAAATCTGGCCAGGCCGCTATCAGGATAAGTCATCATGAAAGCATGGTATACAGCGCAGGAGTTGGCGTCTTCTAATTTGCCTGGAATACCTAAAACGGTTAGCGCCATCATTCGGCAAGCCAAGAAAGCAGGGTGGAATTTTAGAAAGCGCGCCTTTGGCAAAGGACTCGAATACGCCTTTGACAGCCTCCCGGAAGCTACTCGCCTCGTCCTTTTAAAGGATAGCGCCCGCACTCTCCTTACCCAGACTCCTCTGCCGGTTCACCAAAAAAACCCGCTCGCTACCCTCAATGCCGATCAATTAGCGAGGACACGCGCCGAAGGCGACGCCAAAGCAGCCGCCCTAGACGGCAAAGCGCGCCTTCGCATGGATACCCGATTAGAGGTTTTGCGCCAATTCGAGCGGTATTGTGCGCAAGAAAATGCCTCTCATTGCAAATTCGGCGGCAAATATCACAAAGCGGCCTTTGCCATTGCTTGGAATAAAGGCGAAATCGCCAGTTCCGCGCGCGATCTCATTCCCATTCTCTCCAGCGACAAACTCACTCGCTGGCGAAAGCAATGCCAGCGCGAAGGATTAGCGCGGTTG
>NZ_CBTJ020000015.1 GCF_001051235.1 Candidatus Competibacter denitrificans Run_A_D11 | reverse complement strand
GGAAAAGACGGCCATCGCAAAGGCCAAACGCTCATCGACACCCAACCCCAACTGGTGGCCGCACTCAAAGCATTATTGTGCGTCTATCCCCATGTCAGTCCCGGCATTGCCCATAGCTGGCTCATCGAACGGTATGAAACGCAGGTCTTACCGGCAACCCTGGCGGGCGATGGCCCGATTCGGGTGCCCTGCGTGCGCACCATCGCCCGCTGGCTGGACGCCTGGAAAAAAGCAAACGCCGAACTCTACGTCCTGCTCTCCAATCCTGATCAATGGAAGAGTCGCTACATGCTCGGCTGGGGCGATGCCTCCGCCAACATCATCCGACTCAACCAGGTCTGGGAATTCGACTCCACCCCCGCCGATGTCCTGCTCACCGATGGTCGTCATAGCATCCTCGGCGTGATCGATGTCTACTCGCGCCGCGTCCGGCTGCACGTCTCCAAAACCAGCAAAGCCACCGCCGTCGCCCATCTGCTGCGCGGCGCGCTGCTCGACTGGGGTGTACCGGAAATCGCCACGACCGACAACGGTCAAGAGTACGTCAGCCATCACCTGGCCCGCATCTTTCATGCGCTGGGCATCGATCAACAAACGTCTCAGCCCTTCTCGCCCTGGCAAAAACCCTTCATCGAGCGATTTTTTAGAACATTTTCACATGATCTGCTGGAGTATCTGCCGGGCTACATCGGACACAACGTCGCCGAACGCGAAGCGTTACGGGCGCGTCAGCAGTTCTCAGATCGCTTATTCGTTAAAGATCGCACGGTCGAGTTGAAATTAACGGCCGACCAACTCCAAGACTTTTGCGACCAGTGGGTCTTGCGCTATCACCACACGTCCCACACCGGATTAAATGGCCAGCGTCCGCTGGATCGGGTTTTAAGCGCTCCACCGCCCCGACGCATCGAAAACGCCCGTGTTCTTGACCTGCTGCTCTCCGAAGCGCCAGGCAATGGCTATCGCACCGTCACCAAGACCTACGGTCTGCAAATCGAATCCTACCACTACGGCGCTGAAGAACTCGCGTTGTGTGTGGGCCAGCGCGTCAAAGTGCTCTACGACCCCGAAGGGGATATGGGCAAAGTCTACGTCTTTGACGCGCGTGGCGACTTCATTTGCGTGGCTGAATGCCCAGAAATCACCGGCGTTGACCGCCGTCAGTTTGCGACTGCCTGCAAGGCCGTGCAAAGGGCCAATGCGCAACGGCTGCGGCGCGAAAGCAGAGCCGCTGCCAAAACGCTCAATGTCCGT
>NZ_CBTJ020000014.1 GCF_001051235.1 Candidatus Competibacter denitrificans Run_A_D11 | reverse complement strand
CAATGGAAGAGTCGCTACATGCTCGGCTGGGGCGATGCCTCCGCCAACATCATCCGACTCAACCAGGTCTGGGAATTCGACTCCACCCCCGCCGATGTTCTGCTCACCGATGGTCGTCATAGCATCCTCGGCGTGATCGATGTCTACTCCCGTCGCGTCCGGCTGCACGTCTCCAAAACCAGCAAAGCCACCGCCGTCGCCCATCTGCTGCGCGGCGCGCTGCTCGACTGGGGTGTACCGGAAATCGCCACCACCGACAACGGTCAAGAGTACGTCAGCCATCACCTGGCCCGCATCTTTCATGCGCTGGGCATCGATCAACAAACGTCTCAGCCCTTCTCGCCCTGGCAAAAACCCTTCATCGAGCGATTTTTTAGAACATTTTCACATGATCTGCTGGAGTATCTGCCGGGCTACATCGGACACAACGTCGCCGAACGCGAAGCGTTACGGGCGCGTCAGCAGTTCTCAGATCGCTTATTCGTTAAAGATCGCACGGTCGAGTTGAAATTAACGGCCGACCAACTCCAAGACTTTTGCGACCAGTGGGTCTTGCGCTATCACCACACGTCCCACACCGGATTAAATGGCCAGCGTCCGCTGGATCGGGTTTTAAGCGCTCCACCGCCCCGACGCATCGAAAACGCCCGTGTCCTTGATCTGCTGCTCTCCGAAGCGCCAGGCAATGGCTATCGCACCGTCACCAAAACCTACGGTCTGCAAATCGAATCCTACCACTACGGCGCTGAAGAACTCGCGTTGTGTGTGGGCCAGCGCGTCAAAGTGCTCTACGACCCCGAAGGGGATATGGGCAAAGTCTACGTCTTTGACGCGCGTGGCGACTTCATTTGCGTGGCTGAATGCCCAGAAATCACCGGCGTTGACCGCCGTCAGTTTGCGACCGCCTGCAAGGCCGTGCAAAGGGCTAATGCGCAACGGCTGCGGCGCGAAAGCAGAGCCGCTGCCAAAACGCTCAATGTCCGGGCCACCTTCGAGCAGGTACTGGTGCGCCGCGACGAACTCTTAAGCCTCCCCTCGCCAGACGACACCGAGATCGAACCCCACGAAACCGCCGCCATGCGCGCCGCCCTGGATGCGCTGGCGAATCGCAGCGTGTTGGAGATCGGCCAGGGCTTTACGCCCCAAAAAGCGCGTGAAATGGGCTATCTCGATGATCTCAAAGCCGAAACAAAAGCCGCGAAAGCCTTCAATGCGCCGGTGCCGGTCAGCAAAGCGGCTTCGGAATTTGACGACATTCGCGCCCTGTTCGCCCAGACCTGTAACGGGCAATTCGGGCCGGGTGAGGCGGAAAGCATTGCGCGATTCTACAGCGCCTATCCACGACCACGGCTTTTTGAGTCGGAAATGGAGAAGCAAGTCGGCTGGGAACAGTTCCTGGCCTGGAAAACCGCCGCGCTCGCGCTCGCTAAGCAGACCCAGGATTGCGCGCATGTGGCGTAAATCGCCAGCGTGGAGGGCACAAAAAACCCAGCTTCGCGTGAGCCAGACGCCAAGCTGGGTGATTCCTGATGACACAACCAACCCGTAAAGAGGTACGACAACCCATTATGAAACGACCAAAAATCGCCAACGTCAAGAACATTCGAGCCATGCTGGACGCCTACGACATGGTGGAATCCGCCGAACGGGGTGATGAACGGATCGTGCTGTTGCACGGGGCCACCGGCACGGGCAAATCCACCGCCTTGGCTCACCTGCTCAATGAAACCAACGGCATCTACGTCGAAGCCAGTCCAGCCTGGACGCTCAGCAGCATGTATCGGGACATCGTGGCCGCGATTGGCATTGAACCCAAAGGGCGCAATGCGGATCTGGAGCGGTGCATCACCGATGAAATGTCCAAAAAAGGCCGACCGTTACTGATCGACGAAATCGACTACCTCTTTCTGCCCGGTGCCTCCACGGCTCTGCGAATGCTCGAAGTCGTCCATTCCCTGCACGACAAAGCCGGGATGCCGGTCGTCATGGTCGGCATGGACAAGATCGAGGGCAAGATCCGCTCCCGCGAGCAACTCTCACGCCGCGTCCATCAGTGGGTCCAGTTCAATGACCTGGATCGGGAAGATGTGCGCATCGTCGCCAATGCGCTCTGCGCTATCCCCATTAACGATGACTGGCTCGATGCGCTGATCGAAAAAACCAGCGGACGCATGAGCTACATCGCCCAAAACATCAAAAAAGCGCGCAATCGCGCCCAAGTCAAAGGCTGGAGCGAAATTAATCTTGCCGTCTGGGGCGGCTCTATTTTTCAGGTGAGCCAATGATGGCCGCACTTATCGGAGGCTTCGATGGCTCGTACTCCCGGCAGTACCCGAATACGCAACCGGGTGAAAACCGCGCGCCAGCGAATCTGGAATGCCATGCGCGTCACCCCGCAGTTCATGTCCATCGATTTGGAACTCGTAGCGGAAACCAGCGAGCGCAACCTACGTGCCTACCTGCGGGCGCTGTACCGCTCCGGCTACCTGCGGCAGGTGCGTCCGAAGCGAAACGGCAAAAGTTTCGGCTATGCCATTTGGCGGCTGGTGGAATGCCACGGTCCGCTCGCACCCATCGTGCGCCGGGATCAAAGCGGGGTCTACGACCCCA
>NZ_CBTJ020000013.1 GCF_001051235.1 Candidatus Competibacter denitrificans Run_A_D11 | reverse complement strand
CACAGTCATTTAGCGTATCGCACCCCCGCCGCCGTCTTGGCCCAGGAGGTCGCTATACTCTCTTAACCAGCGGAAGTCTTTTTTGGGGCACTACAGGTTGGCGGAAACCGAAGGGGCTAAATTTTGGTTGTCGGTGCTGACCGCGTTGCAAAATCGAGGGCTGAAGGATGTCTTTATCGCCTGTGTGGATGGCTTGACCGGCTTCCCAGACGCCATCCAGGCGGTCTATCCACAGGCGAAAGTCCAACTGTGCTTGGTGCATCTGGTCCGTAATAGCTTGCGCTCTGTGGCCGATAAAGACCGCCGCGCCGTGGTGGCGGATTTAAAAGGGATCTATCAAGCACCGACGCTTGCGCAGGCCGAACAGGGCTTGGAGACGGTGGCTGAGCACTGGGATCACCAATACCCCTCCTTGAGCGCGTTATGGTTACGGCACTGGGAGCGGGTGATCCCCCTTTTTGACTCCCCAGATGACATCCGCCGTGCGATCTACACCACCAACGCCATTGAGTCCCTCAACAGCGTCATCCGCAAGGCCATTAACAACCGACGGATTTTTCCCAGTGATCGTTCCGCCTTCAAGGTGATCGACTTGGCTATTGAGCAAGCCGCCAAAAAATGGACCATGCCCATCAAAGACTGGAAACAGGCCCTCAATCGCTTCGCCATTCAATTCGAGGGCCGCTTGCCACTCTCACTCCACTAACCAAAACCGCATTTACACAAAAAATTTGACAGACTC
>NZ_CBTJ020000012.1 GCF_001051235.1 Candidatus Competibacter denitrificans Run_A_D11 | reverse complement strand
TATCCCCATGAACTTCTCTCTTTGGTCGGAAAGAAATCGTCATGGTTGCTAGCTCCCGGCCTCAGCGCAATCCCTAACCAATGGGGAAAGTCGAGCTTAGAGAACACGCTTTAGCAGAAGATTAGAAAAATCTACTTTTCAGCAGGGAACGAGTCTGCTCGGCTACTTTTCTATATAGCTCCAAATGCCGGGTAGAGCTGACTTTCCAGGAAAACTGCTGTGCCCATTCTCTAGCATCCTTATTAGGTATACGCATGTTGAATTCACCACGCTGGTAGAATAATCGCTGGCAAGTTTTTACCCAAGCGTCTAGATTCTCTGGAGGCAGAATTTCTGCAGATGGCCCTATTAACTCAATTAAGCTTCCTAGAGCGCTGAATAGCACAGGAGTTCCTACTGCTTGTGCTTCCAATGCAGGAAAACCAAATCCCTCATATAAGGTTGGATAGAGTACTGCCACTGCTTGTTGATATAATTGAGCCATGTACGTCTCTTCAATAAAAGGTAAAAACACGATTCGATCACGTAGTGACGGTTCTATATTTTGACGCGCTTGTGTTCGTTCAGCTTCTGAAAAGCCACAGACAAGCAACCGTATCTTGGGAATATCTATGTTTACCAACACCTTAATAGCCCAACCAAACCTTTTACGCGCTAGCGACCCCCCAATGTAGAGAAAGTAAGGTGCCGGACCGACTTTGTCTAAAAATGTGGGCGACAATATTTTGCTTTGCTCGTTAAGATAAATATCGCTTACCCCATGGGGGATCACATGGAGTTTACGCTCAAGATACGGCCAAAGCTCAAGAATGTCCCGGCGCGAAGATTCACTGATGGTAATGATTGCCGTACATCTTTTAAAGGCAGCAGGAATCAGATGATGTAGGTACCACTTATTATAGGAAAGATGTAATTCATCCTCTTTCCACATCAAAGTATCGTGAATAGTTACAATTGTAGGTACAGCTTGCCAATAGGGTAGCGTAGTAGCTATGCAATGTAATATATCTATCCCAGCACGTCGCGCTTGCCAAGGCAGCCCGATTTGCTCCCAGGTATTGAAACGGTAGCCTTTCAGGTCAAAAAGTTCAATTTCGCCACTCTCTACTGGTTTGTGGAACACTGCATCGGGGCGGTCCGCAAAAAATCGCCATTCCACTTTTGCCAATGCATCAGCATTTTTAATTAATTCAGAAGCATATTTCCCCATACCACGTATATGAGGTGTATTCAAGCAACGCGCATCAATCCCGAGACGCAGTAATGGCTCAGCCTGCATAGTGATCAGACAGATTTTCAAGAGAAAAATTTAGTATGGGATACCCAAAGGAATTAAAGTGGATTTGGCCAAATTTTTCCAAGTGCGTATAGCTGTTGGTTCAAAGCGAAGCGCTCGCAGAGCGCAGTAAAGTGCAAAGGTCCAATCGCCCGCCTCAGCTGCATAATGGCAATTGATCTGATAAGATGATACAAGTGCTTGGCGGCGCAACTCTGGAAATGATTGCCCCACTCCACCGTTATTAAAAGCCTCAGATATTATTCTCAGGTGGTCTGGAAGCGTTCGGCGAGTTTTCATTGTTGCTGATTGTCGATGTACCCGATAACGGACAACAGGTTCAGGGAGATATCCTAAAGAGTGGTTAGCACAAACCCTCAGCCAAAATGGCCAATCCTCTACAGATAAATAAGTTTCATCGAAACCTTTATATTGATTAAAGATAGCCCGTTGAATCATTACCGTTGACTTAGAAATAAAATTTGTTACTAGCAACTGTTTTAAAACTTGCCCTTCCACAAGATGAGTAATACTGCCTCGCTGTACCTCTCCAGAAATTGACTCACCAAAGCAAAAAGAATCAGTATGGGATATAGAGCTATCTTTACAATGTTTCAATTGAAGCATCAGTTTATCAGGAAGCCATATATCATCTGCATCTAGAAAAGCAATCCACTCACCCTGTGCTAGTGCGGCACCATAATTACACGCAGCAGCACTTCCTTTATTATTTTGATGTACAACTCTTAACTTATCTCCATACTCATTTAAAATCTGGGCAGTCTCGTCAGTAGAACCATCATTTACGACAATAATTTCAAAATTGCTATAGCTTTGATTTAATACACTATCGATGGTATCTCGTATGTATTGGGCTGCATTATAAGCTGGAATAATAACACTAACCAAAGCCATTTTCTTTACCTATATATTCAGGAATGTAATTTTTGAGTTAAAAGATTCAGAGCTTATCCGAAAATTATTATTCAGGGGATATCTGATTAAATACAGCTCTCTTTATCAGGAGGTGGATACAATTTCTTCAGTAGAATACGGATAGAAGAAACCCAAATCATAGCGACACTGGAAGCGACTCTTTTTTCATAGACACGGACTAATCGACGATAGCGGCTTAGCCCACCGATTACCCACATCTTTTTTATCTTTATATTCAATATGTTACGTTGGATTTAGTATTACTTTGATTTTATATCTTAAAAATCAACATATTACCGGCTATCATCGGATTGATGTTGAAACGATTCCATGTGCCCCAGAGCAGATCAAGACGCTGAAAACCAGTAAACCCTTTAGGAACACCTGCACGAGCGTAGATTCTTAGCGGCTGACAGTCATATCAGATCATCATAACCGATTGATTGTAAAATATAAAAAGATGTGGGTAATCGGGTGCGGCTTAGCCATGCCAATGTTCTTTCGACCACCCACCGACGCACCCGATTCCCCACAATTCCAAGATATTGTAGTCTATGGAGTATTTGAGGAATAGGGATGAGTTGGGTATCAGAAGAACTGGGGGTGTGGAGTTGG
>NZ_CBTJ020000011.1 GCF_001051235.1 Candidatus Competibacter denitrificans Run_A_D11 | reverse complement strand
CTTAAACCCGCTTCGACTTCATTAACCGAATAACCAACTAAACTTGGGGGTCAATTTTCCGTGTCGCTAAGGGGTCAGTTTTTGATGTCGCTTGACACCCGCCGCATCGGCATTGATCGTCGATAGATGCTCGGAACGGTACGGCGTAGTGATTGATATTGGCTTGTGCAGGGTCTCGTCCTCACCGTGAAAGTAGCCGGAAACGGGGACGGCGAATGTCATCACTTTCCTAATCGGGATCGCCAGCCAGCGTCACCACACGCAAATCCGCTACAGTCCCTGGGCTATGTTTTTTGACGGGGTCAATGCCACCAAAAAGTCAACGGCCACTGTTCCCAGCGCCTCTCGTGTAGCGGGACCCCGTTTCTAGCCCTACAAAAAGAGGGCGGTACAGCGCCCCATGAAAGGTTTTTTAGAATCTCCATCTCCAGCGCTTTCTCACCCAGCAGCTTTTTCAATTGGCTATTCTCCGCTTCCAAGCGCTGATCCGCCGTCTGCGCCTTCGCCCCGTTTAACCCTTGACGACCCGCCGCCAGAAACTGCTCTTTCCACCGGTAAATTTGATTCTCATTGACGCCGCGCTGACGGGCCACCTCCGCCACGCTCGGGCGCTCGCTTAACACCGCTAACACGATCCCCAACTTTTCTTCAACAGTCCAACTTTGACGCTGCTTGCCCATCACGTCCTCCACAAAAGTCTCTTCAGTTTGACTTCTGATGGAAGAAATTTCTGGGGCATTACCGCGCCAGCGCCTTCATCGCCGCGGGCTTACCCCGTGGAGGTGTCGCCGTAAAATGGTAGCCACACTCCTTGCACCCATACCGCTGCAAACCCCGCACACGACCGCTCTTGACCGACGCTTCGCTACCACACCGCTTGCAACCACCGCTTTCCACCTCCAAACCTCGCTTCAAGTGAAGCCTTTCTTCCTATAATATCAGTAACTATCTTAGATTAGGACTCTCAAAACTTTATTCGGCTCGCTCCAGAACATCGCCGTGCCCATTTCACCAGTGGAAGGGCCGATGTCGCCGGGAAACAGCTTCTTGTGCTCGAAGTTGACGCAGATCGGATAAACGAACTCCGTGCCGTTGAAAAACGCACCGGTGGCGACTTCCACCCCCATAATTCGCCGTTGCAACTAAAATTCCTTGATCTTGTCGGCCCAGGCGCGCTTGTAGTCGCCCAACACCTGCACCACATCGCGCCCATCATCTTCTTCACCGACAAAGAGCAAACGCTTGTAGTTTTGCGCCTCGCCGCTGGGCTTGATGACGTAGCGGGCCGGGTTGGTCTTGACGAACGTGATAGCGTCACCGAAGGAGGTGAAATTTTCCTGCGGGATGATGCTAACGCCCGCCGCCCGCAGTTCTTGTTGACCGAAAGCCCAATCATCCTCCAGCCGGTCAGTGTACGCGGTGCCGCCGACTACTAGTGGGCAGCCGCAAAAGTTTTGATAGGTTCAGCTTCGGCTGACGTGGCCAAGTTTTGGGTGGACTCCACGGCAGGATAGAGTCGTTTAAGTTTGG
>NZ_CBTJ020000010.1 GCF_001051235.1 Candidatus Competibacter denitrificans Run_A_D11 | reverse complement strand
TGAGGTCAACCAAGTATTTGTGGATCATGGGGTTTCCTCCTGTTGACCCCACTATAGGCCATCACCCCAACCTATCAAAACTTTTGCGGCTGCCCACTAGCATTAACCAGGAGTGTTTCTGGTGACTATTCAAACTCTCAGTCACGTTGAGTGGCGGCGGTTCCATGATTCCAAAAATACTCCCCCTGATGTCAGGGAAGTCCACTGTGCCGACGAACCTGCAGACTTCATCAAGATTTGTAACAAGAGGCCAGCAACAGGACTGAAGCTTAAAGCCGCGGGTAGCCATTGGTCGCTTTCCGAGAGCACGGTGAGCGATGATTCGGCTCTGGAAACCCATTGGCCGGGCGCGGACGGCGTGCCTCGCAATTCGGGCTTGGCGACCGATCTGGATGACCTCATCAGTGATGATCTCTTCCACTACATGGCTGACAACCCACCTGTGCCGCCAGATGCGGCGGTGCAAGACCCGTGTTTGCGCGATGGTTCATCCAACTGCTTTTTTATCCATAGGAGTTACGCAGTTGAAATTCTAAGTGATTGATTAATGGAAAATTTCGGTTGTCTACCGCACAAGTCGATTTCTTTTAAAATCAGAGTGTTAGAGATCCAACTGCGTAACTCCTAATCCATATCAAATCGGGAACTCGGGTTTATGAGGCCTACCGTCTGATGGACGGTATGGCCTCGACGCCGACCAAACTCGCGCAATCGCTGAACGCCAAATTGGCCGGCGGCCCCAACGCGGGAGCGTACAACGGACCTTGGGGCTTCATGACGTTAGGCGGTGCAGGCGGCCAAACCGTTTTCGGCGCCCTTACTACGGGCACGCACGGTGGCGATTTCCGCCAACGCCCCATTTCGGACGCGGTCGTGGCGCTGCACTTGGTGACGGATGGAGGCGATCATTTTTGGATTGAGCCGCTCAGTAGTCAGATCAGATTTCCCATAGCCGATGATGCCAAGCTGCACGCCGTCTATGGGCGTCTCAATCCCAAAGTGACATTCAAAATCATTCGCGATAATGATGTGTTTCATTCCGTCGTGGTGGGCGTGGGCCGCTTTGGCGTCGTGGTGTCGATGGTGTTGCGGGTCGTCCCGCAATATTGCCTGTTGGAACACAGGCGGTTGGACAACTGGACGAATATCAAGTCCCTCTTAAAGGGTCCGGCGCGCCACCACGCTTTTGATTTCGCGTTTTTCGCGGGGCCGCACGCCAACAGGGCCGAGTTTGATCGCCGATTCAACACGGCAGCCACCGCACCAAACCGGTTTCTTCAAATTGCCATCAATCTCTCTCCACACCACCACGATGAACACCGCTGCGGCGTGACGCAGCGCTGGTTCCATCCCAACACCAAGCCCGAAGCGATCGATCCGAACACCGGCGACCTCCGTGGCCGCCGAGAACGGGGCACGCTGGCGACCGCCGGCAAGAGTCCGGGCTATGAACCGCCCGACAGCCCGAAGAACTCGGGTTCATCGAGCGGTACCTTCATTTCTCGGGCGTGCGGCAATGGCAACTTCATCGCTGGCATCCTCCGCGAGGTCGCGAAAGAATTCGAACAAATCATCGTCGACAATGCCGTGACGGCAGGTGGAATCGTCGCGGGCGCTCTAGCCGTTGGGGCCGGGGCTGTAGTGCTGGCCGTGGCCTCCGTCTGTGCCGTGTTGGCGACAGTAGTAGTAGCGCTCAGAACCCTAGCCGACGCCATTGATGCCACCATGGGTGATACCAGCCTAGCGCAAATCGTCAATACGGGAATCAAAGCCGTCGAAGCCGTTCCAGGTCTTACCGGCGGACTCAAGATCATGTTGCTCCGCATCTTGTTCAAGATGATTTTTGAATCGCAACAAAGTGACCGCGACTATGTCGCCATCAGCTACGCGGTGATGGACGGGCATGACTATCTTGATCGTTCGTGTTTCGGAAACGTGGAATCCATCGAGATCTTTTTCGACGCATCTCGGCCGGACGTGTATTGCTCCTTTGTGGATGCCGTGTTGGCGTTCGAAGCAGCCCAAGAAGAGAGGGCGGAGAAATTCGCAGTCGGTTACGTATCGCTGCGGTATATCCGCGGGTCGCAAGCGCTCATTGCGCCGTCGCAGTTCCTGGAATCCGTGGCCATTGAAATCTCCGGCCTGCGCGATGCCGAGGGGTCCGTGCCGTTCATCATGAATGCGGTTCGACTCGCCCGGAACCCAATGTTCGCGGGCTGCTTTCATTGGGGCCAGTTCAATCCATTGGCCCGGCCCGAAGTAGAAAAACTCTACGACGGTGCGCCGGAGAAACGACTCTCACGTTGGCGGGATGCCTTATACCTACTTACAAAAAATGGCACGATGGATGGTTTTTCCAGCACATTCACCAGACACGCCGGACTGGAGCCGACATAATTGGGAGACGCCACATGGCGAAGCTTTCCGGGAGATGGGCATTACAAGCCATCGGCAATGACGCGGGCTGGCAACAGCGCATCGTGATCAGCGGCTCCAACGCCCATGACGGCCCTCACGTCATGACGTTGGGAGATATCATTTCCCATGTCGAGGGTAACGACATCACGATTATCGCTCAGGCGTTCAATCCGGCCACTAACACCTGGATCGACAGCCTCGTGCAAGAAGTGATGAATTGGGACAATGCGAGTGGATTGCAAGTTCGCCTGAACATCGACGACAATCCACCGGCCGGTGACCTGGATTTCAACGACTTAGTCGTTATCTGCACGGCGGAAAATGCCGAATTGTCTTCACCGATAGCTGGCCCCCGGCTGGACCTGACGATACCAGAACAGCACTTCAAACAGCGGTAATCTTCATCAGGCGCCGACACCGGGAAAACCACATGAAAAAAATGATATCACCGAACGAGCGGATGCAGTTGTAATGCCCCAAGAATTTCTTCCATCAGAAGTCAAACTGAAGAGACTGTTGTGGAGGACAGGATGGGCAAGCAACGTCAAAGTTGGACTGTTGAAGAAAAAGTGGGGATCGTGTTAGCGGTTTTAAGCGAGCGCCCGAGCGTGGCGGAGGTGGCCCGTCAGCGCGGCGTCAATGAGAATCAAATTTACCGGTGGAAAGAGCAGTTTCTGGCGGCGGGTCGTCAAGGGTTAAACGGGGCGAAGGCGCAGACGGCGGATCAGCGCTTGGAAGCGGAGAATAGCCAACTGAAGAAGCTGCTGGGCGAGAAGGCGCTGGAGATCGAGATTTTAAAAAACCTTTCATGGGGCGCTGTACCGCCCTCTTTTTGTAGGGCTAGAAACGGGGTCCCGCTACACGAGAGGCGCTGGGAACAGTGGCCGTTGACTTTTTAGTGGCATTGACCCCGTCAAAAAACATAGCCCAGGGACTGTAGCGGATTTGCGTGTGGTGACGCTGGCTGGCGATCCCGATTAGGAAAGGAGACTGTAAATTCGATTGTGTAAATGCGGTTTTGGTTAGTGGAGTGAGAGTGGCCAGCGGCCATCGAATTGAATGGCGAAGCGATTGAGAGCTTGTTTCCAGTCTTTGATGGGCATGGTCCATTTTTTGGCGGCTTGCTCAATGGCCAAGTAGATCACCTTGAAGGCCGAACGATCACTGGGGAAAATCCGTCGGTTGTTAATGGCCTTGCGGATGACGCTGTTGAGGGACTCAATGGGGTCGTCTCAGAAAACGGATTGCAAAGTACGCTAAGGCGGATGCAGCGGGCGTAGGGGTCTGAATTTGCCCGCACCGATCTTGGCGCTGCTGCGCCACAGGTAATCGCCTGTCAGGTTGATATGCTCCCAGCCTAGCGGCGACAGGTACTGCAACAGCGCGGCATCGACGGCGTGGCCGTAGCCGCGCAAGGCGTTCGCGGCCCTCTCCAGGTAGACCGTGTTCCAGAGCACGATGGCGGCTGTGACCAGGTTGAGGCCGCTGGCCCGGTAGCGCTGCTGCTCGAAGCGGCGGTCGCGGATTTCACCGAGGCGGTTGAAGAACACGGCGCGGGCCAGCGCGTTGCGGGCCTCGCCCTTGTTCAGCCCAGCTCGCGCAGGGCGACGGCAAGGCCGTTCTGGCGCGGGTAGCTGCCGAGCTTGCGCAGCATCAGCGAGGCCGTTACTGTGCCCTGCTTGATCGAGGTGGCCAACCGCAGGATTTCGTCCCAATGGGCGCGGACGTGCTTGATGTTGAGCGTGCCGCCAATCATCGGTTTCAGCGCGTCATAGGCGGCTTCACCCTTCGGGATGTAGAGCTTGGTGTCGCCCAAGTCGCGGATTCGCGGGGCGAAGCGGAAGCCCAGCAGGTGCATTAGCGCGAAGACGTGATCGGTGAAGCCCGCTGTATCGGTGTAGTGCTCCTCGATGCGCAGATCGGACTCGTGATATAGCAGACCGTCGAGCACATAGGTCGAGTCGCGCACGCCGACGTTCACGACCTTGGTATGGAAGGGGGCGTACTGGTCGCAGATGTGGGTGTAGAACGTCCGCCCTGGGCTGCTGCCGTATTTCGGGTTGATGTGGCCCGTGCTCTCGGCCTTGCTGCCGGTGCGGAAATTCTGGCCGTCCGACGATGACGTGGTGCCGTCGACCCAATGCCCGGCAAACGAGTGACGGAACTGCGCGTTGACCAGCTCGGCCAGCGCCGTCGAATAGGTTTCGTCGCGGGTGTGCCAGGCTTGCAGCCAGGCCAGCTTGGCATAGGTGGTGCCGGGGCACGACTCGGCCATCTTGGTCAGTCCCAAGTTGATGGCGTCGGCCAGGATCGTGGTCAGTAGCAGGTTCTTGTCTTTGGCCAGGTCGCCCGATTTCAGGTGCGTAAAGTGCCGGGTGAAACCCGTCCACTCATCGACTTCGAGCAGCAATTCTGTGATCTTGACGTGCGGCAGGATCATGGCCGTCTGGTCGATCAGCGCCTGCGCGGTGTCAGGCACCGCCGCATCCAGCGGCGTGATCTTCAGGCCCGACTCGGTGATGATGGCGTCCGGCAGGTCGTTGGCCGCCGCCATCCGGTTGACTGTGGCGAGCTGCGCCTCCAGCAGTTCCAAGCGCTCGCTCAGGTACTGGTCGCAGTCGGTGGCCACGGCCAGCGGCAATGCGCTGGACTGCTTGAGGCTGGCGAACTTCTCGGGCGGCACCAGGTAGTCCTCGAAGTCCTTGAACTGGCGCGAACCCTGCACCCAGATGTCGCCCGAGCGCAGCGCGTTCTTGAGTTCCGACAGCGCACACAGCTCGTAGTAGCGCCGGTCGATGCCGGCGTCGGTCATCACCAACTTTTCCCAGCGCTTTTTGATGAAAGCGGTCGGTGCATCGGCGGGCACCTTGCGGGCGTTGTCGGTGTTCATGCCGCGCAGCACCTCGATGGCGTCGAGCACGTCGTTGGCGGCGGGCGCGGCCCGCAGTTTGAGCACGTCGAGGAATTCCGGCGCGTAGCGGCGCAAGGTGGCGTAGCGCTCGCCGATGTGGTGCAGGAAATCGAAGTCTTCGGGTTGGGCGAGCTTCTGCGCCTCGGTGACGCTCACAGCGAACGCATCCCAGGACATGACGGCCTCGATGGCGGCGAATGGGTCGCCGCCCGATTGCTTGGCGTCGATCAGCGCCTGGCCGATGCGCCCATACAGGCGCACCTTGGCGTTGATGGCTTTGCCCGATGCCTGGAATTGCTGCTGATGTTTGTTCTTGGCAGCGTTGAACAGCGTGCCCAGGATGCGGTCGTGCAGGTCGATGATTTCATCAATGACCGTGGCCATGCCTTCGATGGCCAGTGCCACGAGAGTGGCGTAGCGCCGCTGCGGTTCGAACTTGGCCAGGTCGGCGGGCGTCATCTGGCCGCCCTCGCGGGCAATCTTGAGCAGCCGGTTCTGGTGAACCAGCCGCTCTATGCCAGAAGGCAGGTCGAGCGCCTGCCACGCTTTGAGGCGTTCAATCTGGTTTGAGGCGAAACTCGCTATCATCCGCCCCGCCATCCGCACCTATCTGACTAATCCACTTTACAGGCTACCGGCAACTGCGTAACTCCTAATATAGCAAGATTGAATAATTCTGATTATTCTATAGGGATGGCCTATTCACTTGATTTTCGACTTCATGTACTGGCGATCCGGCAGCGGGATCAGCTATCGATTGAGCAGACCGCTGCGCGTTTTGCGGTGGGGAAAGCGAGCGTGATGCGCTGGGTTAAGCGACCGGAGCGTAAGCCATCGGGGTTTCGGCGAGGTAAGCTGGCTATTGAGGCGCTGGCACAAGATGTACGGGACTATCCGGATGCGTATCAGTACGAGCGGGCCGCGCGGCTGGGGGTAACGCAGAATGCAATTTGCTATGCGTTGAAGCATAAACTGGGGATGTCCTATAAAAAAAACGCTGGCGCATCCACGGGCGGACACGGCCGTACGGGCGGCGTTTCAAGTGCGGCGAGCCGAGTACGAAGCGGCGGGTCGGCCGCTGGTGTGGATGGATGAGAGCGGCTTTGCCCATGACATGCCCCGCCGCCGGGACTATGCGCCCGTGGGACAGCGCTGTTACGGGATCTGTGACTGGCACGCCAAGGGCCGCACCAACGTCATCGGTGCCCTGCTCGGCTCCTGGCTGATCGCTGTGGGCTTATTTCAAGGCAGCATCAACGCCGATACCGTCCTCGCTTGGGCGATTCAGGTCCTTCTACCCCAACTGCCGCCTAATGCCGTGCTCATCCTGGATAACGCCACCTTCCACAAACGGGCTGATTTTCAAAACCTCCTGCGCCAAGCGGGCCACACCCTCGAATACCTTCCACCCTATTCCCCGGACCTTAACCCCATTGAGCATAAATGGGCACAAGCCAAAGCGATCCGTAAGCAAACCCATTGCTCCATTGAAGACCTCTTCCGCTCCCATCAAATATGATCATTGTTATTTTGTTTGGCTATAACGACGCAATTCAGTGGTTTTGCCGCTGCCGATATGACCAAAGAACAGCACATGCCGTTGCGTGGGCGCAAAAAGTCGGCTATCGCTTGGCGAAAACCCGAATTTTTTCGCAAACCTCTGAAAGGTCTTCTCGCTACCACGCGCGATTCGGGTGTCCACGTAGCGCTCATCTTTCAGGCCAAGCGCCTCTTCAATTTCAAGTTTTTGTAAAACTTCGCCAGGGTGCTGAGGAGGTTGGTAGTTCATGAGGGGCCTGCAAAACAGCAAAGAATAGGATTCGGATGATTATAGGCGCTTGCCGCTAATCAAAAGGAAGCCTTTCGCTACGCCGTTGCGCACGCTATCACTCACACAGCTATTAAATACTGAGTAGTTCGCCTGCTGTGATCGCTGTACTATAATTTTTAGGCTATCGCCGCTGCATAGGCATGGCGGAATTTCAAATCAAACCATCTCTTTGCGAAAAGCTCCGTCGAATCATGGCTAACGCTGAAGTGACTCATCGCTACCGCGAATTCGCCGCCCCCGTCGGCGACAGTGAAGCTTATCTGCTGGATCTACCGCTGGACGGCGCACGGCCCGCTGTGGAAATCAAGGCCAACATCCAGCGCCCCGATCTGATCCGCGACGGCTTGCTGGTGCTAGGCGAGGTGTTGCGCAGCGATCTTCGCCATCAAGCGCAAGACCGAGCGGATTATCTGGCTTATCTGTTGAAACAGGGCAAACGCGCCAATCAGGCGGTGTGGGACGCGCAAAAAACCTTCCTGGCCGCCAAATACGGCGAAGCCACCCAGCAGGAAGCGCCGCTTGATCCGCTGTTCAGCGTCAGCGCGGACGGCATCGCCATTGAGGTTTTTTCCCGCGATGAGTCCACCTACGCCCGCTTGCATCTGAAAGCCGGTTCCGCCTATCAATCTGATGCACATACGGCGGGAACCTCACATCTGCGCTTTACGCCGCCGTTGCTGGAAGCCCTGGCGGGCATCCGCTCGTATCGGCCGCTCACACTGCATGGCCAACCGTCGGCAGCGGGAGATGCCAAAACGGTGCGGGTGCCGTACCGCTGGCTACGCGCCTTCGGCCAAGTGCAAGCCGCTTCGACCTTGCCCGCCGAGCGGGTGCGGCTCGCACCGGTCGATCTCTATAACGTGCTGCTCAGTCTGCGCTTGCGCAAGGCCAAAACTGCGCCGCGCGCCCTGCGTTATGAACTGGTGCCCGGTCAACCGCCCCGGCTGGTGCTGGAGCCGTGGGAGCAGGTGTTGCCCGCTAGCGGTGCACCTTATCAGGGCGCGGTTCCGCAAGTAGTGCGCACCTGGGGCCGCCAACGCTTGAGCCTGCTTGGCCGCCTGTTGCCGCACACCAAAGCGGTGGATGTGTATTTGCTAGGTGCGGGGCTGCCCGCGTTTTACGTGTTGGATTTGGGCGCGGCGACGCTGACGCTGGCCTTGAGCGGCTGGACCGACAGCGGTTGGGCTGGTATCGCCACTTTCGATCTGTTCGCCCCCGGCAATACGGACGAGTTGCTCGGCAAACGCCTAGTCAAACAACTCGCCGAACAGCCGCAAACACTGGATGCTTTAACCGCAACCCTCCACCAGCCCCGCCAGACCGTCCGGCAAGCGCTGTTAACGGAATTACTCAAGGGAACCGTGATTTATGACATCGCCAGCGACTTGTTCCACCACCGACCGCTGACCGCGCAGCCGTTGGATTTGGAGCAATTGCGCTACCGCGACGTCCGCGAAGAGCAGGCGCATCGGCTGCTGGCGATTGTCGAGCAAGTGCAACTGACGCGGATTCACGATCTCGGTCTGGATGGCACGGCGATTGATGGTGAGGTGCAGGATCGGCAGGCTCACCGTCAGTATCAAACCTCGTTCACGCTGGATCGGGAAGGCCGCACGGTCAAAGCCAGTTGCACCTGCCACGACTTCCGCCGCGCCGGTTTGAAGCAAGGCCCCTGCCCGCACATGATCGCACTGCGCTTACGCTACGCCCGCGAGCAGGCGGCGCTGGAGCAGGCGCGGGAAACGCCGGAAGGCCGCAAGCTGATTCGCGCCGAAACGCGGACGCTGACCCGCCGTCAGGGCGAAAGCGTGCTGAGCTACCGGATTTCGCTGGATGAGCGGCAGATTCTGCTGCGCTGGGGCAATGACCCGCAGACCTTGCGCCAACAACGCTTGCTGTTCAATCGTGCTGAGGAAGCCCGTAACGCTTATTTCGAGCGGTTGGATGGATTGGCAAAACAGGGATTTATCGACGCCAGCGCCGCCTAATCCGGCCAAGCCCTTCATTTCACTTAACAATAACTTTTGACACGGGAGCGAAAAGTCCGTAGCGTAATGATTGCTGGAGCGTGAGGCGTTCCTCCATTAGCCGTTTGGGCGGCGTTGCGCCGTCCGGGATTTCCAACGCCACACACGCCACAAGGTAGGCTGTTCTTGGCCCGCTTCGCCTAATACCGTGCCGGTAGCATGGCGGAGCTGGGCCAACCACGCCACCGCGGTTTCCGCCATGCTACCGGCACGGTATTAGGCGGCGGGCCGGTGAGCCTACCGTGTCCCTTGTGAGAAGTAGCGGTTTGCGCCCTCACGCTCCAGCAATCCTTACGCTCGGTCTGGAAACGGCATGAGCGAAACACCCCCCACCTGGGAAGAGATCGCCCAAGTCGGCGACATCGAACGCTGGGTCGTCGCCCAGTTGCAGCAACGCGGTTTGCTGGACGAGGTTGCCGATCCCGCCAAACTGAGCGGCAACGCCCTGCGCCAGTTCAAGGCCCGCCGCGAGGAAGAGCGCAAAGTCCGCAAGCTGTTGCGCCAGCAGGCGTGGGCGGCGTATCGCAAGGCGCATCTGGTGCATCTGGGCGCGGATGTGTTCCATCACGACACGCCTGACCAGGATCGCTACGACCTGCCTGATCCCGAAACCCGCCGGGAAACCAACGGTTTGCCCGCGCTCAAGGACGTGCAGGCGCTGGCTAAAGCCTTGGATTTGACCATCCCGCAACTGCGCTGGCTGGCCTTTCACCGGGAAGTGGACAGCGGCAGCCACTATCAATACTGGACGATTCCCAAGCGCGACGGCGGCCAGCGGCTGATCAGTTCACCCAAGCCAACCCTCAAGAAAACCCAACGCTGGATTTTGCGGCAGATGGCCGAACGGCTGCCGGTGCATGGCGCGGCGCACGGCTTTCTGCCCGGTCGCAGCATCTTCAGCAACGCCGCTGTTCATGCCGGAGCGCGGCTGCTGGTCAAGCTCGACATCCGCAATTTCTACCCGACCGTGACTTGGCGACGGGTCAAGGGCTTGTTCCGCAAGGGTGGTTATGGCGAACAGGTCGCTACCGTGCTGGCGCTGCTCTGCACCGAAGCGCCACGCGAACTGCTACAACTCGACGGCAAGCCCTATCACGTCGCCAGTGGGCCACGCGCTCTGCCGCAAGGCGCACCGACCAGCCCCGCCCTCAGCAATACCGTCTGCCTGCGGCTCGATTGTCGGCTGTCCGGCCTGAGCCAAAAGCTGGGCTTTCGCTATACCCGCTACGCCGATGACCTAACCTTTTCCTGGCATGAGCACAGCCCGCCGCCGCTGGGCCGCTTGTTGCGCTGTGCGCGGCTGATTCTCCAAACCGAAGGCTTTGTGCCGCATCCCGAAAAAACCCGCATCTTGCGCCGCAGCCGTCGCCAGACCGTGACCGGCCTGGTGGTCAACGCCGCACCGGATCACAGCAGTCCGGCCCGTGTACCGCGCCTGAAAATCCGGGAACTCCGCGCCGCTCTGCACAACCGGCTGCGTGGCAAGCCCGGCAAGGCGGGCGAAACGCTGGCACAACTGCGGGGCTGGGTGGCGTATCTGCACATGACCGATCCCGACAAGGCCAAGCCGTTTCTGGCGCAGCTCAACCAATTGGAGGCGCGTGGCGCGGATGAGTGAGTGGCAAGTTTCCCTGATTTTTCAGGATGACAAATCCAACAAATTCTGGCGGGCACGCTGCCTCGGCACCAGTCTGGAAGTCAATTTTGGCCGGATTGGCACTCAGGGCCAGAGTCAGGCCAAGCGATACGATTCGCCGGAAGACGCTGCCAGTGAACTGCAAAAGCAGGCGCGGGAGAAATATAAAAAAGGCTATGTCGATGGCGATGGTGGCCCGGCGGCCACCACGGCCACCACGGCCACCACACCCGACGCCGCGCCGCCAGCGCCCACCCAATGTACGCTGGTGCTGAATCTGGGCGAACGCCGTCTGGAGCTGCGCCTGAGCGTGGAAGGCAACGCCGTGCATACCCACAGCATCGAACACTATCCCAACGCCGACGCCGCCAGCGCCGCGCTGGCCCAGATTCGGGCCGCGCTGGAAGCCGACGGTTATCGGGTGCAATAGGCGACGCGCATGGCTGACGACCGCTCGATTCTGTTTGCCGATCTGGAACACGCTGCTGCCCGGCGCGACCCACAGTTCGTGCCGTGGACACTGGACTTTCTGCGCCAGCCCGATCCGCCCGCCGGTCAGCCGGAAGACCCGCCGGACGATGCTCAGCCGCAGCCGCTGTCGCCCGATGCCTGGTCGCTGGAACGTTTACGCAATACGCTGAACCCGCAAGCGCAGGCCAGCAAAACTGCCGAGGAGCGACAGGCTGCGCGGGCGGGTGCGTGGGCGGCATTGCTGGCCTCGCCCAATCCGCCGCCACGCCTGAAACTCGGTCAACTGCTGCTGGATCTGTATGCGGCAGATGACGAACCGGCCCGCGCCCTGCTGCTGGAACTGATTCCGCAATTGCCCGCGTCCGCGCTCGGCTGGGGCGTGTGGCAAGGCTTCAAGAGCCTCTACAAACAGGCCGAACCGCGCCACGATCTGGCCATGCTCGGTGTGCTGTGCTATCGGCTGGATGTGCAGCCGGTGACCGGTAGCAACGAAATTTCCCGTGGCACCTGGCTGTACATGCGCCGCCGCGCCTGGCGCTATCTGCGGCAACTCGGTCAAGCCTTGCCGGAACTGTTCCCGGTGTTCGCCGGGCAGGTGTTGCGCCACTACCCCGCCAGTCAACGCTTTGATGCGTGTTGGATTGCCAACCAGATTTGGCGGCACAAGGATTTAATCGGCCAGACCGATCAGGGCAATGTTGGCCGTTCTGGTCTGCCAGACAAACTCGACCGCCGCGCCTTTGACGATGCCTGGAAAATCAGCGCCGCGCCGCTGCTGCGTCTGCTGGAAGACGCCCGCAACCCGCAAGTCTGCGACTTCGCCATCCGCAGTCTGGAGCAGGATTTCAAGGATGCCCTGCGCCACATTGAACCGGCCTGGCTGGCGCGGCTGGGCGCGAAACCGCTGGAAATCGCTCACGATTTCATCATCAGGCTGCTGCGCGATAACCCCGAATTCCATCAGTCCAAACTGAAACAACTCGGCCTGCACGACATGGTGTTGGGCCTGCTCTACAGCAATAACAGCCCGGCCCGCCGTTACGCCATCGACTACGCCCGCGCCTATGCCACCGACTTGCCGGTGGCGGAATTGCTGAATCTGGTGTTGAAAAGCACCCAGGAGGTACAGACCTTCGCCGTGGCCGTGCTGGAACAGCGCACACCCGCCGACATCGGCCTGCCGACGCTGCTTAAGCTGCTGGGTGCGCCCGCCAGCGCCAGCCTCGCCAAAGCCAAACTCCAACAAGGGTTCAAACCGGACGACATTAGTGCCGAGCAGTTCGTCGAAGTGGCGTTAGCCTCGACCAGTCGCGGCCGTTCCAGCGAAACGCCGCTGGATGTGGTGCTGAAGCTTTATCGGGACGCCAAGGTCGCCGTACCCGCCGCCTATTACCGGCAGGTGCTGGACGATTCGCGGTGTACGCCCTTCGTGCGGCAGCGGGCGCTGGCCGCGTTGGCCGAATATCCGGGCCGCGAGATTGGCACCGAGTGGCTGCAAAAAGCCTTGCTTGACCCGAAACTGAGCGACACGGTGGCTAACTGGCTGCGGCAAGGAAAACTGCAAGGCGATGATTTGGATGTCGAATGGCTGAAGGGCTTGGCGTTACGTCCGGCCCTGCGACCGCTGGCGCTGCAACTGCTGGGCGATACGCAACTGGTCGCCCCCAGCCGAATTGGTCTGCCTTGGCTGCTGGCGATGGCCCGTCAGGCTGACCCGACCCTGCACGATTTCGCGCATCGCTATTTACTGGCAGCGTTCCAACCGGCGGATTTCGCCAGCGGTGAGCGCAGCGGCGTCGAGCATCTGTGGGAACTGGCGGCTGGGGCCACCCAACCGGAACCGGTGCGCCATTTCGCTGCCGCCTATCTCAAGGCCCATCACCCGCAACTGGGGCCGAGCGAGCCGGAAACCCGCTTTTTGCATCTTCAGCCCGCTCTGACCGCCGCTGATTATCCGCTCAGTCGGCTACGGCCCTTGTTCGACGACCAGCGGCCCGATGTACGCCGGCTGGCGGTCGCCATTGCGCGGGAGGAAGTGCGCACCTGGAACGACCCGGCCTTGCTGTACCGGCTGGCCGACAGTCCGCACCGCGAGCCGCGCAGCTTCGGCATCGAGCAATTATTGCGGGTCGGTGAAACGGCGGTTGAACCGGCCTTGCCGCTGGATTGGCTGTTGCCGGAACGGGTGTTCCAGTTGGCCGAAAGTCGCCACAAGGTTGTCCGCGAAACTGCCCTGACCCTGATTCGGCGTCATTACGACCGGCTGGGCGGCCCCGCTAAATTGGCGTGGCTGATGGAAAGCCATTACCGCGAGGTCGGCCTGTTCACGGTGCGCCTGCTGTGGGAGCGCCACCGCCCCACCGCCTTAGCCATCGCCCGACAAGCTGCCGCCAATGGGTTGCAACCGTCGGTGGCTCCGTTCGCCGCGCTGGACGAACTGCGGCAGTTTCTGCGCAAGACCCTGTTTGGCCTGCCGCCCGGTCGGCTGGAGCGGCGCGAACTGGACGGCGACCAGGCCACGCCGGATCGGCCCTGGCCCGCCAGCGTCGGCAAGCGGCGATTGGTCGAGGCCATCAAAACGCTGGCTTTGGAGGATGCGGATTTTGCGGCGCTGGTCACGCCGGTGCTGGAAGAATTCCGCCATTCTCGCGCTAAGCATGAATGGCAACACTGCGTCGCGGCGCTGGTGCAGATTCGTAAGGCGCATCCGGGAGTTCGGGTGGATTTGCCGGTGGGGCAGGTGAATGTGAGAGCAAAGACGAAGTGAGAGAAAGGCCGAACCCATAATCGATTCACGATGCCAAAGAAAATTAAAGACTTGATTCAGGATTTGAGAAACGCCGGATTCAGGGAAATATCGGGTGGCGGCAAAGGTTCACATCGCAAGTTTGCTCATGCCAAATATGCCGGTGCGATCACGGTCAGTGGACAGTCTGGGGACGATGCAAAGCATTATCAAGAAAAGCAAGTCAGCCAAGCGGTAGAGAGCGTAAAAAAATGAAGACCAGCGACCAATATCATAAATGGATTGAATGGAGCGAAGAAGATCAAGTTTATATTGGTAAATGCCCCGACCTAATCACTGGCATTCATGGCGATAATCCCACCCAGCTTTATAGTGAGCTATGTGATGTGATTGAGGATATAATTCAGTATTTTGTTAAGGAAGGGCGAGAGTTGCCGCCGCCTAAAATTCGCCCTATGCGGGAAGTGGCATAATTTCTTTCAAGCTACAAGAAAATGAACCATGCGCTATGCGGTAATAATTGAAAAAGCTGAAAACAATTATGCGGCTTATGTTCCTGACCTCCCCGGTTGCGTGGCGACAGGCAAAACCGTGGAAGAAACCGAGACTCAAATTCAGGAAGCCATTCAATTTCATTTACGGGGTATGCGGGAAGATGGTTTACTTATTCCAGGACCTTCTGGCCCATCCGATTACCCACAATTTTCAACATGCTGTAATATATTGATATTTTGACGAGGTCGTGATGAGTTGGGTAGTCCGGGAACTGGGGATGTGGAA
>NZ_CBTJ020000009.1 GCF_001051235.1 Candidatus Competibacter denitrificans Run_A_D11 | reverse complement strand
GTGGATTTTCGGACCCTTCATGACTATTTCCCCTCTGACTTGCGGGGTCAATTCTTCATGTCGCTAAGGGGTCAATTTAGGCTGTCGCCTGACAGGGTGCGCTGTCGTGTCGCTCAGGTCGGTGGTATGGGCATCCTGGAACGCTTGAACCGCACCTTCAAGCACGAGTTCGTCTTTCGCCACGAGGTCAATACCTTGGCCGACCTCCAAGCACTTCTACCCGCCTTCCAGCGTTGGTCTAACGAGCAGCGATTACACAGTCATTTAGCGTATCGCACCCCCGCCGCCGTCTTGGCCCAGGAGGTCGCTATACTCTCTTAACCAGCGGAAGTCTTTTTTGGGGCACTACCGCCCAATAATGCTCAATCGGGTTGAGGTCTGGGGAGTACGGGCGAGATAGCGCAAGGCGCAACCGGCGTTGGCGAGCGTTGTTGCCAAGGTGGGAGCCTGATGAAAGCGGGCATTATCGAAGATGACGGTCTGGCCCGGTTGCAGGAGCGGCAGCAGAAAGCGCTCTAGCCAGGCGGTGAATACGGAGCGATTACAATGGCCCGTAAACACCATCGGTGCGATCATCTGGCGTTGGTGGAGCGCCGCGATGAAGCTGATCCGCTCTCGGCGAGAGTCTGTCAAATTTTTTGTGTAAATGCGGTTTTGGTTAGTGGAGTGAGAGTGGCAAGCGGCCCTCGAATTGAATGGCGAAGCGATTGAGGGCCTGTTTCCAGTCTTTGATGGGCATGGTCCATTTTTTGGCGGCTTGCTCAATAGCCAAGTCGATCACCTTGAAGGCGGAACGATCACTGGGGAAAATTCGTCGGTTGTTAATGGCCTTGCGGATGACGCTGTTGAGGGACTCAATGGCGTTGGTGGTGTAGATCGCACGGCGGATGTCATCTGGGTAGTCAAAAATGGGGATCACCCGCTCCCAGTGCCGTAACCACAAGGCGCTCAAGGTGATTTACCTGATCATGGCCTGGCGGATCCTGCACTTGGTCACTTGGGGCCGGGATTGCCCAAATCTGCCCTGTGACGTGGTGTTCGATCCCGAGGAATGGCAGGCCGCCTGGATCGTCGCACACCGGACTAAACCCCCGGAAACCCCACCCCCCTGGGTCAGATGGTGCGGTTGATCGCTGGCTTCGGTGGGTTTCTCGGACGCAAACACGACAGTCATCCCGGTCCCAAGGCAATCTGGGAAGGCCTGCAAAAAGTCAGAGCCTTTACCATCGCCTTTGAAGCCACCCGTGCCGTGTATGCTGGTGATGGGTGAATTGTGGGTAATCGGATGCTTTTAGCCCCTCCGGCTGAGTTGTGGGGAATCGGGTGGTCTCAAATCCACTTCCAATGGACGATCCGCCCCAATCTCTTCTTCTCCACGCAGGCATTCTTCCACAACCACCCATTCTTCATCTGTCAGATCACTGGGGTATCTTTTCTCTGGTGTCATTTCGAGATGTCACCTGTTTTAATTCAAAGCCTTACTTTGTAGCCCAACGATATGATTATTTCATAAATATATCAATATGTTAATATTGGGATGGGATCTTAATGTTCTCCACTGTATGAAATCCTCGTAGAGATAACCGACCAAAACGTAGACTTCTCCTTGATAATAGAAAGCTCGGCAAGAATCTGCCTGTAAAGTTGCACGAAGCCAAGCAAGGAGAGCACAAAACAATTCTGGGACACGATATAATGTTAACCCAAATAACCGCTTTGCAGGCGTCCCGCGCATACATGCAATCCGAGCAGTTACACGCCCAATACCATGCAAGCGGTTGAGAAAATACAGACGATTGATTTGCTGGCGTTTTAACGGATGGTCCACTACCGCATCAGGTACCCATGCAAAAGAGGCATCAAAATGGGAAAGTCGGTCGAAAAATTCAGCTTCTGCTCCAGCGACTAAAGATCCTGGCCGAAGGCCAAATTGAATGTCAAAAGTGCCTGCACGCTCAAATATAGAGCGGCGAAATGCCATATTAGGCCCCACAGGACCACAATTTGGTGTGATCTGAAAAACAGCTGGGTCTTTGCCAAAATCGGCTTGCACCACGATGCAGCTGCGCTTCCATGGCCCTGTAAGGTCCAGCCAGTTAGGTATTGCTCCCTCTATTAAGCCAATCTGCACACATCCAGCGAAAACCTCAATTTCTGGATAGCGATCTGCAGCTCCTAGATAAGCTGCCAGCCAGCCAGAATGAAAGCGGATATCACTATCAACAAAGATTAAAAAATCACCGGTGGCCTCTTTAAGCCCAGCATTTCTCGCCGAATTTACGCCAAGCGAGAGTTCTTCTATGATGCGTGCCTTAAAAGGAGCCGAGCTAATCTCGGCCTTAATCACCGATAAAGAATCATCGGTTGAGCCATTATCAACAACTAGCAATTCAAAATCCTGCCTGGATTGCCATGTAGCCTCAAGATCTGCACGGCAAGTCTGCAAAGCATCACGCAGAAAGGTTCCACCGTTTCGATTGATCATGATTACTGTGGTATACATATGAATACCCTAGATGATTAATTAATTTCTGACCTGGCAGATAAGATATCGAATTGCGCCCATCATCTCGTAAAAAAGCTTCTGTGCGCCACGTCGTGAGCGTAAAGCAGGTATTACTGTACGCCAATACCATTGTCTAGAAACTTGGCTACGTCGGGTTTTGTCTAAAGTAGCCTTCATATAATACGCACCCCGACCAATATCGTAAGAACGCATCAAAGTGGCGACTTGCTCTTGAGTTTGACGTCGGTGATGATGAAAAACGACAGGTCTTGGATCATAGGCACCCCAAAATCCGACAGCAGAGGCTCGATTTATTATGTCTGTATCATCGCTACCTGGCAAATTAGTACCTGCTCCTAAAAACTCGTCAAATCCACCAACTCTCAAGAGTACCTTACGTCGAAACGCCATATTAGCCCCTTGAATTAACCCAGACTCAATAAAGCTCCCTGGAGGAAGATCGTATCTATCTTCACGTAACTGAATCGTAATGGGGAAATCTTTTGGATCGTAAAGCAAGATCCTTCCACCGATGTAATCAACCCAATTTTCGGTAAAATTACTCCAAATCGCATCGATAAAATCAGATTGTGGATAACAGTCATCATCGCTAAAAATAATTACTTCACTCTTTGCATATTGCCACCCTGCATTTCTTGCGCGAGACAACCCAACCTTAGGTTCTGAAATTACATGCACACAGATATCCGTATTAGAAGCAAATTTATTTAGTATTTGTCGAGTTTCATCAGTTGAGGCATTATCAACGATAATTAATTCCCATGATAAAGTTGTCGATATATTTTCATAAGTTTTTAATGTATTAAGCAGGTAACAACCTCTATTTCTTGTGCATAAGATGACCGATAGCTTCGGAGATAGCAACTTGAGTTACCTCTAAAATCTGTAAAGTCTGCTCTTTATTATAAGCACCTATATCAATTATTAAAAATCATCAGTTTTTTACGCTGAGATAACTCTATAGTAACTAAAGGCTGGAGCATACTACCATAAAAAATTACATACCAAGGGAACTCGATATAAAATGTATTCAGAAATCCAGCACCGAGAATATAACCCATATAACCGCATATCATCCAGAGAGCGACATCTCGAACCCAAGTCAAATCAGGGTTATCAATAGCTACAAAAATCATAAATCTCCATGTCCTAAACAACGTCCATAGACCCAGCCCCATAAACCACAAATACAAACCGAGTCCAACAAAACCTAATTCTCCTAAGACTTGAAAATAAACGCTATGAGCTACGCGAGTTTGTACTGAAGTAGAAATAGATTTATTATAAATAATGTGATTCTCAGGCCCTACACCAAAGAATGGATATCTCAAAGCCTCCTGCCAGGATAATTCCCAATTTTCAAATCGCCCTACTGCGGATGTATCGTCTTTTAAATTATCTAGAGTAGAGAGCCGGTCAAAATTATTAGATGGTATAAGAAAATAACCAGATGCAATAATTACAACTAAGAAAAATAAAGAACGAATTAATTTACCGCTTAAAAAAGCCATAGAAATAAAAGTGATACTTAATGCTAGTAAAGCGCCACGAGATTTAGTATATATAATACATAGTAAAATAAACATGATAAAAATATAAAAGAGGAGCATTATCCATTTATTTTTTGGCAAAGTTCCCCTCAAACCCATCAAAACGGCAACTATAATGCAGCAAACTAGGCCAAGCATATTATTATCGCCCACGAAACCATTGATTTGGTCAGTGATATGGCCACCACCTTTAGCCGTTATTGTAAGACCCACTTTAAAAGCATTGAAACCAATTCCCGCAGCCGCCACCCAAATTACCCATTTACAAAGACTAATACTATGAATCGTGGAAAACATTAATATCGGTGTAAATAGCATTGATGGAAGGAAATTCTTATAAAAATCCCATGCATAATTAGAATTATAGGCAAAAAAACAGCTTAATGCTGCCCAACCCAGAATGGCAAGATAAATTACCAGTATAAATGGAAATCGAAAAAATATTCGTCCGTAAATAAGGTTGGAGAAAACCGCAACACCTAATGCAATTTTAAATACCGGAAGATTATTCCACAATCCCCAAGAAAAGTCGTAAGGCCGTTGAAAACATATCCAATTTAAGACCAAGATAGAAACTGGAGCTGAAAAAAATCCCCAGATTAAACCGCCTGAGATAATAATCGTTAAGAGTACATCACGCATAAAAAATATGAATTAACCAGAGATTTAGTAACCATCCCCCGGCATACATGGGCGCTCCCGATTTGCTAGGGCGTGTCGTCAAATAAGCCAGATCACGGTGGAGGCCAAATGGATGGCGGCGAGGAAATTGCGAGCGGTTTTGTCATAGCGGGTGGCGATAGCGCGGAATAGTTTGAGTTTGCAGAAGAAATTTTCGACGAGGTGGCGCGCTTTGTAGAGTTCCTTGTCGTAAGAGCGCTGGATTTTACGGTTGGCTTTGGGGGGAATGACGGCGGTTTTTCCAGCCTGGCGCAAGGGTTCAATCACCCGCTGATCGGCATCATAGGCTTTATCAGCTAGCAGGGTGTCCGCCGCCAGGCCCGGCAGTAGGCGATCCGCACCTTCCAGGTCGCACGCTGGCCCGGGCTGAGATGGAACGCGATGGGGTTGCCCAAGGCATCAACTAGGGCGTGAATTTTCGTGCTCAATCCGCCTTTGCTTCGGCCGATGGCCGGGTCTTCGCCCGCTTTTTTTTCGCGCCAGCGCTGTGCTGGTGGGCACGAACGATGGTGCTATCGATCATCGCGTAGTCGTTGTCGGCATCACCCGCTAGGTCGTTGAAAACGGCTGCCCAAACCCCACGTTCCGCCCAGCGGCCAAACCGACGATGCACGTTCTTCCAATCCCCAAACCGTGCTGGCAAATCTCGCCAGGCCGATCCTGAGCGATAGCGGTACAGCACCGCCTCCACAAATAACCGGTTATCGCGGGCCGTTACCCCCACCGTCTCTGGACGCCCCGACAGCCGATCCTGAATCCGCTCCCATGGGTCATCTCGTAACGCATACCGTCGAATCATCGCCCCATCCTTCCTTTCAAAATCCTAACCCTTCATCCAGTATACCCACCCCCGCCCTATTTGACGACACGCCCTAGAGTCCCTGATGGAATCCACTGATCGAGTCCTCAGCAAAGCCCCGCACTTCACACGCACTGCCGGGGCCAGGTTTGCTCAATCACGGTCTAACCAAACGTCAGTTCCGGCTAAGGTTAAGGAGGCGTAGCTCCTGGAGCGGAACCTGCTAAGGTTCCAGGTGACCAAACCCACTGCTTCAGGAGCCACACCATGAGCTTAGAAGGCCTGTTTTGTGGCGTCAATGAATTCTGCCGAGTTTTTCTACCGGATTGACACCGTCGGCTCCTCAGCGAAATCATGACGATCTTGATCCACTTTCATCAGTCCCACTACCGCAACTTCAAGGCGTTTTACCTATTGCACCTGTGTCGGCACGGCCAGGGTGAATTCCCTCACCTGTTAAGCTACAACCGCTTTGTGGCGTTGATTCCCACAGTATTGATGCCACTGTGTATCTACCTCCACACCCGCCGGGGTGAAGACACCGGAATCACTTTCATTGATGCGACCTCCCTGGTGGTCTGCCACAACCGTCGTATTCACAGCCACAAGGTCTTCAAGCAGGTGGCCCGCCGGGGCAAAACCTCCATGGGTTGGTTTTATGGTTTCAAATTACACTTGGTTGTCAATGATCGGGGAGAACTCTTGGCCTTCCGCATCACCCCTGGCAACGTGGACGACCGCCAACCCGTGCCCGATCTGACCCAAGGACTGACCGGCAAGCTCATCGGGGATCGTGGCTACATTTCCCACCGCTTGTTTCAAACTGAATCGCACCGGGTTTGTGGGAGGCTGCTTGTTGTGAGTCAAGCCATCATGGCAGACTCATGGCGTTGTTGATAATAAGCGGCTTCCGCCTCAGCAGGTGGCCGGTAGCCTATCGGCTCCAGCAACCGATGCTGGTTAAACCAGTGAACCCAAGCCAGGGTGGCCCATTCGACCGCCTCTAGGTTCTTCCAGGATTGTCGGTGGATGACCTCTGTTTTGTACAGCCCATTGATGGTTTCAGCAAGGGCGTTGTCGTAGGAATCGCCTACGCTGCCGACCGAGGGTTCGATCCCCGCCTCGGCCAAGCGCTCGGTATAGCGGATTGAGACGTATTGCACCCCACGGTCGCTATGGTGGATCAAACCCTGATCAAGGGGTTTACGTGCGTGAAGGGCTTGCTCTAGGGCGTCGAGCACGAACTCTGTTCGGGCGGTGCGCGAGACGTTCCAGCCGACAATGTAGCGTGCGAAAACGTCGATAACGAAGGCGACATAGACGAAGCCTTGTCCGGTTAAGACGTACGTGAAATCAGCGACCCACAGCGCATTAGGACGAGTGGCCGTGAACTGGCGGTGAACCCGATCCAGCGGGGAGGAAGTATTGCGGTTGCTGAGAGACTATAAATTTGATTGTGTAAATGCTCCACTGTAGGAAACGAGGACACTGACGTGTCAGGAGCATTGACGATGACGACACCATTAAGCAAAGTAGACCAGGACTTTTCA